>DASYPT010000034.1:0-3867 GCA_036006355.1 Pyrinomonadaceae bacterium | reverse complement strand
TACCAGCGAACGCAAAGCGGCAATCCGCAAGAAGGCTGGGGCCAGTGGCTTTCGATTGGTGCCAGGCCGCAGTATTTCTTTACCGATCATCTCTCACTAGCGTTTGAAGCCGGCCTCGATCGTACCAGCAGCGGCAATGGTCAATACGAGGGCTGGCTCCGCAAATTCACAATCGCTCCGCAAATCGGAGCAGGACGACGATTTTTTAGCAGGCCTGTACTGCGTCTCTTTGTGACTTATGCAACCTGGTCGAACGGTCTCCGCGGTTTCGTCGGCGGAATTCCGTTTCACGATAAAACAAGTGGATTCACCTTCGGTGTGCAGACTGAAACGTGGTGGTAGCACGCGCGCTTTTAACCTCGGATGTGATCCGATAGCTGATGTGATTGAGGAGAGGAAGAGAGAGGGACAACATGGCGACTAGAGAGATGGTAGCTGGCTCTGAACAGACGAAGAACACGCTCGTTTCATCGACCAGCGGTAGTTACATACGCCCTCTGGCCATTCTAACCACGCTGTTTTTCCTGTGGGGGTTTCTCACAAGTTTGAATGACATTCTTGTTCCACATCTGAAGTCAATCTCCGACTTCACTTATACCAAGGTGATGTTGGTCCAGTTTGCTTTCTTCTCAGCGTATTTCCTCTTTTCAGTGCCGTGGTCGATGGTCGTCAATAAAATCGGTTATCAAAAGACAATGGTCGTCGGGTTATTAAGCATGAGTCTGGGAGCTTTTCTTTTCGTGCCCGCTGCGTCTATTCCGTCTTTCCCGTTGTTGTTGACTGGACTAGTGATCCTTGCGGCCGGCATTACCGGCCTTCAGGTGTCTGCGAATCCCTACGTACTCGTGCTTGGCAGGCCCGAAACAGCATCAAGCCGGTTGAATCTAACACAGGCTTTCAACTCACTCGGCACAACGCTGGCGCCGCTACTAGGCGGAATGTTCATCCTCAAAGCGGCACCATTGGCAGCCGAACAGTTGAAGCAGCTCTCGCCGCAAGCGTTACATGCCTATCGCATGGACCAGGTTGCCACAGTGAAGATGCCTTACATCGTCATAAGCATCGCTTTGATATTACTGGCAGTTGCGATTGCCATCGTCAAACTGCCGAACATCGAACAACCCGCAGTCAATCCGGACGAGAAGACCAAAGATTCAATCTGGAAACATCCTAACCTGCTCTTCGGCGCTCTTGGAATTTTCACCTACGTCGGAGCCGAGGTCTCGATTGGTAGCTTCATGGTGAACTATCTCGGTCAACCCGAGATTGCGGGCTTTTCTCCGAAGGTCGCCGCCGGTTATGTCTCATTCTATTGGGGAGGCGCGATGGTGGGACGCTTTATCGGCTCTGCGGTTTTGCAAAAGGTTAAGACCGGACGACTGCTCGCGTTTTGTGCGGTTTGTTCCGCAACGCTGGTGACAGTTTCAATGCTTTCGAGCGGGAACCTGGCTATGTGGACCATGCTTGCGGTCGGACTTTTTAATTCGATCATGTTCCCCAGCATCTTTGCCCTGGGCATTGCCGAACTTGGACCTTTGACAGGAACTGGATCGGGCTTCATGAGCATGGCGATCGTTGGCGGCGCGATCGTTCCACTGATTCAGGGTGCGGTGGCAGATCACAGCGGCATTCATCATGCATTTCTGCTTCCAGTGATTTGCTACCTGTACATCTTGTTCTTCGCGGTCAAGGGTTCCACACCCAATAGCGAACGACAAGCAAACTATTTGAATGTCACAAAGGGAGTGTAGGCAATGCTATTAGCAGGTGACATTGGCGGCACGAAAACAGACCTGGCAATCTTTTCAGTTGAGCGCGGACCCCATTCGCCCATCGCCCAGACCCAGGTGCACAGCGCAGACTACCCGAGCCTGCAGGTGTTGGTTAAAGAATTTCTAGAGAAGGCAAAGACGCCCGTTGAGCGAGCTTGTTTCGATGTTGCCGGACCCGTTATCGATGGACGCGTCAAGATCACCAACTTGCCCTGGGTGATAGATGAAGCCTCACTTGCAAAAGATCTAAATTTCAAATTCGTCCATCTGATGAACGATCTTGAAGCGGTCGCTCGAGCGGTTCCCATTCTGCGAGCGATCGATGTAATCACGTTAAATGTCGGACAGCCGGTCCCGAAGGGCGCCATTGCCGTCGTAGCACCGGGCACCGGACTGGGCGAGTCATTTCTTACCTGGGATGGATCGAAATACGTTTCTCACAGTTCCGAAGGCGGTCACGCAGATTTTGCACCTACGAACGAGCGCCAGATCGGCCTGCTCAAATTCATGCTTAGACGCTTTGACCACGTCAGCGTCGAACGTGTCTGTTCCGGAATCGGAATTCCAT
Source organism: Pyrinomonadaceae bacterium (assembly GCA_036006355.1). Classification (GTDB taxonomy): domain Bacteria; phylum Acidobacteriota; class Blastocatellia; order Pyrinomonadales; family Pyrinomonadaceae; genus PSRF01. The sequence goes on along the minus strand of DASYPT010000034.1, from coordinate 1,527 downwards.
CCATCTACGAATATCTACGAGATGTCGAGCAGATACCGGAAAAGCCTGAGATCGCCCAAGCGATCGCCTCCGCAACAGATCACACTGCAGCAATAACGAATTCGGCCTTTGACGAATACAACCCCTGTGAGTTGTGCAAGGCCACAGTAGATACATTTGTTTCGATTCTAGCGAGTGAAGCGGCAAACATGGCGTTGAAAGTGATGGCAACCGGAGGCGTCTATCTGGCGGGCGGTATTCCCCTGCATATGGCTCATCCTGCGGAGAAGTCACGCTTTATGGAGACCTTTAAGCGAAAGGGACGCTTCAGTCAGCTCATGGCCCATCTTCCAGTCCACGTCATTCTCAATCGCGCTGCGTTACTTGGTTCTGCCGCATACGGGCTGGAGAGCTTTAAGGAGGAATAGTAGAAATGGCCCATAAAGAACTTCCACTGATCTATTTGGCGCGACACGGTGAGACGACCTGGAGTCTGACGGGCCAACACACTGGGTTGACCGATTTACCTTTGACCGAGCTGGGCGAGCGAAATGCTCAGAAACTGGGTGGCCGGTTGTGCGGAATATTGTTCGAGAGTGTCCTTACCAGCCCCTTACGTCGTGCGAGGCGGACCTGTGAATTAGCTGGCTTCGGTGCTGTCGCTGAAAACGATCCAAATCTGCTGGAATGGAACTACGGCGACTATGAAGGCCGACGAAGCGTGGAGATCCATGCAGAGCGTCCTGAATGGCAGCTCTTCCGCGACGGCGCGCCGGGAGGCGAATCGCCACAGCAGGTTGCCGAGCGAGCCGATCGGGTTGTGGACCGCTTGCGCGCGGTTTCAGGGAATGTGCTGATTTTTTCCAGCGGACATTTCCTTCGAGTGTTAGCCGGGAGCTGGATTGGGCTCGAACCATATGAAGCCAGGTCTTTGATGCTGAGTACGGGGAGCCTGAGCGTGCTGGGGTACGAACACAACCTTGAGCAGCCGGCAATTACACTTTGGAACGACACCAATCATTTGCTCCCATCCAATGAACAGAATATCGATGCGAACAGTTTCGAACTAATTGAGGTGACACGATGAAGGCGACACAAATTCTCCATAACCTGGGCCAGAGTCTCTGGCTGGACAACATTACGCGCGATCTGCTGGACAGCGGAACGCTAAAACAATACATCAACGATCTATCAGTAACAGGACTCACCTCGAATCCGACGATCTTCGACCACGCTATTAAGAACAGTACGGCGTATGACGCGACCGTTAGAAAGTTAGCGAAGCACGAATCGAGTGAGGAGGTCTTCTTCGAACTGGCCCTTGAGGATCTCACGAGGGCTGCGGATCTCTTTCGCCCGATTTTCGATGAGACGAATGGTGTAGACGGATGGGTGTCGTTGGAAGTATCCCCGACGCTTGCGCACGACACAGCAAGTACTCTTGCCGCAGCCAGAGATCTGTTCGCACGAGCAGCACGCCCTAATCTCCTGATCAAAATTCCCGGCACTAAGGAAGGTCTCCCAGCAATCGAGGAAGCAATATTTTCC
>DASYPT010000033.1:0-12592 GCA_036006355.1 Pyrinomonadaceae bacterium | reverse complement strand
CATCCCGGAACGAGAAAGGTGGTAGTGGTGAGCGGTACCAGCGAGTGGGACCACTACTGGCTGAGCAAAGCGCAGGAAGATTTCAGGGACTTCGAAAGCACACTGGAATTCAATTATCTCGTCGGCTTGAATATTCAAGAACAGCAAAAGGCACTGGCAGCCTTACCGCAGGAAGCCATTGTGTTCTTCCTGACGAGCAGACGTGATAATGCCGGCAATTCCTACGACAACCTTGATGTCCTCCGCCAGATTTCATTGGCGTCAAGCGTTCCAATCTATGGCACCACAGACGCCCAATTAGGAGTTGGAATTGTCGGCGGAAAGCTTATTAGTTACGAAGCGATTGGGAACGAGGCAGCGAAGATTGGTTCGCGCGTCCTCGCCGGTGAAACGCCTGATGCAATAGCGCCACACGGTGTTCCAAGCGTTTCAATGTTCGACTGGCGCGAGCTTCGGCGATGGAACATCAGCGAGACTTCATTGCCACAGGGAAGTCTCGTGCGATTCAAACAGCCGAGCATTTGGGATCAGTACAAGTATTACATTCTGGGTGCGATGGCATTGATTGTCATTCAGACTGCACTCGTTGGTTGGCTATTAGTCGAGCGGAGACGACACCGGTTAATTAGTGAATCTCGTCGTTACTTAGCCGCGATAGTTGAATCTTCAGACGACGCGATTTTCAGTAAGGATCTGGAGGGAAGGATTCTGAGTTGGAATCACGGCGCAGAGTTGATGTATGGGTACTCGGCAGCCGAAATCATCGGGCAAGACGCATCAAAGCTGGCGCCTGTCGGACGAAAAGAGGAGATGGCGGAGATCACCGCCAGAATCAAGAGTGGACAGAATGTCGAGCATCTGGAAACGGTCCGTTTGACGCAGGACGGTAAGGTGCTGGATGTGTCTATCACAGTTTCAGCACTCAAGAATGAGAACGGTGAGATCATCGGGGTTTCTACTATTGCGCGTGACATCACTCAACGGAAAGTGGCCGAGGAGAACCTGCTCCAGTCGGAAGCCCGTTTTGAGACCCTGGCAGACAGCGCTCCAGTCATGATTTGGATGACCGGTGTCGATAAGGCTTGCACTTACACCAACCAACAGTGGCTCAAGTTCACGGGCAGGACGATGGAGCAGCAAATGGGTTTTGGGTGGGCTGATAGCGTGCACGCTGAGGATGTTGCGACTTGCGTGGATACCTACACCTCTGCCTTCGACGCCCGAGAGCGCTTCGAAATGGAGTACCGGGTACGTCGCGCAGACGGAGAATATCGTTGGGTTCTCGCTAATGGAACACCACGGTTTTCGTCCGAGGGAGAGTTTTTAGGTTACATCGGTTCAGCTATCGACATTTCAGAGCGCAAAGAATCCGAACAGGCACTTCAAAGAGCCCACGTCGAACTACGGGAAATGAAAAATCAATTGGAGGCCGAAAACGTTTATCTACAAGCAGAGTTGCAGATGGATAACACGTTTGGTGAGATCGTTGGTCAAAGCGATGCCATTAAATACGTCACATTCAAGATCAATCAGGTTGCCCCTACCGACTCGACCGTTTTGATCACTGGGGAGACCGGCACTGGTAAGGAATTGGTGGCGCGTGCGATTCATGAAGCCAGTACCCGTAAAGACCGGCCGTTAATCAAGGTGAACTGTGCTGCTTTGTCCCCCACTCTGATAGAAAGTGAATTATTTGGACACGAGAAAGGTGCATTCACCGGTGCGGGGACTCGAAAGATAGGCCGTTTTGAGCTAGCTGACGGCGGAACAATTTTTTTGGATGAGATTGGAGACCTTCCGTTAGAGCTGCAAGTGAAACTGCTGCGCGTGATTCAGGAAAACGAGCTGGAGAGAGTTGGTGGAAGCAAGACAATCAAAATCGACGTTCGAATTATTGCCGCGACTAATAAAAATCTAAAGGACGAAGTAGAGGCGGGAACCTTTCGCCAGGATCTTTGGTATCGATTGAACGTCTTTCCAATCACCGTGCCGCCGCTGAGGCAACGGCGCGAGGACATTCCAGCTTTGGTTGAACACCTGATCGGAAAGGCTTCCCGAAAATTCGGCAAGACCATAAGCTCGGTATCAGGTCGAACCATCCAGAGTTTGCAGGCACATTCGTGGCCGGGTAATGTAAGAGAGTTAGCAAACGTTATCGAACGTGCAGTTATTCACAGTCATGGGAGTGCTCTTCAGCTTGCAGATAATCTTGAACTAGTCTCAGAAGATCTCTTTGGCCCCGCCAAAACTCTCGAAGAGATGGAGCGCGACTACATCATTCACACCCTGGAGAATACTGGTTGGAGGATCGAAGGTCAGTTCGGGGCCGCCAAAATCCTCGGCATCAATCCCAGCACTCTCCGAACCCGGATGATCAAATTTCAGATCCAAAAGCGACGAAGTAAAAACGCCTGATTTCCGCCTGAAGATCCTTTTTACTACCCACGCCTCACCGTGGCGACGTTATCTCCGTGGACGGACACGGAATCCGCGGAATACCGCGGCTAATTTAGATCAAGCCAATCTATTCCGCGACTTTAAGTGGCTCAACCTAAACAATGCAATAAAAGGAATTTCTGAATTACGGTACGGAATAGTACTTCCGTTGCACACCGCTTGCAGTGTTATTAGGCGCAATCAATCGCATCAATCGTTTTAAGTAACTTCCTTAAGAGATGACTGGGCTGGATTGTCAGCTTGGTATTACAAAGAGTTCAGAAATGATCGTGAGCACAACAAGAATCACGGTGCATCCGGATAAGCGAGGCGAGTTCTTTCAAACAATCAAACGCCTCGTTGAACCCATTAACGCTGCCAAAGGCTGCCGTACTTTTCGTCTCTATTTTGATGCGACTGATGAGAACTCATCTCTGTTAATGGGTGAATGGGAAACCGAAGTTGATCTGAGTAATTATCTCAGCTCAAATGACTTCGCAATTTTGTGCGGCGCTATCACAGTACTGAGCACCCAGTACACCAATTTTCACGGGATTGTAGCGAGTTCGAAGGACCATTTCGAGTTCGCACGCTCTCGTTGAACCTGTGTCCCCATCACAATGGTTATGTCAACTACTAACAGCGGAAATCTACCGGTTGATAGTTCGCAGGCATTGAGGCCGCCTCGACGCAAAAGCCCTTCCCTCCGGCTTGTTGGTCAACTCAAGAACGCTGAAGAGCCAACACTACCAGAAGACGGCATGGCCTTCGATGAACTTTTGCGCGGCATTGTCGACGCATGCGCTTCGAATGTTCTAGTTCTTGATGAAGAGGGAGAGATGCTATATGCGAGCCAATCCTGGCTGGAATTTATGGGAGCTAAAGGGCTCGGGCTTTCAGATTTCGCCACCTCTTTCTACTTCACGCAGTGTATGCGGCTGCTCGATCGCATGCCTCTCGACAAGAGCATGCCCACTATGGCTAACGATATCGAGAAACTGCGATCCGGTAACAGCAAGGAGTTCCACGGCGAGTATTGCTACCGTGGGCCGACTCAACCGCTACACTTTTCCGTTCATGGCGCACGTTTGGATCTACCGGTGGGTGGATTTCGCTTACTGGTTACTTACAAGGATGTAATGTCTGCGGTTGATGCCCTTAGACGAAGCGAAAATGGTCTGAGCCAACTGCTCGAGAAGACAAAAATTGTTGTCTGGGAGTCCGATGCCAAGAGCTTGCGCTTTACATATGTTAGTGAGCAGGCCAGCCGGGTCTTTGGTTATCCAATCTCCCGATGGTACGAGCCTGATTTTTTGGCAGAACATATTCACGCCGAAGACAGAGAGCGAACACTCAGTCTTTTGAAGAAGCAATTTACGGAAGAAGATCAATTCGATTTTACATTCCGACTGCTATCGGAAAACGGGCGAGTAGTTTGGGTGCACAACCTCATCAGTGTTTTGCCTAAGGGAGGGAAATCCAGGCGCCTACGTGGTTTCATGGTCGACATAACCGACCGGAAAGTTGCAGAGGAGGCATTGCGAGATCTTGGAGGCCGCTTGATTGCTGCCCAGGAAGAAGAGCGCAGTCGTCTTGCCCGGGAACTTCATGACGACTTAAATCAGAGAATGGCACTCCTTTCGATCGAAATGGAGCAGTTCCGTCACGACATAGATAAACCGGTGAACTTGCGGCGTCGAGTCAAGGCAGTGCAAAAGCAAGCCCAGGAAATCTCGACCGACATTCATCGTCTTTCCTATCAGCTTCATCCTTCAAAGCTGGATCATCTGGGCTTGGGACCCGCTGTCAAGAGTCTATGTGAAGAAGTATCCAGGAATGGGAAGTTGAAGATTGACTTGAGACAGAAGGGTTTTCCTGCCGACTTATCGAGGGATGTGACCCTGTGCGCCTTTAGGATCGTGCAAGAAGCAGTACGCAATTGCACCAAACACAGTGGCGCACAGGCTGCTCAGGTAATCCTCGAAAAGACGGAAACCGCTATTCGGCTTTCCGTATCTGATAACGGCTGCGGTTTTGATCCCAAATCGTCCGCAGTAAAAAACGGATTAGGATTCATCAGCATGCGAGAGCGAGTCCATCTCGTTGATGGACAAATTCAATTCTATTCCCGACCTCAGCGAGGCACACGGATCGAGGTTACCATTCCTCTAAATCAAGAGGTCAATACGTAACAAAAACGGGGACGAGGAAATCATAAATCAAAACACTCTCTTCCGCTGTTATCGCCCCGCAGCAAGTCGAGAGTACTGGAGGAAATATGAAACGTCCACGCATAGTACTGGCAGATGACCATAAGATGGTGCTGGATGCTCTGAAAAGCGTTATCGAACCCGAGTTTGAAGTTGTGGGAACTTTTGGCGACGGTCTCGCCCTGGTCGAAGGCGCGCCAAGTCTCAATCCCAGTGTTATCGTGCTGGACATCCAAATGCCCACGATGAATGGATTGAATGCTGGGCGTCGTGTCAAACAGTTAATGCCTACGGTAAGGTTGATCTACCTCACGATGAATCAAGATCCCGACATGGCTGCTGAAGCCTTTCGGCTCGGCGCTTCTGCCTATCTGCTGAAAAATTCAGCTGCGACGGAATTAGTTCAGGCACTAAGACAGGTTGTCCGAGGTGGGTCGTATATAACGCCGTTGCTGACAAAAGACATGGTTGGCTCATTCGTTCAGAATTTCAAACTGCGAAAGAGTCCAAGTCAATTGACATTGCGTCAGAGGGAAGTATTGCAGCTTCTGGCTGAAGGGCGCTCAATGAAGGAGGCTGCTTTTATTCTTCACGTGTCTCCGCGAACCGTCGCCTTTCACAAGTATACGATGATGGAGCACCTCAATATTCGGAGCAGCGCACAACTGATTGAATACGCCATGAAGACTTCGCTCGTCCCTGCCTAACGTACCAAAAGCACTGGCTTATCAGATCTCCAGTAGGACCTTTGAGGTGGGGATACGATCCCCACACTCAAAAGTCCTCTATTCACCGGCTCGTCTGTTCGGCCCGTCACGCCATTCCCTGTCATTTTTGCCAGTAGTTTTAACCGCCAGAACTTTTACCATGGGCCGCATGTGCTCCACGGAATTAAGTGGACATTGCAGCCTGCCTGTGGGTTGGCAACACTTCAGCAACGAGGAGCAAACGTGGTTCGCGCTCGGATACTGTTAGCAGATGATCATAGGGAGATGCGCGATACAGTTGTGCATCTACTGCAGGACGAGTTTGAGATGTTGGATCCCGTAGCTGACGGACGGGCACTTCTACAAAAGGCTGCCGAATTGAAACCTGACATCTGCCTTCTCGATATTTCAATGCCGATCATCAATGGCATTGAGGCGGCCGTACAACTGAAAGAAAGCGGTATACGGTCGAAGATAGTCTTTCTCACGATTCATAGAGATTGGGATTTTGTTCAGGCGGCACTTAAAAGTGGCGCTTCGGGTTATGTCGTCAAGCCACGGATGATTTCCGATCTGAAAACCGCTTTAAGAGAAGTGTTGGCCGGACGCACCTTCATTTCGGGCTCAGTAGGGCGCAGGTAGCGAAGCATAAAAGCTAGCAAGAACGTCTTCGAGCAGCAGCCATGCGAAAGTCAAAGTCACGACTTGTTGTACTTATGATAATTACCTTGCTTTGGATCACTGGTCCAAACCGGGTGTGTGTCGCGATTCAAAAGAACCGGTCAAATTCCTCGCAACGGAAACAAATCCTGGCCCAGCGCATCAGCAAACGAACTGAAGACTTCTATAACGCTTATACACGAGAACATCGTGTGATCGCAGATCGTGGGGAGCTGGAAATCAATGGACACCTCGAAGATTTGCTTATGCTGACTGACGGGTTGTCCGATCCCCAGCACACAAAAAGTCTACTAGAAAATATAATGCCCCTCGCTTCTGCTATAGAGAGAATGCTTCTACTTTCAGATTGCTCATCAAAGGTTGTACTTAACTGGGCACTCTTGCATGCGGACCTGGATTTGTTGGCTAAGCTGTATAAGCTGCAATGGACCGATGTTGTCATAACGAAGGAACTTCTGGCCACCTTCGGAAAAGAAACTAATAACGTATTGGACGAACTTTTGCTGGAACTGCCGGCCGCTCAACAGATCGCTTCAAGACCGGAGCGTGTCTTCACAGATCGGCTTGAAGAATTTCGTAAGGTCTCACTGTCATTAGAGGTCGAGGACGTTAGAGGCCGTAGGTCTCAAATCGACAAATTAGCTCGTATGTCTCGAACGTTCAGCCTGGCGCTTAATCGATTTAGTCTGAGCACTTCTCTAATCTCAAAATGGAGACTCGTGAGTTCTCAACTAGAAGAGCTGTCGAGGCTTTACTCATTAGATTCTGAGCTGGTGGTGACCGAGAACGCTGGATCGCCACAGTAGGACCGGTTTGCATTGGGCCAGCTCGCTATTAGTAACGCATTGATATCGTCAGGATTTGGGGCAGCGACGATCTTGGTTCGCATAGTTTGTTTCAATTCCAGCGTGCGGCCAGTCCTGGAGACCTCAACAATTTGAAGCACTCGATTAGTAGTGGATGAAAAAGGAGAACGACTATGTCCCTCAGTAAGAAACTGTCAGCAGAGTTTTTCGGGACATTCTGGTTAGTCTTTGGCGGTTGTGGAAGTGCAGTACTGGCAGCAGCCTTTCCCGCAGTGGGAATTGGACTCCTGGGTGTGAGTTTAGCTTTTGGTCTAACAGTGTTAACAATGGCATACGCGGTCGGCCACATTTCTGGTGGCCATTTCAACCCGGCGGTTACAGTTGGCTTGTTTACTGCGCGCCGTATTCCAGCGTCTGACGTTCTGCCTTACATCGTCGCTCAGGTGATTGGGGCTATCGTTGCCGCAGCCGTGCTGTACTTGATTGCAAGCGGTAAAGTCGGCTTCGACGCTTCGGCGGGTTTCGCCTCAAACGGGTTTGGTGAGCATTCCCCGGGAAAGTATTCGTTGATTGCTTCGGCAGTTATGGAAGTAGTTATGACGTTTTTCTTTCTTCTCATCATTCTGGGATCGACTGATCCAAGAGCCCCGCAAGGCATGGCGCCGATTGCGATCGGACTGGCATTAACGTTAATTCATCTAGTGAGCATTCCCGTCACGAACACTTCGGTCAATCCCGCGCGCTCAACTGGGCCAGCACTTTTTGTGGGTGGTTGGGCGCTCTCACAGTTATGGCTGTTTTGGCTGGCGCCCATCTTGGGTGCGGTGCTTGCAGGATTCGCGCATCGATTACTGTTGCACAATCCCGACGCAACTCCTGACCTGGCCAGAACAGCTACACCATGAAGCTCGATTGGTAATAAAGTTTCTCTGCGTTTTGCGAAAACGGTAAGAGACTTGCAGGTGATGAATCTCAAACCCAGCTGCGGTTGGATCATTCACGAGACCGTTAAAGTTTGGCCGGCGATGTCCACGAGGGCGCGAAACGCGAAATATCGGATCATGCTGAAGAGTTCGTCCGCCAGCTCGCCGTTGCCGTAATGCCGAAGTCTCGGACGCCTGCAGCATCATCGCCAGACGAAGAGAACGAAGTTGGTATTGAGGAAAGGCCGTCAAAAAGCGAGGACAGTCTGGAGCATCGGGATCCAGCCGGCCATTCCCGCGGTGTATGGAGTGAAGGCCCCGCTATAAGGAGATTTGTTAACCCGCATCATCTCGCCCGTCATCCACAAACGCTCGGTCGGTAAGAAATACCACTTGAACCCACCGCCGTACTCATAGGGGTTGGCAAACTGTCCGAAAACTTTTGAGCCGCGAACATACAGCAGTAGCTTCTTCGGCAATACAAATTTGCCGGTCGACGCCTCAAAACCGTGGTCGAATGTGGATGCAAGCGGAAGCGGCCCGTCGGCTTCGAAGTCGCTTAGCCAGCGAAAGTAGTATTGCCCATTGATCGAAAAACCGCTCTTCTTGAGGCCGCCGTCGATCGCCCACATTTTGTAAGTGGCTTTCTGGACCGTCACACCCGGAGCAAACGCTCCGGTCGAGAAGGCAAGCACACCATCGGAATTGTAGATTGAAGTGTTGTCGGGACTGGACTGCTCTGTATCTGAAAACCGGTCTTCCCGAGATCTCGTAAAACTGGTTCCGATGCGAATGCGTGTTCTTGGCGAGGCGAAATAATCGTCGTACATCTGGCGCGATTTGCCTGGCTCCGAATAGGCTCCCAACGGCTCCCACCAAACACTGCCGGACAACACCAGATGTGGATCGATCTTGTTTGCGGAGATGTTCAAAGTATTGAGACCGTTGCCGAGGAACACCAGGTAGTTCAAACCCTTTACCGGTTCTCCGCTCGCCCAGACGCCCTGGGTAAAGCCTGGACGAAAGAAGTTGTCCGCCATACTCCTGTCAAGGACTTGAAAAAATGGGAACGTGGCAACAAGTGATCGGCTGCCGGGCACACCCGTGTAACCTCCCGTGACCGTGAGCGCTTTATTGAATCGCCAGCCAATGTTCCCAGCTACGACGATCGAGGCGGCTCCCGCGGAAGTCCAGACCGTCATGCTGTATTGCAGCTTCTTGGAGAACATGTAGCCGCCCAGGATGAACATCGTACGGTTCACGGTGATGTCGTTGCGTGTATGTACTTCGCGGACAACGCCCAGATGGTCGGTGAAGGTATCGTCGCTGTTTGTTGTGTTTAGGTACCGAAGCTGTGTATTGACGTTGAACTTCAGCAGAAAAGGCACCTTCGAATCGTCAGGGTTTTTCCAGATAACAATTCCATCCTGGTAATGATCGTCGTCTGTTGATTTCGCCTGAACCGCGGAGACGGCCGGCGAAGGAACTGATGGCTCCGGCGTTGCGGTCGATGGTGTAGAGTCGGCTGCCTGCGCTGATCCCAACGGCTGCACAGTGCGCGGCGCCTCCGAAATCGGCAAGCCGTCAAGTCGTCGCTGCAAACGGTCGACAAGTTCCAAGAGTGTCTTTTGCTGTTCCTCCATCCTGCGAAGTTGTTCTCGGACAGCGGCGTTCTCAGCCTTGATGGTCGCGACGTCGTTCTCCAGGTCGTCCGATCGGCGTCCTTCAGCAACGGCTTTTTTCTCGGAATTGCTTAACCTGGGTCCCTGAGCCGGAGCGGTGTCGTTGTTCGGGCTGGCTGGCTGGGCTGGAGACTGTCCACAGACAGAATTCGTTAACAATGTCATCAAGGCGAACGCCAATGTGATTGAGACCCTGATGTATACTCGTCGCCTCAACATGAAAGGCCTCCCTCTACTCAAGTGCGATTCATGGCGTCGGGCGTCTGCCCCTTGAAACCAGATGATGAGCTTGGGGAGCCGATGGCACTTAGCTCCATCGGCCCCCCGTTCGATTAACAGAGGACTACAGAGAGAGCCAGACCAGCCTCGCTCGTTTCTTTGTACTTACTGTTCATGTCTTTGGCGGTTTCGGCCAGTGCCACGATGGTAGCGTCGAGATCGACACGATGCCGCGAGGCAATCTCGTTGCTGGCGATCGCATATGCCGTCCACGCCTTGACTGCACCAAAGGCACATCGCTCGACGCACGGAACTTGCACATAGCCGGCAACCGGATCGCAAGTCATGCCCAAGTGATGCTCGAGAGCCGATTCCGCGGCGTTCTCAACCACACGCGATTCTGCGTCCATCGCGGTAGCTACCAATGCCGCCGCCATCGAAGATGCCACGCCGATCTCGGCCTGGCAGCCGCCTTCGGCGGCAGACAAGGTCGCGTGATGCTTGCACAGGTATCCGACAGCAGCCGCCGCAAGCATGCCATCGCGAACCTTCTGTAGCGGCACTTTGCGACCTTCGATCAAAGCGTAGACGAGCGAGGGCATAACTCCCGCGGATCCGCCCGTTGGCGCGGTAATGACCAGGTGGCCACGAGCGTTTTCCTCCGAGGCAGCAAGGGCGCATGCCGAAAGCAATCCGACGCCGCGGTCTGCCATATTAGTGTCGTCCATCGCACGCTTGTAAACCGTAGCCGCTTTGCTGTGCAGTTTGATGGGGCCGGGCAGTACATCATCTTCCGACATGCTCAACCCCGACTTTACCGTGGCCGTCATAGCGTTGATGATCTTGTCAACAAATGTATAGACCTCCTCCTGAGACCTGCCCGCGATCGACATCTCATTGGCGAGCATCACTTGAGCGATCGTCAGTTTGTTATTGTCGGCGTGGGCGCGCAGTTCCTTCATCGTGCGGAACGGGTACTTCGGCGCATTCTTCTTGGGCGGGGTATATCCCTTCCACTCGATAAAACCGCCGCCGACTGAGTAGTACTCCTGCTCGAGCAACACCTCGTCGCCGGCGAGCAGTTTCACTGTCATTGTGTTGGGATGATGAAAGTCGCCCTTGGTCGCGTCGTAGATGACGTCCTTCAAGCCGACATTAATTGTCGAGCTGCCGAGTTTTACGGGAAAGACCTGATCGGGTTTGTCGCGCAGACCATCAAGAAATAGCGGGTCAACAGTTGCGGGCTCTTTTCCGACCAGGCCGGCGAGCGCGGCGCGTTCAGTGCCATGACCCTTACCGGTCGCGCTCAGGCTGCCGAAAAGATTGACCTGAAGTTTGGTCGCCTTCGCAAGTTTGTCAGCCGGCAGCTTCGCCGCCCGTTGATAGAAATCGTAGGTGATGCGCATCGGGCCTATAGTGTGCGAACTCGATGGACCGGGACCGACTTTGTAAAACTCATCGATCACGGTCATCACCGGACCCTGACCCTTCTTGACGACATTCAGATTCTTGTCAAGCGGCACAGAAGGCGCCTGCGGCAACACCGGCAGCGACTCGCTAACGGCCTTAAGAATCCTCTCGTGTGCGGAAACGTAGCGGCCAGTTAAGACGGTTGCCGCGCCGATCACCGCGCTTCTCATCAAAAACTTCCGGCGATCCACTCCCGAGGGAATCTCCTGCGAAATCAACTCGTCAGGGTTGCCAAGCGGATTGTCGCATCCCACTTCATTAGGGTTCATTTCTTTGTTCATTGTCATATCTCCTTATAGTGTTGATGGCGGGTTGCGCCGCGCCTCCGCTGACGGTATTGAGTCAAAGCCAGTCGTCCCCGCTTTCGCGGCCGTTCACAAAACGGAAAACGAACGACATCTAAACAAACTAACCGCCAGGAGCAGCCTTGAGCGTCAAATTATTGATTCGTGATTTGATCCGCGACCACCGCTACCATCACCGCGACTGCCCCGCCATAACCGCTAGCGCCACCGGTTTCGACTGCCCATGCTTGACGAACCGCGGTGAAAAAGTTTTCCGGTCTGCCCGAAATCAACTGGGCTCCTACCATCACAAGATCCATCGGTGAAAGGAGCTTGCCTGATGCGTAGTGGCCGCAAGGGGCGGCGCCCAGGGTTTGTCCTTCAGAGTTCGAAATATTCAGCATCGAGTATCCGATCAAGCTTGGTCTTCAAAACCTCTCCTTCACTTTGAGCTTCACTGCCGAACACGGACGCCTTTAAGCAAATCGTAGTTGCTGGGACAGAGACTCAGTAACTGTCAAAAGTTACAGGTCATACGGCGTATGAACGCGTTGTGGCAGGAGGGGAAATCGCGTTTGGGTGGGGTCTTTGGACGGTGCCTTTGATTAGTTTCAGCCTGTAAGAACTTACAGTTCCAATTCGGTCTAACTAGTTGAGAATAGTCAACGCGAGCTCGAGGACTTAATCATCATCTAAGGTGGGACGCATCGACCAGAAGGATTATTTTCGCCTCGGGTCTTAGGCAATTTTCCAGGCAATACCCTCCGCGGTAGACAACTTGTCCGCTATCTGGGGAGAAGATGAGCTCGGAGTCTGTGTAGCGCCACTTTCCAACTGCTCGTATAGCACGATGAATTATCAGAAACTATGGGGACTTCAATTCCGCCTTACTCGAACATTTCATCGCTGACATCAGCAAAGCAAAAGGAGAGTCACGATGAGATCTGAAACCAGTGACATCTTCGTAGAACAGCAAATACCAACAAACCCATTCCCTGGTTTACGTCCATTTGATTTCGAAGAAAGCCATCTCTTTTTTGGACGCGATGGCCAAAGTGAACAGCTGATAAGCAAACTCGGCGCAACTCGTTTTCTCGCGGTCGTGGGAACTTCCGGCAGCGGAAAGTCATCGCTCGTTCGCGCAGGCCTGATGCCATCGTTGTTGGGTGGTTTT
>DASYPT010000032.1:0-26794 GCA_036006355.1 Pyrinomonadaceae bacterium | reverse complement strand
GCAAAAGTCTCCCAGCAACCGCGCCGGCCGCATGAACAAGTCAACCCCTTAGGATCCATTGTCATGTGCCCGAAGCCACCGAGGCCAATGCTGGTACCTACGTGCAATTCTCCATTAATAATCAATCCTGTGCCCAGACCTTCAACAACGAGCACTGAAAGCAGCGTTCGTGCGCTAACCTCGTCGAGTGGGCCATACCACAATTCCGCGAAGGCTGCGGCGTTCGCGTCGTTTTCCACGTATACCGGTAATTCCAACTTCTCTTCCATCAACGTGCGCACTGGCACGGCTCGCCATCCTAAATTCGGTGAAACGATCACTGTACCGGCAGCGCGATCGACTAAACCCGGCACACTTACGCCCACTGCTTCGACACGAGCTCTGGGATATTGTGTGCTTACCAATTTACGGATTTCACGTGCGAGTGAAAGTAGAAAAACTTTTGGATCGCCTTCTGTGATTACAGATTTTTGCGTTAGTATTCGCCCATTGAAATCACTTACGGCGTAGATCGACTCCTTCACACCCAGGTCTACTGCCAGAACATAAGCGCTTTCTGCGTTCACATGAAGATACTTTGGTGGACGACCTCCGCTTGACGGCCCTTCCACTCCTTCATAGATGAGCTTCTGCTTGATCAACCGATTGACAATTGCGGAGACAGTCCCGGCCTGGAGTCCGGTTGCCTTGACGATATCTGCACGCGAGATAGGCTGACGATCCCTTATTAAGTGGAGAAAAATCGTCTGGTTAATATCGCGCAAATCGCGCACGCCGATCATTTTCACATGATGCGTGCCATGACCTTTCATGCTGATCAACCTTTCGAATGGAGAATGAGCCGCGCCATTGTGCCACCTTCGGCCAAAACAAAGCTACCGCTTTGACGAACGAAGAGGCAGAAACTCACGAACCCTTAGTAACTATAGATCGGACAGACGAACATTAACTACGCGCAATGTTGGTTGACGAAGCTGCAGTGCTTCCGTTTCCAGTTGAGTCTGTGTGAACCAACGGAATAAGTTATGCAACGCCTCTCGATCGGGAGGATGCATGACCCTCCTACAGGACTTTCGGTTGCGCACTCCACCCCGAATTGGTTTTAGGATACTGTTGCTCAAGGCGGCGTTTGATCTCGTCCATGTCTGCCTGAGTTTGGGCCGGCGACACGCCCTGCTTCAAGCGTCCATCGACAGTTATGGATCGATCTTCGCGCGTCAGTTGCTGTGGGGTGAGGAAATCGGGCATCCAGAGTTCCAATTCAGACCTCATTTCAATTCTTCACGATCGGGTCTGAAAACGGGCTTTCCAGTCTGGTGCGTAGTGCCCTGGCAAAGCGCTTTCTCCCAGCGCGGTCGTTTGAGTAAGCGAGTACCTCTTCTCCGGCGAGCACGTGGAGCAAGCGCTGGTGGAGTTCCAAACTTTGTGTCGGCCCCGTCGTCATCCTGTTCAGGTGCTCTTGATCCGCAACTACAATGAAACGCGTTTGCAGTCGTGGTTTCAGCGTCGTGACCTCCCAGAGCAGGTTATCGGTGGGTTCTGAGACATCAACTACGACGGCGGCGCATACTGATGCCAGTTGAAGAACGGCTTGCTTCCAAACGGGCATGGCGACGCGCACTACAGCGAGCCTGGGACTGAAAACTCTGCGGCTGCGACGCGACACTGTCCGCATGATTTTCTCGAGGCTCGCGACTGAGGTGACTTCGAGCTTCTTAGAACGTTCGGCGCGTCGCACCGAGAAGTAAGTGCCCCATGAGAAGAGACCCACCACGGCGAAGAAAGCCACAAGCACGATAACCATTAGGCCCACGACCAGTCCCACAACCAAAGCTGCGACT
Organism: Pyrinomonadaceae bacterium; assembly: GCA_036006355.1. Lineage (GTDB taxonomy): Bacteria > Acidobacteriota > Blastocatellia > Pyrinomonadales > Pyrinomonadaceae > PSRF01. The sequence continues at coordinate 24,953 of DASYPT010000032.1, read as the reverse complement.
ATGGCGCCGAAGATGGTCTGGACCAGATTGCCCTGACGCGGGGCGTCCCTCACGACGTCGCTCATCATTTTCCCGAGGCCACCACCAAATAACCAGTTCAGAGCGAAGCCTATGATGGCAATGGCAAACAAACCTACGAGGACCGAAGACCAGCGCATGCCTTTCCCTGTTCCTACTGGTGCTACCTGACGATCGTCCAACGTGATGAGCCTCCACGAACCACCCATAGCCGTGGTGACGGCGAAGGTAAGCGTCTCGGTCGCTCCGACGAAGCCGAACCGGCGCAGGAAAAGCACGAGTTGGCGTCTGCCACGGACCAGCTTGCGTCCCAGGAACCAGGCCACAATCATGATCACGAACGCAATTGTCAGCTGAGACATTTCACTCTCGCGCAAGGGTGGCCCGGACTTACCGTCAACGATCGAAATGATCAATGCTGCTAGAAGAAAAAATAGCGGCATGGCAGCGATTAAACTGACGAGGATCAAGATGGCCCCGAACAAGCGAACGATCGCCCGGAAAAAACGGCGCAAGCCACCGCGGCCTGGATATTCATATACCATTCTCATCGGGATTCAACTCAGTAATGTACGACAGGCTGTTAGCCTGCCGCGGGTTCCACTTATTTGTAGGCCTGCTCTCGAACACAACGACAGGCTAACAGCCTGTCGTACACTAACGATTTCCGAAGCCTTCCCTCTAAAACCGAAACCGATGCCCGTCGAGACTTGAAGATTATGACGTATCTCGCTTGGTTGTAGTACGAGGGGAGGAGTGAAATTCGAAAATTGCAGCTCAGGGTAATGTATTAACGTGTCGCCGATATCAAACCGAGCCATCCATCGAGGAGAGACATAAAACTCAACCACTGCTCCGACATCAAGCGACGGATAGACTTTCGTTTCCTGATGGAATCCGAATTGAACTGCAGCCCGGGGCAGTAGCCCGACTGTCAAGGAGGGCTCGTGTCTCGCTACTACCTCAACGTGACCCGAGCCCTCCTTAACAGTCGGGCTACTGCCCCGGGTTTGTGTGAAGATCACTTCTCCTGCTTGAAGACTTTGCCTTCTTTCATTACGAACAAGACATGCTGCAGCGAGCGAATGTCGTCGAGTGGATCTCCTCTGAACGCAATGATGTCCGCTGACTTTCCTGCTTCGATCGTTCCGGTGATGTCGCTCACGTTCAGCAGAGCAGCCGAAGTGGAAGTAGCGGAACGAAGTGAATCAGCCGGTTTCATTCCGTAGCGCACCATAAGTTCGAGCTCCTCGGCATTGGTGCCAGGCAGCTCGAACGTATCCGTCCCGAACGCTATCTTCACATTTGTCGTGAGCGCGCGTTTGAAAGTCGCAATGTGTTCGTTGACGGTATTCGTCAATTTGATCTTGTTCTCGGGAGTGATCGCTCCGAAGATTTTTGCGTCGCGCCAGAGCTCGTACACCAGAAGAGTTGGCACGTAGTAGATCCCTTTTTCAGCCATCAATCGAAACGTGTCCGTTTGCAAATAGAGACCATGCTCGATTGAATCAACTCCAGCAGCAATCGCCATGCGAGCTGCCTCGTCCGAATAAGTATGCGCGGCGACTCGAATACCTGCTCGATGAGCTTCCTCGGTCAAGACATTCAATTCTTCCTGAGAGTAATTCATCGCGCCTGACAATTTGTCCTGGCGAAGCTGCCGCTTCTCATACGACTCCATGTAGATCTTCAGCACATCCGCGCCGTCCGCAATCAACCTGCGCACTTCCTTGCGTATCTCCGACGGACCGTCCGCGCTGGCAGAAATTGGCGGCAATACTTGATATGGAGAATAACCCACCAGTCGATAAGCTCCTGTACTCGTGACCGGACGAATAGCCGCAACGATGCGTGGTCCAGGCACGATGCCCTGGGCAATTGCGTCACGCAGAGCTACGTCAGCAAAACCTGAACCTTCATTGCCTAGATCTCTGATCGTCGTGACACCTGACTCAAGCGTTAGTCTCGCATTTCGCGTAGCGTAGATGGCTCGAAACTCCGGGGTTTCTCGAAGGATCTGTGCGTCGTAGTCTCCTGCATGCAGAACGATATGAGTGTGCACATCAATCAATCCGGGCATGACTGTTAACTGACTCAGATCGATAACTGTCGCTCCAGAGGGAATGGTGACATCTCCGCCGACGCGAAGAATCTTCTTGCCTTGAACGACGATGACGATGTTCGTTTGGAGCTGGTTTGAGCGGCCGTCGAAAAGCTTGCCGGCTCTTATGTACGTGGAAAGCTCCTGTGCGAAAACCGTAAACGATAAAGTCGCAATGACGAGAAGAGAAAGGCTAATGTGTCGTAGGAGAGTAGAAGGTTTCATGCGCAAGAGCATACCAAAAGCACTGCACAGATTCGCCGTGAGGCGCAAGTGTGCTTTCATAGTGGGTACGAATGTGTGTAGCGCTGCGCTCTTGACCTCTTCATCCCATCGCTGGGCCCGCTGATAACTCCCAGTAAGACTTTGAGCACTTAGAAGAACTTGCTAATAGGCTGGCGTTTAGAATACGCGCTATCAAAAAACAAATTTGGGTGGCGCCCTAATTTGGATTTCTCGGTTCAACTCTTGGAGAAAATCCAATATGCCAGAATCGATTTCTGGTGGCATTTTCAGCTCGGGTTACGAGGAAGCGACATGCTGCGCACTGAAGAATTCAAATTAGGTTACCACCCAACGTCGAGGTGATGAAATTCCAGTGAGAGTCTTAGGCTTTGGAAACGCGCTGTTATATGCAACTACGCTGATTGCTGCGGTGATATTCGCTTCGACAACGACGCCTGAGCCACCAGGCAAACTTGTGGATTTGGGTGGTCACCGTCTACACGTGAACTGCACCGGAAAAGGCAGTCCACTCATCGTTGTCGAAAACGGGCTTGGAGATTTTTCGTTCGATTGGTTTATCGTGCAGTCTCGTATTTCTAATCTCACGCGCATTTGCACATATGACCGCGCTGGTTATGCCTGGAGCGAGCCAGGGCCAAAGCCGCGGACCTTCGCGCAACTCAATCTTGAACTGCGAGACGCTCTCCAAAAGTTAGGCGAGCGAGGGCCATTCGTGCTCGTCGGACACTCCTATGGAGGACCAGTCGTAAGAAATTTCGCGTTGACATACCCTCAGTTGGTGTCTGGGGTGGTCCTGGTTGATTCCGCCTTCGAAGGCCAGCGCGTGGGCATTGGCGGACGTTCAATGATAAGGCTTGGTGAACATGCCCCAGGCCGGGAGATTCCGATTGCCCACGAAGAAATGAGTGCCTCGGACAGACCCGCTTCTCTCCCAAATGCGACTGCGAATTCTGCGTTGGATCGAATTTATGCAGTGCTCCCAAGGAAGCAACAGGAATGGCAGGTCTGGGCCCAGTCCCAATCCCAACTGGAAGATGCTGAAGATAGTCAGCGACAATGGTCAGAAGAGTATTTCGCAAAGTGGCTGGCACTCCCACAAGACGGCACGCTCGGTGGGATACCCCTCGTCGTCTTGACGCGCTCAAACGGCCAGTATGTTGATGGCGAATATGAGATTTCGGCGGCGCAATTGGAATCAGAACGAAAAGAAGGGCAGTCAAAATTAGCACGCCTATCGACGAATTCCCGTCAGCTCATGATTGCCAGCGGTCACAACATGGAATTGGAAGCACCTGACGAGGTGGTCGACGCTCTCCGCCTAATTGTTGATGTCGTCCGTCACAAGAGAAAGCTATAGGAGGACACACCGGGTGTGAACACCTTGTCTTATAAACGTGCCTGAGTCGATGAGTTCGTTGACCGCGTCATCAGTGGCTCGTATACTCACGCCCCTACACGCAGATAAGGAGAATCAAATGAGAGTACTTTTGGTTTGCTTCGCACTGGTGATCGTCTCGTCTGCGTTCGTGGTTCCGACGCGCGCGCAGTCTCTCGAAGACAATGAGCACTACCAGACTTTCCAGAGTTGGGCAATCGATACGCAACAGCCAGATCCCGTGCCCAACATGTTCAAGTTTTGTATCCAGGCGTATGACAAGATGATCGCGAGCGGCGTCTCCCCGTCGACGCGTGTGCCTGAAGGCGAGGTTCGTGGGATTATGTGGAAGGGCACCGTTCAGGAGATCAAGGAGAACTGGTGCGACGCCGGACTGAAGAAGATCACTGGGGACGTCGAGGCCCGGTTCGCGCCTTACCGCGCCAACCTAAAGGCCGACAAGCTGCGACTCGTGATCGACGAGACACACGGGGGTGTCACGTCGTATGCGTTAGCCGGCGGTAAATACACCAGCGATGCAAAGAAGCTCGCTGACGCTCGCGTTTGGTTCCTTGATGTCGGCCCTCCAAGTAACGAGCTGCAATATTGCCCGAACGGCGGCAAGCGCCACTCCGTCCGCCGCTATTCGTTCAACGCAGAGCACAAGCTCCTTGGCACGACGCAAAAGGAGTATTGCGGCGATCCCCCGGCATCGGCGTACCAGTAGCATCACAGCACGACAAACCTTTCAACGAAAGCGTGCGCTGTGCCGCCACGATCTCGGACCGAATGGAAGGCCTGTTCTCAGAATTGCCCTACCATCCGATAAGCAACTATGAGTCAAATACCGAAGCTGTTCGATCGAAGATCGGAACGCTTCAGGGCGCAAATCGCCTTTGCGCTTAGTATCAATCTAATCGTTACTGTTTCTAACGCACAGCAACCTGCCTCCAAGGTAAATACCACAAATTCAGTTTCAACTCAGGGCAGCGAAGGCCCGCGAAGAATTCAAGCGCAACGTATCAGTGAAGCAATAAAGGTGGATGGTGTTCTTGACGAGCCTGCCTGGTCGTCAGCCCAACCAGCAACTGATTTTCGTCAGGAGCGACCGATAGAAGGCGCAGCAGCGTCCGAAAGGACCGAGGTGCGCGTACTGTTCGATGACAAGAACATCTATGTCGGTATTCGTGCGTTTGATTCTGATGCCGCGCATATCAACGCGCGAGAGCTTGTGCGTGATGCGAGTTTTTCGAACGACGATAAGATCGAAATTCTCCTGGACACTTATCACGATCGCCGTAATGCATTTCGCTTTGCCGTTAATCCTCTTGGAACGCAGCAGGACGCGTTGATTACGGATGAAGGTCGTGATGTGAATCTTTCGTGGGATGCTCCATGGTTATCTGAGGGCCGCATCGAGACAGAAGGTTATGTTGTTGAGATTGCAATACCTTTGACCACGCTTCGTTTCACCGAAGGAATCGACACTTGGGGGTTCAATGTCGCCCGTATCATCCGACGTAAGAATGAAGAGAATCTTTGGACCAGTTGGCAACGTTCTTTTGGACTTGAACGGGTTTCGCAGGCCGGTGAACTGACTGGGGTTGAAGACATTCGCCGTCGACGCCTGCGTGAGATTAAACCTTACGCATCCGGCGAATGGCGCCAGGGCGTGCCTCTGGTCGGTGCGGAAGGCTTTGATGCTGGTGTGCGTGGTCGCGCCGGATTGGAGGTTGCGAAGCTCGGAATCACACCATCATTAACGGCTGAGTTCACTGTCAATCCAGATTTTGGTCAAGCGGAAGTCGATGATCAAATCGTCAATCTCACTCGTTTTTCTGTTTTCTTTCCCGAAAAGCGTGACTTCTTTCTGGAGAACTCAGGAATTTTTCTCTTTGGTAGAGAAGGAGAAAATCAAGCCTTCTTTACCCGACGCATTGGATTGACGGACAGCGGCCTGCCTGTGTCCATCGACTACGGCGCAAAGGTCACGGGCAAGATTGGTCCTTATAACATCGGATTTCTGCAGGTGCAGACGCGCAAGTTGGGCGAACCCTCAACTGGTCTTGGCATTCCGCGTCAACAGTTCTCTGTCTTCCGAGTGAAACGCGACATACTTAAGCGTTCCTATATCGGAGCTATCTTTGTCAATCGTCAGGGCGCCACTGCAGTAGGCGGCAGCAATTACAATCGCGTTGGTGGCGCCGACGCTGAATTCAATCTAACCGATCACTACAAGTTCAAAGCGTTCTGGATGGGCTCAGCGACTCCGGGCATTCGCTCAAGCGCCGGCTCGTCGCGCATTGAATCGATTTTCGAAAACGATCTCTATCGTTTCATAACCGTCTACGAAGACGTTGGTTCAAAGTTCAATCCGGAAGTTGGTTTCATCGAACGCAACGCTATTCATCAATACTTTGGACAATTTGCGTACAAGCCTCGACCAAAATTCATTCCTCATGTGCAGCAGATGGAGTTTGAGACCCAGATTGAGTATTACTCAGATCGAGCACATAAACTTGCGACGCGCCAAACTGAACTCTCCTGGGACACAATCTTCAAGAATTCTTCGGAGTTTTTCTTCCGCCCCATTGAAGCTGTTACTGATGTATTAACCGAACCTTTCGAGATTCGTCCGGGCATCACCATTCCGGTCGGTACTTATAACTTCAATCGCCCACGAGTATCCTTCACGACTGACCTAAGCAAGCCAGTTGTCTTCACGATGAGAGAGAAATGGGGAGACTTTTATTCGGGAAAGAGGTATGAGACATCGGGCGGGATAACCTGGCGACCAAACGCCCACATTTTGCTCGATCTATCAGAGAGCTACAACCGAGTCCTTTTGCCACAAGGAAACTTTTCCACGAGTCTCCTCGCCGGAAGAGTTAACTATAATTTCTCAAGAAAACTACTTACCTCAGCACTAGTCCAACTCAACTCCGCCGCGCGCCTCTCGGTTATCAACGTGCGGCTGCGTTATATCTATCGTCCCAACAGCGATTTCTTCATTGTCTACAATCAGAGCACCGGCATAGGACTCGAGCGACCTTCTTTCAGTTTTCAGCTCAAGCTGACTCGTGATTTTACGTTTTGATCGATAGAAATACGTCGCTGCTTTTCACCACGCTCTTCGGAGCCGTGTCGCGCCCGTCTATCGCAAATCCGCTCATCCTTCGAGACTACTGATCCATCGTTCGTTTAGTGCATACCTGTAGTAGAATTCCGTCCAATTCTCATGAGTCTAAAAATACCAGTCACTGTCGCACTCTTCACTACCTGCTTTGCCATTGCATCGGCCCAACAGCAGATTAAGACTGTGGCTGATTTCGAGGCTCAAGGACTCGTGGCCCAGCGAAATGGAAATTGTGACGAAGCAATTAAGTACTACGCAGAAGCAATCAAGCTCGATCCCAAGAGCTTTGCGGCGCAGGCGAACGCCGGCAACTGTTATCTCAAATTGGGAAAGCCAGAGATGGCGCTGGGGTTCCTTAAAGCGGCAGTTAACCTAAGAGCGAGTGATCCACTGGTACATTACGTATTGGGAATAGCGTACATTGCGACTAAGCAACCCACAGACGCTATCAAAGCGTTGGAGTCCTCCCTCCAGCTGGACCCGAAACTGATTCATGCGCATATAGCGCTCGCCGAAATCTACAGCAATCTAAGCAAGTACGATGATGAGATCCGTGAACTAACCGCAGCCTCTAAACTCCGGGAAGATGATCCAATCATCTTCCTTAACTTAGGACGCGCAAATCTAAATGCCGGGTATTGGAAAAACGCCATCGAATACTTGAACCGATCACTCGCGCTAAAGCCGACCGCAGAAACTTACACCGACCTCGGCAATGCTTACGCCAAACTAAACGATAATGAAGCCGCGTTGCAGGCCTACACGGAAGCGCTGAAGCTGAATAGTGAAAGTGAATTGACTCATTACAATCTCGGCGTCGGCCTACGCGAACTTGGCAGGCACCGGGATGCGGCTGTCGCCTTTAAGCGAGCGACAGAAATCAAGAAGGATTTTCGCGAGGCCGTTTTTAACCTGGCGCTTGAGTATCAAGATTTGGGTGAGTCCGAAAAGTTCTTAGACACCATGATAGAAGCACTCCGACTTGATCCAGGTAACCTGGCTGTCATTGGTAAGTATGGTCTGGCGTTACGCGATAATCTGAAGTTTGTCGAGGCAATTGAACCTCTGAAGCGAGTTTCTGACTCTCACCCCGGCGACGTGGAAGAGCTATACCTTCTCGGAAACACTTATCTAATGGCGCAGAAATATGATGAGGCAATAAAGACCCTGAGTCGTGTCCTGGTTCTTCAACCAAACCATGCTGACGCACAGGATAGATTGCGTGTTGCAAGTGTTCGAAAGAATTTGTTCCCGAAGTTGGACCAATACAAGAGTGATGCGGCAGAAAACCCACAGCAAGCGTCTTCACGCTTGAACCTTGCGGACGCCTACTACGCCTTAGGTATGTACACCGAGGCTGAACCTGAATACTTGAAAGCAGTCGAGCTTGAACCAACGAACTCACGCTACCATGGAAAGCTCTGCGTAAATTACGCCGAGTGGCGGAAGAACGAAAAGGCCGTTGCGTGTTATCAGGAAGTAATAAAGAAGGACCCGAATCACGTTTATTACTTCAGTCTCGGACATCTATACGAGAGCATGGGAAAACCTGACGAGGCGATTGGTGCGTACAAACAGGCACTTGATAAGAAACCGACATTCACAGTCGCGCTGTATGAACTGGCCGGCGTTTATATAGCGAAACGTGAGTTGCGAAACGCAATTGATCCTTTGCGCAAGTTATTGTCTGAGGAACCTAACCATGAGTATGGCAATTATGCGCTGGGCCAAGTTTATGCGATGTTGGGAGATAACACCGGCGCGATGCAACAGTACTATATTCTCCAGACTTTAAATCCACGGCTTGCAGCCATGTTGTTGCAACAGATTCCAAAGTAGGCTTTGAACTGCAGCGAGAGAGAGACGAGGACAGGAGCAGGAGCAGGAACAGGAGCAGCATCAGTCTCATCTGCTCGTAAACCTGCTCCTGCTCCTGCTCCTGCCCTGCTCCTCCTGCGGTCACTTGCTGTTACCCACAACTCGAAAGGAACTCTGCTCATGCGCTTCGCATTTGGACTCTTACTGTCCGTCACCATTGCTGTCACAGTCACTGCTCAAACACGGCCACGTGGACGTGACCTGGGAATTCCCTTTCCTGGCACAACTGGTCCACTGAATGCCATCACTGACGTTCCAGGTATCGCTGTCGGCCATGTCACGCTCATCGAGGGCGAAGGCAAACTTGTACCCGGCAAAGGACCGATCCGGACGGGCGTCACTGCAATTCTGCCGCGGGCCCGCGGTAACTGGGATCCCGTGTTCGCAGCAACGTTCAATCAAAACGGCAACGGCGACATGACCGGTATCAACTGGATCAAGGAATCGGGATTTCTGGAGGGACCAATTCTGCTGACAGGCACTCATAGTGTTGGGACTGTTCGCGACGCCGCGATTCAATGGCAGTTGAAGAACGGACGCGAGTTTATCTTCACCTATCCGATCGTTGCTGAGACATTTGATTTTCTAAACGATGCGAATGGCGAACATGTAAAAGCGGCCCACGCATTTCAGGCCCTGGATAGTGCCAAACCTGGTCCGGTTGAAGAGGGCGCAGTGGGTGGTGGCACCGGAATGGGTTGCAACGGATTCAAAGGCGGTATCGGCACTTCGTCCCGAGTGTTAACTGCCGAGCAAGGCGGGTACACAATCGGAGTGCTTGTCCAATGTAACTACGGTGGTGATCTGCGCATTCTCGGTGTTCCGATTCGCTCAGAGATTACGGACCTGCGCACTTGCACAGTACTTCCCCCTCCGCTTAGCAGACCATGGACGTCCGGCATTCCTCCTTGTCCCGCCGCCGGCGGTGGTGCGCAGGAGGAGGGTAGCGTTTCTGAACACGAAGGTCGCGGCTCGATTATCGTCGTCGTTGCGACTAACGCGCCGCTGCTGCCGCATCAACTGGAAAGAATTGCGCGCCGTGTGAGTCTCGGGCTGGGACGCCTTGGAAGTTTCGCGGGCAATTCATCCGGTGACTTGTTTCTTGCGTTTTCGACTGCGAACGCTGGCGCCGCCAAGCCTGAAGGGACACCATCGCTGACGATGCTTCCCAACGAGCGAATTGATCCGCTGTTTCGAGCGACGATCGAAGCAACTGAAGAAGCTGTCGTTAATGCGATGCTCGCGGCGCAGACTATGACCGGTGCTGATGGTATCCGCATCTTTGGTTTGCCCGGCGATCGAGTCGTGCAGATTTTACGAAAGTACAACCGAATGAAGTAGCAAAGGAGGCAGTGGCCTGGACCTTCACCGCTTACGAGAATTCATTGACACGTAATTTCGAATTCTAGTAGATTGCGCGCACTTTCGATTAGAGAAACCACTGATCGCAGCGGTGCCCCGCCTCGCGACGGTAATTTGGAAGATAGTTACGTCGCCGTTTGATGCTTCTATCCTTCCGCTTCTCCACTCCCATCATTCACAAGGAGACAGGCATGAGACCCAGTAAAATCTTTCTTCTCGCCGGGTTGTTGATTACAACCACTGCCGCCGCCGCCGTGTTGTGGCCGACATTGGCCGCCACACCCGGTCCCTCAGCTTCAGGTCATGGAACGATCCTGCTGCAGGACACGAAAGGTCGAACTGTCAGAAGACAGTTTTCCTTCAGTGCCAGACAAATGCCAGACGGTTCGGTCCAGGGAAGTGGGATCATTCACAATCCGTCCTTTGACCCAAAGTACGATGCGCATTTTGCAATTACCTGCCTTCAGATTGTAGGAAACAGAGCGAGCTTCGGCGCGTCAGTCAAGAAGACAAGCGATCCGGTTTTCAACGACGAGTTTGACGCAGCCTTCTTTACTGTTTTCGACAACGGTGAACCAGGCGGTAACAACGACACAATCAGTGAAATCTTTTTCGACAATGTCATCGAGCCAAGTGCCTGCCAGTTTATTGGTGCTGATGATTTCCCGCAGATACCAATCCAGGGAGGCAACGTACAAGTGAACCCTTAGCTGCAACTAGTTTCATAGATTTTCGGTTCACGGTCATAGGAAAGGGATAGTTACACACAGAGAGAGGCTCGCAAGAATGCGAGCCTCTTTCCTTTTCAGCACCGACCGTCTGCATCTTTCGCTAAAAGATTCGACAGTCATCGCATGAGCAACATTTTTGAGGAACATCACGAGCTTTTTGAGGAAAATCACAGAGGATGATCGCGTAAGGTAGTTTGCTGGTAAAACCCAACGCTACGGAGATCAGCAATGACTCGCCTTGAGAAGACATTCTACCTGCCTGCTTTTGTTTTTCTGATTATGATGCTGGCTGTTCACCACACAAATGGCCAGTCGAACAGTCAGCCATTGACCTTTCGGTCGGGGCAGTCTCTGTACATAGTTGCTTTCAGACAATTTCAACTGTTCAGTCCCGATCCGTCGCAATGTTGTGCGGTCCAACCGGAGTATATTAACAATGCTCTTGATGTTGAGAGGAAAGTAAGAAAGCAAATTGAGGAATGGCAGTACTTTCGAGTCGCGGAAAAGCCTAGCGAGGCCGATTTCATCTTCCTCGTTAATCTCGATGAGAGCTCGATCGAGGGGCTAGCCATTCCGTTCGAGGCTTATCGTCTGCATTTTAAGGAGAGGTTCGATCTGGATGCACTGCGCGAAGCGGCATTTGGGCGATATCTGATAGGTCCTCTGAAGCTGCCGACTGTAACCCGGTTGAGCGACCGTTTGGTTAAGCAATTCCGTGAGAAAGTGACTAGGTCTGGCCAGGCGCCCACCAAATGAAGACGTCCGATATGCGTTAGTCTTGTCGTGACGCAACCAACCAAGCCCCAAGTAATCAAGAGTTCTCTCGTTAATTTTGGGGCTTTGGTTGGTTGCGTCATGACAAGACAGACGCATATATCGGACAAAAGAAAATCCTCACGCGCCACTCGTTGCCCGTTTTTCGATCTTCGCCCACGTGTCGCGAAGCCCAATCGTCCGATTGAACACCAACTCGTCTCCGGAGTCTCTATCAACGCAATAGTAACCAAGACGCTCAAACTGATACTTGGTTCCCGGCTCTGCGTCTCGCACACTCGGTTCGATTTTGCATTCGTCCAGCATCTGCAACGACTCGGGATTCAGGTTTTCAGTAAAATCCTGTCCCTCTTCCACTTCGTTAGGATCTTCTTTGACAAACAGATTCTCGTATAGACGCACGGTTGCTGGTAAAGCGTGAGCCGCTGACACCCAATGAATCGTGGACTTCACTTTTCGACCATCAGGCGTAGTGCCTCCGCGGGTCGCCGGATCGTAAGTGCAACGAAGTTCTACAACCCTGCCGTCGCTGTCTTTGATTACCTCATTGCAGGTAATCAAGTATGCATATCTAAGACGCACTTCACGACCGGGAGCGAGCCGGTAAAACTGCTTGGGTGGGTCTTCACGAAAATCATCTTCTTCGATGTAGAGTGTCTTTGAAAAAGGAATCTTCCTGATTCCGGCCGAGCTATCTTCGGGATTGTTGATAGCGTCCATTTCTTCGACCAAATCGTCCGGATAGTTTTCGATGACGACGCGCAATGGCTTCTGCACACACATGACCCTCGGAACAATTTGATTTAAGTTTTGCCGCAGAAAGTATTCGAGCTGCTGTAACTGAGTAATGCCATTTGTCTTCGAGACCCCAACACTCGAGATGAAGTTACGGATAGCTTCGGGAGTGTAACCTCGCCGGCGCATGCCCGAGAGTGTTGGCATGCGCGGATCGTCCCAACCTTCGACATGCCCTTCTTCAACCAACTTCAGGAGTTTGCGTTTGCTAAGCAGTGTGTGCGTGAGCGCGAGCCGGTCAAACTCGTACTGCCGAGAAGGAAATATGCCAAGCTGTTCGATGAACCAGTTATATAAAGGACGATTATTGTCGAACTCGAGAGTACACATGGAGTGCGTAACGCGCTCGATCGAATCTGACTGACCGTGCGCGTAATCGTACATCGGATAAATACACCACTGATTTCCGGTACGATGATGGTCCATGTGAAGAATCCGATACATAACCGGATCACGCAGATTAAGATTTGGAGAGCCCATATCAATCCTGGCACGCAAGGTTCGCGAACCATCCGGGAACTCTCCGTTTTTCATTCGCTCAAACAGATCGATACTCTCTTCTACAGAACGGTTGCGATAAGGGCTTTCCCTACCAGGCTCGGTAAGCGTGCCGCGATACTCGCGAATCTCATCAGCGCTGAGATCGCATACGTAAGCTTTTCCCGCCTTAATCAACTGAATGGCCCATTCGTAAAGTTGTTGAAAGTAATCCGACGCATAGAAGAGGCCGTCCCATTGGAAGCCTAACCAGTGAACGTCATCCATAATGGCGTCCACGTACTCCGTTTCTTCTTTTGAAGGATTGGTATCGTCGAAACGCAGATTGCACTTGCCGCCAAACTCAGCTGCCAGGCCAAAATCGAGGCATATGGCTTTAGCGTGACCGATATGCAGGTAGCCGTTTGGTTCTGGAGGAAATCGCGTTTGCACTCGGCCTCCATACTTATCGCTTTGGATATCCTCTATAATGATGTCTCTAATAAAATTTGAGGGTCCACCAGTTTGGCGCGATTCTGGTGAAGGCTCAGCCGATTCAGTTTCAATACCCACGTTACTGCGTTCTCCGTCTTCAAAAATAGTCTAATGATAGCTGCGAATGATTAAGCGTTCGTGTTCAGTGTACAAAAGAAGGTGTGAAAAGGGCATCTCGTGGTAGTTTCCCAAATTTGATTTACTATTGTTCTCAGTATCGCGGAGTTGAATTCCAGATCGTCACTCGTCTGATTCGTGGCATTTTATTCGTGGCATTTCGTGTGAATTCGTGGATCGCCTATACGCAGAAAACCACGATCCACGAAACCACACGAAATAACACTAAACGTACGAAGTCAAACAATTGACCCCAGCTAGATTACGTATCGGTGCCACTCTAACCGGACGGGACTACCGAAATTAATTAGTAACCCAACGTTAAACCGCGTGGCCTTCATGTAATTCAGTATTTGTCCCACCTCTCTGCCACCTAAACCTTCAAGTGCCTTCAACTCGATGATGATGCTTCCGTAGCAAATAAAATCGGCCGAATACCTCTTTTTGAGAGCTTCACCCTTATAGAAAACGACAATCTCTTGCTCCGGTTCGAATGGAATTCTACGTCTGCCGAATTCAATTCCGAGTGCTTCTTGGTAAACGGTTCCAGAAAGCCACGTCCTAACTCCCAGTAAACATCCATCGCCGCACCCACAATCGCGTAGACTTCTTCCTTGAAAATTATTTCTTTCATGCTGTGAGGACCTCGGTTAGTTTTAGATGAGTGAATTATAAAACCGGACTACGCAGTTCACAAAACTATTTCTTTTGTTCATGTGAGTTCGTGTGACTTCGTGGATCGTTAATGCCCTGCAAAACCAGAATCCACGAGAACCACACGAAACAACACGAAGCGCAGCTAATAACGGCGTCTATTTCCGTGAGAGCACTTTCGTCCGTACGAATATGCGACCGCTCTTTCGTTCTTATCGTGATCCGAGTGGCGTTGTAAGCGGGACAATCCAGCGCGAGGGCATCAAACTTACTTCTTCCTTAGCAAGATCTACGTTAGGGTCGATCAGCAACTGCGGCTGTCGTCCGTTAAGAGAAACCATGACGTGAGCCCGCACTTCAACGCCCTCGTAACCTTCACGCCTCTTCTCTTCAGCCAGATGATGCCCGAACTGCAGGATGAGTTCTGGCTTCGTCGTCATCTTCATAATTTGATGAGATTTTAGATAATCTGCGGGCTTGATAATCCAGGTTTGGCCGGTTTGCGCATGTGTGACAGTAAAGACTGCCTCGCCACTCTTTGTTCGCAACTTCATATGCCACGCAAAATTATGACCCTCTTCGGTCCAACTTACGTTCCCCGGATAGAAATAATGACGAAGGGGGAAAACAAGCTGAACAGTAAGATAAAGGGTCAACAACCCGACAACTAATCCTTGCGAGGTTACTGATATCGGCTGACTCGTTTCCGCGATTGCCTGAGCTGTGAGGGAGACTTGTGACTGCTGCCTCGGCGACTCCTCTGTCGGCCGCGACATAAATGATCGAGCGAGACGTCGCAGCAGATCAGGCGGAAAGAAAATCAAGAGCACGCCCAACATCAACCACGGAAAGATACCAATATCGAAGATCACCGCATTAATGAGATTGAAAGCAACGGCCGCTAAAAAACCAAAAAGCCGCGTGCGTCGCCACAACAGTAGGGGCACGACGAGTAAGTCGAGCACTAATCCGCCGATCACAAAACTATAAACCAGCCAGTCGGCGGCGAAGAGATGACCAAACACCGGCACCTTAGTCAAAGGACTTAACCAAATGCGCATCGGTTCGCCACCATGTATCCAATCGCTGTTAAGCTTGGCAATTCCACCGTAAAAATAAGGTATGCCAAGTTGTGCTCGCAGTAGCCACAAGGTCCAAGCCGGAACTACGTCTGAGCGAATTCCTGGACGCCGTAACGCGTCAACGGAACCCGCCCGTTCTGCGGGAAGAAAACACATCAGAAAACTGATCAGGCAGACGAGATAGAGATGATTTAGATAACGCGTTTGGTCCAGCAGAAAAGAATATGTGAAAGCCAGAAAAAAGACGGGTGCGGCAATGCGGTAAAGAAAACCCACCATCACACAAGCGGCGGCCAAACCAAGCACGAAAAAATGAAAGTACATTCCGCGGCCGGGCCAGGGCTTCACCCAGCTGAACCCGTAATAGGTAAATGTGACAACAGGGTCAACGTAATAACGCGTGATCCAATCGTGCGTGAAGTAGCGGCACACTTCCCAGAGCATGATGCCGCCGAAGAGGATGCGAAAGAAAATGAGGAATGAGATGTCGACTGGTTTAAAGACTGCCGCGCATAAGCGTCGCAGGCAAGTTTGTTGCCCGTTGCTGAAATCCACAAGTCCCATCATACACATTGACAGGCCAAACACTTTGTGGCCACATGACTTTGAAGGCAGAACTATATGCGGATCGTCAATCTGAGCGTGTCATTCATTTTTGCAGTTCTTCTGGTCGTCCCGCAGACCGCTGCACAGCAAGCATCCGGCGATCCTGACAACAAACGCAATGAGTTTGGGGTGTGGGGCAGCATCTCGTTCGATGCTACAACATGGATCGGGTACACACCCGGTGCCAGGTTCGGCAATATTGGTTTACGCTACGGTCGGGTATTGGCAGCAAATCGAAACCTGGCTTTTTCATGGACCATCGATGCGGTGCCCGTAGCAATTCTCTCAGTCAGACGCTTTACAACCGACCCAACAGGCTCCGTGCACCAAACGAGGGACCACACTTACGGTGCGGGTCTATCACCTATTGGTTTGAAACTAAACTTCAGGCGCTCGCATCTGCTTCAACCGTTCGCGAGCGGTTCAGGTGGTTTTCTGTATTTCAGCAAGCAGGTGCCAGTCTCAGGAGCTTCTCAATTCAACTTCACTTTCGATTTTGGCGGTGGAGTTGAGATTGTCAGAGACGGCCGCCGCGGAATCAATATTGGTTACAAGTATCAGCACATTTCTAATGGTTACACATCACCAATCAATCCAGGCGTCGACGTACAAATGGTCCACGTTGGTTACTTTATTCGTCGTTAGGGACTTTCAGTTTAGTTCTTATTGTTCGTAGTCGAATCGTCGGTTCTCTGGGTCCTTTCGTGTGCTTCGTGTGGATTCGTGGATCATTTTTGCTCTGGTTCTGAAAGTCCGATCCACGAAATACACGAATCACACGAAAGCACCGCAAATATTCAGAGTCACGTTACTCGATCACTGTCGCCCCGGGGGCGCTGTATTAACCAGCGATCCAAACAGGCCGTGGTCCTCTTCTGCTGGTCCAGCAGTAAAGAACAACGTAGTCGTCAATCCGTTCGCACTGCTGGCCGTGGTGCCGTGACCGAATTGTAGTGCCCAAAGGCCATCGATCTTGACAGGCTTGCCTGCCGAAGAATGGAGCAAGCCTACAGCTTCGAACTCACCTGCCTCAGTAAGCTGGTTCGGGTCGAAAGCGTGAATCCGACCATCGCCGAAGTTGCCGATGAGTAAGTCACCGCTGAACCTGCCAAAATCGGCAGGCGCTAATGCCAAACCCCAGGGCGAATTGAGTTCACCCGCTGAAGCAACGCGACGGATTAAGTTTCCGGAAGTATCATACGCATCGACATAACCGTTTCCCGGACCTGCCACATCGTCTTCTTGATCTTCATCCTGCAATGCGTAGGTCACGTAAATCGTCCCATTGATGTTCTGAATTCCGAACGGCGCAAACCCGGCTGGAATATTCGGATCCGTAAACGATCCAGGAATCGTCACGGCGTGGAATGAACTATCAAAAATATCGACTTTAGCGTTGTGGAAATCAGTTGCATAAAGCTTCGTACCTGCGGTGCGGCTATCAATGGCGAGTCCTTTATAGATAGCACCGTGCGCTGGGGCCTGTGCATTCGGGACCACAGTAACGATCGGGGCTCCCTTGAAAGCCGAGATCGTTCCGTCTTCACTCGAGAAGATAAATCGAGCCGCTGCAGGTGCGCCGACACCATTGTTCACAACGAAGCCAGTGCCACCATTGAAAACGAGCCCTGTCGGATTGCCTTGCGCGCCGCCCGCACCGGGAACAGTAAACGTTGCCACAATCGTGCTGGTGGCGACGTTGAACAAAGTGGTTTTGCCGGTGCCGTTATCAGAAAACCACCAGGGTGTTGTTGGACCTGCGTCCAGACCCCAGGCGTTGACCACATTCGAATCCGTGTGATCGGCGGACACGAACCCGTCGGAGACGAGATTGTGCTGCAGATAAAACTGTGACGGACCCGGAACGTAGACAACAGGAGCATTTGTCAGGTTCGATGAGGCATGACTGCCAGAGACAATGGTAATTACTGTCACTATAAGAACGGTCATAATCGTGACGATAAATTTCGATCTAACTTTCATTGTTTCGATTCCTTCCCAAGTGGTCGTAGCGTTAACGAAAGCGACATGCGGCGCGCCGACACGCCGACGCAGAACGATGAGACGAACTCGCCAAGGGGAATTCCTTAAGCGCAGCTGAACCCCAAGCCGCTTAAGATGGTCTACTTAACGTGGAGAACTGATGCCGAACCTAGTACCGTTAACGATCATTGTCAAGAGTCCGAATCGACTTATCAACCAAGCCAACGCGACTTTCTTCGCTCAAGTTATCGTGCTGCCTTTTAGACGGGCAGGAGTTGTGCTATCAATGCCTCGAGAATGCGTTTTAGAGGCAATAAACAAACAAAGATCAGGTAGGGTTTGGACACAAAGCGCGGGTCATTTCTTCTAAGCCGAGCGAAGATCGTAATCTTCCTGCTGGCGATTGTATCCATCGGCCACTCGCAAACGCCGACCGCAGACGCCGGCCTCGATCGTCTTTCAGAAGCCGCGAACGCAATTAGCACCAACCAGCTTCCGCACGCTGAAGAACTTCTCAACTCTGTCCTCGCGACATCACCCAACGATGCTGATGCTCTGAATCTGCTGGGTGTCGTTCGTGCGAAACAGAATCGTATCGCCGACGCAGAGCGATTGTTTCGTCGGGCCATTTCAAGTTTGCCGTCACATGTCGGGGCCCACATCAACCTTGCTGAATTTTTGATTAGCCATGATCGGTCGGCGGAAGCAATGCCCGTTTTGCTCCGCGCATATAAGCTTGCACCCTCACGTCCCGAGATCAATTTGAATCTGGCAATGCTATATATCGCCAAAAGCAATTACGCGGCGGCGTACGAACATCTGAGTCTGATATCTCGAGAAGCGTTCGACGATCGCTACTTTGTCTTGATGCTTGAATCATTGGTTGGACTGAAGCGTATGCAGGAATTGCGCGAGTTAGTCACGCAGTTTCGGCAGGTGAATTCCGGCGACCCAGAGACACAGGCAGAGTTTGCAACGTTGCTGCTAAAGGGTGGTTTCCATGACGACGCACTCTCGATCTTGAACGCCGCTCGAGAGACTTCTCCCTCATTTCCGATCCTTTATGCGCTCGGAATCGCGAACCTCACAGTAAAACAATATGACAAAGCGGAGGGCTTTCTCACTTCAGCGTTAAAGCTCCAGCCCGATGACGTAGCCACTTTACGTGCTCTCGCAAGAGCGGCACGAGTTACTGGTAATCTCGAAAAAGCGCTGTCTCATCTTATTCAGGCACGCCGCATCGCTCCGAATTCTGCCGGAGTTCTCTATGACTTCGGAACAACGACTCTCGAAATGGGTTTGGTTCTTGATGCCTTACCTGTATTCGAACAGTTGCACCGAGATTATCCTCGGGAGGCGGCTTACCTGTATGCGCTCGCTGCAGCGCATTGGAAGAAGGGTGAATTTGGTGAAACGACCCGCTTGATGAACAGCTACCTCCTTCTTCAACCGCGTTCTTCTTCAGGCTGGTACCTTCTGGGTGCGTCACTGCTCCGTCAGGAAAAAACTTCAGAGGCCAAGGCTGCGCTCGAACGGAGTCTCAGCCTCAAGATTGATCCTGATACCCAATATCTGCTTGGAGTAATTTTCGAGAAAGCCGGCAACCGCACCTCAGCCAATGAGATGTTTCGCAAGGTTGTTCAATCAAGCCCTAATCACGCCGCAGCTCATGCCGCGCTTGGAGCCGCCTATCGCGAAGCTGGTAACTACGCTGAAGCTCGAATGGAACTCGAGCGCGCGGTTGAACTCGACGCAAACGATCTGCGAGCGAATTACCAACTCGGATTGGTCTATGCGAAGTTAGGAGAAAAAGAAGCGGCACAAAAAATGTTCGGCCGCGCTGACGAATTACGCAAACGACATCGTGAACAGGAAACGGTGATTCTGAAGCTGATCGACGAGCCGCCGCCCCAACCGTGAACGGCGCGATGACACCACTGGCTTAAGCCGGTGGTACTTCAATTTCTAAGCTACAAAACAACCTCACGCACACTGGGACACCACCGGGCTTTAGCCGGTGGTGTCCAGCCGCTGCTTGTTGCTGTTGTAGTTGTGAAGTTGAAGTACCACCGGCTAAAGCCGGTGGTGTCCCGAATTCAGTTCGACACCGTTGGCCAACCTTCCGTGTCCCACTGAAGAGTCGCAATCCTCAACGTAGGGACACCACGCCACTCTGCGTCGTATGCGTGATAAACGAGAAGGTCACGATCCTTCTCGAGTAAGACCGCGCAATGACCTGGACCTGCCCAACGGCCAGCGCCTGAGAGAACCAGCGTTCCGCCGCCATCCATCATCGGTTTACCGCTCCGATCCAGATATTGGCCCATGATGCGGCGAGCACGACCAACGCGAATGTTGTAGGTGCTGTCTTTTCCACGACAACAGAAGTCGAACGAAACAAATAGATAGTAATAGCCATTTCTCCGAATGATGAGTGGAGCTTCAATTGCCCCGGGCGATGGCCGACTCGCCAGAGAGTAGAGATTAGGATCTTGAGAAGAAAGCTTGCCGGTTGCAGGATCCAACCTGCGAAGTTTGATACCTCCCCAAAAACTGCCGAACGCCAACCAGGGTTGATCCTTCTCATCAAAGGCAACGTTTGGATCGATCGCGTTCCAGTCATCCGTAGGGTTTGATCCAATTACCTTCCCCTGATCGACCCATCTGTAGTTTTCACTCCCGGGATCCAATGCCTGATTCGTTGCTAATCCAATACTCGAACGATTGCTGCCAAAGGTCGAGACGGAATAATACAGGTGGAACTTACCGCTAAAGTAAGATACGTCCGGAGCCCACAATCCTCGGAGACCGGGCACATCCTTTACCGCCCATTCGGGAAGATGAGCAAAAACGTCACCGCACAAACGCCAGTGGATCAAGTCCTTCGAGCATCTGATTGCAATGCCCGCTCTAGTCGAAAAGACATAGAAGGTGTCTGCTTCCTTGATAATACTCGGGTCGTGCACCTGACGAATGTCACCCTCGAGTTCGCTGTTCTTCTGACCCACTGCCAGCATCGCCAAAATAGCGAGTAGCCAAAAGTGAAACAAAAATTTCACTGCGCGGGCCACGTCTGTGGTCATTGAAATTGTCTTCAATTTGATCAAATTACTCGTTGGAAGTGTACACCATTAAATCGTAGGCATCCGGTGAGATAATTCTTGACTTCTAGTTCATTTGGAGTGTAAATGAGCACACGCTTTACTTGATTCTTCAGCCCGGAATGATGAATCATTCTCCCCAATAATCAATATCTGATCAGGTCTGCAACCCGATCAAAAAAATCCCCCTCCACATCCAGAATTTTGTGCTTACGTCCCGTTCGCAGGAGGTAGCAATGAAAGTCTCTAACTCGAGTATCGTTGAATTGCTCGTGATGCTGTTTGTGTGTTTTTCACCAGTTTTTGCTCAAAGCGATCGCGGAGGAATAACTGGAAGAGTAACGGATCCGAATGGCGCCGTCGTTGCCGACGCCAAAGTGACCGCGGTGAATGCTGAGACCGGTGAGACTCGCGAAGCCCGCACGAATGGCGAAGGCAATTACACCATTCCGCAATTGGCCGCGGTGATTTATACAGTAAAGGTTGAGGCCCAGGGCTTCAAAACTTCTTCAGTCGAAAACATTAAAGTCGCTGTGCAGGTTGTCCGAACTGTAGACGTGACCCTGGAAGTCGGCGAAATCGCCAATACCGTGACAGTGTCGGGTGACGCAACACCAGTTCTGCAAACAGAAAACCCGGCGCAGCAACTCAACGTGAGTGAACGTCAAGTCCGCGAGTTGCCGTTGTTGGTTGCCGCGGAAAGTGGAGGTCGCTCGCCCTTATCGTTCATCTTCCTCGACAGTAGCGTCGTCTCCAATAACAGTACGCCAACAGGCGCGACTTCAGGCAGCACCGGTACCAACGCCACGAACTTCCGTATCAATGGAGGCCAGGGACTAGGTGCCGATGTTCTTATTGACGGAGCACAAACGCGGCGCGGCGAGAACGGGACATTTTTCTCTGAAGTCGCACCAGGTCCGAATGCATTCCAGGAATTTACCCTCTCGTCAGGCAGCTACTCCGCTGAGTTTGGTAACTCCTCAGGTGGTGTCGTTAACTTCACCATCAAAACAGGTAGCAAAGATTTTCACGGTGAAGCCTATCTTTTTCATATTAACGACGCGCTGAATGCAAACATTGATCGAAATCGGCTTTTAGGCCTTGATAAGCCACTCGATCGGCAGTTTGATTATGGTTTTAGTGTTGGTGGACCGGTTTATCTTCCACACTTCGGAGAGGGTGGACCGCTGCTCTGGGACACGAAGAAAAAGACGTTCTTCTTCTTTAATTATGGAGGCTATCGAACATCACAGTCCGAAACGGTTCAGGTGGATGTGCCAACACTGAGGATGCGCAATGGAGATTTCGGCGAACTGTTGACCGATCCTACCGTGCTTCAATTCTTCGGCGGTCCGGTGCAGATCTTCGACCCCGCACAACCTGCAGGCTCGCGTACTCCAATCCCGGGTAACCGGTTAGATCAGTATCTCGGCGGCGCTCGCATCTCAGCGGTCGGTAGAAACTTCCTCGATCTGTTTCCTTTGCCAACCCAGGGTGGTGTTTTTCGCAACTACGTTGCTTCCACAAACGCGACGGCTAGGACGAACTATTACGTAACCAAGATCACGCATAACTTAACAGATCGGCAGACGCTAAACTTCAGTTATACATTTCGGAAGCTACCCAGCATCAAAGGCGGTTTTCCCCGCTTCCCGGAGCCGTTCGTTGCGCAAGGAGTTTGGAACCAGGTATTCAAGTCGTACTACGCGCGCTTGCAACACGACTGGACCTTGACACCAACTTTCATCAACCACTTCAACGCCGGCTTCTCACGTTCTGACGTTCAGAATCGTAATTTCACCCGAGGCATTCCAGCCAGTTCACTCGGACTGAGCCCACTAGCAACCCAGAACTTTGGGCTTCCGCTAATTGGGTTCCCCGGTTACGGCGATCCTGTGACCTCGACTGACCCAAGGGCCTATCAGGCGGGTGGTTCTACTTTCTTTGACAACAGAGTTCGCGACAACTCGGAGCACTTGAGTGATGTCGCAACTCTTATCCGCGGTCGTCATACGATGAGGTTTGGCGGCGAAGTACGCATACAGCAATTGAACAATGCTGCGCACTTCGATATTGGTGGAAACTTCAACTTCCGCAGCAACCAGACAGCCAACACAAACGACTTCAATCAGGGTTGGCCTATCGCGAGCCTGATCACGGGCAGACCAGAGTTTTCGTTCAACAGCAATCAAACGATCGATCCGGCACTGCGATTTTTTTCGAATGCATTCTTTGCGCAGGACGATATCAAGGTCACACCGAAACTAACCGTCAATGTCGGTATCAGGTACGACTATGGTCGGCCGAGAGAAGAGGCCCGTGGATTCCTCCGCGGATTTGATCCGGATACACCGAACCCGGCGGCAGGTGGGCGACGTGGGGCAATCGTGGGAGCAATTGGACAAGGTGGCCTGCAGGCCGCGCATTTTGGACTCGTCACTCCTGACCGCACTAATTTTGGACCACGTCTTGGGTTTGCCTATTCGTTCAACGACAAGACCGTCTTTCGGGGTGGCTATGGGATCTACTACGCCCCAATTATCTATAACGACTTCGGCAATACAGGATTTCTTGGTTACAGTCCTGGCCAGGTAAACATTAATGGTGGTCTCGACGCGTTCATCACACTGGACAACTACCCGCACCTTCCAGTGGCCAATCCCAACGATCAGGCGGTGGGCCAACTCGATCGCACCGATCTGGATTTCTTCGACAAGAATTTCAAGACTGGCCGCACCGTGCAGTACAGTCTCGATATACAACGACAACTGCCGCACAAATTTGCTGTTCAAGTCAGTTACATTGGCAGCAAAGGCACCCGTTTAAGATCAAACTTCGATCCAATCAATAAGGTCCCCCTCAATGCCTTGAAGCTCGGCTTACCACTACTATCAAAGCAACTCTCCGCAGTGACACCAGTCGAACGCGCGTTTGCGGCAAGTGTGGGAGTTCCGCTGGCGGCAAGTCCGGATGCTGTCTATCCCGGCTTCAGTACTCAGGGAGGAGCCTTCGCTGGAACAGTCGCGCAGTCATTGAGAGCGTTTCCACAGTACGGAATTATCAACAACAGATTGGAAAGCCAAGGTCAGAGTTTTTATAACGCGGGCAAGGTCGACCTGACGCGACGCTTCTCCAATGGCATTCAAGCAGGGTTGTCATACACATTCGCTAAGTTGATTACAGACGCAGGCGAAGACATCTTCGGCGATTCTCCTCTCAACGGAGTAGTCCAGAACCCATTCGATCGCAGGCCACTGCGTTCAGTATCGCCAAATATTCCTCCGCACTCGCTTGTATTCAACTACATCATTGAGTTGCCCTTTGGTAAAGGACGCCGATATCTGAATAAGCCTGGTCTGATGGATCGTCTGGTTGGTGGTTTCCAGATCACTGGCATCCACCGCTATCGCAGTGGTCCTGCATTGACGCCGTTCTTAGCAGGCGGCCAACGAGACTTTCTTCAACTGGCCGGATACCTCGGCAACTTGCGACCTAACGTTACGGGCCAACCCTTCTACACCGACATTCCGGCCGGTGGTGTGCAGTATCGGTACCTCAATCCAGGCGCGTTTTCACGACCACCTGATTTCCGCAATGCACCGCCCTTCTCGCTCGACGGCGGTCTTACCGTAAATCCGGCATATATCGCGTATTATTCCGACCCGCTTCGATTCTTCGGCAACGCCGCACCAACTTACGGCGGACTGCGAGCCCAACCGTTCTTCACCGAGGACTTCAGTCTGATGAAGAAGACGAAGGTTACTGAAACGACTTACTTTGAAATACGAGCTGAATTCTTTAATCTTTTCAATCGTGGGCGCTTCGGACTAGCTAACGTCAACGTTGACGATGTGAACTTCGGTATCTCGGCACGCAATGCTGACATCTTCCAGCCACGTCGTATTCAAGTAGGCGGGAGATTCGTGTTCTAGTTAATACTTTGGAGTGCGACGGCCTGCCGTCGCTTTGTTACATCGTTACTGATTGAGAGGCCTGTGTGACAAAGCGACGGCAGGCCGTCG
>DASYPT010000031.1:0-43772 GCA_036006355.1 Pyrinomonadaceae bacterium | reverse complement strand
GCCGCCGAGTCCGGACAGTGCACCGATGCCGGCACCCTTCTTACCACCAATCAAGCCGCCAACCGCGGCGCCTGCGCCAGTACCAATGGCCATCGTCAGCTTGTCACGATGTTTGTCCCAGAAACTACGACCGCTTGATCGATTGTAATCGTAATAAACACGACGCGGCGAAGAGGCATTTCGATAAGCTACCCGACGCGTTGTTGTTCCAGTGCCTGGGATAGCTCGATTCTCGGCCTGAACTGCGGCGTTGTATCCGTCTGCAAATCCAGTTTTATAAGCTGTCTGCTCAGCACCCGTATTGAACTCAGCGGGCACCATTTCATTGCTGCTGGGTTGATTTGCTGCCGTGGTTTCAGGAGCCGCATTGCTTTGCGCGACAGTCTGTGCGTCAGCTGGCTGACTCTTGTGCATTACAAGAGCTCCAACCGAGCCGCCAATAAGGGCTGCGATTAACGCAACCGGCAAAAGTTTGTTTGTGAAAATCATCGCTCCGCTTCTCCTTGCAATTAGATCTAAGTTCTCCCAACCGCCAAGCTATTCAGCAAAGGCCATTCCCGAAGGGGTAAAATCTGAAATTGCGGTCAAACTTTAGCAATAATCTGCGTCAAATTGGCGGATGCAAGAAATTTGTAAGCTAAGCCTAATCGTTTTGCAGTGTCGGCGATTTAAGGCGAGTACCCGATATGGAACTCTATTAAAGGCGGCTAAACGATATGGAGCACTGTTAGTAGGCAAAAGAAAAACCGGGAAGATTGAATCCTCCCGGTTTCAGATATCCACAGGCCGAAGAATTACGCGGCTTTTTGAGCTTGTGCCGGTTTATCGCGGAGCAGCTCAAGAGCCTTTTTCATTTGCAGGTCCTCAGTTGCTGGTTTAGCAGGGGATGCCGGTGAAGTCGCGTCCTTCTTTTCGTTGTTCTGATCAGGTTTGGCAACTGAGTCGTCATCGTTGCCTGTCAGGTCGTCGGGATCGACACTATCACCGATTTCCTGTCCCTTAACTTCAACCGAAGGAGCAACTCCTGAATGAGATCGATCTTCACCAAGGAACGTCTTACCGCTTGGTGTTGCCCATTTGACTGTCGTGAGGAGCAATCCGTCTCCTCCTCGCAGCGTGAAGAGCTGTTGCTCAGCACCTGATCCAAAACTCTTCTCGCCCACAACCTGACCGCGATTGCGTTCGATAAGTGCGGAAGCAACAACTTCAGAAGCTCCTGCGGTGCCGGTATCAATCAGGGCAACGACAGGGCCGGCGAACAACGCTGCTTTTGGATCTGCCGAAAACGTCTTGAGCGGCTTCCCTTCGCGACCGACTGTCTCGGCAATCACACCGTCCTTAATGAACAGGTTTGCCACTGCAACGGCTTCGGCTAGTGAACCGCCAGCGGTGTCGCGCATATCGATAACGATCTTCTGTGCGCCCTGCTTAATTAAATCCTGTAAGCGTGCACGGGCGTCAGCTGCTTCACCATCTGCAAAGCTATTAAGCCGCAGAATACCAACTTTACCCGCATCCATTCTCGCTTCGGCGGCCGGGGCCCGGAACGCGCTGCGTTTGACGGTAACCGTCAACGGACTTGCATTGGCGCGTAACACGCGAAGTTTCACGTCACTTCCCGCCGCGCCGTTCAGTAGCTGCTTAGCGTCGTACAGCGAAATGTCGCGGGTCGCTTTACCGTCGATGTATTCAATAATATCGCCGCTGCGAATACCGGCTTGGTCTGCAGGCGAGCCTTTCATCGGCGCGATCACGTAAAGGTACGATGCGACTTGCGAAAGCTCTGCGCCAATGCCCACCTGATTGTCCTTGGTGCCCTGGTTGTAATCTCGAACCTGGTCGGGAGTGAGATATGTGGAATATGGGTCGAGGCCATAGGCAAGACCGCGCAGTGCACCTGCTCGAACCTTATCCATGTTTGGCTCATCTACGTAATCGTTCTGAATGTGTTGCAGTACGCTCTCAAAGATGCGTAACTGAGCATTGGGATCGTTCGCAGGCTGTTGCGCGCGAGTTGAGATCCAGCCCCCGACAACGGTATACAGGGTTAGAGTGGCTGAGATCAGAATCAAAATGAACTTGCTACGAAATGACATTTAGTTACCTCTTGGATTACGTTAGAGCAGAACCGCCAAACATCGCAGCGTCGCGAGTTTGAACCGTATGATACAGGGGCGATATGGGTGGCGCAAGCTTTCGTTTCTCCTTGAATCTGCGAAAAATCGAATCAATCTTTCATGAATGAAGCACAGGTTTACGACAAGAATCAAAAGCCAATCGTTGCCCTCGACCTGGGCGCCAAATTCGTTGGCGTCGCTGTTTCAGACGAGCGCCACATCACGATCAGACGCCTTCCACCCTTAAAGCGTTCCAATTGGAAACGGCTGCTGTCCGAAGTTGAGAACCTGATCGAGAGCTTTGACGCACAAGCACTGGTTTTGGGTTTGCCGTTACGATTAGATGGAGATATGGGCTCATCTGCGATGGAGATCGAGCGGCTGGCTCGGAACTTTTCGAAATCGCTGAGAGTGCCTGTTTATCTGCAGGACGAGCGTTTGACCTCCTTTGACGCGCGACACAGGTTGATTTCAGAGGGACATGATGAAGAGGAAATTCGCACTTTAATCGATGGCGAAGCGGCGGCCTTGATCCTTCGAGATTTCCTCACCCGCGACACTAGCCACGAGCCTTCGGAAGACACTGCAAAAAAATGATGAAGCGACTTCTAATTGCGATACTGCTTATTTGCCTCGTGGCTGGCGCAGCATTTGGGATTTGGATGTATAGAGACCTCCATCTAGCCGCTACCCACAGCAAGTCAGGCCAGTACATCGAAATACCAAAAGGCTCCTCACCCGCGTTCATTGTTAAGAAGCTAACGGACGAAGGCGTGATTAAACACGAATTGCCGTTTAAGGTTTATCTGAAACTAACCGGGACCGGCTCTTCACTAAAAGCAGGCGAATACGATTTCCCTTCACCAATCTCTCCGCTCATGGTAGTGGCTAAACTGAAACAAGGGCAACGACGTTTGAATCGCATCACCATCATTGAAGGATGGACACGTTGGGATATTGCCCGCGCGATGCAGCAGGTTCCGCAGTTTCAATTAACCAGCGAGGCTCAAGCATTGGATTTAATGAATAACGTGAGCCTGATCAATGATCTCGACTCCACCGCCAGGGATCTTGAGGGATACTTATTTCCCGACACGTACGAGTTTGCACCCGAGACAACGGCTGGCGATTTGATCGAAATGATGGTGAAGCGATTTCGTTCGGTTTGGAAACCTGAATGGTCTGTACAGGCGGCCAATATGAAAATGTCCCCCAGGCAAATTGTGACTGTAGCCTCGATTATTGAGACTGAGGCGAAGTTATCTACTGAACGTCCACTGGTCGCCTCGGTTATTTACAATCGTTTAGAGAAAAATATTCCACTCGCAGTCGACTCCGCTGTGATTTATGCATCAAAGCTTGAAGGAAAGTGGCGATACGACGGGAAGGTTTATAAGAGCGACATCGAGCGAAGATCTCCGTACAACACGCGAATTTACGCTGGACTGCCGCCGGGACCAGTCGCATCGCCAGGCCAAAGTTCATTAGAGGCCGCGGTGAATCCGGCGAAATCGGATTATTTGTATTACGTGCGTAATCCGGATCGCGATGATGGCGCACACAATTTCTACAGCAACGGCGGTGATTTTGATCAGGGCGTACGTGCTTTGCGCCATTGGGAACGTGACCGAGACCTTCAGGAATTGAAGAACAAAGCCAACGGAACGACGAGCCAATAAACGGCAAACTTTGTTGCTTGTAATTGATTGTCCGTTAATCTATTCTCAAAACGAATCCCCTTTCTCCTGAGGTTGCTTATCAAATCGAGGTGGTAATTATGTTTCGAATAGGCGCTGCAGCACTCGCATTGATTGTTCTTTCTGTTACTGCATTTGGGCAGGCCGCAAAAGGCGTTGATAAGCAAAACGAGAGAGTGAGAGACGGCGGCACTAATAGAACAGCTGGCAACAACGGAACAAAAACCGACACCGGATCAGGCAGAGGCTTCGATTTCGGTCGCGGAAAAACATCAGAAGTACCGCTACTGCCAAATCCATATCGACTGACTGCACGTCGCGACGTTCTCATTAAAACCATTCAGGATGTCATGAGAGATCGGAAGCTGGTTGTCGATGAAACCGCATCCAGATTTTCTGACGGCATCATCGTTAGCCAGCCCTTCACCTTCATCAAAGGAGCGGTGGTTTCGCAGGCGGAGTTAAGTCGCTACGCAGAAGTCCCCGTCTCATCATCTAGAGGTTGGACACGCGGGCGTTACACATTGACCGTCGAAGTTCAGCCAATAGATGGCGCAGCGGCTAACGTCGCGGTTAATGCAAAGGTTGAAGGACGGACCGATGGAGCAACGGGAGCAGAGTGGACGACCTTACGAAGTACTGGCCTGGCGGAGGACGACTTCATTGCTGACCTCGTGACAGCAATAACAGGCTCAGCCCCACCAGGACGTCCTGAGTCCTCAAAACCCTGAAGTATCAGTTTAAGTAAGATTAAATGATCAACGACCCATTTCACCCCGAGGAAGCAATCGCCCGCGAACGTGAGACAAGTCGCCGAATGATCTTCGGTATTATCTGCGCGGTCGCTCTGACGGCAGTTTTGCTTGTTGGATATGCGTTTCTCCGGCGACTTCACGCGAAACAAGTACTGGAGAACCAGGTGGCGCGGACAGAGCCCGTTACTGGACCAAAGGGACCTGCTTTGGCGCACATTCTGATTGACCAGCCATTACTCGAAAAAGGTATAACGACGATTGGTGGTGTAGTCAGGAACACGTCGCAGGCGGAATTGAAAGGATTGGTTATAGATCTGGAGTTGCACAGAAAGAATGGCGCTTCCGAACCAAAACTCGTTCCGGTCGAGCCAGGTTCGTTACAGCCGCAAGAGGAAGGTTCGTACAGTTTGAAATTACCGGCGGCTGACTATGGCTCTGTAACTCTTGTCGGCCTCCGAGGAGATCCAGAGGCGAAACTGATCGCGTTTACAAGAGCTCCGGGAAAGCAACGACCTCCTGAAAGATTGCCGACCAAAACCATTGTCGTTAGGAAACCGGGTCGGCCTGGTGAATTCATTAATACACCAGATACTCCCGTGCGCGTGCCATGATGATTCATGTGTTTGTTTAGAGGTCGGCGTGCCGAGAGTTAATGTGCAGCGCTAACAAGTTGGAATTGCCGTGACGCAAAACTTTAAGTTTCAAATGCGCAGTTACTTCCTTGCGCTGGTGAGGACATCTCCTGGTATCTTCTCTTTCATCGTCCTTTCTTTTGTCATTACCACAGCGCAAACCAGTACCAAGACATCAGCGACGCCCCCTCCACCACCACCAGACATAACAGCTGACAAACGTTTAGGGGAACAACCTGGTCCATTGACTACGTTTGAAGAGGAACTTCGTGCGAAGCGCGCAATCAAACTTGCGGAAAAGGAACACGAAGAAAATTTGAATCGCGCTCGCGAGATCTCTCAATTAAGTCAGGACCTGAAAAATTGTTTGAAAGACCGATCGGCACTTGATCGGGAGGAGACCAAAAAAATAGATCGACTGGAAAAGCTCACAAAAAAGATTCGCGGCGAAGCTGGTGGTGAAGATGATGACGTGCAGATTGCCGCTCCTCCTGCCGACGTTCCAACCGTGGTGTCCCAGATAGCCGACAATGCCGAGCAGCTCTCAAAGGAAGTACAAAAGACTCCCCGCCAGGTAGTCTCCGCTGCGGTAATCGATCGGGCTAATGTATTACTTCAGCTAGTCAAGATATTGCGCGGCTTCATTCATTGACGACAAACGCATGACCTTCCTTCCAAGATCTCTCTGTCTACTTGCGATTGTTCTTCTCATCTCTCCGATAGTTTTCGCACAGGACGATGACGATGTCGTTCGAGTCAACACTGATTTGGTGGTTCTCAATGTCACTGTTACCGATAAGAATGGACAGTACGTCAAGGCTCTGAAAAAGTCTGATTTCAAAGTTTACGAAGACGGAAGAGAAGTGCCTGCGAGTGCCATCGCAAGCTTTGCGTTTCAGGATGCACCTTATGCGGCGGTTGTTTTGTTAGACAGTTCGGGCAGCATGGAAACACGGTTCTCTCTCGCGAGATCCGCAGCGATTCGATTTCTCGACGGTTTGCGCGAAGAAGATGTAGCAGCTGTCTATCGCTTTGATTCAAAGGTTGAACGAGTTCAGGAGTTTTCTGCCGGACGCGATCTTGCGCCAATCGCTTATGCCATACGAGCGAAAGGCATGACCACACTCAACGATGCAATTGTGGAAGCGTCTAAAGCACTCACGGATCGGCCCGAGCCTCGCCGCGCTATTGTGGTTCTCTCAGACGGAATGGACACATACAGCAAAGCTTCATCAGATAAAGCAGTCGAGAGTGCGCTGGCCGTGGGAGCGTCTATCTTCGCTGTTGATATGTCCTCGCTCGATACTCCCGGATTTGCTAATCGGCAGAGCGCGGCATCATTGAAAGGGTTCGCTGACAAAACGGGCGGTCGTTTCGTTGCGACAGGCGGCGGCCAAGTGCTGAGAGACGCCTTCGCTGGAATTGCTGACGAATTAGGACACCAGTACACCATCGCTTACCGGCCAAGTAACAATGCGAGAGATGGGAAATGGCGAACGCTTGAAGTTAAGGTAGATCGTGAGGATCTTAAGGTGCGTTCTCGAAAGGGATATCGTGCGCCAAAGCGTTAGTTCGAGTATTACCTGAACTCCTGAACTGTCATCGCGATGTTTTGGTCAATGCTTTTTCACGATGCCGCTCGAAGGCTAGCTCGATAAGGTTCTCCAGAAGCTTGGTGAAGTTCATTCCGGACGCAGCCCACATCTTTGGATAACCGGATACTTCAGTCAGCCCCGGCATGGTGTTCAGTTCGTTGATTAGTAGTTCACCGCTCTTTCGATTCAGAAAGAAATCAACTCTCGCCAAACCCGAACCATCCACAGCTTGAAAAGCCTGAACAGCCATTTTCTGGATCCGCGTTGTTAGAGCTTTCGAGAGTGGAGCCGGCACGACGAAACTGACGTGCCCGGTGTTCGCATATTTCTCGGTGTAATCGAGGAACCGTGCCGACTCCTCATAGACAACATATTCCCCCGGCAAACTGGCTTGGGGTTGATCGTTTCCAAGAATCGCGCACTCGATCTCACGGGCTTCGATCTCTTCTTCGACAATAATCTTTCGATCATACTCCGCTGCAAGATCGATCGCGTCAGTCAAAGCCTTCTTATTCGTTGCGCGCGATACACCGACTGAGGAACCGAGATTCGCAGGCTTCACAAAACATGGAAGTCCAATTTCACTCTTGACCTTGCGCAGAAGTCGATCGGGATTTTCGCGCCATTGTGATCGCAAGAACCAGATGTGTTTGCAAATCGGTAGCCCGGCCTGTACGAACAGCGATTTCATTGTCACCTTATCCATGCCGCACGACGACGCAAGCACTCCACAACCGACGTATGGAACGTCAGCCATTTCAAGCAACCCTTGCAGTGTTCCGTCTTCCCCAAACGGACCGTGCAAGGCCGGGAATACGAGGTCGAGCTTCTCCGTTCCTGGCGATGAGTTTTGGGAGTTTTCGGTTTGCAGTGATATCAATCCTTTATGCGAAGGATCACCAAGCAAAGCAACATCACCGCTTCGATCTTCGAACGGCAATGCCAGGGAACTGTGCACACTTTCGGGCAGGAGCTGTGCCGCTTGAGCTGGCCCTAACCACTTCCCTTCCTTGTTGATGGCGATCGGAACTACGTCAAACTTCTTCTGATTAATTGACTGGATTATTGCCTGCGCGGAACGTATAGAAACCTCATGTTCACCCGATCGTCCACCAAAGATCACGCCAATGCGAAGTTTTTTGGGCACCCTTCTTCTCCCACCAACACTACAGAATCGTTTTCCCCAGAGCCGAAAGAATCAGCTCCACGCCAAGTTCAGCAGTTTTGTTATTAACGTCGAGAGCGGTATTGATCTCGACGACCTCAAGCGAACGCATACCGCCCGCCTCCGCGATTTTCTCCATACCGAGATGCGCTTCACGATAGGTCAGTCCACCACGCACCAATGTGCCCGAGCCCGGAGCATCACCCGGATCGAGAACGTCTACATCGAAGGTGACGCCATAACCGGCAGACCCACCGGCGGCAATTTTGATTGCATCATCCATGCATGCAGACATTCCTCGCTCGTCGATTTCGCGCATAGTGAAGAAACGAATACCAAGTTTCCGTATTAATTCGCGCTCACCTGGATCAATGTCTCTAGCACCGACATGTGCACAGAATCGAGGATCTAATTTTGGTGCGAAGCCGGCGATGTTAGTCAACTCTTTCGTTCCGTAGCCAAATAGTGCGGCCAATGGCATACCATGTATGTTTCCTGAAGGTGTTGATTCCGGAGTATTCATGTCGGCGTGCGCATCGAACCAGATCAACCCAATCGACTCTTCTTTCTTTCGATAGTAGGAAGAGACTCCGCCAAACGATCCAATCGCTATTGAGTGATCGCCTCCAAGCGTAAGTGGTAGTTGAGACGATTCAAGAATCGCTTCAACTTTTTTTGCAAGTTCTTCGCAGGTAGAGCTGATCTGGGAGACATATTTGAGCTTGTCGTCTTCTTCCGGAACGGATTCAGGAAGTTCCACTCGCAAATCGCCATAATCCCGCACTGCGTAACCGAGCGCCGCAATTCGTTGTTTCAGACGAGCGACACGAAGAGCTGCAGGTCCCATATCCACGCCTGCCATGCTCGCGCCATAACCGAGTGGCACTCCTAAGATTCCAACTGCGGGTTTTGATGTCTCAGAAACTGAGGGCATGAACTAACCGCCGAGATCAAAATTGAAACCGCCTCCACTGCCGCTTTGCGAAGGAAAGAAGGGTTTGAGCAGACCAGCCAGAGCTGCAAGATTACGGGTCTGAATTAGTAGTTCACCTGGTCCGGTAAACTCAGCGACAATACCTTCGCCGCTCATCATGCTGCGAAGCAAGCCAGACGCTGCTTTGCGAAGAGTGTATTGCGTGGTTCCCTCCCAGGCTACGAGATGACCAGTATCTACAACGTAGCGTTCACCAGGTCGCAGCGTCTTCCTATGAATTGCGCCAAACGAAGAGACCAACAACAAACCCTGGCCCTGAATGAGTAGTACGAATAAACCTTCACCTGCAAAGAACGACTTTGCGCCTCCCCACTTTGTATCCACCGTTAAGCTCGAATCGCCGGCAAGATAAGAACTTGATTGCACGAAGAAAGGTTGGCCAGTCAATTCAATGGCTGCGATGTCGCCCGGACTGCCTGGCGCGAGCGTGACTTCGCCTGGTCCGCCTCGAGCAGTGAACGTTGAGATGAATGCTGACTCGCCTCCAGCCGCGCGTTTCAAAGCACCAAATAATCCGCCTTTCATTTGCGACTGCAACTCGATGTTTGCAGACATCGAAACCATCGCACCTGCTTCAGCCTGAATCGATTGCTCCGCAGCCAACTGGAGAACGGCCAGAGCAAACGACGGCTGATGTAAAATTTCGTAGCTGTAACCTCGCCCCTGACCTCTTGAATCTGCGTCGATGTGAATCCCCTTTGATTGCCCACCGGGAGCAGCCTCGCTCAATCGATTGCCACAACCGCCGCAGAACGTCGAACCAGCAACCATCGGAGCGCCGCATTTAGGACAATTCATATGACTACTCCTTGAGACTTAGTCTTGATGATCTCAACTGCCTGCTCCGCAGTCTCTGCGAAATCGAGCGCGCGTATATCGTTCTCACTAACTGCAAGCCAACGTTGCCACTGTTCAACTACAGGCGGCCAACAGTCGCCCAGTAGAACGAGCGGTCGTGGATCAATCACTCGTGTTTGAATCTTATTCCACACAAGTGACAACTCCGTCACTGTTCCCATGCCACCTCGAATTGCAACGAACCCTACGGAGCGAGTTATCAATCTTTGGAGTCGTTCATAAAAGTGCGGAGTTGCGACTTTGTCAGTAAGAAAACGGTTCGGTTCGTGCTTAAACTGATTCATTACTATCCCGAGAACTCTGCCCCCAGCTTCGCGAGCTCCACGGCTTGCGGCCTCCATGACACCTAAATATCCACCAGTGCAGATTGTGAAGCCGGCTTGAGCGAGGAGTTGCCCCACACGCTGAGCTTGAGCGTATTCGATATCTGTCTCCACACATTTGGAGCCGCCAAAAATTGTTACGATCCGTTCTGCAGGGTCCATCATTTGTGCGCCTCACCCGCAAGCATCAACGATCCAATCTCCCTGTACAGCAAGTAATCTTCACGCGTGTTGAATGAGCCGCCGGTGTAGTCGTCAGGCACAGGCCTGGGATCGTGCAAGCGATCGTCACGTATGTTCACGAAACCGGCTTCTTCAAACAACGTTCGGTACTCTGGAATTCCCAGCAGGTGCACTGGGACATTCAATGAAGGAATCCATTGATGTGATGGCGTGTTCTCAAGGTAGAGATCGATTACGGTGACAAAGAGTCCGCCATTCTCAAGCACGCGATGTATCTCACGAAGAGCAGCGACAACATTGGTGTAGTAATACAACGATTCCATCGAGAAAGCATGAGTGAATTCTGACGTCGAAAATGGTAGAGACTCCGCGGTGGCAACTTTGAATTCGACGTTCGTCGGGTTTTGTGAGGACTCGGCAGCAAGTTCTACCATTTCATCCGCGATATCGATGCCGATCACCTTTCCTTCCGACGCTTGCTCCGCCATCAAGCGAGTGGCCCAACCTGAGCCACAGCCAACATCCAGGACGCGAGCATCGATTGGCAATTGCATTAGAGCGATTGCCTGTTCACCGACTGGACGATGCCCCTTCTCCATGCCCTCACCACGTCCGGCACGCGCCCACTCGTTGAATTCGATTTTCAGGTGATCGTCCATGGGATCTTTGGTTTTTGGTATTAGGTCTTTGATCCTGCGCGACGCTGGTTTGTTCCGAAGGCCTAAGACCAAAGGCCAAAGACCAAAATCACCAATTGCCAATCGGAAATCGGCAATTCTTCAAGGTCTGATCCGGTAGAGCATCCTCGGAAACGGTATCGTCTCACGGATGTGTTCGATGCCACACATCCATGCTGTGCAGCGCTCGATTCCCATCCCAAAGCCTGCGTGAGGGACGCTGCCGTAGCGTCTTAAATCCAAATACCAGTTGAATGCTTCTTCCGGTAACCCATGAAGCTTGATCTGCTCCTGTAAAAACTCGAGGGACGTCGCACGTTCTCCCCCACCAATTACCTCTCCATAACCTTCAGGCGCCAGCACGTCCACACCGAGTGCGAGTTCCGAGCGCTCTGGATCTCGGGCCATGTAAAACGCTTTCACCGCAGCTGGATAGTGATGAACCATCGCAGGCTTGTCGAATTGGCTCGAGATGTAGGTCTCGTCGGGAGCGCCAAAATCACCACCCCACTCGAACTTCGTTTCAAGTGCGCCTTTTTCAAACCCCTCGTGCAGCATTTTCACAGCATCGTCATAATGCACTCTCGGAAACGGCGGCACTATCGCTTCCAGCTTTGAAGTATCACGTTCAAGAATCTTGAGCTCTTCTGAACGATCCTCAAGCACTCGACCAGCAATGTATGACAGGAAGCGCTCTGATAACGACATCACATCGTCGAGTGTTGAGTACGCCATCTCGGGTTCCACCATCCAGAACTCAGTCAGGTGACGACGTGTTTTCGATTTCTCCGCGCGGAAGGTTGGACCAAAGCAGTAAACTTTTCCGAAAGCTGCAGCGTTCGCTTCGTTGTAGAGTTGCCCGGACTGTGTCAGGTAAGCTTTCTCGCCTTCGAAGTAATCAACTTCGAATAATGTGGTCGTGCCTTCACACGCTGCCGGCGTAAATATCGGTGAGTCGCATAAAATGAAGCCGTCATTGTCCAGAAAATTTCTCACTGCCTGCACTACGGTGTGACGTACCTTCAAGACCGCATTCTGCCGCCGCGATCGTAACCACAGATGTCTGTGATCCATTAGAAACTCAGTGCCGTGCTCTTTTGGTGTTATCGGATAGTCGTGCACTTGTTGGAGCACTTCCGCAGTAACAACATCGATCTCATAACCGCCAGGTGCTCGGCTGTCCTCACGTACTTTCCCTTTGATGACGATCGCTGACTCTTGTCCTGATGCTTTTAAAGCTTCCCAGACATCTTCGCTGATGGAGTTCTTCAACACTACGCATTGGACGATTCCAGTTCCATCACGCAATTGCGGAAAAAGAATCTTGCCGCTGGAGCGCAGGTTGTAAAGCCAGCCCTTAAGAGTCACTTCTGAGCCGACGTGCTGTGATAATTGGTTGATGTAGATCTGTTTTTCCGACGCGAGTGCTGCTGATTGAGTTGTCATTGATAATTCGTGGCCTATGAAGATTAATTTAGTCGTTCTTTTAGCATGCGCTGCAAGGTGGGGAACCTGTTGAGCCATTGCGCAGCTTGAAGCACAATCTCGAGAGTTGGCTGGATGAAATGCTTGTAGGCGGACGCGCGACCACTCACTGCAGTTTGATAAGAAAAAGTGCCGGTCGCCTTCAATCCTCTCTGGATGGTCATTAACCGAAATTCGTTCGCAAATTCATCGGGATCAACTACGCCAAGTCCCAGCAGGCGTCGTTCCTCAAGAAAGAACAAACGGTGACCTCTTAATTCCGCCAGGGTTGGAGGACACGGCTGCCGATCGAGCAGAAATGAGACGAGGTCATAGCTGGCCGGTCCCATACGTGCATCCTGGTGATCGATAACTCGAAGTCGATGCTTTCCGTCGATCATTAAATTCGATGCGTGATAATCACGATGACACAGGACACGAGGAACTGCTGCCAGTTCAGCAGCAATATCGTTTAATTCGGCTTTCAATTCTGCCACTTCAGCATGTCGTAAATTCTCCTGTCGAAGACTGCCGAAGAAATGTTCAAAAAAGAAATCCAACTCCCATGACAATTTGGCTTCATCAAAAGCAAGTTTGCTGGCGATTGAGTGCATTTGGGCGGCTTTAGCTGTTGCCGCCTGGATTCGGGCGATCAAGCGAATCGCTACTTCCTTGTATTCATCACATTGTTCTTCGGTTTCGCTGTCGTACGCCTGAAAGAGTTGCGTGTCTCCCAGATCCTCCTGGACGATGATTCCCGCGGCCCCATCCACCTCATATATCTCGGGAACCGGAATTTGAGCGTCTCTGAAAAGCCGCGTGACATCAAGGTACGGATGAAACTCCGGATCAAATGCTTCCGGATAGACTGCGGCAACAGCCTTGCCCTTCTTCCAGGGCACACGAAAGTATTTTCTGGTGGAAGCGTCGGGAGTAAGAGGAGTGATTTCCAGACCTGTTATACCTTGACCAGCAATGAATCTGGCAAGGCGTTCTGATGCCGAGGATTCAAACGCGTTGGAAACCACCTGTTTTGCAGAACTCATCAGCAGCTAAGAGGAGTTGAATCTAAAAAGCAGCGGGACATTCCGCAGGTCCCGCTTCATCACATCGCCATAATGTAGCCGGATTGTATCAAAGGGTTAATGGCACGACAAAGTTTTCTCCTACCACGTGGCCTCTCAGCGCCTTTTGTGGAGGAACCTTACCTGAAACGAGCGCAGCTGGAACTACGACAGCATTTTGAATCGTCTCGCCACTTGTAATGGTTACACCGTCAGCAAGGACTGCTCGCTTGACCCGCGCTCCCGCATCGATCTTTACGCGGTCCCACAAGATCGCGTCCCTTACGTCCGCTTCGTTGTCAATCGTGCAGGCTGTACCAACTGATATTGTGTTTCCGGCATCTTTCATCAACTCGAGACTAATCTCTACATAGCGTCGTAAGGTCGAAAGTTCATACCAGCGTCCTTTTGCCACGTGTGCGGCTATCTTTTCGCCCGCTGCCATTGCCGCAGGATAGACATCGGTTGTTGAGTGGGAAAAGACATTCTGAGGGATGTATCTGAAGATGGCAGGCTCCATGAATTGAATGCCCGTGAACATCAAAGGATCTTGAGAGTCGTCTGAAGGCATGCCACCGAAACCTGTGATCAATCCGTTGTCTGTTTGCACCACAGTAAAGAGTTCGCGCTTGATATTCCGCAGAAGCACCAGAGTAGCAATCGCGCCGGATTTGCGATGGGTGTCGAGTGCTGCTGTTAGATCGATATCAGTGATGATCTTGCCGTTGATGACTACGAATGTGTCTTCAAGAAAGAAGCTCTTGGCGTTATCCAGTGCACCGCTTGTTCCGAGGATTTCTGGTTCTTCAACGTACTGAAGCTTCACTCCAAACTGACTGCCATCCCCAAGTGCCTTGCGGACTGATTCGGGCCGATGATGAAGATTGACGATGATGTCGTCGACTCCAAACCGGGCTAGATACTCTGCGACGTAACCAACAAGCGGCTTACCAAGAATTGGAATGGCGGGTTTGGTGCGGTCTTCTGTCAGTGGCCAGAGTCGTGTGCCGTAACCGGCGGAGAGAACCATTGCACGCATAATCAGAATTATAGGACCTATACGACCTATAGGAGCTACACCACAAAGAATTTTTTTCAGGAAGCTTTGGAAGCGTCTCGCATCACCAGATCGAATGTGCCTGGTGCTACCTTACGAAAGCGCGTGTTGCGATTAAGTGAGACTGCAACACTGATGGTGGGATTCTGACCCGTGAATTTGAATCCGCCTTCGAGTAACCGATTGTAGATTTCATTAACGTGCAGTGGGCCGCCCTCTTCACGAAGCAGGAGCGTTACGGCCTGTGGAATCGTTCGATCCATAAAACGGTCACTAAGGACTTCGACATTATTGCGTACCGTCGGGATTTGTTGCCGCCGTTCAACTGCGGTGTACGCTGGATGCGTTGGTGTTTGCGACGGATGAGTGGGAGCCGAAGGCTGCGATTGGCGCATCGCAGCTTCGAGTTCGGCGTCAGACGGAAGACCGAGCGACAGGCTGCCGGATGAGAGTACTGACGTAAGCAAGCGATAAATGGCAGCCTCGGTTTGACTGGCGAGCGTGTCCATCTCCGCAAGTTCGGCCCTGACGTTGTCCGCCTCAGTTTCCAGTTCACGCAAACGCGCAGCCAAATGCATTCGCGCCGCGCGCGACTGCCGGAGGCTCTGTTCAAGTCGAGATAAGAGGTTTTCGTTCGGCCGGTCCATCGGGGCAGATTTTAGAGGTGAATGTGCATTTGCACAATAGTTTTGGCCGAAAATGTCCGATATGCTTTAGCTTGTCGTGTGATTACAAATACGAAATCCGATTCTTGGGCCGTTCGACGCAATCATCTTTCCTGTTTGTAATCACACGACAAGCTAAAGTATATCGGACATTAGAGCCTATCGATCACGCTCCAGAACATACGTTGGTAGTGCTCGCAGAGAATCGCAGTGTGCCGAGCCAGGCAAGCACTCCAGTGAGTCACGCGATGCTTGCGCATAATCACATGCAAGAGCGCGTGCGCGTTCCAGTGAACCCGTTCGGTCGAGTGCCGTCACGAGTTGTTGTTTGTCTGTTTGAGCGTATTCACCATTACGCAAAACACGCTGAACGATCTCATACATCGATCTATCCGCTTCAAGCAGATAGATCAAAGGCAAGGTCACTTTACCCCCCAGCAAATCCGCTCCTGCCGCTTTCCCGAGTACTTCTTCGTCGGCAGTGAAATCAAGAACATCGTCGATCAGTTGAAAAGCGGTTCCTAACTTAACGCCGTATTCGCGCAAAGCATTCTGCTGGTTCTCGTTTGCCCCGCCGAGAATCGCGCCGATTTCACAACTTGCACTAAACAGATATGCGGTCTTTCTTTCCAGCACGTCAAGATACTGTTCTTCAGTCACTTCAGGCCTTCCCAGGAGGGTCAGCTGTAACAATTCACCTTCTGTCATCTTGCGCGTAACCCGCGTCAGAATATCCAGGATCGGCAGCGAACGCTCGGCAAGACTTGTTTCGAACGCTGACATATAAAGCCAGTCGCCCATCAACACAGCGGTCTCATTTCCGTAGAGCGCATTTACGGTAGGACGATTACGACGAGTGTCAGCGTGATCGATGATGTCGTCGTGGACAAGCGTCGCGGTGTGGAGAAACTCCATTACCGTCGCCATGCGAATGGAATTGTAGCGAGCACCGTCGCCGCCAACTGCGTAGGTTGAAAGGATAGTCAAAGCCGGTCGGACTCGTTTGCCGCCCGAGGCTCGCAGGTATTCGCCGAGATAATCGATTACCTGAACATTCGATCGAGCTTGTCGTTCGAATTCCAGTTCGACCTGCTGTAGCTCATTGGCAATTAGACTAAAGATCCGACGAGCAGAGATCTTCGCTTCTTCTTCCAGCGCAATTGTGTGACCCGACAAAGTCATTTAGCTAATGGGACTCCGTTCAGTTTGATCGATAGTTTGTGAACTGCATGTGGATCCCAAAGTCCTTGCCCTTAAGTTTGGTTATGACATCCTGCAACGTATCGCGGTCGCGACCAGAAACCCTTACAACATCACCCTGAATCGCAGCTTGGACTTTAGCCTTGCTGTCTTTGATGAACTTGACCACTTCTTTTGCCTTGTCCTGCGGAATACCCTCTTGAATCTTAGCTCGCTGTCGAACCGTGCCACCGACCGCCGGTTCGACGTTGCTATAACTCAACGCTTTCAATGGAACACTTCGCCGGACGAGTTTTTGCTGGAGAATGTCGTTCATGTTTCGCAGCTTCGTTTCGTCTTCTGCGGTCAACACCAGCTCATGCTTTTCAAGGACGACATTTGCAGAACTACCCTTGAAGTCGAAACGTTGTCGCACTTCTTTGACGGTCTGATTTAGTGCATTGCTAACTTCGGCGAGATCTACCTGAGAAACGATATCAAATGAATTCTGCTGGGCCATGACTTCTCGTAAGGTCAGAATAGCATCAATCCAACAGCATGTGAAACTTATCTCTTGGTACGAAGAGACTTGGTTTTACAAAGAACTCGTTGATATTTTGAGAATCTCGGCAGTTCGTATCCAAGATGATCTTTTCAACCGTGAGCCACTTCAAGATTAAACAGCCGAAGAAAGTTGTCAGTTGTAATCCGACCAATATCTTCCAACGCTATTTCACGCACTTCACTTAGTCCTCGCGCAACTTCCACAACATGCGCTGGTTCATTGCGCCAGCCTCTATATGGTGAGGGCGAAAGAAATGGACAATCGGTTTCGATCAAGATCCGGTCTAATGGCACATACGCAGCGACTGCCCGAAGGTCGTCCGCTTTCTTAAACGTCAGAATGCCGGAAAAAGAAATTAGGAAACCCAGATCCAGCGCACTCTTCGCGAGTTCAAGACTACCGCTGAAACAATGAAAGATGCCTCGTCGTTTCGCACCCGAGTATTCGCTTTTGAGGACGTCAATCGTTTCAGGCTCCGCTTCGCGCGTGTGAATAATGACCGGCAGTTCTAACTCCAGGGCACATCGTAATTGTCTGCGAAATACCTCTATCTGGACATCGCGTGGAGAGTTGTCGTAATGAAAATCCAGCCCAATTTCTCCCCAGGCAATGATCCTGGAGTTCGCACTAATCAGATGCTTTGTCTTCTGTTCGGCGAGATCATCATAGTGGCGTGCATCGTGAGGGTGCGTCCCGATCGCGGTGTAGATGTGGTCGTACTTCTTTCCAAAATCGATTGCTCGTTCGAAACTTTCACTGTGAGGATCGCCCGTGCCTACATTGAGCACGAGATCCACTTCCGCATCCCGAGCTCGATCGATAACTTGTTCCCGATCGCGATCAAACTCCGGGCCATCGAGATGTGCGTGTGAGTCGATAAACATTCAAACGGTTTACTTCAACCTGGCGCCGTTCGGAACGTCTTCGGTAAATGTCGCGATCACTGGTTGCCCTTCTTCACCGTAAGAAGCTGCCACGACCATACCCTGAGATTCTAATCCCCGGAGCTTTCTTGGTTTGAGGTTTGCTACAACAACAACCTTGCGATTAATCAACTTCTCAGGTTCGTAGTATTGCGCAATCCCAGCCAGCACCTGTCGTGGTTGTTCTTCTCCGATGTCGATCTTCATCAATAGAAGTTTGTCGGCTTTTGGAATTCGTTCAGCTGATACGACCTGACCCACTCGCAGATCAACTTTTGCGAAATCATCAATTTCGATAAAACTAGTCACTCCAACAGCGTCAGCCTGGGTCGCATGATGAGATGTTGCGTCCGGTGCCGTTGCCGTGACGGCAGTATCTCCCGGTGTTGTTGCCTGGCTCTTTATTTCTTCCATGATTCTATCTTTGTCCAAACGTGGGAAAATCGCTTTTACTTCTCCAATAGCATTTCCCTCTTCAAGTCCACCCCATTTCAATGTTGCCGGAGTAATGTTGCCCGGTGAACCGCTCAACCCAAGTTGCGTCCAAATCTCGTTTGTCGCAGTCGGCATCACCGGATACAGCAGAACACTCAACCAGCGCAATGCTTCAGCCGCTCGATATAGCACCGCTCCCAACACTTCTTTAAGGTTGTCATGTTTAGCCAGTTCCCAGGGCTTCGCGTCGGTTATGACCTTATCGAGACGAGCAACGATTGACCACGCCACCTCCAAAGCTTTGCTGAAAGCCAGACTTTCAAAGCTCTGAAGATACTGATCGCGCGCGAGCTCCACGTATCCTGCCACAGTCGTTTCATCAGTATCGATCCCAGTTCTTTTCGCCGGCAGTAGCTTCTCTTCTGGTATTTGTCGGGAGGGTATCTTGCCATCGCAATAACGAGCAATCATTGTCAATGTGCGACTCGAAAGATTTCCCAGACCGCTCGCGAGATCGCTGTTTGATCGATCGATCAGAGCTTCGTAACCAAAGCGTCCATCCTGACCAAACACCATCTCGCGCAGGCAAAAGTACCTGATAGAGTCGGTAGCGAAATGTTTCTTGAGCACGTCGAGTTCGACCGTATTGCCAAGCGTCTTGGACATCTTTCTGCCGTTCGGGTCGAGCCACATTCCGTGCGCAACAATCGCGCGTGGACGTTCGACACCAGCGGCGAGCAGGAACGCAGGCCAATAGACTGCGTGAAATCGCAGGATGTCTTTACCTACTAAATGTAGCGCCGGCCAAAACTTTTCAAAGCCGACTGCTTTTTCCCTTTCCTCGTTCCCAAAGCCGATCGCGGTGATGTAATTCGTCAACGCATCAAACCAAACGTAGATTGTGTGTGC
This sequence comes from Pyrinomonadaceae bacterium, assembly GCA_036006355.1. Classification (GTDB taxonomy): domain Bacteria; phylum Acidobacteriota; class Blastocatellia; order Pyrinomonadales; family Pyrinomonadaceae; genus PSRF01. Next base: position 24,515 of record DASYPT010000031.1, on the reverse strand, counting down.
CGGGTCATCCGGAACTGGAACTCCCCAACTTACTGACGTCTTCAATCTGCTGATTGAGAGATCCTGGAGACCGCCTTTAACAAAACTGATGACTTCATTCCGTCTCGATTCGGGCCTCACGAAATCGGGGCGCGAGTACATTTCCAGCAACGCATCGTCGTAATCACTTAAGCGGAAGAAGTAACTCTCCTCTGAAACACGATCGAGTGGAGTGTCATGAATTAAACAAGTGGGCGGGTCACCGGGACTCGCCGGTTTCTGGTACTCGTCTTCAGTCTTGTACTCGGCGCAGGGCGCACAAAACCAGCCTTCGTAGTGTCCCTTGTAGATCGCATTGTTACCCTTTGGCGTCCTGGCGCTCGCGCACCTGCGCCAGAGCTCGCTGACTCCTTCGTAGTGAAACGGCTCGGTGGTCCTCATGAAGACGTCGTATCCACCGTGGGCAGTGTCGAGCCCGAACGCCGCGGTCATTTCTTTGAAGTAACGAACAACATAATCCGCCTGTTCTTTTGGAGTGCGTCCGGCTTTTTCCGCCGCGCGTTCGATGTTAATTCCGTGTTCATCGGTGCCGGTTAGGAAATAGGTTTCGATTCCCTGCTGTCGCTTCGAACGAGCGATTGAGTCAGCGACGATCATCGTGTAGAGATGACCGAGATGCGGCAGACTGTTGGCGTAGTAAATTGGTGTCGTAACGTAGAAAGTCATGTTTGATCTTCTGTATCCGGACGACAGGACCTATTGGACTTATAGGACCTATTTCGGAATTGGTAATCTGAAATCTTCAATCTCCAGGGCTCACCGCCGTTTCGCAAACTCATCGCCCTCATTGAACTTCGGCATCTGCGGGGCATTCGCGATCTTCATCCCAATGGCCAGCGCAATATCGGCTTCCTGAATCATTGCACGAAAATCCCACGTATCTCGTAGTTCATCTGATGGCTGGTGATAATGAGCAGTGTTGTAAGCCCGAAATTGCTCTTCGCCCCACTCCTTCGTGTGGCCGACATAATCGTTGCCCTCCTTCAAACTGATTGAGGGCACACCGACTTTAGCAAAAGGAAAATGATCGGAACGATAAAATGAACCTTGTTCAGGTCGCGCGTCGGGCGAAACCCGCAAACCTTTTTCACGGGCAACGGCCTCAACCACAGCTTTCAGACTTGAACGTTCGGCGCCCAGTGGAATGAAGTCCTTTGTGACACCCAACACATTCATCGAATCCAGATTTACATTTGCCGCAGTACGGTCCAGTGGAACCGCAGGATGTTTGGAATACCACTCCGCGCCTAGTAAACCTTGTTCCTCCGCTGTTGGAAACAGAAAGAGGATCGAACGCCGCGGCCTTTGCGCGACAGGTAATTTCGCAAGCACATCGGCGATCGCCAAGACGCAGGCAACACCCGACGCGTTGTCCAAAGCGCCGTTATAGATTGTGTCGCCATTTTTGTCGGGTGCGCCAACCCCTAGATGATCCCAGTGTGCGGAGTAAACTACGTACTCGCTTTTCAACTTTGGATCCCTGCCTTCGAGCAGGCCAATAACATTTGGCGCGGCCACCCGTTTCACCTCGCTCGTTAAACTCAGTTTTGCTTTCAACCCAAGCGCCACCGGTTTGAAATCGCGCGTTGCAGCCTGTGTACGCAGTGCATCCAGATCCTGACCGGCCATTTTCATTAGACGTTGAGCCGCGGCATCGGTCATCCATGAGCGAAACTTTAGAAATGGCGTCGTGTCTTGCGGTGTTCGCGCGATGTCGAAACGCCACGATCCGTTTGAGGTTCTGACAACGCTCCACGGATATCCGGCAGACTGGTCCGTATGTAAAAGGATTGCTCCCACTGCTCCTCGTCTGGCAGCCTCTTCGTATTTGTACGTCCAACGTCCGTAGTAGGTGAGAGCCTTGCCGCCAAAGAGAGTTGGTTCCGCTGTTGTCGCTGGAGGATCGTTTACCAGCATTACCAGAACCTTGCCGCGGTAATCACCCGCGTCGCCTTTGTAGTCGTTCCATTGCTGCTCGGGTGCTTCGATTCCATAGCCAACGAAAACTAAATCCGCATCGACATTCACGCTCTCAGTTTGCGCTCCTGTGAAAGCAACAAAGTCGTCGCCAAACGTAAAGATCCCAGTCGACTTTTTGTCTGAAACAATTAGCGTAGTTTTGGGCTCGGCCTTGACACCAACCAGCGAAACCGGCTGAAAGAAGCTGCCGTCTGCAGCCCCTCCTTTAAGGCCGGACGCTTCAAGTTCAGATGCGATGTATTTCGCAGCGAGGTCTCCGCCGCGTGCGCCAGTTCCCCGACCTTCGAGCATGTCGTCCGCTAGGAATCTGATGTGGCCCTTTAACGTCGATTGCTTGATTTGAGACGAACTTCGCTGTTGGCCAATCAATGCAGTGCTGCCGAAAACCAGCAATAGAAGAACTGCGCCTAGTCGTTTCTGTCTCATCATGCTTTACCTTTGATAAGTGCCATCGCTTCCGCGCGAGTACGTGGATCAGAACGGAATCCGCCAAGCACTGCCGAGGTAACAGTCTTCGCATCAGCCTTTCGCACGCCACGAAGTGTCATGCACGTGTGTTCAGCTTCGATGACGACCATGACACCGAGCGGTTTCAAACCTTCGAACAATGTGTTCGCAATATCCGTAGTCAGGCGCTCCTGCAGTTGAAGTCTGCGCGAGAACGTCTCCGCCAATCGAGCAAGTTTTGATATGCCGAGGATGCGTCCGCCTTTGGGGATGTAGGCGATATGACATTTCCCTACAAACGGCGCCAGGTGGTGCTCGCATAACGAAGCAATGCTGATGTCTTTCACGATCACCATTTCGTCGTGCTTGTCTCCGGGCAGCGGAATCACGTGTTGTTGTGGGTCCTCCCGCATGCCGGAGGTGAGTTCAGCATACATTTCCGCCACTCTCTGCGGTGTTTCCTTCAATCCAGCGCGATCCGGATCTTCACCGATACCTTCGAGTATCAAACGCACACCCTCAGCGATCATTTCGAGATCCGGTCGCGATCGTTTTCTTCGCGCCTTCGAAGACTTCTGTTCGGCTAACTTCATTACCATGTTTTTATGTCCGATACGCTTTAGCTTGTCGTGACGCAACCAACTAAGCCCTACTTATTAAGCGAAGCTCTGATCAAGTTGGGGCTCGGTTGGGAACGTCACGACAAGCTAAAGCATATCGGACATTCTCAACGCCAACCGAGCGGCCTCCTCAACTTCCTTCAACGCAACTCCTGATCTGCTCGCTGCATCACGGCATTGCTCAAACTCCGGCATTACATTAACTACCCGCCCGTTCAAGTTACCTACTTTAACATCAATGGGACCATATGCCGTTTGCACCGTCACCATCCGGCGCTCCAGGGCACGTCGAGCTACTTCATAACTCCGCACGCCCAGTGTGGTAGTTTCATTAAAGAGCATCTCCATTAACGCTTCCTTTAGCTCGCGATCACAAAGTACCGACAGCAAAACTCCAGGACGGTTCTTCTTCATCTGCACCGGCGTGAAGTAACAGTCACGCGCACCTAAGGCAAATGCTCGATCCATAACATGCCCGATGATCTGTGGCGAGGCGTCGTCGATGTTTGTCTCAATCATCAACAACTGTTCTTCGGAGTTTCGGGGAGAAGCAGTCTCTCCTACAATCATTCGCAACGCATTCGGAAAGTTCTCATATTCACGAGCTCCGGCGCCGTATCCAGTTTGCTCTGCCTTCATCAATGGCATTGGCCCGTACTCGCTGCAGACAGTAGTAATGATTGCAGCTCCCGTAGGTGTCACCAGTTCGCCTTTGATGTCAGTTGAATAATACGGAACCCCTTTCAAAAGCTCCGCCACCGCAGGCGGTGGTACGGGAAACCGACCATGAGACATGTCTACAGTGCCGCTACCAACATGCAAAGGTGAACAAACAAAGCGCTCAATATTCAGCAACTCGAAACAGATTGCAGCGCCAACAACATCAACAATCGCGTCGAGTGCTCCGACTTCGTGAAAGTGCACCCGTTCAATTGGTTCGTTGTGAACGTGCGCTTCCGCTTCTGCGAGTCGCGTAAAGACTGCAATGGCGCGCTGTTTTACACCGGGGCCAAGTCGCGAGTTGTTAATGATCTTTTCGATATCGGATAAGTGACGATGTTTATGCTCATGAACTGTGTGAACTCGAGCGAGAGTGGCACTCAGCCCTGATTTGTCGACAGTTTCGAAATCGAGTGAGAAACCTTCGATGTGCAGCAGCGATAACTGTTCACGTAACGCATTCGCATCAACTCCAGCACCCACCGCGGCTCCGAGAATCATGTCGCCGCTGGCGCCTGCGAAACAATCGAAATAGAGAGTCCTCATGGTTACCGATCCAGTTGCGGTAAAACTTCTCCCGCTTTTCCGGTTAGCACTACGTCACACAAATCCGACAATGGAGTGCGTTCCGGGTTTATCTCGCACAAATAGGCACCACTTGCTTTGGCAATCTCAGGTAAACGTGCGGCTGGGTAAACAAGCCCTGACGTACCAACTACAAGACAAAGTTCACACTCCGACGCGCGTTGTGCAGCCAGTTCGAAAGCACCGCCAGGCAAGATCTCACCGAAGAGCACTACGTCTGGCCTCAAGCGATCACCGCAGTCAAAACAGGCATCGGGTCGTGGGCTGTCTCTTAGTATTTCGAAACGCGCCACGCATGAAATACATCGTGCCCGCCAGACACTCCCATGCAGTTCAATCACCTCGCGAGAGCCCGCCATACCATGCAACCCATCAACGTTCTGCGTGACCAGAGTGAACTGGGAAAACCATTCCTGCCATCGCGCAATAGTGTAGTGAGCAGCGTTTGGTTCGAGATATTGCAGAACACCTCGCCTGTCATCGAACCACTCCCAAACGGCTGGCAGGTTACGTTCCACGATAGTCGCGGATGAAATAGCGTCGAAGGGTAGCCCTTTCCAAACGGTTGAGTCGCCGCCCCCGCGAAATGTCGGCACGCCCGACTCAGCGGAGACACCAGCGCCTGTTAAGACCAGAACGCAGCTTGCCGTCTCAAAGCGTTGGCGTAGTTCAGCAGGTATTTGTTGAGCGACTACCGACTGCATGGAGATGAAGAATGGTAGCAGGTGGCAAGTCAGAACCGAAACGCAGGGAAAGATGAAGGATGAAGGATGAAGGCGGAAGGATGAAAGCATGAGTTCCGTACCCGGTGCTTGGTTCATTGCTCGGTTCTTTGAGTCCAATACACAGAACTCATGCTTTCATCCTTCCGCCTTCATCCTTCATCCTTTCTGTCTGCTATACTCTCGCACTTTGCGATGAACCTGATCGACCTCCAACAGAAACTCAAGGAACAGATTCAAGTTGGCGCCGCAGAACTGTTCGGTGTCACACTCGACGAACCTAACGCTGAAACACCGCCCAAGCCGGAACTCGGAGACGTTGCGTTTCCAGTGGCGTTTGAGCTCGCGAAGCTAATCAAACAAGCGACCGGTGACAAGGTTGCACCTCGGACAGTTGCCGAAAAACTCAAGCTGAGGCTTGAAGAGTTACCTGAAGTTGACCGCGTTGAGATCGCAGGTCCAGGTTACATCAATGCCTTTCTTGATCGAGCCAAACTGCTTCGCCTGTTCTCCGAGCGCGCATCCGGAACAACCACCGGCGGTGCCCACAAAAAGATGGTGGAGCACACGAGCATTAACCCAAACAAGGCTGCTCACATCGGCCATGTTCGCAACGCTGTGCTTGGCGACACATTTGTTCGCATCCTCAAAGCCGCCGGCGATCAGGTCGAGGTCCAGAACTACATAGACAACACAGGTGTCCAGGTCGCTGACGTTGTGGTGGGCTTTATGCAAATCGAGCACAAGGATCTCGATCAAATCAAAGCGCTTGATGCTCAACTGCCCGCCGACTACAAATTCGATTACTACTGTTGGGACCTCTACACGAAAGTCGGATTGTTTTATCGCGATGGCGATCCAAACGGCGCACCAAATCCTGATCGCACAAAGTTTCGCACTGAAGTTCTGCATGCTCTCGAAGAAGGCAACAATGAAATTGCCGAGCTGGCTGATTACGTTGCGACCCGTAATGTTGAATGCATCATCGACACGATGGAGCGTCTCGACATTCGCTACGATTTGCTCGCGCGCGAGTCGGACATTCTTCATCTTCATTTTTGGGACCGGGCATTCTCCCTGATGAAGAAAGCTGGAGTGATCAGGTTTGAAACAGAGGGGCGGCATGCTGGATGTTGGGTAATGCCGTTCGAGTCACACACAGGGACGGACGAACATGAGTCTGACAAGATCATCGTGCGTTCGAATGGAACCGTCACATACACCGGCAAAGACATCGCGTATCAACTCTGGAAGTTGGGTAAGCTTGGTCTCGACTTTCATTATCGAATCTTCCGCAACTACGCTGATGGTCATCCACTTTGGGTTACAACCACTGAGAGTAACGCTGAAGAACAGCTCGAGCGTCCTCACTTTGGTGGCGGCGAAACTGTTTACAACGTCATAGATTCAAGACAGTCTTATCCTCAGGAGATCGTGGCCCAGGGTGTCGCTGCCGTAGTCCCGGAAGTTGGGCAAGATGCCAGCGTCCACTTCAGTTATGAGATGGTTGCGTTGTCTCCCGCAGCCTGCGATGCGCTGGGAATAGATTTGACCGAAGAGGATCGCGCCCGTCCGTACATCGAAATGAGTGGGCGAAAAGGTCTGGGAGTAAAGGCCGATGATCTCATCAATCAGTTGGAGGCTGGTGCACTAAGCGAAGTTGAAAAGCGCAACCCGGAATTACCTGCAGCCGATAAGCAATCGGCAGCTCACCAAATTGCGGTTGCGGCACTGCGTTACTTTCTACTGAAATTCACGAGGAACTCGGTTATTGCTTTTGATTTTCAGGAGGCCCTTTCGTTCGAGGGAGAGACGGGACCTTATTGCCAGTACGCGGCAGTTCGCACGAATTCCATCTTTAGAAAGCTGGGGCCCGACTTAGTCGAACAGGCAGCCAGATTGATCTCTGAGGCGAATTCGGATGACGAAAAGAAGATCTCAGAGATACTGGCAGGCGAGGATGGGACCGAGATTTGGTCGCTGGTGCTTTTGGCCGAAAGGCTTGACGAGGTGATTCAACAGTGCAAGGTTTCGGCCGAGCCGGCGAATCTCGCAAAATACACATTCACTCTTGCGAAGGCATTTAGCCGGTTCTATCAGAAGTACCACATCAAGCAGGAAGAAGATCGGTTGCGCCAGGCAGTATTGATCGTCGTAACGCAAATCATTTGTCGTCAGCTGAGGACTGCGCTTGATATCCTCGGCATCAATGTTCCGACCCAGATGTAGTGGACTAGCAATAGGTCCTATAATTCCTATAAGTCCTATAGGTCCTCTACCAGATGGACTTTCAAGAAACCCCGAGAGTATAAAAGGATCATGCTAATAGTAATGAAAGCCGACGCCACCGACAGCCAGGTTGAAGCTGTCTTGCGCGTCATCGAAGAACTCGGATTTAAAGGCCATCCGATGCCCGGGGCTACGCGCACGGCGATTGGCATCACCGGCAATCAGGGCGCAGTGGATCCCTCGCACTTTGAGAACCTCGCGGGTGTTGCGGAAGCAATCCGTGTTAGCAAGCCATACAAACTCATTACACTGGATCTCAGACCGGAAAAGACGATTGTTCGCGTAGGCGATGCGACGATTGGTGGGGATGAGTTAGCAATCATTGCTGGTCCCTGTGCCATTGAGAGTCGTGCGCAGGCGTTTGCTATCGCCGAGGCGGTACGACGCAGCGGAGCGCGCTTCTTCCGTGGCGGCGCCTACAAACCGCGGACGTCGCCGTATGCATTTCAAGGTCTTGGTGAAGAGGGACTGAAGATACTGGCGGATGTTCGCGAGGCCTATGGACTGAAGATTGTCACTGAAGCACTCGATGAGCCAGGTGTAGATCTGGTGGAGCGCTATGGCGATGTTATTCAGATCGGTGCACGCAATATGCAGAACTTTTCGTTATTGCGCCGTGCCGGCAAGGCAAAGCTTCCAGTGCTTTTGAAGCGCGGCTTATCTGCCACGCTGGACGAGTGGCTGCTCGCAGCTGAATACATAATGGCGGAGGGTAATTACCAGGTTGTGCTTTGCGAGCGTGGCATTCGCACCTTTGCCCAGCACACGAGAAATACACTCGATCTGGCTGCGATACCTGCTGTTCGTCGAATCTCTCACCTGCCGGTTATTGTCGATCCGTCACATGGAACGGGAAAGAATTTTATGGTTACGCCATTGGCACGCGCGGGTGTGGCCGTGGGTGCTGACGGGTTGATCATTGAAGTACACGATCAACCGGAGCATGCTTTGTCTGACGGCGCTCAGGCGTTGACGCTAGATCAGTATGAACAATTAGTGAGTGAAGTAAGATCGATTCATGAAGTGATCACGCCAGCAGCGGTTGGTTAAGTCGCTGAAACAAGTACAAGTTAGGAAGGGCGGTTTACCCCCGCTTTCACCCGATCAATCAGCTCGGGTACAAGCGGGGGTAAACCGCCCTTCCTAACTTGTACTTTGCGCGGTGTTCTTTTCCCCCTGGATTTGTGTGGCCTCAGTCTCCGCGCACGATTGATGCCAGCTCTCTCGCAAATACCGAACGCGGTACAACTCGATCAAATCCAGCGTGCATCGCTTTCCTTTGCAACTCCACCTCAACATGCGAGAAGAAACCTAGCAACGGAACTGACTGCGTTTCAGTGTTAGCTTTTAACTCGGAACCAAACTCAATTACATCAAAACGCGCGTTCTGTAGGTCGGCGACAATAAGCTGCGGTTGGATCTGAGCAATCTTTTCCAGCGCACTCTCTCGTGTTCTCGGAAAAGCGATCTCGATACCAACAGCCTCCGCTGTCGCGCGAATCTTCGATGCGAAGAACATATCGTCAACGATTGCTATTATTCTTCGAGTCATGGTTCTGTCGTTAGGCAGCCTGTTAATATAAGGGCCAACATGGTCACCGCAATTCCCCCGCTCTCGGATTCGGAAAAACTCGAATTCGGAGGCGTTAACAACCCGGACCCTCTCGCTGCATCACCCTCCAAACTCGTAATTGCATCATACAACATACGCTACGCTCGGGGTCGGTACCTGATCTCCGGAGGACTATTTCGCAAGGTAGGTCTGCTTAATTCAGCTAATCGACCCCAACTCGTGAGTTCTCATATCAAAGCAGCCGCGAATGCATTTTCATCAGGCCGGCTATTACCGAAGGTAAATATTCTGGCTCTGCAAGAGGCCGATAAACGCACAGCCCGATCTGGCAGACATCACGTGGCCAACGAACTTGCTGATGCATTGCACATGAGCTGGGTCCACGTTCCGGCGGGAATTCCTCGCGGAATCAAACCTGCGACAAGACAATGGTGGTTGGATTTCGAAGAGCCAATCGATCTGCACGACACTGGTGACACCGGCATCGCGTTGTTGAGCCAGCTGCCGGTGAGCGAAGTTATTCGCATCGATTTGCCCTGGCATGAATGTCCCTGGCGACCACGCCTGGCCATGGGAGCCACGATTGATCTGGGCCAAACAAAGCTTCGACTCTTCAATGCCCACGTTGATCCACATGCGGCGGCACATGGTCAGCTGGAACAATTGGAAACGATCGCGGCAGAGGCAAGGTTAACCAGTTTGCCGACAATCATTCTCGGCGACTTCAACACGCTCTCAGAAAAGAAATGTAAAGAGACGCGCCGGTTTCTGGAATCGCAAGGTTACAAGAGCGCCTTTCCAACGGGAACGGCAACCTGGCGAGGTGGCGGAATTCGCCTCCATGCAGATTGGATTTTCACGAAGGATGTTTTGATAGAACAGTGGGGCGTCGCTAAGCCTCTCAACGTTTCTGACCATTGGCCCGTTTGGGCTGAAGTTTCCGTGCCGTAACACCTGATGCACATAACGAGTCGAGACAATTCCCTGCTCCGAGACGCACGCGCAGTTCGCGACGGTAAAGTCGACGAATTAATTTACGTCGAAGGTTTGCGCCTCGCAGAGGAAGCGCTGCGCTCAGGATTGATAGTTGAGGCGGTTATTTATTCCGAGCAGATTGCTCGGAAAGAGGTCGCTGCCAAATCCATTGAAGCGGTTTCCGCAGTTGCTCGTCGAACTGCTTCCGTGAGTGAAAAGCTTCTTGAGTCGATATCGTATACAAAGACACCGCAAGGAATCGTCGTGCTCGCTCAGCGGCCGGAGAGCTCGGTCCGGCGATTGACTGAAGCCATCAGTCCTTCCTCGCTGTTGGTAATACTTCATCAAATTAACAATCCGGTAAATGTCGGCGCCATATTGCGGACGGCAGAAGCTGCCGGCGTGGCAGGTGTAGTCACAACTCAACGCACGACTGATCCCTTCTCACCAAAATCCCTTCGAGGAGCCATGGGATCTGCTTTTCGTTTACCAATCTGGCGTGATGCTGAATACAGTGAGGTGGTCGATTGGTGTCACATCAGAAACATCACCACGATTTGTACGGACGCATCTGGAGACACTCCATACACAGCAGTTGACTGGCGAATGTCTGCGGCCTTGATTCTGGGTCCAGAGTCAACCGGACTTCACGAGCGCGAACTGGCGTCAGCTCAGAAAGTCGTGGCTATTCCGATGAATGGCGAAGTCGAAAGTTTGAATGTTTCTGTGGCGGCCGGAATTGTTTTGTTTGAAGCGGCACGCCAAAGGGGTTGGGCTGGCAGATGACCGGGGCAGTAGCCCGACTGTTAAGGAGGGCTCATATTTCAAGGGCGCTTGTATCAACTTATGTGAGCCCTCCTTAACAGTCGGGCTACTGCCCCGGGTCCGTCTATTCAGCACGGATGCAGAGTTCGGTGGCGGGAAACGCCTTCTCATCCCGGTTGCGTTTAACCCAGCAGACAATCGTGTATATGCCTGGTGTGTTCTCGAAAAGTCTAACCGGCGCTCGAAATTTGCCGCTTGACTCAACTTCGATGACACCCGGAACCTTGTCAGGATAAAGGTAGCCTGGTGGAAGGATTGGTTTGAGGAGTTTCGATTCGTCAGGTAATCCGTATGATCTTCGCTGACGCAACCAACTGAGTTCGGGCGGCGTCGGCAGAGATTCGTAAAAGACTTCTATGGCGTTAAGCAAATAACTTGAATTCAGTAAATGTCCCGCTAAATAGAATTCCGCGCCTGGCTTTGCAGACTGCGCTACGGGTTCCAATTTTATGTGCCTGGAAACAAACAGCTCGACCATGCGCAAACGAAGCTTATCGAGCGCTAATCCAAATCCAACATGCGTATGTTGCGCTCCGAGGATCGCTTTACGGTGGCCATCATTCGGAGGCGTTTCCTGATAGAGGCGGACGTGGAGATAAGCAGTGTCTTGCTTCAAGTCCTCGAACTTAGATGACCACGTGCTATCAGCAGCGGAAACATTCTCCTGCGTCGCGTGATATCCACCCGCAAAAGAATAACGTTGATAGGGCTTCAATCCATCTCGGCCCCAGTGGCTCGCAAACTCACCGCTGGCCATGTCTTCGGCATGACGAGTCGCAACCTTTGTTGCCAACTCTTCGATCTCCAGCCTTCCCAGTTTTGCCACGTCTCGTTCTTCGTTAATCAATTGAAGTAGGTTTGCACGTATTTCATCAAAGTTCTTCTGGAGATCGTCTGACTGATAAAACGTAAGGTCTCGAAACCCCGGCCAGGCAGCGAGGCCAGTCAGGTTCACCAGGAACTGCCGACGGTCTACGAGGTAGTTTTTCATCGGATGAGGTATCGATGCAGTGAAAAAATCAAAGACGATCGTTGCTTGGAGCGCAGGCATCCCTGCCTGCTGCGTAACCTACCGAGCGCTTTGCCAGGCACAGCAGGCGGGCACGCGTATGCTCCCAGCACGACGTTTTAGCGCAGTCTTCGATTGCGCGCCACGAGAGAAACAATTAGCACGCTGCCAAACAGGACCAAAAACGCAATGAATTTCAAAACAGGAACACTAAGGCCGCCTGAATAAACAAAAACAGCATTATGATCGCCAGTCGGAAAAATAAATGCCGTTAGCGGCACCATCAAAAGCACAAGCACGGCAGCACTGAAGACGACCAGGAACGTCACTAGAACCACGTGAAATGCTTTCTCCCACATAGAACCCTCAAGCTGTTGGCAATCTGATTAACTTCATCGATCCTTGATTCGAAGGTTTGTGACGCTTTCAATGCAGACTAACTGCATTTCGTTTGCGCGCGGCGCTGTAAATGGACAGACGAGGAAGTCACCATAGAGAAGTTTGTTTTGGTCTATCTTCGTCTGCACGTCTTCGGGAACGTTCCTGACACCGGCGATCGCAAAGCGTTGGTCCGAGACTCCAAGCATTCGTTTCGTGCCAATTTTCCAAATGCGCAAAGCCGGTGCGCCATTGTAAACGGCCAACCGACCTCGCACCTTGAAACAGGTCGATACGAGTTGCGGATGTTCGCGACAAGACTTCTCAAAACGACCTGCGGAGGAGTGTATCGCCGAGCCGACAGTCAAAAGCGCCAGTGATGAAATGATAGCTAACTTGAGCAAGATGAAAACTTGAAATGAACGAGTCGGGAAGTGTGGTTTGCCTAACGATGTCCGACGAACTTTAGTTTGTCGTGCGTTCAATTAAGGTCCGCTAATAAATCAGAGGTCGTTACCCAACGCACGACAAACAAAAGTTCGTCGGACATCAAGCGAAGGAAGAGATCGCTAGTCTTCTCGTCGCTTCCAGGAAGGCTTTGGGTATGTCTTCAACTTTCGCCACAGAATGGTCACATCCCCATCCGGCGCAACCCTGACAACTCGGAAGGCAACCAGCAAGTCCGCGCGCTTATTGCTGGTCGACCTTAGCACATACGTCGTGTTTGCCAGGGCTGGCAAGGATGATCCGTATTTAAATCGATCCATTTCGAACCCGGCTCGATTTCGTCGACTCAGTGCCGACGCTTCAAGGTAATCGGCCGGCGGAGTGATGTTGGTAAGGCCTGTAACTCCATCGGTAACTGATGTCACATTTTCCAGCGGTGTATCGCCTAGTGCGACGAGCACCCCAAGTGACTCGCCAGTAAATCCAGTAAAGAATTTTCCATCCCCCAGCTTCAATTCCGCCCAACCCAAACGAGGATCGACGAACCCATTAAGTGCATTACCGTGTCGTTCCTTTGAGAACGAATAAAGACACGCGTGAGCATTAAACTCGGGCGAGCGTCGATCGACTAGCTCATCGATCGAAACGACGCTGCGACGCCGGATCCACGGGTAAAGCCGAATCAAGCCGGTATCATCAAGTCCGAGGAATGACGCATAACGTTGCTGCTCACCGGGCGAGGGTGTTAACAGCCGCTTCTCGTCAGACGTAAATCGATATTCAAAGACCCAAACGTTTCTTCGAGCAAGCGGTTTCTTCGGCGGATCAGGCGGAACAATTCGGTCGGGCCATCTTTGTTCGTTCGAATCATCTGCCGGGCCCTGTCCGAGCACATGGTGCGGCGCGAACACCAAAAGCATTGGCAGAATGATCACTCTCAAAAACATTCACTGTGCCTCATTCATTTGGTGCGACGCGGCCGTTGCTTGACCGATATCGACTTGACGATTGTGCGCCCTCGTCCATTGATCGCAAAAGTAGGACGTTGCCGTTTCACTGCCCGTTCAATGAGTTGCTTTACTTTTGGTTCGTCTAATGTATTTACACCTTGCAAACGAATGAAGGCGCCCTGACTGCCATTACCCTGAAGTAATTGATCGGGATCCTCAAGCGATCGGCCGTACATAAAATACAAATTCACACCCCGAGCATAAACGGCCAGCGAGAACACCACATCCGATGTCCTTTCAGTCGGACTGTAACCAATCGCCAGGGCGTTGTAATTGTCGTAGACCAGTTCAATTGCGGAAGGATAACGCTTTCGCAAGACTGAACGGCAACCTCGCGTAAGCTTTGCTATTGCGGGATCAAACTTCGCGATGAAAGTCGCAACCTGCTTTGCCGGAGAATCTGTACTCTTCGAGTTCGTCATTGTCTTGCTATCGCTGGCCTGCCTCGAAGTACATACTTTTGAATTTTGCCCGTTGCTGTCTTCGGTAACTCGTCCAGAAACGTGACACTGTGAGGTGCTTTGAAGTGCGCGAGATTGTCTCGAGCAAAGGACAGAAGTTCTGCTTCGGTTGCAGAACGTCCAGACTTAAGCACTACGAACGCATGCGGCGCTTCTCCCCAATGTTCATGAGGCAAGCCAACTACGGCGACTTCCTGCACTGCTTTGTGCCGAAGCAATGTCCCCTCAACCTCCACCGACGATATGTTCTCACCGCCGCTAATGATTACATCTTTCAGACGATCTCGAATCTCGGCGTAACCGCTTGGATGGACAACAGCCGCATCACCGCTGTGAAACCAACCGTCACCCATAACAGCTTCTGTGGCCTTTGGATCGTTGTAGTAACCTTTCATCACCGCATTTCCACGAACTACGATTTCGCCCAGCGTCTCTCCATCACGAGGCACTTCGTTCCCATTCTCGTCAATGACGCGCAGGTCACCGGAAGTCAACAACTCCACTCCCTGATACGCTTTGATTACCGCCCGCTCGGCAGTTGATAGAGGTTCGTGTTCCGGACGCGGTTCGCAAACAGTGATGAAAGGAGAAGTTTCTGTGAGACCGTAAACGTGTGTGATAGTCCAGCCCAACTCTTCTTCAACCCGTTCAATTGTTGCCGCAGCCGGCGGAGCACCAGCAGTCACAACACGAACACCACGTCGCGAATGTTTTCTGATTTCATCGGGCGCATTTGCGATGCTGATCAAAACCGTGGGTGCAGCACATAACATCGAAATGGATTCGGTTTTTACCAGATCAAAAACTGCGGCAGCTTCCACCTTTCGCAAACAAACATGAGTGCCACCTATTGCGGTGACAATCCAGATGAAGGTCCAGCCGTTAGCGTGAAACATCGGCAGAGTCCAGAGGAAACGATCACTTACGGCCATCGGATGATGAATCAGTGTTCCTACCACATTTATATAAGCGTTCCGATGAGTAATCATTACGCCTTTTGGACGTGAGGTTGTCCCGCTGGTGTAATTGATTGAGATCAGGTCAGTCTCTGCGATATTTGCGGGCGTGAAATTCGGCGAAGCTGACGCCACCAGGGTTTCATAATCCAGCCAACCGTCCCTTGCTGCTTCAAGTGCTACGAATGACTTCACATCGGACAGTTCGTTGCGAACGCTGTCGAGTGCGTCCAGAAACGTAGAATGGGCACAAACAACTCGGGCTCCGCTGTGATTTATGAGGTAAACGAAATCGCTGGCGGTCAGGCGATAGTTTATTGGAACACAGATCGCTCCGATTTGGGGCACAGCGTAGAACGACTCCAACATCGCGTGGGTGTTAGGCGAAATATAAGCGACACGATCACCCTGACGAACGCCCAGTGATTGCAAAGTAGAGGACCAGCGGTCACACCGATCGAAAAACTCCGCGTAAGTAAGTCGCAAGTCCTCGTCAACAACAGCTTCTCGATCGGAATAAAGTTTACGGGTGCGGCGCGCGAAATCTAGTGGAGTTAAAGGGATCTCCATTTTGTTGAGCTCCGGACTAGAATTGATGGATTGACGGGGGAGCGTTCAGCCCCAGGATTTCTCGCTCTCACTCACCGAGCATCCAGGACTATACAAAAAGCGAGTGGATCAATTGTTTCCTGGGTTGATTCGTGTGATGAGCGTGGATCATCTTTGAAGTGCCGAGCTGGGCTGTCCACGAGCCACACGAAATACAGTAACCAACCGAAGCAAATTCGAGTTCGGCACAGATTGCTTCAAGTATGAATGAGAGACGACTCCGCAGGACAAAGCCCCGAGAATGCTTTGCGACCCTACAAACTCAAAATCAAAAATTTTGTTCGTTTGACCGCCGGGGATTGACCCAACGCGATCCGTCCTTGAACTCAACGCTTGAAATCCAAATCCACAAGGTTTGGTCCCCACAATCGAGCGTTAGAGTTTGTTGATCCTCACCGTTTGAAGACACAGGAGAAACGCGGACAGTTTCAATTTCCCAGCTGTCCTTTTCTGGCCAACGCCAACTGTACTGCACAACAACGGCTTTAACAGGTGTCGCGGTCTGGTTATCCAAAAGAAAAGTGACCTGCCTCGGACTTGAATAGGCCTGTGGCTGATTCTGCGAATACACGAGCTTAACGGGATCTGTCGCTACAGCGTCTATCGACAACGCCGGCCTGGGATATGAGAAAGTCCTACTACAACGACGTTCGCGATATTCAAATCTCGAATAACGGTGTTCCCACCGGTGCGATCCAAATGGATGTATTACTGCGTTAACAGCGATACTGAGAAGGAAAGTCGAAAGAGCGACTAGTGAGCGAAGCAAATAGCGATTCATATCTCACCTTCTTTACTACTGAATGACGATTGCGGTATGGCAACTTAGAAGCGGTCACTGCTGATGGACGTTGTCTTACGCAATTTCCGCAACCATAGCGCGCGATTGTACCTGTGGTACGTAATCAATCGGCAGGTCACCGTTATCCGCTCTCAAATACTGCCAATCCTTTGGCTTTAGAGATGCGATTAGTTCCTTCCGCGTCTTAACCTTTACGGGCTTTCCTTGATAAATCTTACCCATCCGCTGAAGGTTCTTTTCCGAAATAGCTCCCGAGAACATAAGCAACGGCCAGGTGAAATGCGGCCCGTTGAGCCGGCGTAGTTTATATAACCACATACCCAAAGAACCGACACGCCAGGCTAAAGGTCCCCACCAACTGTACTGTCCCGGTCGCAGGTTCATTTTCCAACACTTCATCATCAGTTGCCACTGTAAAGGAGTAAGTTGACGAGTTTGTGTAACTCCGGTTTCTTTTTCCATCCTTGTGTCATGAAGTGGCGTAAAGATCGACGGGATCAAGAAACCAAATAAGCCACGCCGTTCGATTTCGTAAACGAGATCGAGGGTCGCCATAACGTCTTCGTCGGTCTCGCCGGGATTGCCAACTATCAATGTCATCGCCGGGAACCAATTGTTTTCATTTAGAACTCGCAGCCCCTCTAGAACAACACTCGGCCAATCGTCAATCGCAAACGGCACGCCCTTGCTCGACATTATTTGCTTGGCCATTCGCACCGAGCCCGTCTCCAATCCAATCAGCGGCGCCAGTGCTTTCTTCTCCGGGTGATTGCTCAAATACGGAAAATGAATAGGGCTCTTTGGTAATAGAACGTCCGACAGTTGCTTGATAAGCAAAGGATCAACAACGGCAGGTGCGATCGTGCTGTGACTCAATACGTGTTGCTCCACTCCCGGCGTGTTCACGATATCAGAGTACAAATCGACCAGCGCTTCTCGGTTTGGAAAATAAAAAGGAGTGTCAGTGTGCACCTGACCCCAAATGAACATGTCTTCGGTGGCCAAGGAGATCTGTTTGTTTCCGTGACGGACATTGGCACGCACCGCCTCCATGATCTTGTCTTTTGGCAAGTCAATTTGAGGATTCAGATCCGGGACGCAGAACTTGCAGCGTCGTCCACAACCAGTCGTCATTTCGACGACGCCAAAGGTAGTTCGCGTGTCGGGAAACAAAATTCCCTCACGATCCAACGGATGCTTTACATCGACGGTGCGAGGGATCTCGAGACCTTCAATCGCCTTCCTGAAAAGCGCGAGTGTGTCTTGGGATTCACTTCTTCCCTCCACGACGCAATCGACGCCCAACTCATCGTATGTATCGGTCTGAATGATTTGCCAACCACCTGAACCACCCACAATAACCTTGAAGTTTTCCCTGAATGGATTCGATTTGATTTTGGCAAACATTTGCCGAGCGTAGTAAGAGTTGATCGGCAATTTCGACGAACCGAAGATGGAAGTGTAGACACCAGCCGCAAAGGTGACCCCGAGTGGGTTGTGTGTTGAAACTGCAACGACGCGGGTTCGCGGTCCAATAAACTTGTCGAGGTCATCAGGAAAGCAAGCAACCAGGTCGTCACTTCTGTATTCCCTCGATAAAGACTTCTCTACCAGACGAACGCCGGCGGGCATGAACCGCGCTGAACCGTCTTCATTGTGCTCAACCTCGCGCCACTTCGGATACTTTCGATTCATGACTCCCTCCATCCAAATCGGCAGCGATGCCATCGCCATTTGAATGAAGTAACCTGCGTGATCAATTGTTTCTGTAAGCGGCGCAGTCAGAACGATCAGTCTCCCGCCATCGGCAGGTCCTCCGGGATTAATCGGGGTAGCAAGGGGGTTCGGTTCAGCCTGACGAGGGGAACTCATAATTGTTTTCAGGGGTTATCTGCCTTTCGTGACTTTTGTTGGTCGGTTTGAAGGCTACGAAAAATCAGCCCGAAGCAATTCATTGAAGGCCGTACACTAATGAAATTGGCCTCTCTTTACAAGCGAAATATCGGGCAATAGAACAAATTGCAGAATGCGGCGAATTAGAACGGTGAGCGAAGCGACCGATTGACCTAGCCCAATCAAAACATGAGAGCACAAAATGTGAGGTCAATCAGTCGCTTCGCTCACCGTTCTATTTCGGATTCCGCTCTGCTCGGCCAGAACTCGAATACCAACTAATCACCTATCGCAGCAACTGCTTCAATCTCAATTAGAAAGCCGTAATGCAGTGGACCGCAGGGAATGACTGCGCGTGCCGGCCGGTTCTCGCCAAGTACACGTATGTAAACCTTATTTACGGCCTCCCAAAGATTGATATCTGCAACAAAGAGCGTCATCTTTAGCACGCGGCCCCAGTCGCTTCCTGCAGCTTTAAGAATTCCGTGCACATTGTTCAGTGCCTGTTCAGTCTGTTCCTCAATCGAACCAAGCTTCTTTTCGCTTGTCTGGGGATCGATTGACAACTGGCCGGACACGAAAACGAGCCCGTTGTGCACAATTCCCTGCGAGTAATGGCCGGCAGGTCTCGGAGCGTTTGGTGTACTGATTCTTGTGATTTCCATGGGCGAAAGATAGTTGCTCACTCGTGGTCCGTCAACGCTGCAGAATGCAGTCAGTACCACCTCGCGGTAGCGGGTGGGTGCGTAGCTGATTTGAAGATCAATTTTGGCTGCGCACCCACCCGCTACCGCGAGGTGGTACTGACTGCATCCAAGCACGGAAGCTGACCCGGCAATTAAGTCACATCCACGAATTTGTAGAACAATACAGTCGCATGAAGTGAACCATCAGAGAGAGTTGCGTATCCAGGGATTTCTCCGACGCGAACATAACCACACTTCGCATAGAGTCTTTCACCGTTGTCTCCCTGAAGAGTATCGAGAACCAACAGTGTTCGCCCGAGATCTTGCGCAACTTCCTCGACGGCGCTCATCAACGCCCGACCCAGTCCCTGCTTTCTGTGAACCGAATGAACCAGCAACTTCTGCACTTCCGCTCGATGAAGCGCATTGGGTTTAGTTGCAAGCTCGAGTTGAACCGAACCCACAACGCGACCATCTTTTTCCGCGACAAGAAGAGTTCGATTTCCGATTTCAATGTCTTTGAGCGTTTGCTCCCAGTAGGCTGTATTGCTCGAGCGCGAGAAAGGCAGAAGAAATCCAACTGATGCGCCGTTCTCCACAGAGTCGCGGAGTAGTTCAACTAAGTCAGGAAGCAGCGCTGTTCCATCTTCAGCAGAGATGCTTCTAATGCTGTGCACGACGATTAGTTTGGAAAGTTCGCGTTGGTCTTCACGCGCATGGCTTGTTGAAAGTGTCGTTGTTCATGAACAACAACGATTCGAAAAGCATCAAGCAAACTATACGTGACGAAACTGGCGGCGGGCGACGTGATAACGGTTTGATCAATGTTCAGGTCTTTCACCGAGGCAATCGCATCGACTACACGACCCTGATTTGAAACGAAGTCCTGGATGATTGAATCCGGCAAATCACTAGATGAAGGCTGGAAGGCGGCCGGCGCCTTCATATTCCTGCCGGTCTGCGGATTCAATGAGCTGATCAGCGCCTTACTCCAAATCGTTGGCAAAATCGGAACCCGCTCAAGGAATCTTGTCTTCTTCTGTCCGGCTACGACAGATTCCACTATGGGAAAGTAACCTTTGTTGGAAGTTATCAAGTGGTCAAAACATTGTGCGACGCTCCAACTTCCTGGTGCGGGTTTCCAATTCAGCTGGTCGGCGCGCAGAGTTCCAAATTCGTTTTGCGCCTGCTCGGCGATCGAGCGAATCTCCGCTTGTAGCTGTTCAAGTTCTCCTCGATTTTCCATGTCAATAACCCAGTGCCATTCCGTCCTTGCGAGGATCAGACGCTCCCATCAAAGTCTTAGTCACTGGATCGATCATGATTGCCTGCCCACCACCCATCGACGACCGTAGAACTCCGGGTGGCTTTGCTCTGACGTGACCTAGTTTTAATAACTGGTCAATCAGTGACGATCCAAGTTCATCTTCCATCAAAACATCTCGACCCGTCACGAACCGATAACGAGGAGCGTCAATCGCCTGCTGCAAACTCATCTTCAAATCGATCAGATTGACGAGCACTTGAACATGTCCCTGTGCTTGTATGGCGCCGCCCATTACGCCAAAGGACATGTAGAGTTGGTTCTGCTTGAAAACCATTGCTGGAATCAGAGTATGGAAAGGACGTTTGCCGGGAGCAAGCGCGTTGGGATGTTTAGGGTCCAACGAAAAGGCGCTGCCTCGGTTCTGGAAAATGATTCCCGTATCACCAGCCACAATTCCAGAACCAAACGCATCGAAAAGACTATTGATGAATGAAACCGCATTTCCATCCTTATCAACAACAGTGAAATATGTCGTATCACTGCCCATGTTCACTTCACCCGCGGGCGGAGAGTCTAGCGCTTTGTGCGGATCAATCAGGGCACGACGTTTCGCTGCATACTCCTTCGATAACAACTCGACAACCGGAACTTTGACAACTGTTGGATCAGCGATATACCGATTCCGATCTGCGAACGCGAGCTTCGTCGTCTCGATCAGTGTGTGGTAATACTGCGCTGGTTCCGAGCGCATCGCAGCCAAATCAAATCCTTCCAAAATGTTCAAGGCGATCAGCGCGGTAATTCCCTGCCCGTTCGGAGGAAGTTCATAAACCTGATAGCCCCGATAGTTGGTTGAAATTGGTTCGACCCAATCGGCTTTTGTGGCAGCCAAATCTTCCATAGTGATAAAGCCGCCATTCGCTTTCATGTAATCGACGATGGCTCTCGCAATTGGACCTTTGTAGAAAGCATCGCGGCCTCCCTCAGCGAGCGTACGGAGCGTGCGTGCGAGATTGGGCTGCCGGAATATTTCTCCGGGACGAGGGGCTCTTCCATCAAGCAGGTAGTTTGCGGCTGCGGCTGGCGTACGACTTAGCTTCCGAACTTCTGCGTCCCAGTCTTCGGCAGTTTTCTCCATCACTGGAAAGCCGTGTTCCGCATAGTCAATTGCTGGAGCGAGCAACTCCGATAAACCTATCGTTCCGTATTTGTCGCGAAGAGTTACCCAACCGTCAAAGGCACCGGGAACCGTAATACTTCCCATTCCGGTTTGTGGCATTGTCTTGGCGTTGTTCTTCGCGAAGTAGTCCAAACTTAATGCGCGCGGAGCTCGACCACTCGCGTTCAAGCCTTTCAACTCTTTCGTCTTTGCCCAATACACAAGAGCAAACATATCGCCGCCAATACCGGTCATCATCGGCTCAGTGACATTGAGCATTGCAGCCATAGCGATTGCCGCATCAACCGCATTGCCACCTCGTTTGAGAACATCCAGTCCGATTTGGGAAGCGAGCGGTTGACTGGAAGCAACCATGCCGTGCTGAGCGCGGACGACTGATCTGGTTGCTCGCGGAGCGATAGACTGTTTTTGGGCCTGTTGTGGAAGACTGTTCATCAGAACACCCGTCAAAACAATGGCAGCAATAAAGCCTCGCAAAAGTAAAAACGACATGCCATCTCCGTTCTACGTGCTTGGACCGCAGGCGTCGTCGCCTGCGTGGGTCGCCAACACTAATGCAGCTTGGTACGTCTCGCTGTGACAAAGCGACGGCAGGCCGTCGCACTCCAAAGTTATCGTCTAAATGCCAAAGATGCACCGAGCGCAGTAAGAATCAAAATGAGTGCAATCCCCGTCAGGCCAACTACGCGATCGATACTTCTGACGCCGGTCCATTGTAAATAGTGTATCCGATAGAGGCTGTCGATCCATTTCGTGTCACTGCCAGTTTGTTGCAAACTCATTCGGTCCCAGTCAATCGTAACGACGACACCGGTGTCGGTCGTAACTGTGTTGCCATTAACTGACACGATTTGACCATAGCGTTTAGGATTCATGGAAAACGCATCCTGCACAAGCCTTCGGGTTTCGTCGTCAGTCGCAGCCGAGCGTGGTCGTTTGTCGTTAGGATTCAAATTCATCCAACCAGAGTCTGTTCTGACCAGCAGGTGGTCTCCGAGAATGGTTCGCAGGTATCGGACTTCCAGCCAGTTTGGATTCTCGCTGATGAGCACCTGGTTGTTAATTGGATAGAACTTCGGTGTTAGAACTTCATACGCACTTGTGTAACCAGGCTTGATGAAGAAGACAAGTGCAGTGATGGCCCAGCCGACAAATGGAATCAGAAGAATAATGCCAATGACTCGGTGAGCTGTTCTTGTTCGCATTACGATTGCGAAGGTGGAACCCAATCGGCTGGCGCTTCAGGCCAGACCTCGTCGGGCGCCGCAGGTTTAGGTTGGTCAGAGCCAAGTCGACTGTGTTTGATATCGGCAACGATGAAGTTCTCGGGTGCGACAGGCGATCCAGCGAAGCGCCGGAGCATTGCCAATTGACCAGCGTGAGTCATCGCATCAGCAAAGGGACCTTGTAATAACTGTTCTTCGGTCATTTCCCCAAGCAGTGGCGTTCCATTTGCGAGATGCTGCCCAAGGTCCTCCAACATGAGATGAAAGCGTGAGACTTCCTCTTCCAGTGAACTTAGAGCCTCAGGCCAATACGAACCGCCGATAAAATAAGTCCGCGAGTAACCAAGCACACTGGTCATGTGCCGGACGAGTTCTTTGGGAGTCCGCACATCAGCAGGCGGCTTGAACGAACCAAACTCCGGAGGTGCATCGCGCACTGCCTTCTGAGTTCGATAAGCAAGTGCGGCGAGAAAGTGTTTAAGTAGAACTCGCTTGTCGTCCATTGCGAAAGTGTCTCACTCGCCAAAAGCAAAGAATTCAACGTGGCTACATTCGCCACAAACATACATCTCTACTGAATCTCCCAGTTCACCAAAGCCTCCGAACCCTGGGCCTTGTTGCAGGCGACGCGAACCTGCGTAGGTAAGTATTGTGGAACAACGAACGCAATTCATTGGTTTGTGCTTTTTATTAACTCTGGCTTTGACGCGTTCATCATCCGGATCGTCCTCGACGATCGGTTTGAACTGCCTAAGTCCGCGCCGGTTCGCCTGACAGTTCCAACACAAGTCAAAGTGATCTTCGACTTCTTCTCCGCATTTAAGACAACGCCACATCGTTAATAGTGAATCGTTAATAGTGAATCGTAAATCGTTTGATGGGCGCACCAGCCAACTCCATGAGGGCAATCATTCTCGAGGTTGCGAATACGTCCGGAAAGGAATCCTCCTCAGAAACAGATAGCGAGCTTGCCATGTCGCGATCGGTGGTAATAAACGCAGCTTCAGCTGTATCTCCTGCCTGTAGCATCTTGATGGCAGCTCCTCTCGGCCGAATTGGTTCTTCAATGACTGCGATGCCAAATTGACTTCTACGACTGTTATAGGACCTATAGGACCTATTCGTCCTATTGACCACTTAAGAACGACTCCGGGAAGCTTCTGGATCTTTACGTTCCGCATACACAGGATCCAAGTGATGTGTCGTGAATTCGGTAACGCTGGGTTGTTCCTTCGCTTCAAGTTGCCGGGGCGTTAGCTCAGTAGTTGTCTCGGCTTTCGGCGATTCCGGCGAACCCGAGTGGGCCGCGTCTTTCAGTAATAGGATTCCTCTTGAAACCAGCAGACCGACGCCAAGAACTGAGATAAGCGTCCCAATGTCCGCAATGAGCTGTTCATTAACAATCTTCTTTGCAACGCCCGTGATGATCATCCCCAGGGCAAGAAGAAACAGACCATAGTGCCAGGCAGTCAAGAAAATGATTCGTAGCCAGGATCTCGTAATGGGCTCAATCTTGGATTCCTGGAGCTCTTGCCGAACAACTTGATCTATTGTGTCCAGGCGCAATCCACAAGAGCGACAAAAGCGCTGCGCTTCTCCCCTCTCGCTGCCGCAGTTTGGACAAAACATCGAAGTTCCTCCGCTTCATGTCCGACGAACTTTAGTTGTGAATCGTGAATAGTGAATCGTAAATCGTTTGACGCGAATCTATCGTTGATCCAATCGGTGTTCAATCCGTTGCTTACGATTTACGATTCACGATTCACGATTCACAACTAGAGTTCGTTGGACAAACGGAAAACCCGCCTCGCGATGT
>DASYPT010000030.1:0-59609 GCA_036006355.1 Pyrinomonadaceae bacterium | reverse complement strand
CGCTTTACCCGGAAGCTTCCGCAATAACAATGGCGTCGAGTTTCTGGATGCGAAGAAACTAAGCACGTTTGTCAGACTCCCATCGAATCTCAGCAATCATCGCAACGCTTGGAAGACCTGCGTCGCTTGTTCGTTGTCTTGCGAGCCTGACAAAACAGACGGCCTCGGTAAGTGAAGTTGTTGTGGTCCATTGTGGTGATGATGACGAAACGAAGTTGGTAGCTGGCGATGAACGCTGGAAAGCAGCGGGAATGAACGTTCGGTATTACTCGTACCCGGAACGAAACTGTGCGGCCCAAAGAAACTTTGCGATTGAACAAGCTACTTACGACAATCTGCTACTGATTGACGATGACGTGGAAGTTGATTCATGTTGGGCCGAAGAACTCTTCAAGCCAATATGGAAGGACTCGAAGGTTGGCGCCACTATGGGTAACCTCATCAACCAACCTATGGCTGCGCCGACTCCTTTTTGGCGAGTCTATCGAATCCTGTTACATGGAAAGAGCAGAGGACTCAAACCCGGACTGTTAGTAGGCGCGGCGCTGCCAAATGGATTTCCCAGTGATGCAACAGAGCCGATCGCTTGCGAGTGGGTCGGTGGAGGTGCAAGTGCAATTCGCCGCGCGGCTTTCCAATCCGTCGGCGGGTTTGCGTCATTTTTTAAAGGCAGTTCTCCCGGTGAGGATTTGGATTTAGGTTACAGGTTGAGTAGAACGTGGAAAGTTTATTACGTACCAACAGCAACCTGCATTCATCATCAATCCAAAGCGGCAAGGGAAAGGTTGGGTCAGCACCAGTACCTTTCAATGCGCTCGCGATTTGCGATTCTTAGCGTCTCAATGGCAAAGGGCCGGGTTAAGGCCATCGCCCATGTTGCGCTCTGGGCATTTGTACAGGGATTGAGTGAGCTGGCGGCATTACGTCGTGGTGTTCTTCGATCGGATCTACCAAATGCCTGGGTGGGTCGATTGCGTGGTTTGATGTCATGTGTCTTTTGGCATCCCGAGAACATGTCCCAACTCAAGACCGAAAGCCACAGATGACCGCCAATTTCACAGATCAGCTTTTCGTACGCCGTGAAGTCCGCTTATGTGATCTGTGTAACAAACCGACTACTTCTTGTTTTCTTCGCAAGAAGTTGCGAATTTGAACCAATAGTTACGCGACTAGACGGATCTTCTCTGTGCACAGAGAAAACCTTGCCGCTAGGTCCATAGTTCAAATTCATTGCGGCAGTCATCAGATGGCTTTCGGTTGCGGCTCTGCTGCGCTATGAAATCTGTGATCATCTGTGGCCTGCTCTGGATGACCACGACAAACTAAAGTTCATCGGACACACGATGCCCTCGCCAACACTGGTCTTAGCGGATTATCCAATCGGATTCCCCAGTGGTTTTGGCGAAACCCTATACAATCTCTTTAGCGGTTTTCAGACTGCCACGCTTTGGAGCGCACATCCGGTTCATAACAGTCCTTCTAAACCACTCGGGAAGACGGTAGAGCTACCATCACCATCGCGACCAAAATGGCTGCCGTCCCGGTTGTCTCTTGCTTTTTATCCGGCTCTAAAAACTCGCCAGCTCATCGCATCAAAACGTACCGCAGAACAGCTCTCGGGTTTCATAGGGGCGAATTCGATCAAGAACCTCCTGGTAATCCCAGTGAGTCCATGGATTCTATCGGCCGCCCTACGGATTCATCGACAACAGAGTGAGCTGAACCTGATTCTGTTTGTCATGGATGATTGGCAAGGTCATCACGAGTCGTACGATTTGCCGTATTCGAATCGTCGCCGGCGACTACTGTCAGAAGCAATCAGCCGGGCAAATAAGCGCTTCGCTGTATCGCGCGAAATGGCGGCGCACTATGAAGATTCTTTCGGGGGAACCTGGCAGATCGCTCACAACGGCATTGACTACGAGTCGGTCTCAACAAATGGCAAGATCGTCTCGCAGCCAAGGAAGATTCTGCTGGCGGGTGACATCAACGTTTTTCGATTTGATGCCGTGTTCGCGTTCGCGGAAGCGTTGCAACGATGTAGCCGTCGTACGAATTCGACACCAGAGTTAACGATACTCGGCGACGTTGCAGACGAATACGCAAGACCGTTATCCAGGTTGGACGTAGTTCGAATGCCCGGCAGACGATCGCATTCAGAGTGTCTTGAGGCAATGAGGAATACTGATCTTCTATATCTGCCGCTGGCTTTTTCCCGAAAAGCGACTCGGATTTCGTTGTATTCACTGCCAACGAAGTTACCGGAATACCTCGCATCGGGAAAAACGATGCTGGTGCACGCGCCACGCGAATCAGCAGTCTTTCGTATTGCAGAGCGATACGATCTTAATCCGCGCCTCGCAACTATCGACGACAACAAGCTAGACGAGTTCGTCACGCAGTGGGCCGAAGGCAAATTCAACGATTCGCATAATCATGAAGATGTAAAGCGTGCTTTGTTGTCCGAATTTGATTTGAAGACGTTGGCCGCGAATTTTCAATCCGCGTTTATTTAGGATCTCAAAAGAATGAAGTGTCGAATTTGCAGTGGAGCGATGAGGCAATTCTTCGCGACTTCGACAGAGAGTCTGGATGAACCCTTCTTAAGTTCTGATCTGCGCCGTGAGTTACGTGAGCTGCGATTAGATCAATGCTCTCAATGTGGCTGCCTGTGGGCACAGGACCTGAGGAGTGACGACGCTGTACTTACTCGAGCCTACCAAAACCTGGTGAACGATTACTTTGAAACGCCACCCGACGAGCAACGGTACAAGGAGTTCTACCGGTGGCTGGAACGGCTTATTGAAGAGCATGCATTAGGGAATGAGGTGTTGGATGTTGGTTGTGGTGACGGGTTGTTTTTAGCGAGTATGTCGACGCGCTGGTCGAAACAGGGTCTTGAACCGAGCAGTGCGGGGGTCGAATTGGCCCGAAAGAAAAATTTAAAGGTGTTCTGTGGCACGCTGGGGGATCTTCCAAACGGATGCAGAGTTGATTTGTTGTCAGCACTTGACGTCATTGAACATGTTGCGGAGCCACACGCCTTTCTGGAAGCACTAAAAACAAAGCTGAAACCCGGTGGTGTCTTGCTGATACTGACCGGTGATTCGACTTCACTGCCCGCACGCATGGCGGGTCCACAATGGTCGTACCTTAAGTGGTGTGGTCACGTCTCGATATTTTCCGCAGCTGGGCTTCGAAGAGTGTTGGAAGATCATGGATTTCAGGTGATCGCGTGGAAGAGATGTGAACATCCATCGAGTCCTGGATTGACCGCATGGTGGCGTGTTCATTTGCTTGAACCGGTGCGCCGGCTGATCGGCCGCGATAGATCGTGGTATCCCTTTTGGAGAGACCACCAGGCTGTCGTCGCGCGGTTAGTCTGAATTGGAACGGTGAGCGAAGCGACCGATTGACCTCGCCGAACCACAGTGATTCGATTGTTCGGTTGAGGGTGAGGTCAATCGGTCGCTTCGCTCACCGTTCCAATTCGACGTGGTTAGATTGAGAATGAGAACAGACACGATTCCCCACAATTGGGTTTTCCTCGGCGATAGTCTTACTGAGGGCATTGGATCTCAACGCATGAGTCACGTGACTGAATTGGTTAAGACGTTGCGAGCGGCTGAAGATTTTCCCGCAGTTCATCACCTGAGATTGAGGGACGTAGACACCCGCGCCTTTGATCGTTTTGTAAATTTTAATGTTGCCGGTTTCCTGGATACTGAGCCTCCGGCCGATCCTTCATTATGGATTTGGAATCTTGCGTGTGAAGGACGAACGATCGAGGACGACTTTGCTTGGATACCTTTGGTGAAAAATCTTCAACCTGAGTGGGTAGTGATTTTTAGAGGAAGTCTCGAAAGCATTATCCGTCCGGCTATGGTGCGAGATGGACGTTGGCCTTTTTGGGTGCCGCAGTCATGGCGCAGTTATTCAGGGATGGACCCGCGGTGCTATTTCAGTTCCACCTGGTGGCGTCAGGCAAAACAACAGTCGGTCGATCGAGCGAAACAAGTTGCGCGTCGAAAATTTCTTGCAGAACGATCGGGACAGCCACTGGTTGAATTAGATGCGTTCGTCGATCGATATGGGGAGTTGTTGTCGCAATTGCGCGGCTCAGCTAAGCAGATCCTCGTGCTTGGTCTATTACCCGTGGATGAAAAGATGTTTCCTGGTTCGTCAGATTACTTTGCAATCGTTACTAAAAGCCTTCGCGAGCTGGCAACTAGATTCGACGTTAACTTCCTGGATTGGGGTGCGGAAGTTACTTCGCTGGACAGGTATTCCGAGTTGTTCTATCGCGATGGCTTTCATCCGAATAACAGCGGCGCCAGAGTAATAGCCGAAATTTTGCGAAGCCACTTGCCGGAAACCAGGGTCCTGCGATCCGCGGTCAGTTCCTTGGGATGAGTGCGAACACCGTACCGATAACGGCGATTGTTACAGCCCACAAGCGGACCGCTCAGACTTTGAGCACCTTGAACTCGATCCGAAGTTGCGATCCAACTCCAAACGAAATAATCGTACACATCGATCAGAACCAAACAGAGTGCGCGGATGCAATCACAGAGTCGTGTCCAACCGTCAAAACGCTTGTCAGCTCAGGCCACATTGGACCCGGCGGTGGCCGTAACCTGCTCATTAAGGCAGCAGGGAATGACATCGTCGCGAGCTTCGACGACGACTCATATCCTATCGACGCCGGTTACTTCGCACGGGCTTTAGAGCTCTTCAAAAGATTTCCGGAAGCGTCAATCATCTGTGCATCGCTTTATCATCCCGGTGAACCTCTCGAACCAGAACTTGCTTCGGCGGAATGGTGCGCTGACTTCACAGGTGGTGCATGCATCTACAACCGGCGACGTTTTCTTGCGACTGGAGGATACGTTCCGTTAGCAATCGCCTACGGAATGGAGGAATCAGATCTCGCATTGCGTCTGCACGCACAGGGAGGACGAATCCTGAGAACCAAATGGCTTCGCGTTTTTCACGACACAAGCCTGGACCGGCACGCCGATCCCGAAGTCACAAGAAACAGCGTTGCGAATCTCGCGCTGCTGGCTTATCTGCGTTACCCACCGTTACTTTGGCCTTTAGGAATCTTTCAATGTGCAAACAGAGTCTGGTGGCTAATTACTCACGGGCGTTGGCGCGGAATTGGGCAAGGTCTGCTGATGATTCCTTCGCATCTGCGAGCACACGAAAGTTACAAGATGCGCATCAGCCCTGGCAGCGTTCGATCGTACTTAGCACTGCGACGAACACCTTTGGAGTGCGATGGCCTGCCGTCGCTTTGTTACAGCGCTAGTTTAGATTCCACGAACCTGGATGGTAGCCATCATCAACGTCCCCTATAACAAAGCGACGGGAGGCCGTCGCACTCCAAATAGCTCACCCTGGATCTGTTGCCAGCTCGGCGCGCGCGAACATTACGCAGTTCCTCGTGCGATCAACCGAAGCGGCTTCTTATCGGAACTGATCACTGATTTCTGGTTACCGCCTGGCGCCGCGTCCAGTACATTCAAAAACGGTTTTTCAGATCGTTACCATTCAGAACTTAAAAACGCGAAAGTACAAAGCGACAATTTTTCCGTTGCTGCCTTCGAATTGAAATCGAGATTAGGAGGAAACAATGGGTGGCGATTGATTCACCGTAGAAACGCGAGATTTCAAAAGTTCGCATTGACCGAGCTCTCCCGAGTCGCAAAGGACGTTGGCGACAGACACATTACGGTATTCGCTTACAGTTACGCTGCAGCCAAACTGTTCAGGTTTGCCAGGGAACGATCGTGGACTACGGTACTCGGTCAAATTGATCCTGGACCCGCCGAGGAGCGACTGGTTGGAAAACTCCATGAAGCCGGCGACCTTCTCGGCGGTTGGAAGCCTGCGCCTGCAGAGTACTGGGACGCCTGGCGACTGGAATGCGAGTTAGCTGATCAGATAATCGTCAACTCCGACTGGTCCCGCACTGCACTACTCGACGAAGGTGTCCCTTTCGAAAGAATCTCAGTGATACCACTGGCTTTCGAGCCGAGTGGTGAAGCCCTCAACTTTAGGCGCCAATATCCAACAACATTTACCAAAGAACGACCCATGCGAGTTTTGTTTCTCGGTCAAATAAACCTGCGTAAGGGCGTCCTCGAGTTATTGCATGCCGCAGAAAGATTAGTCGAACAACCGATCGAGTTCTGGTTTGTCGGTCCTGTGCAATTTGAAATCCCAACCGCAACTCGCAAGTTAAGTCCAATCAAGTGGGTCGGTATCTGCCCTCGAAGTGAAGTCGCTAAACATTACCGGGCTGCGGATGTATTTATCTTTCCCACTCATTCTGATGGATTTGGATTAACACAATTGGAGGCGCAGTCGTGGAAATTGCCAATCGTGGCATCGAGGAATTGCGGTGAAGTTGTGCGCGACGGAATGAATGGATTGGTCCTGGCTGAGGTCACCGCAAAGGAAATTGCCGAATCTCTGTTGCGACTACTTCACGACCCGGTAAGTCTTCAGAAGATGGCGGATGAATCCTGTGTTCCCGACCCGTGTAGGCTGGACGCATTGAGTTCATCACTACTCAACATCTGAAATGGATTCGGTTTCAGCTGCTTATTACAAACGACGTAGAGTAGCTTTCAGCGCTCCAAGTCGAGCGATTGCGACTTCCGTGGTTGCTCTCGCCGTAACAGGCTTAGGCACGCTGTCCGCAGTTCTTTTGATCCCGGCTAACTCAGGAGCACCAGGAGCGCTTTTCTATCCGGCTCTTGCCATGTCGCTTGGACTTTTGATAACGCCTTTCATGTTTGTCGTTCAGAATCCCAAAGCGATCTTGCGAGCTGACTGTCTGTTAGCGTTGGCGCCGATCTATTGGCTACTACTCGATCTATTGCAGGGCGTGTATGCCATGGATTCAGTAAATAGTGCAGAAATCGCCGCAGGCTTTGTCGGGATCGGTGTTTTCTCTTCCGCTGCATGGTTAGGTGCATTGCGACGACCTTGGTCAGCCCCTGGTTTTATCCTCAAGTCGGTTTCTAGAGACTTCACGACCAACACCTACTTCGCAGTTGCGGTGACTTCGTTTCTCATCGGAATGTTGAAGTTTGCTATTCCATGCAACTTCGATCTAGTGCAAATGTTCTCCTACGCAGGACAGGAGCGATGGGCCGCGCCGTGGGGAAGAGGACAATTGGGAGGTTGGGACGCTTTTCTGGATCACCTGCAATACTTTGGTTATCTCCTTCCGATTCTCACAATCATACTGACTCGTTACGTAGGTTGGCGCAACATACGTACGCTCGCGTGTATGGGGATGTCGGGGATAATGGCACTCTTTATTGCTCAAAGCGGCAGCCGACGAGTTTTGGGTGTGATCCTGGGTATGGCGTTGGTTCTATGGGTGCTCAGTCAACCTCGACTCAGAGTGAAACAAGTTGTGGTTAGTGTTCTGTCCGTGGCGGCGTTGTTGATTTCACTCCAGATCATGCTTGAGTATCGGAATGTAGGATTGGGGGTCTTGATTGGTCAGAAGAATGAGACGGTTAGTGGCGTTAAAGAGAAACAAGTGATGTTCGAGGAGCAATATCTTCGTGTCGATGACAACTTTTACCGTCTCTGTCAGATAATTCAGTTGATTCCCAAAACTTTTCCATACGTCTATCACCGCTACCTCTTCTACGTAATCGTTCGACCAATTCCCAGAGTGTTTTGGGAGGGCAAACCGGTGGATCCTGGATTTGATTTGCCGACCGCTCTTGGGGTTGAAGGTGTGTCGTATTCGTATTCCGTCATCGGGGAACTCTACATGTCTCTTGGATTCCTCGGGATCGCAATCGGTGGTTGGTTCTATGGACGCATTGCATCGATGGCAAATGGATTATTAAGTCGAAGTGGCACCATAGCGACTCTTCTGGTTTATAGCATCATTGCAATGGCTCTGTTTGCGGGGCTCCGATCGGTGCTCGACCTGTTGCTTGTTAGTTACGTGGTGCTGGCGTGGGTGTTTCTGTCACGATTCTTCCGGACGACGCGTGCGTGATGGAAGTCTTCGTGTAGTTCGTGTGTTTCGTGGATCGTGGTTTGAATCAGGTCGGAAGAACGATCCACGAAACACACGAATTACACGAACCCAAACTCCAAGTCTCGACACGTGAAACTGAAAGGATGCATTACGCCAGTTCTTTCTTCGAGGTCTCCGGAACATGGCACTCCTAAAGGAGTGCCTATTCTTTTACAGTGCGAGATCTATAAACATCACACTCCTCCGGAGTGAACTTCAAGTTGAAAATAGCCGTCCTAACAGACATCCCCTCACCATATCAGGTTGAGATACTGAATCAGATCGCTCAACACAAAGAGAACTCGCTTCAAGTTGCATATATCAGACGCCGAGATCCTTCCCGGCAGTGGAACGACATGCCCATTGACCACGACTTTGTCGTACTCAGTGACGGCCCAATACAGTTTGTCGAAGCCCGACGTCGTGTTGTCGAGGCTGATCTGGTCGTATTCAATTATTACCGTCATCCGCACGCCGCTTCATTGATTGAAGAGCGCGCAAGATCGATGCGCCCGTGGTGTTTTTGGGGTGAGCGGCCTGGGTTGCGGAAGCCGGAATGGGCGGGTCGACTCCTGCGAATGCGAAAGCTGCGCTGGCTTCACTCGTCCGCTGCTCCGATCTGGGGTATCGGCAAGTTTGCTGTAGATACATATCGTTCGGAGTTTGGTCCACACCGGCAGTACTTCAACCTTCCATACTTTTCGAATCTTCAACGGTTTAGTGCCAGCTCAAATTCGCGGAACGGTGAAAGCGAAAGAACCTTCCTCTTTTCAGGTTCACTGATTCGACGAAAAGGCATTGATCTTTTGGCAAACGCCTTCGTTCGGCTGATGAGAGAAGGTCACAAGGCGAGGTTAAGAATCGTCGGTGATGGATCCTTGCGGAATTCGCTTAACAAAATACTTGCTCGAGTGGAATCGGCAGTTGACTTCATTGGTTTCGTGGAATGGTCAGATTTAGCGCCCCAGTACGCATCGAGTCACGTGCTGTGTGTGCCGTCGCGTTATGACGGATGGGGGATGGTCGTTCCCGAAGGTCTAGCCTCGGGTTTGCCGGTTATTGGGACGGATCGGACCGGTGCCGCACTCGAGTTTGTCGAGACTGGAGGGAACGGATGGCTAATACCAACTGAGAATGCTGATGCTCTTTTCAAAGCAATGCGCGAAGCGGTAACAATGTCGAACTCGGCGCTCGCCCAGTTCTCGCGATCAGCTCAACAGAGTATCGCCAATCATAGTCTCGAGCAGGGTGCGAACCGATTCAAGGAATACTCGGCTCAAGTAGTGTCGAGCTGGAACGTCTGATCGCGGCTGCATCGTCTGGTCCCAGAGGGACCAAATGTTTATAGCTTTAGCAACAACCAGTCACGGGCTCCGTAGGAGTCCTATGTTTTTCTCCACGACATCGCGCTCCGCTGGAGCGCAAAGACATTCGCTATCATGTCTATAAACATCAGGCCGCGCTGCGGCTAATCGCAATTCGCAAGGATCGTCACGCTGCTACGGGCCTGAGTGTATGTGTAGTATCTCTGGGATCATTCAACTATCAAGTTCAAAACATGATCAGGAAGAATCGAGCAGAGCTGTGTCTCGAATGAACACTGCCCTGAATCATCGCGGGCCAGATGATTATGGTGTTGCGAATGTTCGCGGTCATACTTCTTCACCAGAGCATTCCATCAACCTCAGCCTCGGAAATACACGATTAGCGATTATTGATCTGAGCGCTGCAGGTCATCAGCCCATGCACGATCCCGACACGGGAAACTGGATCACTTATAACGGTGAAACCTACAACTATCGGCAACTTCGCAGTGAACTCGGCGATGAGTTTGGACCCTGGCGATCAAACACTGACACTGAGGTGGTGTTGCGAGCATTTCGAAAATGGGGCACTGACGCTTTCGCGCGCCTGAGAGGGATGTTCGCCCTGGCCATTTGGGACCAAAGCAGGCGCACGCTGGTGTTGGCTCGAGATGAATTTGGAATTAAACCCCTCTATTGCTTCTTTGGCTCCAGCGAACCGCACAGCACAACCTCATCAGTTATCTCGTCAAACATTTTTATGTTTGCTTCCGAGGTGCGAGCACTTTTAGCCAGCGGCATGGTTCCGAGAACACTTAGTGCATCCGGCTTATCGTCACTTCTGGAATTTGGCTCGGTTCAAGCACCACTGACGATTGTTAATGACGTTTGGTCGTTGATGCCTGGTACCTGTTTGACGGTAACTGAGAAGTCTCCCTTCCAACTCGGCTTTGAAGTGGTGGACTTCAAGTCCAGTCGCGTCAGAACTCACGCGATGTCCAGAGATCAAGCGAAGGCTGACCTGCGCGAAGTTCTTGAAGACTCAGTAAAGCAGCATCTAGTCAGTGATGTACCGTTGGGGGTATTCCTTTCGGGAGGGATGGACTCCAGCGCAGTTGTTGCATTGATGAGTCGAGTGACTCAGGAACGACCGAGAACATTCAGTGTTGTCTTTGATGAGCAGCAGTTCACCGAGTCAGAACATTCGCAGGCCATTGCGAGGAAATTCAATACACAGCATTCCGAAATCAGGCTGAGCGAAGCGTCTTTGATTTCAGAACTGCCTGACGCCCTTGCGGCACTTGATCAACCAACGATGGACGGCATCAACACGTACATCGTCTCAAAAGCAGTGAAGGAATCGGGAGTGACTGTTGCACTTTCCGGATTGGGTGGCGATGAATTGTTCGGTGGCTATCCTAGTTTCCGCCGCGCGTTACGAATGGAGGCGACGAGTGGTTTGACGAGGGGCGTCTTACGCTCAGTGGCGCGCGTCGGCAGTTTAGCTAATGACAGCAAAGCGATTCAGTTAGCGAGCAGTAATGGCGATGCGGCCGCTGTGTACCGAATTAGCCGCCAACTCTTTTCGCCACAGTTTGTGCGGGAGCTTGCAACGGAACCGATCGGGAAAAGCGGGCCTGACTATCATTCAAACGGCGAGATAGACACAGTGAATCTTATTTCCCGCTTCGAAATGAGTGGCTATATGGCCAACACGCTGTTGCGTGATACTGACTCGGTGAGTATGGCGCATGCTTTAGAGGTGCGCGTTCCATTCGTCGACAAGAAGGTAGCTGAGTTCGTTCTATCGATGCCGGGGGATTGGAAACTTAGTATCGGGAACGGACACCAATCGAAACCGCTACTGGCCGAAACACTGGCGGACTTGTTACCGCCTGAAATTTTGCACAGACGCAAAATGGGTTTCACACTGCCGTTCGAGACGTGGATGACTTCACAGCTGAAAGATCAGATCTCTGATGTCTTTTCCGATTCTTCGCGACTCACCAGCTGCGGACTGCGTCAAGATTCCGTAAATCATCTTTGGCAGCGTTTTCTCCGACGGCCGGGAAGCGTGGGATGGTCGCGGCCATGGACTCTCTATGCACTTGCGAGATGGTGCGAACTGAATGACGTCAAAGTCGCATTAGACAACTAATCAAATTGAAAGTTCTCCACGTCATTCCTTCAGTCTCCGAACACTCAGGTGGGCCTGCACAGGCGATCTTCCCAATGTGTCGCGCATTGATTGCGCGAGGTCATGAGGTTTGCATCGCAACCACCAGGCATGGTCTTTCAGGTCTCAATGGAAACGGAAAGGGACCACAACTTTATAACGGTGCTTCCATTCATCTCTTTCCAGTCCAGTGGGGAGACGGATTCAAATATTCGCGACCATTGAAGACGTGGTTGGACGAGAACGTCCGCAGCTTCGATGTCGTTCACATTCATGCGGTCTTCAATCACTCGAGTATCGCTGCGGCCAGAGCGTGCCGTAGGCATCTCGTTCCGTATGTCGTCAGACCTCTTGGCACGCTGGATCCCTGGAGCCTCAAGCAGAAGAGTCTCAGAAAGTCATTGTTCTGGAGTTTAGTAGCAAAGCGCATGATGGCGGATGCTGCGACAATTCACTACACAGCACAGGCAGAGTTCGATCGAGTGAAGGACTCCCTGGGATTAACACACGGTAGCGTGGTGCCCCTGGGAATCGGATCAAGTGACTCGGTGCTGGGACCGCAGGCGTCCCCGCCTGCGGTCCCAGCACTGAGGGGTCCTTATATTCTTTTCCTTTCGCGATTACATCCGAAAAAGGGTCTTGATGTTTTGATAAAGGCCTTCGTTGCGGTGCAGAAACACCAGGAGTTTTCTGAATGGCGTTTGGTAATTGCGGGGGACGGAGACGCAGCGTACGTTAGTTCACTGAAGCAACTTGTCAGTTCAAACAGTGCAGATGGGTTCGTAAGTTTTATCGGTTGGGTAAGTGGGGATGAGAAGCGTGACGTACTTCGTAAGGCTTCATTGCTGGTACTTCCATCGAGTCAGGAGAATTTCGGTCTCTGTGTATTGGAAGCGCTGGCTGAAGGAGTTCCGGTGGTTGTTAGTCGCGATGTGAATTTGGCGAATGACATCGCTGACGCTGGAGCCGGCTGGATTAGTGCAATTGATGTCGCAAGTCTTCAGAAAACGATTTCAGAGGCGATGGCCCATGAAGAGCAAAGACTCAGTCGCGGTTTGGCCGGTAAATTGTTTTCTAAGAATTTCTCCTGGGAAAGGATTGCGGAAGAACTCGAGAAAATGTACCTGGCGATCATACGGTGAGACATGGTTGAGTCATACACGGAATTTGAATGGCTTACCGAAGGTGCGGCGAACGGAAAAAGCGGAGAGAAACTTGCTGAAAAGCTGGTCACGCTGATTCGAAGTTTCAAGGATGTAATCACCGTTTGCGATCTTGGTTGCGGTAACGGCCATCTTGCCAAGCAACTTGCCTCACATGGTTATGACGTCGTTGGTATCGACGCCTCTACGAGTGGAATTGAGCAGGCAAATAGGAATGCGCCAAACGTGAGATTCATTCGATCTTTGATCGATAAGGATGTTCGGGAGAGCAATGGCCTGGAACCCTTCGACCTTGTAGTCTCGAGTGATGTCGTTGAACATCTTTACCGCCCGTCAGATTTGTTCGAAGCCGCAGGAATGCTGTTGAAGACCAACGGCAGGCTTGTAATTACGACTCCTTACCACGGTTACTTGAAGAATCTTGCATTGGCAATCAGCGGCGGAATGGATCGTCACTTCTCAGCACTTCATGACGGAGGGCATATAAAATTCTTTAGTGTCGCCACCTTGTCAGCGCTTATATCGAGCCATGCCTTCGTTGATTTGAACTTCAGTTACTACGGTCGGGCGCCATGGCTCTGGAAGAATATGATCTGTCACGCGCGGAAAGGGAGACGGGGCGATTTAAGATTTCAGATTTAAGATTTCAGATTGTTTTCTCTGGCTAATCGAAAATTTGAAATCTTAAATCTGAAATAGATCGTGCTCGATCAAATTACCCCACTGATCCTCACGTACAACGAAGCTCCTAATCTCGAGCGAACGATGCGACAACTGTTGTGGGCCAGGGACATCGTAGTCGTTGACAGTTTCAGCGACGACGACACCGCCGTCATCGCTCAGTCGTTCCCTCAAACCAGACTGTTTGAAAGAAGATTCGATACCCATCAAAACCAATGGACGTTTGGTTTGACACAGACCGACATCAAAACGCCCTGGGTCCTTGCGCTCGATGCCGATTACGTTTTAACCGATGAACTGATCGACGAACTAAAGAGCCTGGAGCCTGAGCCTTCGATAAATGGTTACAGAGTTAAATTCAGCTATTGTATGAGCGGAAAACCGTTGCGCAGCGGGATCTATCCTCCCGTGAATGTTCTTTATCGCGCGTCGGAAGCCATTTACGAACAGGATGGTCATACTCATCGAATCAAGATCAATGGCCGAGTAAGTCAGCTTCATTCCACAATCTTGCATGACGATCGAAAGTCACTGCGTCGATGGTTTCAGTCGCAAGTCACATATGCCGAACTGGAAGCACGAAAACTCCTCACCAGCAACAACAAACTGTCCCTCGCGGATCGTATCCGCACGTGGCGCATCTTTGCCCCTATCGGAGTTGTCTTATATTGCCTTGTTTGGCGAGGGGGACTGCTTGACGGATGGAGAGGACTCTTTTATGCCTTCCAACGAGCGATCGCCGAGCTAATGCTGTCGCTTTACCTGATCGCGGCAACACTATCGCGAAATTACAAAGCACAACTTCTGACCGAGGCGACAACGCCAGAAACGTTACCGGCTAAGAATTAAATGATCATTCTGGGAATTAATGCGTATCACGGCGACGCCGCAGCAGCGATAGTCAAGGATGGAAAACTTATAGCCGCTGCTGAGGAAGAACGATTCAATCGGTTCAAGCATTGTGCCGGGTTTCCAACTGAAGCGATTAAGTATTGTCTGGCAGCTGCGGGAGCGCGCATCGAAGATGTCGATCATGTTGGGATTTCACGCGACCCTTCGGCTCACCTGCACAAGAAGATTCTTTTTGCAGCCTCACGCGCTGCAAAACAGGCAAGCGCATCGGTTCGAAGACCGAGCGAACTCAATTCGAACGTTGCGGTGATCGAATCCGACTCCGACAATGGCAATGGAAACGGGTCAAATATTTTTCGCCAAATAAAGGATCGGCTGGGAAACGCCGCCAGAGTTCGTGACGTGAAACAGGAACTTGCACGCCAGCTCAACACGCCGGCCAAATCTCTGCGTGCAGAGTTTCACAACATCGAACATCATCGCGCACATCTGGCGAGTTCGTTTTTCGTTTCGCCTTTTCAAAAAGCCGCCTTACTCTCAATTGATGGCTTTGGCGATTTCATATCGACGATGTGGGGTGTAGGAGAAGGGAACTCGATCAGAATACTTGGCCAGGTTGAATATCCGCACTCCACGGGCATTGTCTATACGGCGACAACTCAGTTCCTTGGTTTCCCTCACTACGGCGATGAGGGAAAGGTGATGGGACTTGCACCTTACGGCAAACCTCGGTTCATCGATCAATTCCGCGAAATCATTTGCACTGACGAAGACGGACAGTTCGGGTTGAACCTCGATTACTTCCGCCACCATGCCGAAGGCGTGGACATGTCCTGGGATCAAGGTTCGCCAATTATTGGACGGATTTTCTCTGACGAATTCATTAAGACATTTGGACCCGCACGATCGCCAGGCGCGGAGTTAACCGATCGCGATCGAGACATTGCCGCGAGCTTGCAACTGCGCCTGGAAGAAGTTGCTTTTCATGTGCTGAATTACTTGCATGACCAAACTGGTCTAACCGATCTCGGGTTGGCAGGAGGCGTTGCGTATAACTCGGTAATGAATGGCAAGATACCTTTACACACGCCTTTTCGTCGGATTTTTATTCAGCCTGCTGCGGGTGATAGCGGAACGGCGTTGGGTGTCTGTTATCAAATCTATAACGAGATACTTCAATACCCGAGAAGTGACGCAATGGAGGGAGCGTACACCGGACCGGAGTTTTCGAATGAGGACTTGCGAACAGTAATCGAATCAAGTGGCTTAGCGTGTGAAACCTATAATGATGCGGACTTGACCAGGCGTGCTGCGTTGGATATTGCGAACGGCCTGGTTGTTGGCTGGTTCCAGGGAAGAATGGAATTTGGTCCGCGTGCATTAGGCAACCGTTCAATCCTGGTTGATCCGAGACGGTCTGAAATGAAAGACATTTTGAACCAGCGGATTAAGAAACGAGAGCCGTTTCGTCCGTTTGCGCCGTCAATACTGGAAGACCGAGTCGCAGATTATTTTGAGCAAACTCATCCAGCGCCGACGATGTTAATGGTCTATCAAATTAAAGTAGAGCGGTGGAAAGAAATCCCGGCAGTTAGTCATGTAGACGGGTCAGGACGTCTACAAACAGTATCGCGGCGCGTGAACGATCGGTATTACCAGCTGATTTCTGACTTTAATGATTTGACCGGCGTTCCTGTTATTCTCAATACTTCGTTTAATGAGAACGAACCCATTGTTTGCACGCCTAAGCAGGCGATTGACTGTTTCAAGAAAACGCGAATGGATGTTTTATACCTTGGTAACTATGCGATTAGACGGTGAACGTTCTATGGAAGCAGTCAGTACCACCTCGCGGTAGCGGGTGGGTGCGAAGCCAAAACAGACCGACACAAGGCTTCGCACCCACCCGCTACCGCGAGGTGGTACTGACTGCTTCCAATTGGAGCTTCAGAAATCTGTCAATCACTTCCCATGAGGTAAGCAGCGAATGAGAATATTGATAACTGGCGGCGCAGGTTTCATTGGTTCACACCTGTGTGAACGATTGTTAGGCGAAGGAAACGAGGTACTGTGTCTCGATAATTTCTTCACCGGCCGGCGCGTCAATATTATGCATCTACTCGAAAATCCCCGATTCGAGTTGATTCGTCACGACGTAACTGAACCAATCCTGCTGGAGGTGGATCAGATCTACAACCTCGCTTGCCCAGCCTCGCCCGTTCACTACCAATACAACCCGGTGAAGACTGTTAAGACGAGTGTAATGGGTGCAATCAACATGCTGGGTCTTGCGAAGCGGGTACGCGCACGAATACTGCAAGCCTCCACTTCGGAAGTTTATGGTGATCCGCTAGTCCATCCTCAACGTGAAGAATACTGGGGAAATGTCAACCCGATTGGTTTGCGTTCGTGCTATGACGAAGGCAAGCGTTTAGCTGAAACATTGATGACTGACTACCACCGACAGAACAAAGTCGACGTGCGCATCGCTCGAATCTTTAACACCTATGGTCCGCGCATGCTGGAAGACGACGGTCGCGTGGTTTCAAATTTCATCGTGCAAGCGCTTCGTGGGGAACCGTTGACTCTCTACGGCGAAGGTCAACAGACACGCTCGTTCTGTTACGTCGACGATCTCCTCGAAGGCTTGATTCGGTTGATGAACGTTGAGCACCAGCATGAACCGATCAATCTCGGTAATCCCGGAGAGTTCACAATCAAACAGCTCGCAGAAGAAGTGATCGACATCGTCGGCACGAAGTGTGAATTTCGATATATGCCGTTACCTCAAGATGATCCCAAGCAACGGCAACCAGATATCTCGCGGGCACAGTCACTGCTTGGCTGGAACCCAACAATCCCGCTGCGAGAAGGCTTGCAGAAAACGATCGAAGATTTTCGGAGTCGGACCACGCTTAAAGACAGCGTCTAGCTCACATGTGTCCAACAAGCTTTAGTTTGTCGTAGGTGGATCTCAAGGCCTTCTAAAAATGGATCGCACCGGAACCCACCACACGACAAACTAAAAAGTTCGTCGGACATTAGAAGTACTTAGCACAAAGCACCCGCCGAAGCGTTGCGCATTCTGCTTCTCAATCAGTGTTTTTATCCTGACGTAGTTTCTACCGCTCAACACCTTACTGATCTCGCCAGAGGTCTCGCGGAGCGTGGCCATGAAGTCACGGTGATTGCGAGTGATCGCGGCTATGACGATCCTGCGCGTCGTTTCCCGCGTCGTGAGGTCTGGAACAATATCGAAGTTATTCGCATCCCTTCGTTGTCACTCGGTAAAGAAACCAAAATAAAACGCGCATTGAATTTTGCTAGTTTTCTTGTGGTCTGTTTTTTCCGACTGCTCACACTCAGAAGCTTTGACACTGTCGTCGCCCTGACGTCTCCACCTCTTATCTCTTTTCTGGCTGCCTTGTTTGTCTCACTCAAAGGCGGTCGATTCTGTTTCTGGGTGATGGACTTGAATCCTGACGAAGCAATGGCCGCCGGTTGGCTGCGCGAAGGTTCATTGCTGGCGCGCTCCCTTCAGCGATTGCTTGTCTACAGTTTGAAACGAGCCGATCGGGTGGTGGTGCTCGATCGTTTCATGAAGGATCGTGTGCTGGGTAAAGGCGTCGAACCAGCCCGGATCACGATTTTGCCACCCTGGTCACACGATGAATCAATTAGTTACTCAGCAGTCGGTAGAGACGACTTCCGATCCAAATACGGGTTAACGCACAAATTTGTGGTTATGTATTCGGGCAATCACAGCCCCTGTCATCCACTCGACACCTTGTTAGACGCTGCGCTTACGTTATCAACGGACCAAACCATTGCGTTTTGTTTCGTTGGCGGTGGTACTGAGCAAGAGAAGGTGCGCGAGTTTTCACGTGAACATAAACTCCAGAATATTGTTTGTCTTCCTTACCAGCCGCTCGAGTTGTTATCGAGTTCGCTTTCTGGCGCTGACCTTCATGTTGTGGTAATGGGCGATCAGTTCACTGGCATCGTCCACCCTTGCAAGATTTATAACATCCTCAGAATTGGTGGGCCCGTGCTCTACATCGGACCACCCGAAAGTCACGTTACAGACATCGCCGTCCAGTTTAGGACTGATCACATCTTTGTCGCTCGCCACGACAATTCGGATTTGATCGTCGAACAGATCACTGCATTGACTAAGCGAAAGACGACCGCTTCAGCCTTTCGGCTTAGTGCCTTCTCAAAACTTCATTTGCTTCCACAGATGATTAGTTTGGTGGAGTTGGCGGCTTTCTCCGAAGGAGACAACGTCAACCTCGCCGGTACTTATTCTCCCGACCCAGACGCCAAGGCCCAGGAGGTAGTCTCCCTTTGAACACCTATTTTGCGCTGTTTCTGATTGCAACTGTAGCTTCTTTAGTCATCACGCCTTTAATTCGCCGCCTGTGCCAACGATTTAGTTTGTTGGACGTACCGCTTGACGATAGGCGAGTGCACCGGCGGGCAATTCCCAGGCTCGGAGGGGTAGCCCTATATCTTTCTTGTACGTGTGCCCTGATTACCTTCGCATTTGTTGACAACTTACTTACGCAATCGATCAAGCAGCATTCGAGCGAACTGTTTCTGGTGTTACTTCCGGCAACTTTAGTCTTCCTCGTTGGTGTTTACGATGACCTCCGCGGTGCAAATGCCCTGGTGAAGTTTGTATCGCTTGGTTTGATTGCTTCACTGTTCTTTGCGATAGGCGGTCGCGTCAATGCTCTATCAGTTCCTTTCGTCGGTTCGGTTCAATTGCCCACAGTTGTTTCTTACGTCGTTACGCTCCTTTGGTTGGTGGGTATCGCAAACGCTTTCAATCTGATCGATGGCATTGACGGTTTAGCTTCCGGCGCCGCGCTGTTTGCGTCTGTGGTGATCATGATTGTGTCGATTGCTCAAGGCCTGCCACTGATGATTGTCATTACTTTGGTTCTATGTGGATCACTGGCGGGATTTCTCCGTTACAACTTCAATCCAGCCTCAATCTTTCTGGGAGACTCAGGAGCACTGTTCGTGGGTTTCATACTAGCCGCGCTGTCGGTTGTTGGAACTCAAAAAGCAGCGACTGCTGTCGCGGTAGTCGTCCCAATTCTTGCCTTCGGTTTTCCAGTTGTCGATACGGCAATGACAATGAGCAGGCGTCTGGTTAGCCGCCGACCGATTTTTGAAGGTGATAAAGAACATATCCATCACATGTTGTTGGCTCGTGGCTGGTCGCAAAGGAAAGTAGTTCTTGTTCTCTACGGCGTCTGCGCATCCTTTGGCCTGGCAGCTGTG
This sequence comes from Pyrinomonadaceae bacterium, assembly GCA_036006355.1. Classification (GTDB taxonomy): domain Bacteria; phylum Acidobacteriota; class Blastocatellia; order Pyrinomonadales; family Pyrinomonadaceae; genus PSRF01. The sequence goes on along the minus strand of DASYPT010000030.1, from coordinate 40,085 downwards.
ATCTTTCCTGCAACTGGGTCAAGGGTCACCGGAGTAGTCCTTTTCGTCGTCTCTGTGGCAATCATCATTGCTGTTGGTCATTTGCGGTACCACGAAGTAGATGAAATCAAAGCAGGTGTACGCCGCACCGTCTCGGATCGACGGCTTAGAGTTGCAAAGAACATACAAGTTCGTCGTGCAGTCAGAGCACTGGCGAAGGCAAATGATCTCTATGAGGTATTCGAAGCGATGCGACGGATGTTGGACTTTGCCGAGTTCACCTATGCCAATGCGCAAGTAGGTCAAGCTGGAAGGGCTGATGTTACGGAACTGGCGTACAACGCGAGCGTGCTCCGACATCCAGAACATGGGATGGAATTGCGAAATGGTCGTGTCTTTTGGAGCTGGCTGGGCGATGGCGGAGAACGGGAGGACCTGTTGCGTTCGCGTACGTCCTGGTGCTTTCGTTTGCCGTTGGTTAGTGAAGGAACGGAGTGGGGTTGGGTGAACTTCTATCACAATTTAGACGGGGAGTCGCTTTTGGTTGATACAAACTATTTGAGCAATCTTTTTCGCAGCGCGTTCACTGAAGCTGTAGAGAGAATAATCACTCATTATGAGCCGGCGACAACCGTGACAACCGAGGTTGCGATGAAAGCAGCGGCGGGCGAGGCGATTCGGTAGGTGTGCTTTGCCTTGAAAGTCACGCTGTCAAGACTGCGTTCGACTTTGCCTTTTGTTGTGAGGAGGGGCTCTGCCCCGCCGTATTTGTGTTCGTTCGAATCAAGGCTATGCCTTCATTAGCGGTAAACCTAGCCGGCTACTGGAAAACGCGAAGCTGAAGGGCGTAGCCCAATTTGGTCCAGACGATCGTGGCGGGGCACAGCCGCCGCCTCACAACAAAAGGCAAAGCCGAAATTCCTGTAGGTCAAATACTTTTTAGCCAAAGCCACTAGATGTCTGACGCCACGATAGCGAATTTTCCAATGACTGATCAGCAATTGGTACGGTTACGCATCGCCGGTTTTCTCGACAAAACAGTCTTCAGTGGTCTGCTCGTTTTGCTGGCACTTACTGCGGTGCCCTATGGCACGGTCGAGCCGTGGTGGAAGGCTGCATTTGTTTGTGCGGTGTTTCTGATCTGTATGGTTGCAATTGTGGAAACACTGATCAGTGGCGAGTGCACGATAGGTGGTTCGCGTGGGATTCTACTTTCGATGATCGCTCTTTGTGGTCTAGCCCTTGTTCAGACGATCAATTTCAGAAGTGCCGACACGGATTCCACGGTGGCTACGCTCGGCGCGTGGAATGCGATCAGTGCAGATCCTTATCAGACACGCTTCTTCGTTTTGCAATTGTTAGCGCTTGCCACGTGTTTGGCGCTTCTCTACAGGTATTGTCGAACACCGGCAAGGATCAACCTACTGATTCATGTGATTCTGGGTATCGGTGTCGCCAGTGCAGTTTTCGGTATCGTCAGACAAACTGTTCAGCATGAACCTGGCTTTGTGCTTCCCAGAACAATGCCAGGCATTGGCTATGGCCAGTTCGTGAACAAGAATCATTTTGCGCTGTTGATGGAGATGACGCTCGGTTTAGGCGTGGGAATTGGATTGCTGCGTAGCTTTAATCGTGATCGAATGATGGTTTACGTAGCACTGCTGCTTCCTGTTTGGACGGCCCTCGTGCTTTCGAATTCGCGTGGTGGGATCCTGTCGATGCTTGCTCAGGTCGTGGTAGCTGGGCTTTTGCTGATGAGACGCTGGGATTTTAAGGCTGCAAGAGGCGGCGGTATCCGGGTTATGCGCAATGCGATGTTGTTGCTGCTGGTGACCATGATTGCGGCGGGTACTATTTGGGTCGGCGGCGACAGACTCGTTTCTTCGTTTAGTCAGGCGCCAACGGATTTCACCGAAAAGGCAGCGGACCAGAGGTCCGGTGTTAGTCGCATCGAAATATGGCAGGCGACCTGGAAAATGTTTACCGCACACCCAATGCTCGGTGTTGGGCTTGGCGGATACTGGGTTGCGATCACTGCGTATCACGACGCGTCGGGTGTTTCAACACCGCAGGAAGCACACAACGATTATCTCGAGCTGCTCTCGAGCGGCGGTGTCGTCGGTCTGGCGATCGGAGCGTGGTTTGGAGTTGCCTTGTTTCGACGGGTGCGCGTCAACGTTCGTTCAGATAACCACTTTCAAAGATCGGTTTGCTTAGCAGCGCTACTTGGAATCGCAGGCGTTGCGGTGCACAGTCTCGTCGATTTCGGACTTCATCTTCTGGTTAACGCGGTTGTGTTTCTAGTATTGATAATGTTGGCGACTAAGCGAATTCCGGTTGAAAGCTAACACTTGAACTTCAAGATCAGAAACGAAATCTGCCTGACGGTCATTGGCCTCGGGGCAATTCTCTTACTCACTCGTTTTGTTACTGCGACGCTTCTACCTCAGGATATTGCCAGCGCCGGAGGCTTCCAGGGACAGGACATCATGGGCGGGGCTGCAATCATATTTAAGCGCCCGCAACGAATTCGAGATCTGGTTGGGAACCCCTCCCTGGTTGTTGTAAAGAAGTCTTCGAAACCTGCAGAGGTTGCTCGAAACACTACTTCTGATCGTCGTCGACCTACCACTCCTCCTTCGCGACAGGGACAGACCGACGTAACCGGCGGGACCTTGACCGCCAGCGACCGTGCCGAGGCTTTCAAGAATCAGGGCAACACATATTACGACCTTGGTCAGTTTGCACAGGCAGTCGGCGCATACGAGAACGCATTGAAATACGCACCACAGGATTCAGTGATCTATAACAATCTTGGCGCGGCTTATTTCAGCCTTAATAAAAACAAAGAGGCCGCCGATGCGTTCAAGAAATCTCTGTCTATCAAGTCTGACGACCCTGACGCCTACTTCAATCTCGGAATCGCATATAACTCTACCGATCGTGGTGAAGAAGCTCTTGATGCATTTAAGCAAGCGGTCAGGTTGAAGCCTGGCTGGGCTGAAGCGCAAAGTGCGTTAGGAGATACATATCTCAATCTAAACAAATTTGCTGAAGCAGCCACAGCGTATGAAGCCGCTGTGCGAATCCAACCAGCCAACGCTGCTGCATACAGCAATCTTGGATATGCGTACGACCGGTTAGGTAAGTCAGACGAATCGATTGCTGCTCTCAGAGCCGCCGTCCGATTAAAAGCAGATGACGCGCTTGCTTACAACAATCTCGGCGCCAGTTTGTATAAGTCTGGCAAGTATCAGGAAGCAATCCAGGCTTTCAGTAATTCGGTGCGACTCAAACCAAATGATGCAGACGCGCTGAACAATTTGGGCGCTGTTTATTACGTGATCGAACAGTATCAGAATGCACTGTCCAATTTTGTAAAAGCTGCATCCTTAAGAACAGATTCCAGTGACATTCAGTACAACCTCGGAAACACGTACTACATGACGAGCAAGTATCGTGAAGCGACAACTGCTTATCGCAAAGCGCTTCAAATCAAGCCTGACTACGTCGAAGCTCGAACCAATCTCGGGAGTTTGCTTATAGCTCTGGGCGATTATCGACAAGCGATTTCGGAGCTTCAACAATCAATTGCGCGGCGCCCGGATAATCCGATCTCTCAAAACAACATCGGTTTTGCTTACGTGAAACTTGGAGAGACCCTGGACCGGCAAGCCGCAGTTGAGAATTTCAGAAAAGCCGTAGAAGCCTACAAGGAAGCTTTGCGTTTAAGACCGGACTACGTTAAGGCAATGAACAATCTCGGCGCCGTTTATAACAAGCTCGGACAGTACGCGGACGCAATCGAGGTTTTGCAGCGAGCCGTCAGGGCAAAGTCTGACTTTCCAGAAGCTCACTACAACCTGGGAACTGCTCAGTACAACACTGGTCAGTTCGGCGACGCCGTGAACTCCCTTCAAAAGGCAGTGACTCTTAAACCAGATTACGTTGAGGCGTATAACAGTCTCGGAACCTCTCTGTATAAGGCGCAGCAATTTGATAAAGCCATCGACGCGTACAGGAAAACATTGTCACTGAAGTCGGATAACGCCGAGACACATAACAACCTGGGAACCGTATACTTCAGAACAAAAAAATATCAGGATGCTGCAACGTCATTCACCAAAGCAATCGAATTAAAGCCGAACTATGCAGAGGCGCACTTCAACCTTGCATTGGCCTATGTGGCACTGGGGGACAAGAAAGGCGCGCTCGCGGAATATGAGAAACTAAAAACGCTTGATGCAAAACTCGCGGATGATTTCTTCCAAAGATTTTTGAAGAAGTGATGTGACACTGATCTAACTCTTTAGAGGAAGCGCAGAGTTAGAACTGCTTGTCATTTAGAAAAATAATTGACCAAAGGTTTGAACAACAGTAAACTTGCGGCACCAAACGGTTGGTTGTGATCACCTACTGAAGGGAACATCAGATGAATCTCAAACATCATCGAGCTTCTAAAGCGGTTGCGACGTTAGTACTGTTTGCAATGGCCCAGGTTGCAATTCAAATTGGCTTCGCTGCACCGTCAACATCTGTGACTCCAGTTGCGCCAATTCCACAACAGTTTATCGCCCGGTTAACAACCAGGAACAACCAACCCATAACCGTCAATGGCGCCGGCGCAACCACGGGTGCGTCTATCTTGACGGGAGCAACCATAGAAACAGGAGCGGATCAATCAGCTACCGTGAATCTTGGTTCACTCGGAACACTGGACATCGCACCTAATACCAAACTTGTTTTGACGTACGATGATAATGGCAACGTGAAAGCTGTGATCATCTTTGGGTGCGCGATTCTGACGGCAAAGAAAAAGACCAAAGGTGAAGTTGCCACTGAACAAGGTTCGGCAGGTAAAACCGATCCGGCGACTGGCGGCATTCTTGACATCTGCTTTCCGCCGGGAGCAGCAAATCCAGTGGTAGGCCAGGGTGCTGCCGCAGCTGCTGGAGCAGGTGCTGGTGCTGCTGCAGGTGCGGGCGCGGCTGGCGGTGGAGGCGGTTTGTTTGGACTGGGAACGGCAGCCACGGTTGCGATATTTGCAGGTGTGGGTGCTGCCGCCTTAACGCCCCTTTTCTTCCAGGACAATCCAAGCGGCGCTAATCCCTGAAGTATCCCAACTTAGGCTGCGGTTTTAAGGCGTGCCCTTTCATTGCGGAAGGGCACGTTTTGTTTTGTAAGTGAAGTTAAATACTTTGACTCTTAGAACGATTGGCAGGATTACAGCCTCTTTACTAGCGGTTGTATTTTGCCTTTTCCTGATGCTGCTTGCGGCTCGGTATGGCTTTTCACGTCTGTTGTCGCGCTATGGCGTAATCGCAATGTCATTGCCCGCGACGACTGAAGCGATTCGATTGGCGCCTTTCGACGCTGAGGCGCACCGGGCACAGGCTACTGTCTTTACTAAATTCCAGATGTACGTGGAAGCTCGACGCGAGTTAGAGCTGGCAGTTAGCCTTCGCCCGCATGATGACTACCTTTGGATGGAGCTCGGAATCGTGCGCGACGAAGTTGGCGACAGCGAGGGAGCACTAACAGCATTTGATCGGGCAGTTGAGAACGCGCCGTTTTACGCCCATACACACTGGCAGCGTGCAAACCTTCGACTTCGGCTCGGTCGATACAATGAAGCATTCGCAGAACTTCGCACAGCTGCTAACAGCAATCACCGTTTTCTTCCAACTTTGATCGACCTGGCATGGAATCTATCGGGTCAAAACGTTCAAGTAACTGAGCAACTAGCCGGAGTTCAATCAACAGCGGCTCGCATTGAGTTTGCACGCTTTCTTGCCAGAAAAGGAAAGGGCAAAGAAACACTTGATGAGTTTAGACAAGTGGCCACTGAAATGGCTCCCGTATACAGAACTGAACTTGTCCGTGAGTTGATTGCGACTAAACAATTCCCGGAAGCTTACGAGATTTGGCGGTATGCAAGCGCCGATAAAGCAGTCAATAACCCGGCGATTTATGACGGAGGTTTTGAAGGACCCATTACGTTCAGCGAATCAGGTTTCGGTTGGCGAATTCTTCACGATCCAAAACTGGATGTTTCGCAGGATGGTTTCGATAAAGACACGGGCGCGAGAAGTCTTCGCATCATCTTTAACGGTCACTCCGTTACACCTGATTCGATCGTCTCACAAATCATTATCATTCGTGCCCAGGCAAAATACCGCGTAAGTTTCGCGTTTAAGACTGACGATTTAATGAGCGGTAGCCCGCTGGTCCTTCAGGTGAGCGATGCAGTTAACAATCAAGCACTTAAGGACTTCGAGATTGCACCTGAGGCCACGTGGCGACGACAGTCCTTTGACTTTGATGCGCCAGCTAACTGCGGGACTATTCAATTGAAACTCGTTCGAAAAGCCTGCTCCTCCGGACCTTGTCAGATCTTTGGTACGCTCTGGCTTGATAGTTTTTCAATCGAACAGCTAACACAATGACAAATATGATCATTCAAACTTCTCATTGGAATGGCTGAACCTTTTATATTGAGTTTAGAGACTGCGACCCTGGCCGGCAGTATTGCCGTCTCTAGAGGACCAACGATTCTTGCGAAACAAGTTGGCAGGCCAGATGTGTCTCATTCAAATACCCTGCTGAGCGACATCAATGAAATTTTGTCGAAGTTGGACTTGTCGATTCGAGACATCGACTTTTTCGCAGTGGCCAATGGTCCGGGCAGTTTCACTGGATTGCGAATCGGGCTTGCAACGGTCAAGGCATTGGCAACCACACTCGATCGTTCGTGTATCGGTATACCAACGCTCGAGGCCATCGCGCATTCGGCCGGAGTTGCCGATGCCATCGTTGCGCTGTTGCCTGCGGGCAGAGGAGAAGTGTTCGTACAAATGTTCTCGACAGAGCATGGTGCCGTCAGCGCTTCGGATTCGCCGCAGCATCTTTCTCCGGAAAGAGCGATCGACAAATATATTGATCGGGCAGGAATTCTCTGGGCAGGTGAAGCTGCCCAGCTTTACTCGGATTTGATCCAGCAGCGCGCAACATCGGCAGGATACCGGTTTGCTGTTGCTGACAAACAGAAAGTCGATTCTGTGAACGACGCATGGATAATTACTGTACCTGCATTGACACTTGCCGAGCATGTAGCATCATTGGCTTTAGTCAGAGCGCAGGCCGGACTGCAAACCACGGCAAACAGTCTTAAGGCTATCTACGTTCGGCCCTCCGACGCAGAAATGAAAGCGTGATGTCTATAGCTGAACAATGGGCGCCATCGGCTGCCAGTGACATACGAATCAGTCGAATGTCGGAACACGATCTCATTGAGGTCGTGGAGATCGAAGAACAGTCAGGTCTCAGCCGATGGGGTTGGGCTGCGTATTACGCCGAATTGCAAACTGGAAATCGTGACTTAATGCTAGTCGCCCATCCCGCGAAATCTTCGATTCTCGAGCACCGTCGCCTCATTGGTTATATAGTTGCAAGAGAAACCGCAGGGGAGCTTCATATAAACAATGTTGCAGTCAGGCAAAATTATCGACGGCGGGGAATAGGGCGTGCCTTGCTGTCCAGGGTAGTGACGGAGGCGGAGAGATTAGGCGTTACAACAGCATTTTTGGAGGTTCGACAGGGAAATCTCGTGGCACAGGCGCTCTACGAACAGTGCGGTTTCAAGGCAATTGCAAGACGTTCAAACTATTACTCCAACCCTACAGAAGATGCGGTTGTGATGAGCATGAATTTCGGCTAAGAACCGCTTGCTTTGGCCTTGGTGTTGGGCTAACATTTTTCGCGTGCGAAGACAATCCACTGGAGGTCGCGAGTCTTGACCTCCCCAATAATCCCGCCACTCTCATCGTCTGAAAGGAGACATGCACGAACATGGACATCGTAACCACGGATAGTTTGAAAGAAGAGTTGATAAATCGAGATCCCGAATTTAGGGAGTTAGCCAGAGAACATCATAAGTACGAGGAACGTCTTAGTGAATTATCAGCTCTATCCTATCCGAGTGATGAGGAACAATTGGAGGAGATTACGCTGAAGAAGAAGAAGTTGGCGCTGAAGGATCAGATGTATTCAATGATGCTGCAATATCAAAAGACTCAAGGCTTGAGTCACTAAAGCGCGAGCGGACTCTTGCGCCATGGACGACGGGACGTGGAACTAAAAAGACACGTCCCTTTTTGTTAAGACATCAAACAGACGTGAGAATTCTTCGAGAGAGTATTCCATTCATCGCGATCCCAATGATCGTGGCAATTGTGTCGGCGATTTTGGGATTGTGGAGTCTAGTCGTCCTTAGTCTGTTTGTCGCGTTGTTTATGGCGTTCTTCTTTCGTGATCCCCGGCGCGAACCCCCAATCGATCCGAACGTGGTGGTAGCACCTGCAGATGGCAAAGTTACTCGAGTAGTCGCGCTTGACAAAAACAGTGAAGACTCGCCAACGCTGGTTAGTATTTTTCTATCGCCACTGGATGTTCATATCAACCGCGCACCAATTCCTGGAACAATCAAAGATGTCGTTTATTCGCCGGGTAAGTTTCTAATGGCGACAAATAAGAACGCGAGTATCGTCAATGAACAAAACATCCTGACAATACAAAATGACAGGATTACGGTCGTGTGCAAACAGATTGCCGGTATTCTTGCTCGTCGTATCGTTTGTTGGAAAAAGATGGGCGATAACCTGATCCTTGGTGAGCGTTTCGGGTTGATAAAGTTCAGTTCTCGCACAGACGTGGTTCTTCCGCCCAACGTATCTGTTACGGTTTCAGAAGGTCAGCATGTTCGTGGAGGAGTCACGGTGATTGGGAGAATCTTATGAGTGTCCAGCTGGAACCAGAGCCGCCAAATCCGCCCCGGCGAGGTTTGCGAAAAGGTCTTTACCTGATCCCTTCGATGTTTACTGCTGCAAACATTGGAATGGGTTTCTTTTCGGTTATGTCATCGCTGCGGGCATTCCAGTTGCTCGCTGGACCAAGTCCGGAGCTAGCCACTCAACATTTTGATAATGCCGCTATCGCGATTGGTTTTGCAGTGCTCTTTGACATATTAGACGGTCGTCTTGCTCGGATGACGAAGACAACGACAGAGATCGGAATTCAACTCGACTCAATTGCCGATGTTGTCACATTTGGTTTGGCGCCTGCGGTATTAGCTTATGTGTGGGGATACGGAAGTGTAAGCGAAGGCACAAACCTTCATCGGCTTGCCTGGTTTCTATCGTTCATGTACCTCATGTGCGGTGCGTTTAGATTGGCTCGCTTTAATGTGCAGGCGTCTCGCCCTCGTGTTGTGGCTGCAGGGACGGCGAGGGTTGATAAGAAGAGCTTTGTTGGGTTGCCTATTCCCGGCGCTGCCGCGTTGATTGCGGCGCTTATCCATTTTGCGCCACAGCCTTTGATTGGCTATGCGCCCGAAAGAGCCAGAGTTTATTCCACGCTCTTGATGGTATTAGTTGGAGTACTGAGCGTGATGATGGTGAGCACGCTTCGATTTTCGAGCTTCAAGACTGTCGGCTCAGGCAGTAGAAGCATGCGAACGATCATCATCGTCCTGGCCATCGGCGGGTTGATAGTTCTTTACTCTCAATATGTGTTGCTGGCTCTCGTGCTTTCATACATTCTTCACGGTGTGCTCTCGAGAGTATTCAGCGCACTCTGGCGTCGAGGAGAATCCGCTGAACCCAAGATTGAGACAACCACAGTCGGTCGTTCCTCAAGTCATTGAAGCGGCTTTTTGACGCTCGCATCGTTGGGTCGGGAGAAGGCAACGAACCCATGCTCAGTCGTAACGAAAACTGAGTCACCTACAACAATCGGCGCCGCAGAACTCGTCATTTCCTCTCCAGTTGGCAGGGCATTCACCTGTTTACCGTCCTTCAGCGACAATACAACTGCAGTCGAACTCGATAAAGGCGTGAACAGCGCGGCTTCCTGCAATGCGAGCGGTTGTGCTGAAATTCGACCAGGCAAAAGCCGTTTCCACAACACCGAACCTTTGAGATTTAGGAGGTAAGCAAAGTTATCAAGTGAAGCAGCGAGCAATGATTCACCGCTAAGCACCACAGCTTCAACTCCTGCCCCTGTACGTTTTCTCCATTCCTCGCGGCCATTCTTCGCATCAACGGCATAGATGTACGCATCCGCTGACCCAACGAAGACTTTTCCTTGTGCAACTGCAACGGGGCCTCTGATGGCGCCTTTCGTTTTGAATCGCCAGAGAAGTTTTCCCGTTGATTCATCGAGCGCGAGTAATGTCCCATCTTCGCTACCAAAATAGACTCGCCCATTTTCCGCTATTGGCTGACCGCTGAACGCCGATGCAATGGGAATAGACCAAAGGACACCGCCAGTTCGTTTATCAAAAGCGTAAGCTCGTCCGTCACTGCCACCAGCAAATAGCTTTTCACCACTCAACGTCAGCGCACCGCGAAGTGGTTTTACGATCGGGGTCAGCCACTTTGTGACACCACCATCGCGCCCGAGCGCTCGCAAAGCTCCCGATGAAACTGATTGCTTACCATCCGCGTCAGTGGTTTCGGAAGCCACGTAAATTGTGGATTCATCTGCGACTGGTGATGCTGACAGCTCACCCCCGATTTCCGAACGCCAGAAAAGTTGTCCGTCCCTGGCCCTGAGAGCCACGACGACGCCGCCTGCGAGTGGCAGATAAATGCGCTCTACATCGGAAGCGGGTGTCAGGTTAAGCGTGATGCTTGACTCGTATCGCCAGCGGACGATTAACGGTTCTGATAAAACGACGTCGCCGTTAGCAAGACTGGGAATTGCCGACACGCACGAAAGAAATAACAGGCATATGACTGCCAGCTTTTGTTTTAAGACGTTTGCCATCTTCCTATTTACGATCCAGATCCGAGCAACGGTTGGCGTTCTCGTTATCCGAAAGTATAATTTGCAACTCTTCAGTTCGACATTTGATCCAAAACTGCACCCTGAGGTTTGCTTGACCAACGCCGGCCTGCACGAAACCGTAATAATACTTGACTTCGGATCTCAATACACTCAGCTGATTGCTCGTCGCGTTCGTGAGGCTGGAGTGTATTGTGAGATCCTTCCCTTTAATGCGTCGATTGAAACGATCAACGCCCGTTCTCCAAAAGGTTTGATCTTTTCTGGCGGGCCATCGTCTGTTTATGACGCGACAGCCCCGAAGCCCCACGAGAAACTTCTGAATTCGATTGATTGTCCGAAGCTTGGGATTTGTTATGGCTTTCAAGTCTTTGCGGAGGAACTTGGAGGCAAGGTTGTTGCGTCGCCCAATCGCGAATTTGGTTATGCGCGTCTCAAGATATTGGACGTTACCAGTCGTCTCTTTTCTGGCTTGCCTGAAGAGATGGACGTATGGATGAGTCACGGCGATCACGTCACTGAAGTTCCGCCAGGCTTTAGGTTGACAGCGTTAACCGATGACGCCCTGAATGCGATGGAGGATGAATCTCGCGCTATTTTTGGGGTTCAGTTTCATCCGGAAGTAGTCCATACGCCACTAGGAGCTCAAGTACTGCGGAATTTCTTGTTTGCCGTTTGCGGATGCCGAGGTGATTGGTCACCTGAAGCCGTAGTTGAAGAACAGGTTGCAAGAATAAGAAACGAACTTGGAGACTCTGGCCGTGTCGTTTCAGGTTTGTCTGGTGGAGTTGATTCGACTGTTGCCGCGGCCCTCGTACACAAAGCGGTTGGCGATCGACAGACCTGCATCTTTGTTGATAACGGTCTGCTACGCGAAGGCGAATTTGAATCTACTTTGGCGTTGCTTCGTCAGAGTATGAAGTTGAACATCGTGGGCGTGAGAGCAGGCGAGATTTTTCTGACTGCCTTGCGAGGCATCACTGATCCCGAACAGAAGCGAAAGACTATCGGCAGGGTCTTCATCGAGGTTTTCGATCAAGAGGCAAAGCGGTTGGGTGATGTGAATTACCTCGTTCAGGGAACACTCTATCCCGATGTAATAGAGTCCGTGTCTGTGCGTGGTCCTTCCGCCGTCATCAAGAGTCACCACAATGTTGGTGGATTGCCGGAGAAGATGAGTCTAAAACTCATCGAGCCTCTGCGCGAGCTCTTCAAAGATGAAGTCCGGCTCATCGGCAGAGAACTAGGTGTTCCTGCTGAAATTCTGGGACGGCACCCATTCCCGGGGCCAGGGCTCGCAGTGCGCATCATTGGAGATATTACGGAGGAGAAGATTCGACTCGTTCAGGCTGCTGATCGCATTCTTGACGAAGAACTTCGGTTGGCTGAACTCTACAATTCCGTCTGGCAGGCGTTTCCAGTTCTTCTGCCTGTTTCGACTGTGGGCGTAATGGGCGACGAACGCACGTACGAACGAGTCGTAGCAATACGTGCGGTGACGAGCGTTGACGGCATGACCGCTGATTGGGCACGTCTCCCACATGATTTACTTGCGCGGATATCGGGGCGTATCGTTTCTGAAATTCGTGGCATCAACAGAGTGGTTTATGACATCAGCTCCAAACCTCCCTCAACGATCGAATGGGAGTGATCGAGCAGTGCCAGTAACACGTTGCTCGTTGTATAGTTTGTTCATCTCAAACTCTTAATCAGTCCGCAAAAGGAAATAATGCAGCACGACCGTCAATTCGTACACTTACACCTTCACACTGACTACAGTCTTCTCGACGGCGCTATTCAAATCAAACCACTTTCAAGCAGGGTTGAAGAACTTGGCATGCGGGCGTGTGCCATGACGGATCACGGCAACATGTTTGGTGCGATTTCGTTTTATAACGCGATGAAGTATCGAGGTATTAAACCGATCATCGGTTGCGAAACCTACATCGCGCGCGGCAGTCGAAAAGACAAAGCCGCCACTGGCCCTGGCGAGAAGGCGAACTTTCATTTGATCCTCCTCGCACAAAATTACGAGGGTTATCAAAACCTTGTTCGATTGACGTCCAAGGCGTACACGGAAGGCTTCTATTACAAACCGCGAATCGATAAGGAACTGCTCGCCGAACACAGCAAAGGCCTGATCGGGTTGTCGGCATGCATGTCGGGGGTGCCATCCGCTTATCTTGCTCAGGAGAAGTGTGAGGAAGCAGCTGCTGCGGCACATGAGTTTCAAGAGATTCTTGGAAAAGGGAATTACTTTCTTGAGATTCAAGAGCACGGACTTGATGCTCAACTACGGATTCGCAAACCACTTGTCGAACTCTCGAGGCGCACGGGTGTTCCCCTGGTTGCCACAAATGACGCCCATTACCTGATGCCTGAAGACTCGCGAGCGCACGATGTGTTGCTTTGTATTGGTTCAGGGAAGACAGTAAACGATACGAATCGGCTTCGTTATGCGAGCCCAAATTTCTACGTCCGCTCGTCGGAGGAGATGTGGAGGATTTTTGGCGACGAGCTCCCGGAGGTTTTGACGCGTACTGTTGAAATTGCCGACCGAATCGATCTGCGTTTGCCGGAGAACGTCAACCACTTGCCTCGCTATCCCATCCCCGAATCGGAACACGGATTATCAGCTGATGATTATTTCGAGAAGGTGGTTAGAGATGGATTCGAGCGTAGGCAGCAGACTGTTTGGGATCCTCAGGCTATTCGTGGGGAACTGAAACAACCCATCTCGGATTATCAGACGCGCCTGACAAATGAAATCGAGATGATCAAGCAGATGGGTTTCGCAGGTTATTTCCTAATCGTCTGGGACTTCGTCCGTTACGCAAAACAGAATTCCATTCCGGTCGGACCGGGGCGTGGTTCTGCGGCGGGTTCATTAGTGGCCTACTGCCTCGAGATTACCGACGTCGATCCCCTCCAGTACGATCTAATCTTCGAGCGATTCCTTAATCCTGGCCGAGTCTCCCTTCCTGACATTGATATCGACTTCTGTGTTCGAGGCAGGGGCGACGTCATCAACCACGTCGCCGAACTCTATGGTCGGGATTCCGTCTGCCAAATAATCACGTTCGGGACCTTGGCTTCGAAGGCAGCAATCAAGGATGTTGGGCGGGCGCTGGAAGTACCTTATGCAGAGGTTGAACGAATCGCGAAAATGATTCCCCCTCCGGTTCGCGGACGAAACGTCAGCATCACCCAGGCGCTTGAACAAGTACCTGAACTAAAACGTGAGGTTGAGACTAATCCTCAGGTCCAGGAAATCATCGAGATTGCGCGTCGGCTCGAAGGTTGTGCCCGCCACTCCTCGGTTCATGCGGCCGGGGTTGTCATCTCGCCGTTGCCGCTCCAGGAGCTGATCCCAATCGCAGTCTCGGGCAAAGAAGAGCTAACGACCCAATATGTCATGTCGGACCTGGAAAAGACCGGCATGCTTAAGATGGATTTCTTAGCGCTTACCGCTTTAACTGTTATAAATGACTGCTTAACCAGCATTAAACGGTCGCTTGGTAGCGAGATTAACTGGTCAGAGATCGCGCTTAACGACGCTAAAACTATGCAGGTGTTTGGCGAGGGGAGGACCGAAGCGGTTTTTCAATTTGAGTCGTCGGGCATGCAGGAGATTTGTAGAAAGCTAAAGCCCAAGGGCGTGGAAGATTTGGCGGCCCTTAACGCCCTCTATCGACCCGGACCGCTCGACGGCGGTATGGTGGATGAGTTCATTCAGAGGCACCATGGAAAGAAGAGCGTCCGTTACCTGGTGCCCGAGATGAAGGAAATTCTTAGCAATACTTACGGCATTATTGTTTATCAAGAGCAGATCATGCAGCTTGCCCAGAAGCTTGCCGGTTATACACTTAGCGAGGCAGACTTAATGCGACGCGCGATGGGTAAGAAGAAGCGCGAAGAAATGGCGGTCCATGAAGAGAAGTTTATCAATGGGGCTGTCGATCGGGGCATCAAGCGTGACAAGGCTGAGAAGATCTTTTCGCTGATGGCTCAGTTCTCAGATTACGGTTTTAACCGCAGCCACAGTGTTGCCTACGCCTATCTTGCCTTTCAAACAGCCTACCTCAAGGCTCACTATCCCGAGCATTTTTATGCAGCTGTTCTATCGAGCGAGGCTCAAGATGCAGCCAAGGTCTTTAAGTACTCCAAAGAACTACGAGCCCAGAAGATAGCTTTGCTGCCTCCGGACGTGAACGAGAGTAACTCGGGCTTTACGCCTTTAAGCGGGGCCATACGATATGGCCTCACGGCGATTAAGGGGCTCGGCAATTCAGCAGTTAAAGCAATTTGTGAAGCACGAAACTCGGGTCCGTTTCGCTCATTCTTCGATTTCGGCGAACGTGTCGACACGGCAACGCTGAACAAACGAGTATTCGAAAGCCTGGTAAGCGCCGGCGCTTTTGACTCTTTGAAGGACGGTCGCACACCAAGCGAATGGCGAGGAGCGCTCTTTGGACTGATCGATACTGCATTAGCACGGGCACAGCGAGCGAAACGAGAACGTATCCAGGGACAGACAGGATTGTTTGGGAGCGTTGTCGAGGAGATCGATTACTCGAACGAGGTATCTCCAAACGCCAGGGGCTGGACGCCCGCCGAACTGCTGGCTGCCGAAAAGGCCGCGCTCGGTTTCTACATTACGGGTCATCCCCTCGAGAAATATCTTGATCTGCTGGAGGCAGTGAAAGCCGCGAAGTCTTCCGATTTGCCGAACATGGCAAGCGGAGGCCGAATAGTTTGTGGTGGCATCGTAAACGATCTGCAAATTCGAACGACCAAGAAGGGTGACAAGTTTGCTCTCTTACGTCTTGAAGATGAGTCGGGTGGAACGAAGTGCGTGTTGTGGCCGGAGATTTACCGGAAACACGCTACAATCCTTCAAGGCGATCTCCCGGCAATAATCAAAGGCCGATTAGAACTCAGCGAAGACAACCCACCCACGATCATTGTTGATCATGTGCAGACGATTGAGGCCGTGGCGGAGGGGGCTGAGTTCCTTGTTTTGCGAGCCCCGAAGGATAATGACTTTTCGGGACTGCTGGATTCGATTCTGAGTGTTCTCAGCGCTCATCCAGGCGACTGTGACGTTGCACTTGAAGCCGAAATCGATGATCACACCGTGGTACGAATCAAAGCCAACAATGCACTCAAAGTGAAACGGAGCCAGGCGTTAGACGAGTCTTTAAGAAAACTCGGGTGTATAGTCACCGCAGAGAAGACGGGTTCGCAGATACTGGCATAACGAAAAACACTCCCGATGGCGAAAGATAAGAAAAGCGAGAAGGCACCGGAATCCAGCGATTCGCAGGAACAGACAAAATCGGCATTCGATCGTGTCTTACTTGCCCGGCACGCGGATAGGCCGTACACACTTGATTTCGTCGAGCGTCTGTTTGAGGACTTCGTCGAGCTTCATGGCGATAAGAGGTTCGCGGAAGATCCGGCAATAGTCTGTGGTCTTGCTCGATTCCACGGTCTGCCTGTTGTTGTCATAGGACATCAAAAAGGACGAGACACGAAGCAGCGCAGTTACAGAAACTTCGGGATGCCGAAACCTGAAGGTTACCGGAAAGCACTGCGAGTGATGAAACTGGGAGAAAAGTTTGGTCGGCCAATCTTCACCTTCATTGATACTCCAGGCGCTTACCCAGGTATCGACGCGGAGGAACGCGGACAGGCCGAAGCGATCGCTTACAATCTGCGCGAGATGGCTAAACTGAAAGTTCCGATCATCGTCACCGTCATCGGTGAAGGTGGTTCAGGCGGCGCGTTGGCTATCGGAGTGGGCGACCAGGTTCTAATGTTGGAGAACGCGACGTATTCGGTCATCACACCCGAGGGTTGTGCTGCGATATTGTGGAAGGACTCTTCGCAAGCTCCGCGTGCCGCAGAGGAGCTTTGTATGACTGCTCAACATCTTCACGCCGAGGGCATCGTCGACAAGATAATTTCAGAGCCGGAGGGAGGAGCGCATAATGATTACGATCAAAGCGCTCGCTACCTCGACTCCGCACTTAGTGAGCAACTTGCGGAAGCGGTTAGTTGTTCACAGGAAGAACGATTGTCTCGTCGTTACAGCAAACTCCGACACTTCGGCCGCTGGGGAACCGCTGATAAGGAAACCGGTTCCCAACCCTCCGCTTAAGGTGATCCCGTAATTCTTCTCCGATTCCTAGAACGGAATATCTTCGTCTGACAGTTCAGCGGGTTCTGAAGATTGCGCTGCCGCCGTCGGTGATGAAGCAGCCGAAGCTGAGACTGAGCGCTCAGTAGTAGCGCTGTCATCTCGCGAACCGATGAAATGCATTTCGGTTGCAGATACTTCGAGTGCCTGGCGCGGTTTCCCATCACGATCAACAAACTCTTCGACGCGCAAACGACCTTCAATGTAAACCTGCTTTCCCTTGTGAAGGTACTGTGAGGCGTTTTCTGCTAATCGGTTCCAAAGCGTAACGCGAAACCATGTCGTATGGTCTTGCATTTCGCCATTCCGATCTTTTCGTCTTTCGTTTGTAGCCATTGAGAACGAGCACACCGGAGTGCCTTGAGCCGTGTAGCGCAGCTCAGGATCGCGGCCAAGGTTTCCCACTAGAATTATTTTGTTAAAGGACATGAGGAGCCTTTCTGTTTCTGGGATTTACTAGACAACGGGATACTACTCGGGCTGCGAATAAGAATCAAGCACACGCAATTTGATCAAAAGTCATGCTATCGCGCTCTGTAAATGATTTCTGGTAGACTGTCATCACGATTGCAGCATCGCAAGCAAGGTTGATGAAGCCCAGAGTCTACATAGAAACATTTGGCTGTCAGATGAATGTTGCTGACACTGAGCGTGCGGCCACCGGTCTACGCGAGTCAGGCTACGATCTCTGCACATCAGAAGTTGATGCTGACGTAGTTCTCATTAACACCTGCTCGGTAAGAGAGAAGGCTGAGCAGAAAGTCTTCACTCGTGTGGGCGAGATTCGCTCGGCACAGTCGACGGGACGAAGAGTGTTGGTTGGTTTAATGGGATGTGTGGCCCAACTTGAAGGAGAAACAATTTTCGAACGGGCACCGGTCGATTTGGTTATTGGCACTCGGGCAACTGATCGGATTCCATCACTCCTGGGCCGAGCACAGGAAGGCGAGCGAAAGGTTATCGATTTAGCGGAGCGCGATCTCAACGATTCGTGGGATGTCTCTCCCGTTGAACGACACTCGCCGCACGTCGCTTTCATTCCAATCATTGAAGGCTGCAACAAGTTTTGTTCGTTCTGTATCGTGCCTTATTCGCGAGGTCGTGAGCGCAGCAGACCCGCGAGTGAAATAGTGAAGGAAGTAAAAAGACTTCGGACACTAGGTTACAAAGAAGTCCATCTGATCGGTCAAAACGTAAATAGCTACAGACCAGGAATTGAACACGGCCTGGAAGACTTCCGTGGTGCAACACCGTTCAGCCGATTGCTGCGGGCAGTAGCCGCAACAGGAATGCCGAGAATTAAGTTCACGACGTCGTTCCCGCGCGATTTTCACCAGGACATAGTTGCCACCCTTGAAGAAAATTCAAACCTTTGCGACTGGATCCACCTGCCTGTGCAATCAGGCAGTGACCGGATTCTCAAGTTGATGAGGCGCGGACATACCAGATCTGATTATCTCTCTCGAATTGAGCGAATTAAGACATCGAAACGTCGGTTAGCGTTGACTAGCGATGTAATCGTTGGTTTCCCCGGAGAAACAGAGCAAGACTTCCGGGACACGCTGAGGCTGGTCGAGGAGTGTTCGTACGATGGTCTCTATATCTTCAAGTACTCCCAGCGCAGGGGAACACCCGCCGCAAACTTCACCGATACAGTTTCGGAAGCAGAGAAGACCGCGCGATTTCTCGAGCTCGAGCGAGTTCAAAGACAGGCTCAGGAAAAGATTTATCACTCCTATGTTGGGCGGACTCTCAGCGTACTTGCCGAGCGACAGAGTTCGCGGTCACAATCAGATCTAACAGGGCATTCAACTTGCCACAAAGTTGTAAACTTCCCCGGACATAACGGTCTTGAAGGCGAAATACTTGACGTGCTGATTACTGATGCTAAAACAAACAGCCTTTACGGCACGAAGCTTGATCGTTTAGAAGTAGGGTAAGGGGTATTGTATGGAAATCGAAGTAAAGATCCGGGCACTTATGATGGATCCAAACAGCGGAACTCCGATCATCATTCTGAAGGACGTTCAAAGCGATACGATGCTGCCGATCTGGGTCGGTGCATACGAAGCGAATGCTATTGCCCTGGAGATTGAGAAGATTGCCCCGCCGCGGCCAATGACTCACGACCTGCTGCGAAACCTGATAATTCAATTAGGAGTCCAGGTAGAACGCGTTGTGGTTACGCGTCTCCAGGACAACACTTTCTTTGCCGAAATTGAAATGCGCAATAGCGACGGTAATCTTATGCGTTTGGACTCCAGACCTTCGGATGCCATCGCCCTGGCGCTTCGTGCCGATTGCCCGATCTTTGTCGATATGGAAGTTATAAAAGCATCGCGGAACACAATACCTTCAGAAGAAGTTGAAGAGGGCGAAGGTTCCGCAACAGAAGAGGAATGGCCTGACGTTATAGGTGAAGCAGGCGATTTACCGATGTAACTGTTCAACTCAATGAATCCACTTAACGCGAGCTTCCCACAGTGCAGCGAATGGTAATTGCCATCGCCAATCAAAAGGGTGGCGTAGGCAAAACAACAACGGCCATCAATTTGGCTGCCGCTTTTGCCCGTCACGGAAAACGTGTCCTTCTTTTAGATCTCGATCCCCAGGGAAATAGCTCTATTTCGTTCCTCGACCCGCTTTCAGTCGATCGGTCTGTTTATGAGTTGATGATGGATGGACAGGCGCCGATTGAGGATTCGGTCTACCAAACACCTGTCGAAAATCTTCAACTGGTGCCCGCGCGTATCAACCTTGCTAAGTTGGAATCAAAACTCGTTGGTGACTTTGACGCACCATTTCGATTGAAAGACCGGCTCGAGCCGTTTCGACAGACTTACGAGGTAATTGTCATCGACACACCACCCACGCTCGGCCTGATCACTGTAAACGCGCTCGTAGCAGCGACGCATGTCTTGATACCAATCCAGTCGTCGTACTTTGCGCTCGAAGGTACTGACGATCTCCTGGAGACGATCGAAAAGGTAAAGGCGCGTCCAAATCCGAATTTGGAGCTGCTTGGTGTGCTGGTCACGCTGCATGACAAGCGAACGACGCTCGCGCGTGAGGTGCATGAACAGATTAAAAGTGTGTTCGGACCCAAGTTATTCGATACCGTGATTACCAAGAGTGTTCGACTCGAAGAATCGCCGGCATACAAGGAATCAATCTTTAGTTTTGCGCCGAACTCGTCAGGCGCAATTGAGTACGGAAAACTTTGCGAAGAGGTAATGAGCCGTGTCTAAGAGGGGACTACCAACTGGCCTTCAGATGCGCCATGACGCGCACTACGTCGAGGAACTTTCACAACATCGTCCTGCTCAATTGGGACGAATGATTCCTCTGGACAAACTCGATCCCAATCCTGAACAACCTCGCGTGGACTTTGGCGACCTCACGGAACTCACTGCCTCCATCGCCGAAAAGGGTGTCTTGGAACCTCTGCTTGTAAAGCCGAACAGGTTAACGGGTCGATGGATGATCATCGCAGGCGAGCGTCGCTTTCGTTCTGCACAAAAAGCAGGCCTGAAAGAAGTGCCATGCGTTGAGATGGAAGTGGACGATGGGACGATCGCGGAAATTGCGCTCATCGAAAACATGCAGCGCAAGGACCTGACTGTTTGGGAAGAAGCAGACGGCTTGCTCGCGCTGTGCGAGAGATTTGGTTACACGCATGATGACGTCGCTCGCAAAGTAGGTAAGAGTCGAACAACAGTGACTGAGGCGATGGCGATTGCAAGAATTCCAGATGATGTTAGAGAGATCTGCAAGCAAGCGGACGTCAATGCGAAGTCATCTCTGCTTCAGATTGTCCGACAACCAGACGATGATTCGATGCTCAGCCTTGCTAAGAAAATCGCTTCGCAGGGATTGAATCGCAACGACGCTCGCGAAGTTCGGCGGCAGGAGATGGGGCCGCGCGTAGTTCCTGAGGCAAAACCTTACACCTTCAAATACGCATCGCCTGATAAAGATTTTAATCTTGAGATCAAGTTTCGAGCTTCAGAGGTCGCGGATTCTGATGTTGCTTTGGTTCTTAGGGCTGTAGCTGACGAAATCGACGAGATTCCTTAGTGAGTCTTTGGTCTTCGAAGTAAACTCACCGCTCGTTGAAACTCAAAGACCGAAAAGCCAAACTTCTCTTCACGTCCTGAGCGACTTCTTCTTCTCAGCCGCAGCTCGCTTCTGTAGACCTTTCGCCCACCGTTCAAAGGTCGGCTGTAGAGGTTTGAACAGGCGAGCGCGGAAGCTGTGCTTCTTTTCGTTCCACAGTTTCAGGTGCTTTTCAGTGTATGCACGCACTGCGGGCTCGAGTTGAGTTTTCTTGAGCGAGTGACGCAGTGTGAAATGGTAATGCTGCGCAACGAGGGAAAATACCAGCGCTACCAGATTGCTCTTGAAAGAAAGCCGCGGAATGATCCGTTTGTGAAACGGCTTGTCGGTTGGAAGCAGGACGTTAATCGCCACTTCTAACCAGGCGCCCTTCGATCCCTGTTTTGGGTGATAAAGACCGGGCAGTTCGGTCGCTTGAACGGCTACTTTGATTCTCGGGTCTGAAATAAATGGAACCAGACGAATGCGCTCAAGCCCTCGGGTATGCTCGCGCGGTAGGCTGTTGAAGGCGTCTTCCACGATTTCGGCAGAACCCTTAGGCAGTTTGCCCTCATACTGATTTTCAATGCGTATTGCCACGTGCAGTGTTTCCTGGAATCGATTTTGATTGAAGTCGAAGCCAGTCACTTTAGGGGGAAGGGAGCGGCCGGGTCAAGTGGGCCACAGATCTTCACGGATACACACAGATCAGCCTGGAGATGCGATCTGTGTTTATCTGAGTAATCTGTGGCTAATAATTGAGGTTTAGGTCAGTGACTGCCCCTAAACTGGCGCTGCTGACGAGCCGGGCGTACTTGGCCAACACTCCGGTGGTATAACGCGGCGAGGGAGGGCGCCAGTTTTCAGCGCGTCGTGCTAATTCAGCTTCGGATACATTCAACTGCAAGAGACCTGAATCAGCATCAATCGTGATCGAATCGCCTTCTTCAACCAGCGCGAGGTTTCCTCCGACAGCTGCTTCCGGTGCGACATGTCCGACGACCATTCCGTGAGTTCCCCCTGAGAAACGCCCGTCAGTTATTAGCCCAACTGAGTCGCCAAGTCCGGCCCCTATGATTGCTGAAGTGGGTGCTAACATCTCACGCATGCCGGGTCCACCTTTTGGTCCCTCGTAGCGGATCACAATGACGTCACCTGCTTTGATCTGTCCCGACAAGATCGCCGAGAGACATGCCTCTTCAGCTTCAAACACTCTTGCTGGTCCGGTGATTCGTCGTGACTTAACGCCTGAGACTTTTGCCACGGCGCCTTCTTCAGCAAGGTTTCCGCGCAAGATTGCCAGGTGGCCCTCCGGATACAGAGCGTCCTCCCATTGCCGAATGACGTCTTGATGTTCTGATGGTTTTTCAGAAATGCCCTTCAACACTTCAGCGATGGAGTCACCAGTGATAGTCAGTGCAGAACCGTCGATCAGAGACTGAGACAAGAGTATCTTCATTACTTGAGGAATCCCGCCTGCTTTATGCAAGTCAGTAGCAACGTATTTGCCTGATGGTTTTAGATCGCAGATTAACGGAATGCGCTTTCGTATTCGCTCAAAGTCAGCCAAAGTCAGTTCAACTTTAGCGGCGTGCGCAATCGCGATCAGATGTAGAACCGCATTTGTCGATCCTCCCACTGCCATCACCACCGCTATTGCGTTTTCAAAAGCGGCTTTGGTCAAAAGCTGCCTGGGAAGAATCTGCTTTTCAACAGCTTTTGCTAATACCCGAGCCGAGGCCGCCGCACTCTCTGCTTTCTCATTATCTTCAGCGGCCATTGTCGACGAGTAGGGAAGGCTCAAACCCATGGCTTCAATAGCGGAAGACATGGTGTTCGCGGTGTACATGCCACCACACGAGCCAGCGCCCGGGCAAGCTCGCCGTTCCACTTCAATTAATTGGCCCTGGTCGATCTTGCCGGCGCAGTATTGACCTACAGCCTCAAAAGCACTGACCACAGTAAGGTCTTCCCCGTTGAAGTTTCCTGCTTTGATTGTGCCGCCGTAGACGAAGATTGAAGGAATGTTCAATCGTGCAATGGCGATCATTGCACCGGGCATGTTCTTGTCGCAGCCGCCAACTGCCAGCAGGCCGTCTACAGCCTGAGCCTGACAAACGGTTTCGATCGAGTCGGCGATTACCTCACGCGACACGAGGGAATACTTCATCCCTTCCGTCCCCATGGAGATTCCGTCGCTGACAGTGATTGTGCCGAAAGTCTGCGGCATGGTTGAAGCCTCTCTCAAAGCTTCAACTGCTCGAGCGGTGAGTAGATTTAGTCCCGCATTGCAGGGAGTGATCGTGCTATAGCCGTTTGCAACACCGATGATCGGTTTCTTGAAGTCATCGTCACCAAAGCCGACCGCACGAAGCATGGCGCGATTTGGAGTGCGCTCAATGCCGCGCGTGATCGCATGGCTCCGTGCTGACTTACCCTTCTCGGACAAGCCGTTCACCTCAATTCTTAGCTTTGTCCACAAGGCGACTTTCAGATAACCACGGCATCATTTGTCGCAAACGCGCGCCCACCTGTTCAATCGGATGTTCGCGCGCTTCTGAATCGAGTTGTTGAAAACGAGGACGGCCATTGCGGCTTTCTTTCATCCAGTCTCTTGCAAAAGCGCCGGACTGAATATCAGTTAAGAGACCTTTCATCCGTTTCTTGGTCTCATCGTTAATGACAACGGGTCCGCGCGTCATGTCCCCGTATTGCGCCGTGTTCGAAATCGAATAGCGCATCTCTGAAATGCCGCCTTCGTACACCAGATCTACAATCAACTTCATCTCGTGAAGGCATTCAAAGTAAGCCATCTCCGGCGAGTAACCGGCTTCAATCAATGTTTCAAAACCGGCTTTGATCAGCGAAGTTAAGCCACCACACAACACTGCCTGCTCACCAAACAGATCGGTTTCGGTTTCTTCTCGGAAAGTCGTTTCGATTACGCCGGCTCTTCCTCCGCCAATCGCTGACGCATAAGCCAAACCGATCGCCTTGGTATCGCCATTGGGATCCTGATTGATCGCGAGGAGGCAGGGAACTCCAGCACCGCGAAGATACTCGTGACGCACAAGATGCCCAGGTCCCTTCGGAGCAACCATAAACACGTTTGCTTCCGATGATGGTTCGATAAACTTGTAATGAATCGAGAAGCCGTGAGAAAACGCCAAATACTTGCCGGGTGTGATCGACTCAGCGATTTCGCGCGCATAGATGTCAGGCGCAAGTTCATCGGGCACGAGCATCATCACGATATCAGCCTCGGCAGCTGCCTGGGCCACGGGCTTTACGTTCAGTCCAGCTTGCTCAGCTTTCTCCCACGAAGCACTTCCAGGACGTAATCCGACCGTCACGTTACAACCCGAATCTTTCAGATTGTTCGATTGTGCAAAGCCCTGACTTCCATAACCAATTACAGCAATCGGCTTTTCACGGATTAACTCAACGTTCGCGTCTTTGTCGTAATAAATCTGCATGTAATCTTCCTCGCTTTATAACTGTGGAATTAGTTCCTCTTCATCTTCAACTGAAGCGGCCGCTGCTGTAGCTGCCAGACGATTGATTGCTATGTGTCCTGTACGTGTGATGTCGGTAATGCCAATCGGTCGAAGCAGTTCGATAAACGTATCTACCTTTTCCTTGTTGCCTGACGCCTCGACGATTAAATGCGTGTGAGAGATATCAACGACTTTGGCCCGGAACACGCTTATCAGACTCAGAACCTCCTGTCGCTCTACTCCCGCGCAAGCGGCAACGGTGATCAGTGCCATCTCTCGTTCGATATGTGGACGAGTGGTTATATCCTGCACCTCACGGACTCTTGCCAATCTCTCGCACTGTTTGACTATTTGTTGAATGGTGCGGTCTTCACCTCGAGTAACTATCGTCACTCTGGACCAGTGCGGGTCCAGTGTCTCGCCAACGGAGATTGTCTCGATGTTGAAGCCACGCGCGCTGAACAGCCCAACGATGCGGGATAACTCGCCAGGCTGGTCGGCAACGATGATGGATAAGGTGTGACGCATAAACATTGCCGATTTCCGATTGCCAATTGCCGATTTCAAATCCCGCCGGCCCAGGCAAATTGGCAATCGGCAATCAAAAATCGGAAATAATCAGGCTCCGTCGTTCTGCACGATCATGTCGTTCGCGTTTGCTCCTGCAGGAACGATCGGGAAGACGTTCTCTTCCTTGGATACAACCACATCAATCACTGCAACGCCCTTATGATTTATGGCGGCTGACAAGACATCATGAAGTTCATCGGGTCGCGTGGCGCGAAATGCCGCTGCACCGTAGGCCTCAGCGAGCTTCACAAAATCGGGAGCAACCGAGATGTCTACCTCAGAGTAAGTTCGGTCATAAAACATTTCCTGCCATTGCCGAACCATTCCGAGGTAGCCGTTGTTCATAATCAGAATCTTAACCGGCAGGTCATACTGCACAGCAGTAGCAAGTTCCTGATTTGTCATTTGAAAGCCGCCATCACCAACCACTGCAATCACAAGCTTGTCGGGACAGGCGAGTTTGGCACCGACAGCAGCAGGCAGTCCGAAACCCATCGTGCCTAAACCACCGCTTGTGATCAGTTGTCTCGTTCGGGTGAACGGATAGAACTGTGCAACCCACATCTGATGTTGACCAACATCAGTCGTGATGATTGCTTCGCCTTTTGTCAGCTGATGAAGTTCTCGTATAACCGACTGCGGTTTAATCTGACTCTGAGAACCAGAGAAGCGCAGCGGCTGGGAGTGTTGCCACGCACGAATTCTTTCCCACCATGGTTCGCGCAGCCTCAGGCTCTCCTCCAGTTCCTTAGGTTCCAATCTACGGAGATAGCCGAGAAACTCATCCAGAACTGCCTGAGCGTCTCCGGCAATACTCAAAGTTGGAGCAACGTTCTTTCCTATGTTCGCTGGGTCTATATCGACGTGAATAATGCTCGCTTGCGGTGCAAAGGTGGCGAGTTTTCCTGTCACCCGATCATCAAAGCGAACACCGATCGCGATCAGCAGATCACTTTCCGAAACAGACATGTTAGCGGCGTAGGTTCCATGCATTCCCAGCATTCCCAGACTGAGAGTATGTCCTGATTGGAACCCGCCGAGTCCCATTAGTGTCGGCGCAACTGGCAACCGCAAGGTTTCGGCGAATTCATGGAGAGGCGCTTCCGCGCCTGAGTTTACGATCCCTCCGCCAACATAAAGTACCGGTCGTTTGGAATTCAAAATCGCTTTGACAGCGCGGGCAACATCCGTTTGCCGCGGCTTCGCCCTCACGTCGGAGAAGGGAAAACTAACGTGATCCAACCGTGAGTACGATGCTCGTGCAGCAGTGACGTCTTTGGGAATATCAATAACAACGGGTCCCGGCCTTCCCGTTCTGGCAAGGTGAAACGCTTCTCGAACCACTCCGGCAAGGTCTCGAACGTCGCGCACAAGATAGTTATGCTTAACACAAGGCCGAGTTATGCCAACTGTATCGACTTCCTGAAACGCATCAGTGCCAATGAGATGTTTAGGGACTTGTCCCGTGATCACAACGATCGGCGTTGAATCCATGTAGGCGTTCGCAATACCGGTTACTGCATTTGTGGCGCCAGGTCCGGAAGTGACAAGCACAACTCCAACTCGCCCAGTCGCTCGCGCATAGCCCTCAGCCATGTGCACAGCGCCTTGCTCATGCCTGACGAGATAATGTGTGATGCGCTGCCGGGCGCGCCAAAGCTCATCGTAAATGTGAAGTACAGCTCCACCAGGATAGCCAAATATCGTATCGACGCCCTCGAAGCACAGCGCTTCAATCAGGATCTCGGCTCCTCTTGGCAAAGACTCCTCAAAGTCCTTCTCATTTAGAGCACCACTTTGGATCAATGGTTCAGCTATCATAAAAACCCGCGACGTTCTAAAGAATCAATCGGGCCACCAACTGAATGAGTTGATGGCCCGCGCTTAAAGCCCTTCCCGTCCAGTGTCACACAGGCTATGGCCGCCTATGCATCAAGCAGTGTTGCGGAAATACCGCCTGATTCCTTCCAGCGAATTAGACTCTATCCTGCACTGGCGCCTACTGTAAAATTTATTCTTTTAAGATAAAGATAAATCTCAGTCATCGACGCGACAGCGGCAGTTGTGGTACAACCTAATCGTCATGGAGATGGCCCAGCTCGAATATTTTTCTAAAGTGGTGCAGGAGCGGAGCTTTTCAAAAGCGGCTGATCGAGTTTATCGGACCCAGCCCGCAGTGAGCATCGCTATTCGAAGGTTAGAGGAGGAGATTGGCCTGCCGCTCCTCGATCGCACCCAAAAGACCCCTGTTCTTACCGACGCGGGCCAGGTTGTCTACGACTATGCGGAACGCATCCTCGCCTTGAGAGATCAGGTTGGGCTGGCAATCTCGGAGCTACAGAGCCTGAAACGGGGTCGCGTTCGAGTTGGTGCGAACGAAAGTACTTCGTTGTACTTACTGCCGGATCTGATTCTTGCGTTTCGTGAGCAACATCCGGACGTCAAGGTTGAAATCTACCGGCATGTTTCAAACCGCCTGCCTCGCGAGGTGCTCGAGCGCAATGTGGATTTTGCATTGATGGCTTCTGAGCCAGCCGACCGCGACCTTGAAGCATTTCCAGTTCTAAAGGATGAACTGGTGCTGATCCTCAGTCCGAAACATCCGCTGGCTGGTAAGAGCTCGGTAAAGATCAAGGATCTGGGAAAGGAATCCTTTGTGGCTCACAACGTGGCTTCCGGATCTCGATTAAAGGTGGTGGAGGCTTTTGCCAGACAACACACGCCGCTTAACATCACGCTCGAACTGGCCACAATCGAAACCATCAAGCGCTTTGTTCAGAAACGTGTTGGGCTCGCGTTTGTGCCACGAATGTGTGTGCGAGAAGAACTCGAACGTGGTGTGCTGGCCAGTGTTCCGGTGCGTGGCTTAACCCACAACAGAATACTGTGGGCCGCCCATCGACGCGGTTCGAATTTTTCTCCAGCCGCAGCGGCGTTTCTGAAAATTCTCAAACAGCACACAAGTCAACCATCCTGACATTCACGCTGCTCGGGTCGTCTTCCCAACTATTGTTGCCAGGTAATGTTCAACCGCGACTTCTAAAGCACCACCAAGATCGGCTCCATGAAGATCACCCTGCTCTAAGGACCATCGTGACAACCTGCCGGCCAACGACATTCCGATAGCGGCACGTGCCGGTTGCTCAATAAACTGCCATCCATGGAGAAGCTCGCCGCTCAAAACAACCCGAGCGACGCCAAGTCCGCAGATTACGTTTCCAATTCCGATGCCTAAATGTGTGCCGACACGCTCCAAAGTTACCTGCGCTCGTCGTTCACCCGCAGTTGCTTTGGAGACTAAATCCTTGAACCGAATAGTTCCTCGCATTTTCGCTCGTTGACTGTCACCGACGTAGAGTTCCACAGCACTGGCCGCGCTTGCATACTTTTCCCAACATCCAAAGTTTCCGCATGAACAAGCTTTTCCACCGGCGACGATCGTCATGTGACCAAACTCGCCTGCGATGTCCGCGCCAGTTGTTCCTCGGAACACCTCGCCACCCAGCACGAGGCCAACGCCTATACCAGTGCCGGCTCGAACAACAACAAAGTCACCAGCTGTTTTGGTGGCGCCTTGTTGTCGCCGGCGATGCGATTCATAGATTGCTGTAGCTGTTGCGTTGTTCTCGATCAACACCGGAACGTCCAGATTAAGCATGTCCGCGACAGGAATATCACGCCAGCCAAGGTGCGGTGCATAAAGCAATCTTTCACGTTTGCAGTCTGTTGGCCCGACCACACTTATTCCTACTACCGTTAAAGAACGATCAGAAAGATCTGTGGACAGTTTTGCGACGGAGTTGCGAATCGAAGTGATCGTTACGTTAGGATCGATCGAAGTAGGGAAATGGTCTTCGCTTAATATCTTTCCATCAATGGTCGATGCTCCGACGTGAATTTGACTCACTCCGATGTTCACGCCGACGAGGAAAACTTTTTCGCCGCGCAGTGAGAGTCCAATTGGAGGACGACCAACACCGACAGAACGGTCCGGCGCCCCTTCACGCAATATTCCTGAGTCAATCAACGGCTTCACTAAGACGGTAACTCGACGACGATGAACTCCAAGTCTTCTAGCGACAGCTACGCGAGGAATCGGTTGAGCGGCTCGTACAATTCTCAGCAGCTCGTGAGTGGTTTGCGCCGGGGCAACTTGATCACACGGATTATCTCTACTCTTTAATTCCTTCTTCACCGAAACTTCTTTTAATTTCGACACCCTGAAACCTCCTTGTTGTACGGCAGGCTGTTAGCCTGTCGATGCGTATTGGGCAACTAAGTCACGCAAACCAAACGAAGACAGGCTGACAGCCTGTCGTACAACTCATGCATGTACGCTGCAAATCGAGAGCCAAATGTTGTTCTGCAATAGATGACTGTAGTGCGGCGTTCTTACCTTCGTGTTACGCGACAACTTTGTAGGAACAAATAGGGTTGAATGACAGAGATGTCGGTAGGGAAGTGAAGGGGCTTATCTTTAGGTTCGAAAGCGAGAACAGTTGATGCCATATTTTTTTACTTTGTACCCAATGATTCGTTCTGTACTGTCTAACAACTTTGCTGCCTTGGCGCGATTGCCCCTCGCAGTCTTTAATGCATCCTGAATCAAGTCACGTTCGTAAGCCTCCATCGCAGACTCGAGAGATAGCCTTGTCACAGTGTCTGACCCCTCTGCGGTCTGCAGACTGGGCGGCAAATGATGACCATGGATTACGTTCGATTCACAAACTAGAACCGCACGCTCGATAACATTCTCAAGTTCACGAACATTCCCCGGCCAGTGATAACTTGTGAGCATGTCGATGGCGGGCGTTGAGATTCGCTTGATATTTTTGCCATGCTCCCGCTCAAACTTATCAACGAAGTGTTCGGCTAACAAAAGGATGTCGGGCTTCCGTTCACGCAGTGCCGGCATGAAGATGGTGAAAACGTTTAGTCGATAGTAGAGATCCTCTCGAAACAGGCCTTTCGAAATCGCATCCTCGAGATCTTTATGGGTGGCAACAATCAACCGCACATTGACCTTGATCGTGTCTGTTCCACCGAGACGTTCGAACTCCCTTTCCTGAATAACCCGCAAAAGTTTTACCTGCGTCGAAAGATCGAGGTCACCGATCTCATCCAGGAACAGTGTGCCTCCATCAGCGAGTTCGAATCGGCCTTTCTTTCGCGTCTGTGCTCCGGTGAACGCTCCCCTTTCATAACCAAACAGCTCCGATTCGATAAGCGTATCGGGTAACGCTGCGCAGCTTACCTTTACGAAAGGTTTAGCCGCGCGAAGTGAGTTGTAGTGCAGCGCGTGAGCAATCATTTCCTTGCCCGTACCTGATTCTCCGCGTAACAGGACGGTCGTGCTTGAACGTGCGACCTGGGTCACCTGCTCATAGACCTGGCGCATTGGGTTTGAGTTCCCGACAATTCGGCTGAAGTCATAACGTTCGCGGAGTTCCTGTTTGAGAAGCGTGTTCTCATCGAGTAGACGTTTCTTATCGGCTTCGAAGCGCTGTTCTACTTTGAGCGCTTGCGCGATCATTGACGAAATTACGCTCAAGAACTTCGTTGTTCGATCGAAGTCTCGATCCTGCTTGTAAGGTCTATCGGCGCCAATCACACCGATCGCTTTATTCTCGACGAGGATTGGAACACAGATGAAGCTCATCTCTTTTCGAGAAGGATTCTCTTCAGTCGCTCTTAGGCGATTGAGTAATAAAGGCTCCTGACTAATTTGAGGAACTACCACGGGCTTTCCGCTTTGCACAACGCGACCGATGACACCTTCCCCGATCTTGTAAGTTGCCCGTCGTGCCTGATCGAGATTCAAACCATACGTTGCCTCCACTCGTAGAATGCCGCTCTCACGTTCCAGCAGCATCACGAAGCTCCTTATCAGTCCGTGATGTCGTCCAAGCGATTCCAGGACCCGTTCCAGAGCCAAACTGAGAGCATTTGTGTCCGCAAGAATACGGCCGATTTCAATTAGGGTTCCTAGTTTCCGGATTTCACGGCGTTCTCTGGTAACGAGCTCGGGTGATTTGGTTAGAGTTGTTTCGGCGACTGCCATCTTTTTGTATGAACACCTCTGGCGAGAGAACATCTTAGAAGCACAAAAGATCAAGGGTCAAAGTGAAAACTTTTATGGTTTTATAAAGGCGATAGCTAACTTGTTGACTTACATGTTTGTAATTGCCAAGTGTGGAACCTACAAAAATGTCTGAAGGTCTCCCTCTGAACATTGTTTCGTTCAATGAATTAAAAATCATTTCGACCTCGAAGTCCATATGCCGGTGTTGGCGAACTCACCTCCGCATAATCCTCACGCTGTAAACCTACATATTTGTCGCCACATCCTTGATATCTGACATAAACGTCGCGAATCGTTAGTGATCCACGAACGCGAAATACCACCGATATCGGCGCGTTTACTAAGAAAAACCGTTGTCTGGAGTTCATGAGCGCTCGTGGCATGGAGGTTGTTGAGGCCGTAGCAACGACGATTCAGTCTGCGGTTTCACGGTCAGGAGATTTAGAACAAAAAGGAGCTAACAGATGATCACCGAGCGTATCTCGAGGTTCTTACTTGGACGACGACCCATGGACAAGCATTGGGACAGACGATTGAGTTGGTCACAAAAAGTGTCGCGCCTGGGCTTGCGGATGCGCGATCCCGAATGGCGTCGCTATGGGCGTCTGTTGTTTGCGGGCAAGCTCTTAGGGATCGGGGTCGTGATTTGCGGAGTTCTGCTCGTGCCCGAGATCATTGGGTGGACGGCTCTTGCGGCAGACGTGGAACTCAAGGGAAATGACATCGTCAATCCGCTTAATACACTTTGGGTCCTGCTTGCAGCCTTCCTTGTGTTCGCCATGCAAGTTGGTTTCACGATGCTTGAGGCCGGTTTCTGCCGATCCCGAGAAACCGTAAACGTGCTGATGGAATGCATAGTTGATACCTGTCTTTGCGGGTTGCTTTTTTATGCAATCGGTTTCGCATTCATGTTCAGCCACGGTAATGGATTCATTGGTTATCACTGGTTCTTCCTGCGTGGTGTTCCGGCAACTTACGAGTCAACCGGCGTTGCATTCCTCGCTTTCTGGCTTTTCCAATTCGCGTTCGCGGATACCTGCTCAACCATTACGTCGGGAGCGATGATCGGTCGCACGAGTTTCGTTGGAGATCTCCTGTATAGCGTTGCTGTCTCGGGTTTCATCTATCCGATCATCGGTCACTGGGCCTGGGGGCCTGATGGTTTCCTGGCGACGATGGGCACTGCTGGAAACTTCCTGCCATCGCTCGGTGTTGGCTTTCATGATTTTGCGGGTTCAACTGTCGTTCACACTATCGGCGGATTCATCGCCCTTGCGGGAGCGATCGTTCTTGGACCTCGCATCGGACGCACTTTCAAACGTGATGGTGGCGGCCCAATGAAACCTCACGATCTGGTGATCGCAGCGACGGGCGGTTTGATTCTGTGGTTTGGTTGGTATGGCTTCAATCCCGGCAGCACATTGTCGGCGATGGATTTTGAAGGCGTTGGACGCGTCGCCACGAATACAACACTGGCTGCTTGCTCGGGCGGTCTCCTGGCAATGGCGTATGGATTCGTTCTTCTCAAGAAGTGGGATCTTGGTTACACAGTAAACGGATTCCTCGCCGGTCTCGTGGCAATCACTTGCCCCTGCTATTGGGTTAGTCCAACAGGATCGATTCTGATTGGGGCAATCGCGGGCGTTGTTGTAGGTTTTGGCCTGGAACTACTCGAATGGCTGAGAATCGATGATCCAATTGGAGCAGTTCCGGTGCATGGGTTCTGCGGCATTTGGGGAACTTTGTCACTTGGTTTGTTTGCCTGTGGCTCGTACGGAGTAACAGGAGCTCTAGCAGCTGACAACTCCGCTCCTTTGACCGGTCTTCTCTACGGTGGCGGCACCAGCGTACTCGCAGCACAAGCAATCGGCAGCCTGATCATTACCTCTGCAACATTCGCAGTATCGCTGACGGTCATGTACGCGATCAAAGCGATTGGCATTCTTCGCGTCGCCGCGGAAGGTGAAGACTTCGGTCTCGACCTTTACGAACATGGAATGCCCGCATATCCGGAATATCAAATCGCCGACGATGCAATTCCAGCTGGCGTTTTTGCAATAGCGAAATCTAAGCCAGTTCCAGAGCCGGGTCCATCGATCGATGTAGCCCAACCTGAAGCTGCTGCAGCTTCCGCTCGCTAGAGTCGGTGCTCCAGTAAAACAAAAGTTAAATGGCCCACCTGTCCTGGCTTTCGAGGGCGCGAGACAGGTGAGCCACTGAGATCGTCCCACAGGGGAACGATTACGGAGACAATTTACGTCATGCTCTTTGTTAAATCAATCCTTGGAGTGTTTGTTCTTTCACTGATCACTCCGTTGCACACATTCGCGCAATCGACACTGTTCAATATTCCATCAACAGATGTCGTAGCGAAGAAGAAGGTCTATCTCGAGTTTGATTTCATCAGTCATCTCGAAGATCACCATGACGGCGGTTTCCAGGCCTACGTTCCGCGAGCAGTTGTCGGAATAGGGAAGAGAACTGAGATTGGTTTGAACGCTTCATTCGTGGATGCACTCGCTCCC
Source organism: Pyrinomonadaceae bacterium (assembly GCA_036006355.1). GTDB lineage: Bacteria > Acidobacteriota > Blastocatellia > Pyrinomonadales > Pyrinomonadaceae > PSRF01. Next base: position 6,293 of record DASYPT010000030.1, on the reverse strand, counting down.
GATCAACCGGTCGAGTTGCAGCCAAACGTGAAGCATCAGTTCTATCAGAACGAAGGTAAAGGTGTAACGGTAGCAGCCGGCGGCATCTTGTATCTCCCGGTTGCACACAGAACAGGCACAGATACTTTTGGACTGATCTACACCGTAGTTAGCAAACAAGTGAAATCGAGTTATGGGCCGAGGTTCACTGGTGGCGGCTATGGTCTTGTGGGAAGAGCCGATGCAAGTGGCACGAATGGCGGCGCAATTGTTGGTTACGAACAACCATTAGTGCGCGGCAAGGTGAGTTTCGTCACCGATTGGCTAAGTGGAAAGAACCGGTTCGGTTATCTGACTCCAGGGTTTGCTTTCACCGTCTCTAAAACAAGTTTCCTTTATGCCGGCTACAGCATCGGCAACCAGGGTAGAAAGAACAACGGACTGTTTGTCTATTACGGAATAACATTTTAGTGCTGGGAGCGCCGGCGTCCTCGCCTGCTGTGTCCCATCCAGCGACTTAGACTGGAACAAGCGGGCGAGGACCCCTGCGCTCCCAGCACTGAGGGAAGTGAGGCGGGATAAACCCACCACCGAAACAGGGACTCTACGATCCACTCTTCGAGCATGACGCTTGCGGTGTCGGTTTCGTTGTGGACGTGAAGGGACGCAAATCCTTTGACGTGGTGCAAAAGTCCATCCAGGTCCTGCTCAACCTCGCACATAGAGGCGCCACCGGAAGTGAAGCAAACTCTGGCGACGGCGCTGGAATACTCCTCCAAACACCTCACGAATTCTTAAGCGAACAGTGTGAAACTTCAGGGTTTGATCTCCCCGAATTTGGCGACTACGGAGTCGGAATGGTTTTTCTTCCGACTGACTCAATGGACCGCGCCGAGTGCGAATCAGTGTTTGAAAGGATCGTTGCTGAGGAGGGGCAGCAACTATTAGGTTGGCGCACTGTGCCAACCAATGATTCAAACATTGGTCGAACAGCACGATTGTCGGAACCTGCTATCCGGCAAGTCTTTGTGGCGCGGTCCAGCGATGTTGTTGATGAAGCTTCGTTTGAGCGCAAGCTTTATGTAATCCGCCGGCGAGTAACAAGAGCAATAAAAGCATCTGCGATCCGTCAGCGTTCGATGTTTTATATCTCAAGTCTGTCTTACAAAACGATCGTCTACAAAGGCATGCTCACCGGAGAGCAGCTGCCTGACTTTTATCCGGACCTGACTCATCGCAGGCTTTCGTCGGCCCTGGCGCTTGTGCATTCGCGCTTCAGCACAAACACATTTCCGAGTTGGTCGCGTGCGCATCCCTATCGTTATGTTGCACACAACGGTGAGATCAATACGCTGCGCGGCAATATGAACTGGATGCGAGCTCGAGAGAGCAAGTTTGAATCACGTCTGTTCGGTTCAGACCTTCAGAAGATTTTGCCCGTCATCGACACGCAAGGTAGCGACTCCGCGATGTTTGACAACGCACTCGAGATGTTCGTGCTGGCTGGCCGGTCGTTACCGCATGCAGTCACTATGATGATCCCTGAGCCGTGGACGGGTGATCCATCGATGAGTGAACAGAAGAGATCATTCTATGAATTTCACTCGTGCCTGACTGAGCCGTGGGACGGGCCAGCCTCAATTTCGTTTACTGATGGCGTGCGCATTGGCACTGTGCTCGATCGGAATGGTCTCCGGCCTGCGCGTTATTACGTCACCAAAGATGATCTAGTTGTAATGGCTTCTGAAGTTGGAGTGTTGGATCTTTCAGATGACGAGATCGTTAAGAAGGGTCGCCTCAATCCTGGGCGACTGTTTTTGGTTGATACGGAGTCGGGTCGGATCGTGAGTGACGACGAGCTGAAACAAGAACTCGTAAGCTCGGAGCCTTACGTTCACTGGGTGACACAGAATTCATTTAGCCTTGACGACCTGCCTGAGCCTCCATACGTTCATCAGACCAACTCATCAACCGTACTGCTTAGACAGCGAATTTTTAGTTACACGAATGAAGATTTGCGGCTCTTGTTGTATCCGATGGCAGTTGAGGGAAACGAAGCAATCGGGTCAATGGGCACTGACACACCACTAGCTATTTTTTCTCCTCGCCCACAGCTTCTCTACAACTATTTCAAACAACTGTTTGCTCAAGTCACTAATCCACCGGTCGATGGAATACGGGAAGAGCTGATCATGTCGCTCGACACTACCATTGGTCCTGAATCAAACATTCTCGGGCCATCTGCCGAGTGTGCCCGCCAAATCAGACTCAAGTCGCCGGTTTTGACCAATACGCAGCTTGAACAACTGCGCTGTCTCGGCGAGTCGGACGGGCCCTGGGAAAAGAATGGATTTAAGGCGCTGACTGTGTCGATGGTCTATGAAGTTTCGCAAGGCGGTCGTGGATTGGAGAGTGCTCTCAGTGATCTTTGTCGCCAGGCAAGCGCTGCGATCTCGTCTGGATATCAAATCGTGATTCTATCGGACCGGGATGTCGGTTCTGAGATGGCGGCGATACCCGCTTTGTTAGCCGTGTCCGCCGTTCATCATCATCTGATCCGCGAAGGCACACGCACGCAAGTTGGTCTCGTAGTCGAAAGTGGTGAGCCACGAGAGGTGCATCATTGTGCGCTCCTGCTCGGTTATGGAGCGGCAGCAATAAATCCCTACCTTGCTTTCGAAACGATTCAAAACATGATTGAGACTGGCCTCATCACAACAGTCGATGCTCGCACCGCATCCTCGAATTACGTCAAGGCAATCAATAAGGGCCTCATCAAAGTGATCTCGAAGATGGGTATCTCCACGACTCAGGGATACTGTGGAGCACAAGTCTTTGAGGCAATCGGGATCCACAACGAGGTGATCGATAAGTATTTCACCTGGACTCCGTCCCGCATCGGAGGCATTGGTCTCGACGTTATGGCTGAAGAAGTGCGTCTCAGGCATGCATCCGCTTTTGAAAAAGCCGCAATCAACGACGTCACTCTCGATGTGGGTGGTGAGTTTCAGTATCGAGCTGAAGGTGCTCGGCATCTCTTCAATCCGCAGACGATTCACAAGCTGCAGCACGCCTGTCGTAGCGGAAGTTACAAACTCTTCAAAGAATACAGTCAATTAGTCGATGAACATTCAAGCCAGGGATTGACTCTGCGAGGAGCTCTCGAGTTTGAGTCGAAACGCGCGCCGATTCCGATCGATCAGGTGGAATCGGTGGAGACGATTAGAAAGCGATTCAAAACAGGCGCTATGTCGTACGGGTCGATCAGCAGCGAAGCGCATGAAGCGCTGGCGATTGCGATGAATAGAATTGGCGCCAGGAGCAACACTGGTGAGGGCGGGGAAGACCCGGAGCGTTATTTTCCCAACTCCGACGGAGATTCGCGCAACAGCGCAATCAAACAAGTTGCTTCAGGACGTTTTGGTGTGACGAGTAATTATCTGGTCAATGCTCAAGAGCTACAAATCAAAATTGCACAAGGCGCCAAACCTGGCGAAGGTGGACAACTTCCCGGACACAAAGTCTATCCATGGATCGCTCGAGTCAGACATTCAACGCCAGGTGTCGGTCTGATATCGCCGCCTCCGCATCACGACATCTATTCCATAGAAGATCTGGCCCAACTCATTTACGACCTGAAAAACGCAAACGATCAGGCACGTATCAGTGTGAAGTTGGTTTCAGAAGTTGGTGTAGGAACAATTGCGGCAGGAGTTGTAAAGGCCGGTGCCGATGTCGTTTTGATCAGTGGATACGATGGAGGGACCGGTGCATCGCCGTTGACGAGTATCAAGCATGCTGGTGCTCCGTGGGAACTTGGTTTGGCCGAAACGCACCAGACTCTCTTGCTAAATGACCTTCGTGATGGAGTGAAGTTAGAAACTGACGGGCAACTGAAAACCGGACGCGACGTAGTAGTGGCATGTTTACTCGGTGCAGACGAATTTGGCTTTGCAACTGCGCCGCTCGTCAGTCTTGGTTGCATCATGATGCGCGCCTGTCATTTGAATACCTGTCCGGTTGGTATAGCGACACAGGATCCGAAACTGCGAGCGAAGTTTAAAGGCGATCCAGAGCACGTTGAGAATTTCATGAACTTCATTGCCCAGGAAGTGCGGGAGTTAATGGCTGAGCTCGGTTTTCACAGTGTCGACGAAATGGCTGGAAATTCGGAGTGTTTGCGTGTTCGCGATTTGAATCATTGGAAAGCCCGTGGACTTGATCTGTCTGCCTTACTGTTCCAACCGGCCAGAACCGAGAGCGAACGACCAACGAAACCACATTCCAGCTTGAGCTCCCTTGATGCTACGAAATTGTTGGCGTTGTGTGAGCCGGCTCTCGACCGAGGCGACGCTGTTTCGGCAACCTTGGCCATTCACAATACGGATCGTGCAGTTGGTACTCGTCTTGGAAGTGAAGTGACACGCCAACATGGTCCTGCGGGCCTACCGAATGACACAATCCAGCTGAGATTCAAAGGTTCTGCCGGCCAAAGCTTCGGTGCGTTTATTCCGAAGGGCCTAACGTTGACACTTGAAGGTGATGCGAACGACTACCTTGGCAAGGGACTTTCCGGCGGCAAGATCATCGTGTTTCCTCCGACAGGGTCGATGTTTGTTCCAGAAGAGAATGTGATTGTTGGCAACGTCGCGTTCTATGGCGCGACAGGTGGCGAGGCCTACGTTAATGGCATTGCAGGGGAACGATTCTGTGTCAGAAACAGCGGCGCTAATGTTGTTGTTGAAGCTGTCGGTGATCATGGTTGTGAGTACATGACTGGTGGTCGCGTGGTTGTTCTCGGGACTATAGGTCGAAACTTCGCAGCAGGAATGTCTGGTGGGATTGCGTATCTCGTCAATGAGGACACGCACAACCGGTGCAACACGGACATGATCAGCCTCATGAGGCTTGAAGACGCGGCAGAGATCGAGTTTGTGAAAGACTTAATCTTCCGTCACGCCGAATACACGCGCAGCCGTCGAGCGGCAGAGGTACTCATATCCTGGGATCAAGTTGTTGGCTCGATTATCCGTGTGATGCCAAACGACTACAGACGGGTGTTGGAAGCAGAGAAACAAGTGAAGCAAGACACGCTTGACGAACAGCAACTCGCGATGGCTGCATTTGAACTGAATTCTAAAATTATCGCTCGAGCAGCAGGGAACTAATGGGCAAAGCGACTGGATTTTTGGAATTCACGCGGGAGCTCCCTATCTTTCGGAGCCCGGTGGACCGTATTCAGGATTGGAACGAGTTTCATCACCACCTGCCGGAATCAGCACTACAAGAACAAGCAGCGCGTTGCATGGATTGCGGGGTTCCGTTCTGCCATACCGGAACAATTCTGAATGGCGCGACTTCCGGTTGTCCGCTTAACAATCTCATTCCCGATTGGAATCACCTGGTTTACACAGGCAACTGGCGTCAGGCGTTGGAACTTCTTCATCAGACGAACAACTTTCCGGAATTCACTGGCAGAGTTTGTCCAGCGCCGTGCGAAGGATCGTGTGTGTTGGGAATAGATGACGATCCAGTTTCGATTAAGAGTATCGAGTGCGCCATTGTCGATCGCGGGTTCGAAGAAGGATGGATTGTTCCGCAGCCGCCGCTCAAGAGAACCGGCAAACGAGTAGCCATTGTTGGATCCGGTCCTGCTGGGCTCGCATGTGCAGATCAACTTAACAAGGCTGGCCATTCGGTCACGGTGTTTGAGAAGTCTGATCGCGTCGGTGGTCTACTGATGTACGGCATTCCAAACATGAAGCTTGACAAGAAGAGCGTCCAGCGACGAGTTGATCTTCTCGAGCAAGAGGGAATTCAGTTCATCGTCAATACTGAAATTGGAAACAACTATCCGGCCAAAGATCTTCTGAGAGACTTCGACGCCGTAGTGTTGTGCGGCGGGGCTTCGAAACCTCGTGACTTGAATGTTGAGGGGCGGCAGCTGAAGGGAATCCACTTCGCAATGGATTTCTTAAGGGCAAACACCAAGGCGCTATTAGATGGCAACGCTCCTGGTCTTTCGGCAAAAGGCAACGACGTTATCGTAATTGGTGGGGGGGACACAGGCACCGATTGCGTTGCCACGGCGATTCGTCAAGGCTGCCGCAGCCTTGTCCAATTTGAAATCCTTCCACAGCTCACTTCTGAACGCGCGTCCGATAATCCCTGGCCTCAATGGCCTAGAGTTCACCGCATGGACTATGGGCACCATGAAGCACTGGCGGTCTTCGGCGCCGACCCACGGTCTTATTCGATCCGAACCCTGGCTTTTGAAGGCGACGCTGAAAAAAACGTGACAGCAGTTAAGACCG
>DASYPT010000029.1:0-9265 GCA_036006355.1 Pyrinomonadaceae bacterium | reverse complement strand
AGGGGGACTTCCCAATTGAAGATTCTTCGTAACTCCGTTTGCCTGATCATCATTCTATCCGGCACCACACAAGCTCAACGCGTTCTGCGTTGGGGTGCCGATCCCAGCGGTGGCGCACCTTATGTCTACACTGACCCAGGTAATCCCGAACGCTACATTGGATATGAAAAAGAGATGGTTGATGCACTCGCTGCGGCAATGGACAGGCAAGCTGAGTTTGTGCCGAGTGATTGGGAGACATTGGTATCAGCACTACAACGAAAGTCCTTCGATGTGATTGTCAATGGACTTGAACCGACTGGCGATCGCGCTCAGCAAATCGCATTCAGCAATCCCTACTACATTTTTCAACTCCAGCTAACAGTTCGTCGCGACGACAATCGGATCCATTCACTCGATGATTGCAAAAACAGGACTGTCGCGACGCTCGGAAACACGGCCGCCTCACGACTACTTCAACAACAAAATATTCCGTTTCGTAGTTATGAAGATCCTGTCGGTGCTTATCGCGATTTGGAACTAAAGCGTATTGATGCAGTAGTAATGGATGTTCCCGCCGAGGCGTTCTACGCACGAGATAACCCCAAATTAAAACCGGCCGGCCCGCCATTCTTCAAAGGCTATTACGTCATCGGTCTGCGCAAGGGTGACGACGCATTGAAAGCGGAGATTGATAAAGCTATCGAGAAGATAATCCAGAACGGCACGCTCGAACAGATCTTGAAGAAATGGAAACTTTGGAACGACGCACAGGTCGAGTTTCAAAGTTCGATCCGTACTCATACCCAACCAACCGCCGTGATCGAAATGACGAACGCGACGTTCAACTGGCGCGACGCCTTATTACGACTGACACGCGCGGCCATGTACACGGTTCTCATCGCCTTAGGTTCAATGATCATCGCTGTCGTCCTTGGTCTGCCGCTGGCTGTTGGACAGTGGAAAGGGCCGTCGTGGCTTCGATCACTCTGCACACTTTATGTGGAGTTCTTTCGCGGAACACCTGTACTAGTTCAACTGCTATTTCTTTACTTCGGGCTTCCGGTTTTGGGCATCGCCATGCCCGGCATGCTTACCGCAGTTGTTGGCCTGGGGCTCAATTATGCTGCCTACGAATCGCAGGTTTATCGCGCTGCGCTTGATGCTATTCCAAAGGGACAGTGGGAAGCGTCATATTCATTAGGCATGTCGTCGCTGCTCGCATTTCGTCGGATTATCTTGCCGCAAGCCTTTCGAATCGCATTGCCGCCAATGACGAATGATTTCGTCTCGCTCTTTAAAGACACCTCGGTCGCATTCGCAATCTCTGTTTGGGAATTGGCGACTGCTTATCGCGAACTTGCCAACGCATCCGGTCAATTTCTCTTGTTGGGAGTCATTGTGTCGCTCTTCTATCTGGCGATGAGTTTGCCGATGGCTCACGTTGCGCGTCGCCTGGAACAACGGCTGCGCGACCGCTCAACAGAGAGACTTGAAGAGGCGGAGGTGGCAGCATGATCCAGGTAACAAACTTAACGAAGAGATTTGGTTCGAACGAAATCCTCAAGGGCGTCTCTTTCGAGGTGCCACGCCAGACCATATTGGGAATCATAGGCGCGTCGGGTAGTGGGAAGACGACGCTGCTACGTTGTCTCAATGGTTTGGAGACTATCGACGGAGGAACGATCGCCTGCGGTGACGTTCGCCTCGAAGCTGGTATCTCACATACTGATTACAAACGCCGAGTGCGCGACTTACGCCTCCAAGTGGGCACGGTCTTCCAACACTTCTATCTGTTTCCTCATTTGTCTGTAGTGGGAAACATCATCGAGGCGCCGGTTCACGTATTACATTCGCCAAGAAAGAAAGCAGAGGGCGAGGCCTTTGAGCTGTTGGATTCCGTGGGAATGAAACACGCCGCTCGTCGCTATCCTGAATCATTGTCAGGAGGCGAACAGCAACGAGTCGCGATTGCACGCGCACTTGCGATGCATCCGGCACTGTTGCTTCTGGACGAACCAACGAGCGCGCTCGATCCCAGACGCATCGCGAGTTTACGTGGGTTGTTGCGAGGCTTCGTCGAGAAAGGCCACACGTTGATTATTATCTCGCACTCGATCGGCTTTCTCGATGGTGTTTCAGATAATTTGCTTTATATGGAAGGCGGGCTCGTCGTTGAGCACGGCCCAACAGATCAGGTACTCAATTCTCCAAAGGATCCAAGAGTGAAGGAGTTTATCGCGCAGGCGGAATGAACGAATTTAAGGTTTCAGATTTCAGATTTCAGGTTTCAGATTTGCCGGTCAGGAAGCGTAAGACCTATAGGACGTATTGGACCTATTTACCACTGATCACTCCAGCACAAAGAACACAGCACAAATCTTAAATCTGAAATCTTAAATCTGAAATCCTATCGGGTCACTGATCGCAGATAACTATCGTATACATCTCGCTGATCGTCGATACTGAGAATTTGAGCTGCAATGAAATAACCTCTCGCCACATTGTCCGGATTGAGTGGTTCACATCTGACAGGCATTACCTCAAGCTGCACTGAGCCGGTAGGAAGAAAGACACGAAGTCCGACGCGACTTGTCTCAGTACAGAATCGTTCATCAATCTGTAACGAGGGCAGCACGAAAGCCAAACCGCCAGCACTTAAATCTTTGGTACGCCCCAGGAACACCAATGAAGCTACGGAAGGCGTGGCATCAGAATCGAGAATCGTGAGATTTGCAGTGAGCTCAGCCTCACAACTGATGTTTAATCGCTGAGAGCGACGTCGTTCAATTGACGAAGCAGTTGCTTCCATTCTGGTATCGGGCGCTGCCTTAGCATGATCCAGCGTAGATCCCAGTTTCTTGTCTGTTCTTATGTTTAGGGCGCGTAGCCGTAGACGTCCTTCAACGGCTGGCCAGTAGTAACACGAAACTATGAGTTTGTATAACAAACAGCCGATTACCTCAGGGGGTTTTGATAACCAAAGCTTCTTAGTAGTACGAAATGAGAAGTCACGAAAAGCAAGAGTTGGTAGGCTTAATCAAGCGAATCCAGACAGATCAATACCCGTCGGGTTGGCCTGTACCGTACTAAACTATGGCTTGTCAGTTGAATTAAATAGGCAATGTGGCGCTGTTTCCGGTTTTGGCTGAGGGAACTACTGTGGGAGACACCACCGGCTTCAGCCGGTGGTACTTCAATTTCACAGCTAAAACAATCCATTCACACTTTCTTAGACACCACCAGGCTTCAGCCGGTGGAGTTTGAATTTTGCGACTGCAAAACAGCGCCTTCTAACGTTTGGGTGTGTCAAACTATTAGATAGGAAAGTTGAAGTACCACCGGCTGAAGCCTGGTGGTGTCCCCCTCTTCGGATTACTCGTCTGTAGCTTTGAAGTTGAAGTACCACCGGCTGAAGCCGGTGGTGTCCTACAAATCGAAGAACTAGAATCTAACATACAAATCTATTCAGGAGTCTTCAATGAGCGACAACGATCAATCACTCCGTGAGCATTTGCTTTATCTCTTACGTGGGGGCGGTGCGCACATGTCTTTCGATGATTTCATCGCTGAGTTTCCCGCAGAACTGTGTGCCGAGAAAGTGCAGGGTTTGCCATACACATGCTGGCAGGTTCTTGAACACATGCGTCTGGCCCAGTGGGACATTCTGGAGTTTAGCCGCAATCCGAAACACGTCTCGCCTGAGTTTCCCAAAGGGTATTGGCCGGCAACTGAAGACACTGGCACAGTCGAGCTTTGGAATGAGAGTGCTACCAAATTCAACAGTGACTTGGAAGAAATGGAGCAACTTGTCTTGAACGATTCGACAGATCTGTACACTCGCATTCCGCATGGTGAAGGACAGACTGTGCTGCGCGAGGCGCTTCTCATTGCAGATCACAACGCGTACCACCTCGGCGCACTCGTAGTGATGGCGAGGATGTTGAAGACCAACGCCTGAGATGTCCGACGAACTTTTAGTTTGTCGTCGGAGCATATTTGGGCCTCTGATGGTTCCCTGGTTCTGCGGCCGACGCACGACAAACTAAAGTTCGTTGGACCGTCTCAGCCACTCTAAACGCCTCACCTAAGTCATCGATCAGATCGTTTACATCTTCGATTCCAACCGAGACGCGCACCAGATCTTCAGGCGGGCCCAGTCGATTGCGCAGCGACGGCGGAATGCTGGCGTGTGACATTCGACAAGGCAGACTAATGGTGGAGCCAACGGATCCAAAGCTTACGGCTATACGAAACAATTGAGTCGCTTCGACAACACGTGCTGAAAAATCAGAATCACCAGTCGTAAAACTAAGCACGCCACCATCACCTGTTGCCTGTCGCCTGTGGATAGCATGACCGGCGTGACTTTCAAGTCCGGGGTAGAAAACCTCCGAGACCGCAGGCTGTTCCTGTAAAAACTCAGCGATTCTCCGCGCCGACAGATTCTGACGCTCCACTCGTAAAGACAGGGTTTTCAAGCCTCGCAGTAGCAACCAGGACTCGAACGGACTGAGCCCGGCCCCTTGTGCGTTTTGCTGGAAAGCCACTGCATCGTGCACCTCCCTGTCATTCGAGATCACCGCTCCGGCAGTAACATCACTATGTCCACAAAGAAATTTCGTTGCTGAGTGAATAACAACGTCCGCTCCAAGATTCAACGGCTTTTGGAAGATTGGCGAGAGCATCGAGTTATCAACCGCAAGAATTGCACCAACGCTATGTGCCAATTCTCTTAGTTGGGTAATGTCGGAAATACGGAATAGCGGATTGCTGGGTGTCTCAATGAGAATCAGTCGAGTTCGCGCAGTTGTTAATCGACGCACCGCATCAATGTCACTTGTGTCTGCATAGTGCACCGCTACGTTGTGACGTGAGACCACTCGCTCCAACAAACGAACTGTCCCACCGTACAGATCATCACCAGCGATGATCTCCTCGCCTGGCTTAAGACCATGGGTCAATGCAGCCAGCGCAGCCATACCACTTGCGAACGCACTGGCATACTTGCCGCTCTCCAGCCGCGCCAATTGTTCTTCTACAAGTGTTCGCGTTGGATTTCCGCTGCGTGTGTAGTCGTAGTTACCAAATTCCGTAGCGGTTGGTTGTTCGAAAGTTGCGGTCTGATAGATTGGTGGCACGATCGCACCGTTCGTATCGTTTGCTGTTCCAAGTTGTACACATAGAGTCGCTGGTCTCATGCTGCACACTCCTCTTCCTCGACTATTTCGAGACAGTCGTGACAAGGCCCCACCTTTGTTGAGACATCGGCCCCGATGCTCGACACGGCAAAAGTAAGTTGATGTCTTTCCGCAAAATCGATGGCTTTAACCTGCACAACACTTCCACCGACCCTGCGAGCAGTGTCATAAGTAACTTCCACAAAACGAGTGGCATTTGTCCCGGTTTCGTCGTTTGGATCACTTGTGTAGAGACCGTCGACGTCCTTCACCAGGATGCACTGGCCGTCGAGTTGATGTGCAACAAACAATGCTGTCAGATCGGAGCCGCCACGTCCCAGCAATGTCGTTTCACCATCAGCACGTCCGACAAACCCCGGTAGAACAACCACCGCCTTTTGCAACGCGGCCAGGAGTTTTGGCTTTTCCAAACCAATTAACTCTGCGTCAAGCACGGATCCAAGTGTTACCAATCCTGCCTGTTCGGCATTGAGAACCGTTGCTGGAATTCCAGCCTGTCGCAGTGCCAATCCCAAAAGCGCAGAGGATGCAGTCTCGCCAGTTGCGAGAAGCGCCGCAAGTAAATTTGGATCGGGTTCCGTACATACTGAATAGGCACATTGCGTCAGTTGATCAGTTGTATTTCCAAAAGCTGAAACAACTGCCACGACTCGATAATCTTGTAACCACCATTCGTAAATCTCATTAACCGCAGCAGGTAAATCTTCATCGGTCCTCAGTACCGAGCTGCCAAATTTCAAAACGACGACTTTAGGTTCACTCATTGCGCCACCTCCTCTGCTGCAATCAATGCCTGAGAAAGATCGCGTATCACATCGACGGGATCTTCGAGTCCGACCGACAGGCGCACTAATCCATCAGTGATGCCCGCTGCCTGCCGCTGTTCGATCGGGACGTCGGCGTGTGTCATTGACGCGGGGTGTGTGATTAGTGTCTCTGCGGATCCAAGGTTCTCGGCCAGTGCACACAACCGAACGTGGTTCATCAGACGAATACCAGCATCTACACCGCCGGAGATTTCGAAAGAGATTAAGGCGCCTCCGGAGGATTGCTGTTTGCGGGCAAGTTGGAATTGGGGAAATGACTCGAGTCCGGGATAGGCGAGGCTCGTTACGAGCGGATGCCGCTCGAGGAAGCGTGCAATTGTCAACGCGTTCTCGGAATGATGCGCCATGCGCAAACCGAGAGTCTTTACGCCCTGGATTGTCAGCCACGCAGGAAACGGTGATTGGATCGCTCCAATCGCATTGCGAATGAAGTTGAAGCGTTCATGCAGCTTCTGATCGCGCGCGAGCAGCGCGCCACCGACGGTAGCGTTGTGACCTTCGATGAATTTCGTCGTCGAGTGCAATACGACATCGGCCCCAAGTTCAAACGGTCGTTGAAGCGCAGGCGTGAGCAGCGTGTTATCCACGATCAGGAGAGCGCCAAACTCATGAGAGATCTGAGCAGCTAACTGAATATCCGTCAGCTTCAGAGTTGGGTTAGCGGGCGTCTCAATAAAAACGAATCGTGTCTTCTCGTTTGCAAGGGCCTGTTTGAGCGCATTCTCATCGGAGGTGTCGACAAACTCCGCAGTAACACCAAATGGCGCCAATACCTGTTGAAGCAATCTAACTGTACCTCCATAGACTGCTTCCGAAGCGACGACATGATCGCCTGATCGTAGGAGGGCAAGACAGAGCACGGTAGTTGCGGCAAGCCCGGTCCCATAGCACGTGCAATAGTCAACCCCTTCGAGTGCAGCTAGTCGTCTTTCGAGCGCGGAAACTGTCGGGTTGGCAGAGCGGCTGTAAGTAAAGCCCTTATCTTTGCCGACCGCCTCCTGACGAAACGTCGTAGTCTGATAAATCGGAGTCAGTAAGGCGCCGGTTGTTGGGTCAGCAATGGAGCCAGCATGCAACGCCAGGGTATCGAAGCTGTGCGGCGTGGTCTCAAATTGAAATTTAGTTTTCTGGTATTCAGCGAGTTCTACTGTACGAGTTGCCATTTCAGTCCTCCTTAGTTGTTGGTCCGATGAACCAAGCTCGTCGTTACGACAGACGGCTCGTCGGACAAGTTGTTTGTGGAAACTAAGGCAAGTACTGGCTGGACGTGGTTTTGCGCGGAAAGAAAAAACCCCGCGCCTCAGAGTGCGCGGGGTTCAAAGATTGCGTGATATCCCTCACGGCTCTTTAGCAGTTTTTTACGTGGAGCAAGTTGCCTTAAATCGCCACGACAATTAAATGTCAAAGAAACGTGGACAGCTTATCGCATAAGAGTTGGGTCGCAGTCAACCGGACAAGGAAAGAATTTAGAGATTTTATGTGTGGAGACAAATTGTTAATAGCGCGTGAGACACCACCGGGCTTTAGCCGGTGGTCTTTCAATTTCTCAACTACCAACAACCTTCCCCGAATCCTGTCGGGACACCACCCAGCTTAAGCCGGTGGTACTTCAACTTCTCAGCTACTCGCTCACCAAAAACTTCGCCACCTGCGCCGAGGTAAATTCTCCTACAGTTCCCGCGTAGTAAGACGGCTGCCAAACATTCCACGCACCCGTTTCCTTCAAAACGCCACCATAGTTCTTTGTCATCCAATAATGCGTGTTGTTCGTAATTGCCAACGCAGCGTAGTAACTCGTCGAACTGTATTTGGGTAGCTATGAAGTTGAAGAACCACCGGCTAAAGCCATGTGGTGTCGCAGTGCGTTGTCGGATTAGATGCTATGATGAGGAATCCTGAGCATCGGTGCTTAATCTAATGCAAACAACTCTCTCCGAAACAAAACCCGAAATCTCCACAGTCACTGAAATACGCTCACACTTCCCTGCTCTCGAGCGAATACATAACGGTTTTTCGGTCGCCTACTTTGATGGACCCGGTGGTACTCAGGTGCCACGCTATGTGGTCGAGCAAATGAGTGACTATCTCTATCACCACAATGCCAACACGCATTGGGAGTATCCGACGAGTGCCGAAACAGATGCAGCCCTTGAAAATGCCCGCGTTGTGCTCGCAGACTTTCTGAACGCGTCGCCACATGAAATCGCGTTTGGATCAAACATGACGACAGTGACCCTACATCTGTCGCGCGCGTTGAGTCTTAGGTTCTCACCAGGTGATGAAATTGTCGTCACCGAACTCGACCACCACGCCAACATCGACCCGTGGCGACGACTAATAAAGGAGCGTGACGTTACGGTTCGCACGGTCAGACTCGATTCAGGCACGGGCCAACTCAACTGGGAAGATTTGGAACGCTACGTTGGTTCCCAAACAAGGGTGGTGGCGATCGGGGCCGCGTCAAATTCACTCGGCACAATCAATGATATCCGGAGAGCTATTGCACTAGCCCATGACGCCGGCGCATTGGTGTTCATCGATGCGGTGCACTATGCCCCTCATGCACTGATTGACGTGCGAGAACTGGATTGTGACTTTCTGGCAATGTCGGCTTACAAGTTTTATGGGCCACACATCGGTGTGTTGTATGCAAAGAAAGCACTGTACGAAGAGATTGACTTCCCGAGACTTGTTCCAGCACCCGATTATGCTCCGGAAAATGCCGAGACAGGAACTCAAAATCAGGAAGGGATGGTGGGCGCCGGAGCTGCAGTTGATTTTCTTGCGTCGTTCAGCTCGTTTTCCACTCGACGTGAACGGTTATCAGCATTCTTCAGCGAAACGCACAGGCGCAACGCAAGTTTGTTTGAGCGTTTATGGAATGGCTTGGGTTCGATTAATCGAGTGACGCTTTATGGGCCATCGCCAAACCAACCTCGAACGCCAACTGTTTCTTTCACGATTGCTGGTTGTCCATCGAATGAAGCCGCTCGTCGACTTGCGGAGAGGGGATTGTTCTTATCGCATGGCGACTTCTATGCGGCTACAGTCGTTGAGCGGCTGGGACTTGCTGAAGACGGTTTACTACGCGCCGGTTGTGCTTGTTATACGACTGAAGAAGAGATCGAAAGATTGATCGAAGGCGTTGAAGAACTGAGTCAGATCTCAAACTCATAGTGGCAAGCAGTCAGTACCACCCCTCCTTTGGAGTGCGACGGCCTGCCGGCGCTTTGTTACGGCGTGGAGTCGAGAGGATTG
>DASYPT010000028.1:0-56087 GCA_036006355.1 Pyrinomonadaceae bacterium | reverse complement strand
TCCGCAGTAGCTCAATGGCAGAGCATTCGGCTGTTAACCGAAGGGTTGTAGGTTCGAGTCCTACCTGCGGAGCCAAAGTTCTAAACCTGGGAAGACCGAAAGGTCTTCCCATTTCTTTTATGTTCTGGGTATATATTCTTGGGAATCCAAAAGGAACGCTCTATGTAGGGCAGACTTCAGATCTGCCGGAAAAGCCGCTCGCATTAATGACCTGGTTAAACTAGCTGCTTCTATCTTTGGAGTCACAAAACATGTCTAGTGATTCACGCTCAGTTCGCTTGTTTCTCTCGATCCCAGTTCAGGTGATGCGCGCAGTGCTTCAGGATGGACGGTATACGTTCCGGCTTTGGGCGCGCCATCCGCTTCACACTGTGTTCATGATCGCCGCGCTTGCAATCGGCATCGGCGCTACAACAGGGGGCTTCAGCGTCGTCAACACTTTGTTGTTGAGTTCGCTTCCCTTTCACGATCCGGAGCGGCTGGCCTCATTTCATCCGAACGAGTTCATTCCTCCTCACGACAATTCAAAACAATTTCATGACTGGAGGGAGCAGAGCACTTACCTTGCTAACGCTGCGCTTGTTGAGGAGAACGACGTCAACATTGGTGTGGCTCAAGAAGCAGTTCGCGTGCACGCAGCCAGCGCGTCCTGGAATCTATTCACTGTGCTCGGTACGCCCGCAGCTTTAGGCCGGACGTTCCAGCCTGGGGAGGACGCACTAGACAGCGATCAGGTGGCCGTCATCGGCTATGGACTCTGGCAGCAACTATTCGGAGGGAACGCTGCCGCCATAGGCTCGTCAATCCAAGTCAATGGCAAACATCTGACGATCATTGGCGTCACGCCGCCTGGTTTTGACTATCCACGGGAAACTGTTCTTTGGCTGCCCGCAAAATTTTCTGAGGGCAATAACGGCTGGACAACCGTGGCGCGATTGAAACCCGGGGTTACGTGGCCGCAGGCGCGCGCCGCGTTCGAGGCCGATGTAAATCGTCTTTCGTCGGCTACTGGCCACCTTGATCCTTCGAGTCCTCGCCCGAAGATAAGGTCCCTCCGCGAAGCTCTGACTGGCCCAGTTGCGAGCGCTTCGCTGATGTTGATGGCGGGCATGGCGCTTATCTTGTTGATAGCTTGCACCAACGTGGCGAACCTGTTGATGGCTCGAATAACCGATCGGACTGCGGAGTTAAGTATTCGCTCCGCCCTGGGAGCAAGCCGGGGGAGACTAAAACGACAGTTGTTCACGGAGTGCTTGATTCTTTGCACGATATCAGCTCTGGCCGGGCTACTTGTTGCTGCTGGCGTTACTTCCGTGGCCGCAAAGGTTCAGCCGCCGTCGCTTTCGGCAATGTCCTATTCGCTTTTAGATGTAAGAGTTCTCGCCTTTAGCTTGACCATCTCAGTTCTCACCGGATTGCTATTCGGCGTGTTGCCGTTCTTCTCAATCGGTCAAGTGCACATCTTCGGCGCCAGAGGTTCTGGTCGAACTCGGCGATCGCGAGTCATCAGTCAATTCCTAACTGGAGCTCAAGTGGCTCTGACCATCATTCTTCTTACCGCATCCTTATCGATTGGTCGTGCCTTCTTTCAACTGATGACGGCCGACCGTGGTTTTAACGCCCATGGTATTGTGACGGTAAATGTGTCCCTGGACGGAACGGCACACCAAACTAACAAGCAGCGGCTTCAATATTTCGAGGAAGTACTCGCGCGCATAAGAAATCTCCCGGGAGTTCGCAGCGCCAGCGCCACGGAGTTTCTGCCGCTGTATGCGACAGGCTTTGTGGGCGGAAGATTCGGAGTTGACGGGCGTCGCGCGAATCGCGGTTCAACAATGGTGCCAACGTTGTCGGACTATTTCCAAACCATGGGTGGCCGGATTCTGGAGGGGCGCGAGTTCACAGGCGTAGAGGTTGCCGAAGGAAGCCGCGTTGCGGTTGTCAATGAACGTTTTGCCGCCGAGTTTGGGGGCCCGCGTGAGGTCCTCGGGCGACAACTCACCTTCGGCACTGGCACTGGGTGGAAGATCATCGGTGTCGTAGGCAGTATGGAATTCGAAACTGACCCATCCCTGGCGCATTCGAACCAGGTCTTTGTTCCAGCCGAGTCCCCTGGCGGATTCTTTTCTACGTTTGTGGCCAGAGTGGACGGTCGCGCAGACGACCACCTTACCGCGGTCCGTGAAGCGATTCGGTTGGTGGACCCTTATGTTCCGGTGTTCGGAGTAAAAACTATGGAACAGCGTTTGGCAGATTTTTTCATTCGCCCAAGGGCCTATCGGACCGCTGTTTGGATGTTTGCCGGGTTTGCGGTTTTGTTAGCGCTAATTGGAATTTATGGCATCGTCTCTCATTCGGTAGCTGAACGGACCCAGGAAATGGGTTTGCGAATGGCCCTTGGCGCCACGCCTGCTCGGGTTAGAGGTATGCTCTTGACACAGAGTCTGTTGGTGGTCGCGGTGGGAGCGGCTCTCGGAGTTGTTGGCGCAAGCGCTGTCGGGAGATCCCTCGGTACTTTGATTCCCGAGGCCATGCCGGTTGGTTTGGTAACGTCGATGTCTTTGTCGATCTCTTTGAGTGCGGCGGCGGCGTTTACCATATGGTCCGCTACACGCCGTATTCCTGGACTCGACATCATGCGCCTGCTACAGGCTGAATAGGCCCTGAAAGCCTGGACTAACGGCCCAAGCTCAGGTGCAATTGGCCACTTGCAAAGGTGGCCTCATGTCTGAGGAGCGGCCCGCAGACCGCTCCTTCGGTTAATGCTGGTGAGTTAGCCTGCTGAGAAAGTACCAGTCCCACCGCCAGGTGTACCCAGTGAAACGCCCAGGCCGTAGAACTCCCCATGCCCGATGTAGGAGCCGTTTTGAAACCAGGTGACCTGAAATCCTCCACCACCAATGCTAAGGCCCGCGGCTTCGAAACTGATTCCCGATGCTCCTATGAGTGTGTTGGGATCGACGTTGAAAGTTGCTTGTCCGCCCAACGAACCAGTTGCTCCCAATCCGAGAACTCCTCCCTTGCCGAGAAAATTCAGGGTTGGCCCACCAGGGAAGATCAAATTGCAACTGACCTGAAGGTAAACAAAGACGTAAGCGGCAGCTCCACTGGCACTACTCGTGGTCCAACTTGGTGCCTCAAGGTCCAAGTCGGCGTAACGTTTGCCGAGATCGGCGAAATGGCCAGTGATCGCTTTATGTGTTTCCTGAACTCGCCTTTTCATTTCGGTCGAGTCGAGTGCTGATTGTGGTGCGCTCATTTTTCATCTCCTCTTGATTAATAGAAAATTGCCAGCCGACGCATCGACACAGCCGATTATATTTTCGTCGCTGCGAACGCAGACTCGTGTTGGCAATCAGAATGCGCGGTCTTCGAGGCGACCGTGTGGCCGAGTACCTCGCGTTAAGTTTTTGCTCCTACTGTTAACGCGAGAACTGGATCGGAATACCACCATCCGAGGTTTGTGAACGTGCCACTGAACATCGACGATAGACCTGGATTAACTGTTAAGTGAATGGGAGTGATAGATCACAGAGGGGCGGCAATATCGCGTTGCCGCCCGTCTTTTTTGAACAGGTTGGTCGATTGCTGTCTAGAACTCAAACCGACCCGCAACCTGGATAACTCGATTCAGTCCACTGCCGCCGATGGTGTTCGCTGAAGTGATCTGACCAAAGGTTGGACTGTTGACATTGAAGATTGTGTTGCTGGTTCCGTTCAGGTTCAGACCGGGAGTAAGAATTCCGGTTAGAAAGTTCGTATGATTCAGAAGATTGAATGCGTCCGCTCGGATTTGGAAACGCATCCTCTCATTTAACCGAATGCTCTTCGTCAACGACATGTCCAACTCCGTGAACATTGGGCCATTGATCGTACTCCTTGCCAAAGTTCCGAACTGACCAGGACCATTGTCAAAGAATACCTCGCCCGAAAATGCCGTCTGGCCAAATGCTGCTGCGCCGCGACCATCGGTGTTAATCACCGAAGGATTTATGTAATAGACGATGCCGTTTTGCTTGAAGATACCGATCAAGTCACTGATCTGAGCATTCGTGAGATCGGTGACTGCAGTCTGGTTTGCTGATCTTCCTGCACGGTTCAGCGTGCCTCTCGGGTCAACAATCGTCAGCGGTGTACCGGTGTTGATGCGGAGAATGCCGCCCAACTGCCATCCTCCCACGAGCCGGTCAACCGCACCGCCGTGGTCGTTCAAAAAATACTTTCCTTTTCCAAACGGCAGATCGTAAACCGCATTGAGATTGAAGACGTGCGTCTCATCAAAATCTGCGCGGCCATAGTCGAGGTGCGGATTCTGGTTATCCAGAAAAGCGGCAACTCGGGTTTGATCTTCGCTGTTGATGCCTGGATTACCCGGACTAATGTTGTCCAGAGTTTTTTGGAAAGTGTAATTGGCCTGCAGTAACAAACCCGCCGAGAACCTGCGGCGCAACTCAACTTGCAACGCGTTGTAATTGGATTGGCCGAGGTTTCCGAGTAAGTCGAGAATTCCCATATTCGGGTTGGGAAGTATTTGTACCGATCCTGTTTGGCCCAGAGTCACGTACCGGCGCGCCAGGTCAGCGACTGAACCATTCAGCAGCAGGGTTTGCACGGCGGGGCTGTTCAACGAACCGCCATTTACGAGTGATGGAAAGACTGTCAAAGTTTGACAGCCTGCATTCTGTTGCGGCGTACAAGCGGCGTCCCCTGTCAATAACAAATTCGAGCGCGCACGAGTGTAGTCGGAAAGAAAGCCGTTGCCACGAATGTCTACCTGATTGAGATCAACAGTCCGAATCAATTCATGACTGCGATTTCCAACGTAGCGAACTTCGAGGACCGACTTGAATCCGATTTCGCGCTGTATGCCAAAGTTGTATTGCTCAACGCGTGGCAACTGCAGGTTCGGGTCAATGAGAAACGCCACATTCGCGCCAGGCGCCAGAGCGTTGATACTGGAGAAGGTCAACGGCGGCGGCACAAATGTCGGTACTGGAATTGGCGGCGGGTTGTCGATCACGGAGGTCAACCCAGAGTTGACCGGCGTGACTGAGAGCCCCTGATTCTGCAACGCGTTGTCAGGGGAGCGGACGAATTCATCGTTAATGTAACTTTCGCTGAAGCCTCCGCGAATCACTGTCTTCCCACCTCCGGGGAAGAGCATGCGACCGAATCTCATCTTGAAGTTCGGCGAATACGCAAAGCCAATGTTTGGAGCGAAGTTGTTTTTGTCGGACTTGAAAAACTGGCCAGGTGAACCGGCGTTCCCTCCAACAAAGTCAAAGGTTCCATTTGGATTCAGCAGCGCGGCATTTGGATCCATTCCGCCCGTCACAACTTCGAGCCGCAAACCACTTGGGTCTTTGATGCCGGTGAACAACTCGTATCGTACTCCCAAGTTAAGTGTCAGACTGGGTCGAACACGCCATTGATCGGCAACATAAAACGACAGGTTGTTGTAGTTCAGTGTGTTGATAATTGGCGCGCCGGGTACAAAGCCTGAGGTTTTACTGGTCACGTTGAATGTGTTTTGTGAGTCTCCAACAAGTCCGGCCAGTTCAGATTGCAAGGCGTTTGCTGTAGCGAGCTGATTGGGATCACTAAGATTCGGAATCGTGAACAAAGAAGGCACCCCTGGAGTATTCGCAGGCACAAATCCGAAGTTTGGAAAGTTAGAGTTGTCGAGAAAGTAGGTTGGAAGTGACGAGCCGCCGAAAGAAACAATGCGGTAAATGTTGTCCTGCCCGCCAAAGCGGAAGGAGTGATTTCCCCACGAGTACACCGCATTGTCCTGGATGTTGTAGAGCTTCGTGGTACGACCCTGTGACAGGAAGCTGTTTTCCGGGCTATCGGTGAGTGGCAGCGAGATGAAAAAATCGGAAGGCAGACCGCTGGTGTTGAAGAATGGATTGCTCTTCTGATAGCCGCCGCGTACCTCGTTGTTAAGCCTGTTGCTGATGGACCAGTTATAAGCGCCGACCAGCTCATTCGTAGTCGCTGTCTGAGATCCAAATGGAGTGGTATTGAATCCTCCCGTATCGGTATCAGGACGCAGGAAGTTGTCGGTGGTGCGATGCCATACGAAATTGATGGTTTTCGTTTGACTCAAATCATAGTCGATGCGCGTCGTTGACAGGTTTATCTTCACATCGGCTCTCTGATTGAAAGTGAAGCCCGTGGTATTGAGTTGATCTCCAACCTGATTGTTATTGCCGGTTGTTGGAATACCCGAAAGAATACGACTCGAGATTAGTGGACTGATGCTCAGTCCCTGGCTTCCAAGCACATCAAACTGTCGCGTAACACCATTGGCGTCGACGTAAGTAAAGATGCCTTGTCTCGCTGACGGTGTAAGGATCGTGCGCGTCGTCGAAGTCGTTTGCGGCAAGCGCAGTCCTTCGTAGTCAAAAAAGAAGAAGGCCTTCTTTAGGTGTTTTGATTCTGGACCTCCTTCTCCGAATTTCGGAAACCAAATTGGTCCACTAACTTTGCCTCCAAACTGATTCTGATTGAAAGGCGGTTTTTCGACCCCATTCCGATTGTTAAAGAAACCGTTGGAAGCAAGAGCTGCATTTTGATTGTATTCGTACAAAGCACCATGAAACTCGGCGCCACCACGCGCGGTGACGTACTGCACTTGAGATGTGCCACCACTCCCCAATGAGGGATTTGGATTTTGTGTAACGATTGTGAATTCCGACAGGTCGTCGATTCGAGGTCGATCCGGATTGAAATTGCCTTCGCGAATGAAATTATCCTGTACGTTCAAACCATCGCGAGTAATATTTTGTGCCGAGGTCCGTTGTCCGTCGACTTCACCGCCTTGACTCACGCCCGGCTGTAATTGAATCAAGCTGGTAGGATCCCGTCCGTTGATGGGTAAGCCAAGCATCTGAGTTTCATTAACCGTATTGCTGAGTTCGGCATTCGTCGAGTTAACGATATCGGCGCCTGCGAAGACATTTACTTTCTCTTCAATCGCGCCGACTTCCAATGTCGGTGTCAAGACATACTCTTTGCCTACATCGATTCTCACGTCGCTGGCGGTTAGTGTTTTGAAACCAGGAGCCGAGAAAATGGCGGTATAAGTGCCGACAGAAAGTTGTGGAAAACTGAAGGCTCCCTGGGCGTTTGTTTCAACTGTATGTGATTGTTTGGTTTGATTGTCGGTAACGACGACCGTGGCATTTGAAATGAGACCGTCTGGGCCTGACACGGTTCCAGAGAATCGACCGGTTGCCGCTTGTCCGTAAGTGAGCGTGGAAATTGTCATCACGCTCAAACAAAGCCAAAAATGCAACAACGGCAAACGTAGCGAGCGACGCTGCCGAAGGAGTTTCACTTCCATAATAATTAGTACCTTTCTCCCATTTGGTTAACGTGGTTTGGACGAGACCGAATCAAAAACTCTTGCTAAAGACGCCTCTTCGTCTTTCATTTCGACTTCGGCAGTCGACAGAGTTCGGCCTCGCGTGAATTCGTCGGACCAATGAACTGTGGACTCAGTTCCTAATCGCTGTTGATGGCAGTGCGAAGTCCTGAAACGGATCATCCACACGGCAATCTAGTAAGCGCCCGGACTCGGCGCTAGACGGGAGTCTGGTTCCGTGGTGGCAACCGATATGCCAGCACAAGCGAGTGAGTGGGAGAACTAAAGTCGAGTTTTTTGAAATGAATAGATCATGCTGGAGAACAAAGGACTGTGGCGTTTGTGCGCCTCGTGAAAAAAGGGCACAGCAATATGAGATTTGACGTGAGAAGCGTGTATTGCGAACGGTGCGAATTATTCCTACCCAGCTTTGCGTCAAAAGTCCAAGTCGCATTAGTCAAGTCGCATTAGTTAGGCTTTGCCCGCTGTTGTGAGGCATGGCTCTGCCCTGCCGTACGGGAGCGATAATTGGTTTTGGCTTCGCCCTCGATGTGTTTCCAGTTCAGGAGCTTGAGGGCGTAGCCCAATAGAAATCTAAGCTCGCTGACGGCAGGGCAGAGCCCCGCCTCACAACAGCTGGCAGAGCCGAATTAATGCAACTTAAACTCTTGAGGCAAGCCTTACTGCTTCAATTCTCGCGACACGAATCACTTATTGTTTTCTGGCTTTCTCTGTGCCTGTTTGAGGGCTGGCTCCGCCCCATACTCCGTCCAACGATCCGTCGGGCATAAGTTGGTAGGCTACAAAACCACAATGTTCACCGCCGAATCCCACAGCGATGTTATCTTCAAGCCGGACGCCGAATCCTTCGCTGTTATTGCTCCAAACAAACTTATACGAACGGCCAGCCGCACGGACTGAGATGTTGGTTTGATAAGGCGTTCCGCTCGGGTTCGTTCCCGTAGCTGTGTAGTTGCCTTCAATGCCTCGACCGCTAACGTGCTTCGCTTTTTCAGAGCCGCTCGCATCGATACCCCAGTTGCCCCAGATTCCATCGAGCGTTCCATCGCTCATGATCTTGTAATTGACGACGCCACAGCCGCTGCCATCAGTTCCGTTTGCAAACGCCACCGCAACAATCCTTCCATTTTTCACACCGATACCGTTGTATTGACGGCCGGCATTCCATCGAAATTCGTAAACGTTGCCGTGCGCTAATACCTCAAGGGTCCCTGAATATCGATCACCGTTAGGATTAGTACCCGCAACGCTATATTGGCCCCCGATATCAGCAGGCAAATTTACCGTGTGGTCCTGCGAAGAGGCTGATGACTCAACGATCGGGACCGATAAGGCCAGGAAAACCGCAATCGCAATGAACGAATAACGCAAGTACATCGCTTTTCTCCTTAGTGTGAATGCCGTTGGTCCAACTGACCTGGGATGAACGAAAGCACATTACCACTAAACGTCGGAATAAGATCTGGTCAAACACTCGAATCATCAATCGCTATCCGATCGACCGTGAGGAGTAAGTGCTCGGAAGATCAATCCAATTCCACCCGCGAGGAGCACGATCATGATGATCGTATTAAAGAGACTTGTTGGCTGAATGTAAATGTGGAGGTTCATTAGAATCCCCGTGAAGATGATTACTATTCCAATACCCAGGAGCAACCATCCTATGATTGATTTGCCGTTGAAGAACAGAATACCAATGCCGATGATCAGCGGCACCAACGATAAACCAAACATGTTGTAACCCCACATCGACCAGAATCCACTTCCAACCATCACACGATTGGTAATCAGGTAGGCTCCTGCTATAGCCATCGCTAAGCCAAGACAGAACTCTCCAATACCGCCTGGAGTGCCGCCCGCACCTCGAATTCGGGATTCATTGTTCATAGCGTCACCAACCTCCAAAGTTTGTGGTCGTGAGTCAGTCCATAAGAAAGCGTCTTGCATACGTCGTGAGGGTTCTCGAGGCCGAAGCGGTTCCTGTCTTTTCACAAACCAGACGGTCCAGCTGATCTGGTTTAATAATGGCGATCCCGATCCTGTGCAAAGCCTTGAGAGAAATGGAGAGAGCGGGCCACCACAGGGGAATTCGAACGGCGCCAAAACGCTTGCTGATACGCGACGCCATGAGCGTTCCACTTAGGTCCTCAGGACCACACAGATTTTCCATCTTGACTCCGTCATCGTGTTGCTGGATAAGTTCAGAAGCGAGCTTACTGAGGTCGTCAATGTGCAGCGGAGCAAACAGTATATTTGAGTTGCCAAACATTGCCGGAACGATCCGCCATGTTCGTGCGACCGCTAACATGCGATCAATACCCTCGCCACTTCCACCAGCGTAGATTTCGGCTGGACGAATGATTAGCAGACTCTTCCAGTCCAACTTCTGAAGTTCCTGCTCCGCGGCTAGTTTCGACTCGCCATACGCACCACTGCCATGCGTAGCACAACGCGTACTTATAAATACGAATCTACGGCAACCATTTGCGCGTGTTGCCTCAGCAAGTCGAGCTGTTCCTTCCGCGTTGACCTTCCAGTATTGCTGTTCCTCGGACGCATGAGTCACTCCCGCAAAGTGAATGACCATATCAAAAGACTGTCGCGATAAAGATCCAATCAACTCCGATTCAAGATCCAGGTCGATCGCGTGCAACCTCGGATCTGCAATCGGAATTTCTTTTCGGTGACGGCCGCACCAAAGTTCCCAGTCCGTGTTCGATAGCAACTGACGCAGCACGCCAACCGCGAGAGGTGATGACGCGCCAGTAACAAGGATTCGCATGATTCTTTGGTTAGTAGATACGTCGTTTGCGGCCAGATTGGATTACGTAATAACATCCCCGCGTGAGCGACCCGCATTTTTCACTCGTAGTTCTCTGTTACCGAAGTGGCGAGAATATTATTCCATTCGTCGAACGTTTGCAGCGAACATTATCGCGATGCAACTTTTCGTGGGAGCTCGTACTCGTTGGAAACTACGTCGAGGGAAGCAATGACGAAACACCTCAAGTAGTCGCAAAACTCGCCGAAAACTCACCTAACATCCGGACAGTAATTCGCCCCAAACAGGGAATGATGGGCTGGGACATGCGTATGGGACTCGATGCCGCTCGAGGTACCTACATCGGAGTTATCGACGGCGACGGGCAATTTCCGCCAGAGTCTATAATCGCGTGCCTCCTGAAATGTGAGCTCGAAGATCTCGATTTAACGAAAACATATCGCGTCATACGCGACGACGGTTTGTATCGTCGCCTCATCTCAACGGTATACAACGGGATCTTCAGTCTGCTTTTTGGATTCAAAGTCCGCGACATTAACTCGAAACCAAAAATCATTCGCCGTGACAAGTACGAACTTCTTCAGCTTGAATCCGACGATTGGTTTGCCGATGCGGAGATAGTGATTCGCGCCCGTGAGCTCGGGTTGAAGATCGGTGAAACACCTGTCCATTTCAAGGTTAACGACAACAGAGGTTCGTTTGTAAAGCCGAGGGCGATTCTCGAGTTTACCTCGAATCTATTGAAGTATCGGTTCTCACCCAGGCAGAGGACGAAAGCCAGGTCGCTTTCTGGTTCTGCTGTGAAATAAAGGCAATTCTATTCCTCTACTCGCCGCGCAATACATACCGCTGAAACGCCAAACGGAAGTTTCCCGCGTTTGAGAACGAACCGCTCAGCCGCGAACAAGCGACTAAACGGCCCATTGAGCGGTGGGATGTTTATTCCGTATTCAGTGGCTGCGCTCAAACGGAGCCACCTCATCACGGAACGCACGAGAAGGACGGGAAGAAAGAAACTAATGTTTGCGTAGCTAGACCACTCTATGGAAAACCCCGCGGCTTCAACCGCACTCAACAATTTCGGCAACGTGTAGCGTCGCCTGTGATTGCTCACATCATCCTGAACACCCCAAAGAAACATAAAGGCCGGGACGAATACCAATAGCCGACCGTCGGGACGTAAGACTCTTCTCATCTCTCGCAACCCGGCCACGTCGTCATCGAGATGTTCGACAACGTCGAGTGCGGTGACGAGATCGAATGAATTGCTTTCGTATGGCAGATGCTCGATGGCTCCAAGCCTGACTGAATCCAAACCGCGCTCACGGCAGAACTCGACAGCTTGTGGAGAAATGTCAACGCCTTCCGCCTGCCCGTAGGCCGCAAGCATCTTGAGATTTGCACCAGTGCCACATCCAACATCGAGAATGCTCGGATTCGGGTTATTCGACGTTGCACAAATTCTCTCTACCAGGCACGCAATAATTCGTCGTCTGCCTACATACCACCAATGCTTCTCCTCAACCTCATACACGAGGGGATAGTGATGCGACTGCATCTCTTTGGGCAGATTAGTGGCGACGGTGTCATTCACGACGTTTCACTTTTTGCTTCCAGGACGACAGAAAGTCAAGGAGCATGAGCAGAAGAGAGTAACAAGAGCACGATCGTACTGGGACCGCAGGCGTCCTCGCCTGCCCGCCTCGAGAAGAACCAACAACATTTAATCGAGGCTCAGGCGATCCATCTTGGTTCAGTTGGACACGGGCAGGCGAGGACGCCTGTGGTCCCAGTATGTTGTTGCTCCTATAGTGCTAACTGCCCCATTCTGGGAGAATATCTGCAACCCAAAAATACCTTGAGCTTTTTTGTTTCTGAAACCGAATAATGATCGCCCCCCTTCAATGCAACTCGTGTAACGTACCGCTCGCGGTCGTTGATGCAGCAACGCTCGTCTGTCCTTTCTGCGGAACGATAAATCGCATTCCCGAGAAATATCGTGAAGAGCTTCGTCTCACGCGCGATCTTGACGAAGCGACTCGAGCGTCGATCGTTGAGTGGTCGCGATTGAATCAAATCAACGTACCACGATGGTGGTTTGTCTTTGTAGCGTGTCTGCCTTTTACACTCATGGCGGTTGGTCTTGCGGCAATTCTATCCCTTGGGCTTGCCTCGTCGGACAGTCGCAGCGCTCTGCCGGTTCTGATTGGTTTGTGGGTGTGGCTTCCACTAATTCCAGCGCAAGCTTTAGCTGCAAGTGTCAGCATGAAGAGTATTCTCGTCAGCGGGGCGGCGCAGGTAGGCGTGGCTTTTGCAGCGCGCCCACCATTAGCACCGGGAGCCCCACCGAATTGCCGGCAGTGTGGCGCGCCACTCTCATTAAGACCAGACGATATATTGGTGCGATGCATCTACTGCCAGGCTGAAAGCATTGTCAGTCTTGATCAGCCTGCAATGCAGAATCTCCAGGCACGAGTCGGAGCTGCGCGGGCCAGTCTCGCACAAGCGATGGCCGCCCTCGCCACCCGCGCCGGAGTTGCAAAAGTTGAAACTGTGGGACGCACACTTATCGGTCTTGGATTCTTAATTCTGCCGCTAGTGTGGTCCTTCATCGCGTCGGTGCGAACCAGCTATTGGTCCTTGCTGATCGCGCTCGACGTGTGGGTCGTTGGTGTCTGTTTGTTCTGGTATGCCCGCGAAGCCTTTCTACCAAAGGTCACGATTGAAGAACTAGACGCGATCATAAATGATCCAAGTGACGAACCAGCTGATGATTCGACCAAAGCGACGCGATTAGCGGGCACTCGCGGATGGTACGATGGCGCTAACGACAAACGAAACTTCGCTATACCCGCAGTTGTGGCACTGATGTTTCTTGTTATTGAATTGATGGTTTGGAAATCGTGATGAACCTGACCAGCCTACGATAGCAGTACAAACAAATAAATCTGCGCCAAGTATTTCCAACCGAAATCCCAGCGACGTATGAAGAGCTCGCTGACGCAAAGGACCTCACGTCGAGTCCCCCACGTGGTTGGCCTGCCAAATTAGACATCCAGGAAATTCCGAATACCTGTCAAAGTTCGGCATGTCCGTTGCTCGATCACGTTGTGTGTCCCGGTTTTTTGGCGATCGCAGAATAAATGTGTGCGAGCAAAGTTTCCAGAGTCATCCGATTCTGGCATGCGGGAGGAAGTAATGAAGTGTGAAAGCTGCAGCACTCAAATAGAATATCGGTTCTTGAAAAACTGCTCGTATTGTGACAACGAGATTGTTCAAACAGAATCCTCACAGGACGAGTTCATCTCTACTCTTCAGTGGCTTGAACCGGTGAAGAAAAAGTCTAAATGGGTAAAGGGTGTGATAAATGTCGGCTACGTTCTTGTCAGCTCGATTGCGGGCATGATTTCCGGAGCAGTAGCGATCTACGCTTTAGCCGTCCTAACGTACCCACTGTTTTTTAAGCCCAGCGGAGACCCTGGCCTCGACTGTTCTCGAGGGACGTTTATTGGCTTTCTGTGCATAGTCGTAGGGGCATACCTCGGAACAGTTGGAGGAAGCGTGTTGGCGGTTAAGCGTCCTCCTTTCCGAGCGACCGAATGATTAGTTAAAACACTCACCGCCATCGGCTCCCTCACGCTTGCGATTGTTCGTGATCTGCGAGAATATCTCCAACCCAAATTTCCCCGGAATAGAGAGGTTGTCCATGGAACGTCGCACCACTTCGTGGTTTAGTCCGAATCTCGGCACACAGATGCCCCTTGTTGCTTACGGTCATGCTGGTCCGCCGCTATTAATGTTTCCGACTGCGGCCGCAGACTATCTTGAATATGAAAGGTTTTACCTGGTCGATTCAATTAAACCGTTTATCGAAGCGGGTGGATTGCGCGCTTACTCAATCAACAGCGTGAATCGCTACAGCTTATTGAACGAACAAATGCCGGCGCCCATGAAAGCGGAATTGTTAACTCGTTATGATCGATACATCACGGATGAAGTGTTACCGCTGATTCGTAAGGATTGTGGTGATGGAGAGAACCGGCCAATTACAACTGGCGCGAGCCTTGGTGCGTTTCTCGCTGCTAATGAATACTTCAAGCATCCGGATCTCTTTCGTGGTGTGATCGCGATGAGCGGGAGTTACGACGTTCGGGCGTATCTCAAAGGACACTACGACGACAACGTCTACTTCAATAATCCGGTTGATTATCTTTCGAATCTGAACGACGAGTACTACCTCCCGATATTGCAAAGAGCTGACAAGATTTTGATCATGTCAGGGCAGGGAAATTACGAAGCTCCCGAGCGCAGTCGAACACTTTCAGACATTCTCAATAGCAAAGGCATTCCGAACACTTTGGATCTCTGGGGATATGACGTCGATCACGACTGGCCCTGGTGGCGGAAGATGTTGCCGCATGCGTTGGGAAAAATGTTATAAGGATTAGCAAGGATGAAGGATGAAGGCGGAAGGATGAAATACAGAACAACCTCATCACCTCAAAGGAGTACCTCACAATGGAACGAGATCTTCGTCAGCGTGCCAAACAGTTTGCACTTAGAATTATCAAACTCTATGTTTCCCTGCCCGGCCGTGGCGTAACCAGTATCCTTGGGACTCAGGTTCTGAAGGCTGGGACGTCAGTTGGAGCCCACTACCGAGAAGCGCAACGCGCTAAATCCAATGCGGATTTCATAAGCAAGATCGAAGGCGCTCTTCAGGAATTGGGCGAAACTTCTCATTGGCTTGAATTGTTAGCTGATGGGAATATCGTGAAGGCCAGTCGACTCGAAAGCCTTCGACAGGAGGCAAATGAATTGACCGCGATCCTGGTCACCATTGCAAAGCGAGTGAAAGCGAGAGGTCGTAATCGACAACTGGCTCGAAAACCCGCGTAATAGCCAAAGGGCTGGAAAACTCCAGCCCTTCATCCTTCCGCCTTCATCCTTGTTTTACCCCGGTTCGCCGTCGCCTTTTTTCCCTTTCTTCTTCGCCGGCTCAGCCTCGCGTGGACGGGTTTGAGCTGGAGGAGGTGTCTCAACTTTAGGAGTAGGCGGTTCTACTTTCGGCTCATGTATAGGTTCCTCGGCTCGTGGTGGAGGAGGCATGGTGTCTTGCTGCATCTTTGGTTCAGGTGAACTAGTCGGCGTGGCGTTTTCGTCAGCATTCTTCTCGGCGTCCGCTGCGAATTCCGCACGTTCGGCGGCGAGTTCACGCTGCCGTTGCCTGAACAATTCCTTCATGTCTTCCGGCATATCAGGAGCCTTCGGAAAATCTTCTTTCGGCTTGTCCTTTAAGAACGTCTTCATGAAGTCAATGAACATTGGCAGGGCGCCATGCGCACCCGTCATGTCGTTGCCGAGCGGCTTCTTCTTTCCTGGATAACCCATCCAAACGCCTGTCACATAGGTTGGGGTATAACCGATGAACCAGACGTCAGTGTGGTCATTGACCGTGCCTGTCTTGCCTGCCAGGGGAACTCCTAAAGACGACGCTGCGCTCGCAGTTCCAAATTGCACAACGCCGCGCATCAACCCGACCATTGTCAGGGCGACATACTCGTTCATCACTTTATAGGTCGTGTGTTCCCACTCTTCGAGCGGACCGCCATCGCGATCAAGGACCTTACGAATCATATGAGGTTCGACGCGAATTCCTTTGTTTGGAAATGAGGAATACGCGGACACCATCTGATCGAGCGGAACTTCAGTCGCGCCCAATGCCGATGGCAGATATGGCGACATTGGAACCTTGATTCCAAATCGTCTGACCATCTGCGCACCAGTTTGAATTCCAACAGTCTGCAAGAGGTGGACTGCCGGAATATTCATTGACTTCGCGAGTGCCATCTTTAAAGGCATGTCCGCGCAGCCAGTCGATCCGTCGTAGTTATGCGGTTGCCAATCACCAATGCTAATCGGTGCTCCGCTGACAGTTGTATCGGGCGTCATGCCCCATTCGACTGCAGCGGTGTAAATGAATGGTTTGAAACAAGAGCCGGTTTGTCGATAAGCCTGGATCGCGTTATTGAATTTGTTGGTGTAGAAGTCGTAACCGCCAACCATCGAGATGATCTCGCCGGTTTTGGCATTCATGGTCATCATCGCGCCTTGCACTGCGGGTATCTGCGACAGTTCAACCTTCAGGCGACGATTCTTTTCATCAACTTCCTTGATCTCAAACTCGGCGAGATACCCATTTTTGAACTCATCTTTCGGTTGGCGCTTTCCCCAACCCATGTCAGCCGCGGTCACTGTAGAAGTGAAATTACCAAAGCGGACTGCAGCCTCGTTTTTCACTCGATCGACCTTCATCACTAAACCCATCAAGTGGCGATCGACGGCGTAATCATTACCGTACCAGTCGGGATGTTTGTAGCTGACGAGCTCCTGCTGAGTTGGCAGACCCTCGGCATTGTTTGAAGCAGTTGGGATCGGTGAATAGCTCGATCTCCATCCGGTATGCGTGCGATCGTAGTTCCTTAGTCCGGCTCGCACTACGTCGTACGCTCGTTTTTGTGCGTCAACATTGATTGTGGTGTAGACAGACAAACCGCCTTGCGCGACACGAGTTGTGTATTTGTCTTCGAGTTCCTGACGGATGTACTCAACCGGATAATCAAAAGGCGAAGACTTAAGCTGAGACTGGTAATACGCCGTGTCTGCCAATTGAATAGGTTTCGATTTTGCGGCATCGGCTTCAGCCTGACTCACGAAACCGTTTTTCGCCATCAGTTCCAAAACGAGATCGCGCCGCTCTTTTGCTTTTGCCGGATTGGCAGTTGGCGAATATTCGCTGGGCGCCTTAGGAATTCCAGCCAGAGTTGCAGCTTCACTAAGATTCAGATCCTTTGCCTGCTTACCGAAGTAAGTTTCCGCTCCGGCTTCCATGCCATACGCATTCGCACCAAGAAACATGTGATTCACGTACAATTCCATGATCTGGTTTTTGGTGTAATAACGTTCGATCTGCAATGCGAGAATCCACTCATTGAATTTACGTGTGAACGTTTGTTCTTTGGAGAGGAACAGGTTCTTGGTGAGCTGCTGTGTAAGAGTCGAACCGCCTTCTACTTTGTCCGTCGTTAATGTCTTCCAACCTGCGCCGACAATGCGAATCGGATCAATTCCAATGTGGTCGTAGAAACGAGTGTCCTCAACGGCAAGGATCGCATTCCGGAGTAGTGGAGGAATTTCGTCGTACTTCAGCGGAATTCTCTTTTCGAGGGCGAATTCGCCGATCACCGTTTCCCCGTCGTCTGCGTACACACGAGTGACAACGCTTGGACGATATGTTGCGAGCGCTGCGACCTCCGTTGCGGCGGGCGAATAGTTCAACTGATAGGCCGCGATGATCCCGGTCAAACCTCCGGCTGCCAGTGCCAGCAGGATTACCGACGGTAGCCAGAAGCGGCTTAGTAATGTTCGGCGTTGTTCGGGCGGCGCATTAATGATTGCTTTGGGCGAATATTTCGAGATACTTGAAGCCATAGTAATGGATTTCCCCCGGAACTAACTTGCCTTGAAAGTTGATGATTGGGCAACGTGGGTAGCCACAGCTGCGCTTTTAGTCAGGCGGCACAATTATAGCTCATACATTCAATTAGATGAGTTGGCGGCGGGCAATAGCCGTTTATGGCAATAAATAGCCACTTTGAGCTATTCATAATCCTATCTCTGCCAGTACAAACGCTCTACAATGCCATCCATCAGGGAAGAGTTCAATTTGCAAGAATGACAACAAATTATCGACAGGCTTTCGCATCGAATGGCTTGGCTCTGTATAATTCAGATGCTCGCAAATGACGGGGGCGACAGGCTTCGACAGGAACCTGAACGGTCGTCGCGATGCATGCCGGGCTCCCTTATGCAGCTCGTAAAACGCGTAAGGAAACACAACTGCCAATAACAATCAATTGGCTCTCGCTGCCTAATTAAGCACCGAGCGTCTCGCCGCAAGTTGCTCAAGCGCGCGGAGTGAGATGTCACTTAGTTGAGCTGGCTCGCATCTTCGGTCCGTGGATGCGGGCGAGATAAAGTCGGACTAGCTCTCGCCGAGGTCTTGTCGTTTCACTGACTCGGCACTGGGCGAACCTTTTCCGGATTCGTTCGGAAAGAAAGAGAAACGACTAAGCATGTAGAGTCCTTCGGCGTTGGTTTTTGGATCCGAGTTCAATTCTCGGCGCCTCCACCAACATATTTAAGATTGAAGATTTCAGAATTAAGATTGCCTCACGCGGCAGAATTGAAAACCATGGGAACCACAACTCACCTCATGACTGCTGAAGAACTGATTCGCTTACCGGATGATGGAGTTCGGCACGAACTCATCAAAGGAGAACTCCTCACTATGCCTCCTCCGGGCGAAGAGCACGGCGCTGTCACAATGAACATATCGATCCTCTTGGCTCAATATGTTAAGTCTCGAAATTTGGGAAGGATGTATGCCGCTGAAACGGGTTTCAAGCTGGAGAGCGATCCTGACACCGTAATGGCGCCTGATGTTTCGTTCATTCGGCGTGAGCGACTTGGCCCGCTATCTATGGGGTATCGCGCGGGTGCTCCGGATTTGGTTGTCGAGGTACTTTCTCCCAGTGATCGAAAACGAAAGGTGGAGAAGAAAACTTCCAGGTGGTTGGCCTTGGGTGCTCTAGCCGTGTGGCTAGTGGATCCCCAGTCAAGAACCGTTGAAGTTTGCAAAGCCGATGGTGAGAAAAAGTTATTCACTGTCGAAGATGAACTTACTGGAGACAACATCGTTCCCGGATTTCGTTGCCGCGTAGCCGAGATCTTTGCCTGAACCTCCTTTGGATCGAAACCTTCCCATTGGCATCTTCGATAGTGGCGTCGGCGGCCTCACGGTGTACAGTGCACTTCATGAACGTCTTCCCAACGAAAGATTTGTTTATTTAGGTGATACGGCCCGCGTTCCTTACGGCACGAAGTCACTTGCAACTGTTGAGCGTTATGCTGTCGAGAACGCCAGGTTTCTTGAGGCGCGCGGGATCAAAATGCTGGTTGTGGCCTGTAACACGGCGTCAGCGTTAGCACTCCCGGCAATCCGACGAGCTGTTAACGTCGAAGTCGTTGGTGTGATCGAGCCAGGTGCGCGTGCGGCAATATCAGTGGCATCGGATCATCGAATCGGCGTCATTGCAACTGAAGCAACAGTTCAAAGTCACGCCTACCGGCACGCAATCTCATCGGTCGATAAAGATGCGGAGATAATAGAACGTGCGTGTCCGTTGTTCGTTTCATTAGCAGAAGAAGGTTGGTCCGAAACAACAGTGGCCAGAGACGTTGCTCGACAATACCTCAGCGATTTCAACATACATTCGATAAGCGCGCTCGTTTTGGGTTGTACTCATTATCCGATACTGCGTGATGTAATAGCTGCGACAGTTGGCGAGGGGGTGAGGCTGATCGATTCGGGTGAAGCGACTGCCGCAGAAGTGAAGTCGTTTCTAAAACAATCCGGCCTGGCACACTCAGATACGTCTGGTCTTTATAAAGAGCGGCACTTGTGTGATGACCTCGACCACTTCTACGTCACCGATGCGGCTGCGAGATTTGCTAAAGTAGCCGAGAGATTTCTCGGAATTGCACCAACAGTCCTGGAGGCTGTGGAGATATGGGGAAACGATGAGCTTCGTACGAACTGATGGGCGAGCATCGAATGAGTTGCGTCCGGTGAAGATTGCACTCGATTTTCTACCTTATGCCGAGGGCTCAGTTCTCATTGAAATGGGCAAAACTCGAGTTGTTTGTGCAGCATCGTTGGAAGATCGCGTTCCACCCTTTTTACGGAACACAGGACAGGGTTGGTTAACAGCCGAATATGCAATGTTGCCTCGTTCTACACAGACACGGACGTCACGGGAGATTGGTCGAGGTGGACCGTCGGGTCGTACGCATGAAATCCAGCGATTAATCGGTCGTAGCTTGCGGGCAGTTGCTGACATGAAGGCGCTCGGTGAACGGACGTTGACAATTGATTGCGATGTCCTGCAAGCGGATGGAGGGACGCGCACTGCAGCAATCACCGGCGCGTATGTAGCTTTTGCGCTTGCGGGAAATCGCTTGTTGCGGAGTGGGAAAGTTTCGAAATCGATAGTTCAGAATCAGGTGGCTGCGGTGAGTGTTGGCATCGTGGACAGCACCCCTCTACTCGACCTTAAGTACGACGAAGACTCGCGCGCGGAAGTTGATATGAATGTAGTTTGCACTGGCGATGGTCGCTTTATTGAGGTGCAGGGAACTGCGGAGCGAGAGCCTTTCACGCGTGCACAGATGGACGAACTATTGGCGTTGGCGGGCGCCGGTATCAGTGACCTGGTTCGCCTTCAGCGGGATGTCTTGTCTCGAGCTGACCATGGTGGAAGTACAACGAGCGCAGACTGAACCGCATCTTAGCGACGGAACTCATGAATGACGCGGTCGCGTTCAATTTAGGAGTCAGCGAACAAAAATGCGAATGAAATCTTTGATGATTGTGGTTTTGATTGCGCTGGCGGCTTCGGTGTCTCTGGGACAGCAGCTTTATACGCACGACAAGATTGACTACACCTTTGAACTGCCGTCGACGATTTGGAAGGTGATTTTGGAACCCGATGCCGCGCACGAGCATCCGGAATTTGTTTATGGAGATCGCCTTGACGGTTATCTGACGATACGCAAAGAGATCGTTGACGCGGGTGTAACCCCAGCTGAATTGGCCCGACGTGATACGGATCTGAAGTTGCGATTTTTGCCTGGTTTCGTCGAGGGTAAACAGGATGCGTTTAATGGGCGGCTCGATGGTGTAACGGTGTCGTATGAATTCGTCCGCACCGGCAAACCGATGTTGGGACGAACCTATTATCTGCAAGCCGACAATCGCACCATCTACGCGCTACGCTTCACCGGCCTGCGAGATAAGCTCAGCCGAATTCGGAATCAAACCGATCTGATCGCAAGAACATTCAAGTTAAAGTAGTTTCAGGAATCACGCGCCAGATCGAATGGCCACCCGTCAATCGGTGGCCATTTTCTTTTGAACGAGCGTGGTAAACTGCGAGCGTTCATGAAACTCCAACTCGCACCCGGCCTCGCTATCAAACCATCTCTCATTCATGGCAAAGGCTGCTTTGCGACAAAACCATTTCGTCATCGCCATAAGATCGCGGAGTACGCTGGAGAAAAGATCTCAAACGCCGAAGCAAAACGACGTGCTCACCGAAAAACGTTGAGGATCTGTGAAGTAAACAGGAGATGGAGTTTGGATGGTAGCCGTGGGGGCAACGGTACGCATTACATAAATCACTCCTGTACACCAAACGCATTCATGCAGATTCTCTACGATCACATTCTCTTCATCGCCTTGCGTGACATCAGAGCTGGAGAGGAGATCACGATCGACTATGAATCAACGCTGCATCCGGATGACAAACGATGCATCTGCGGAGCGCGGAACTGTAGAGGAACGATTAATAAGGTCTAGGCATTGCCGATTTCCGATTGCCAATTTCCGATTTGGTCTTTGGTCTTTGGTCTTAGGCCTTAGGGTCTTGGACTTCTGTCTTTTTTGCACTTCCCAATCAAAACCAAAGGCCAATCGGCAATTGTCAATCGGAAATCGGCAATGATTACAGCCTCGGCAACGTGAAACTAAACTTCGATCCGCGGCCTTCTTCCGAATCAACACCCACGTTGCCCCCATGTTGTTCTATCACTTCACGGACAAACGCGAGGCCTAACCCAGTGGATTCTTCGTCTTTCTCCTGGCCCTCGCGCACGACCCGATAGAACTTCTCCCAAACTCTGTCTCGCGACTCCGCAGGAATACCAAACCCGCGATCTTCCACCGAAACACGAACGGCTTCGGCTTCGAGCGCAGTTGAGACCGTGACAGTTGTTCTTTCAGGACTGTACTTAATCGCGTTATGCAAGAGATTCTTTACCGCCTGTGTGATCAGACTCTTGTCGGCAGCTACCGGCGGAACGCGGTGTGGTTGTTTTTCAACCAAACGAATGCGCTTTTTCTTAGCCACCGGCTGTAAGCTCGCGATCGTCTCGCGCACCACCTCATCGAGCCGGAGAGGGATCTTCAAAACTTCTTGTTTGTCTTTGCGCTGTAGTTGAGTGACCGACAGGAAGGTATTGATCATTCGCGACATGCGTTGTGACTCATTGGCAATGATACAGACGAACTCTTTCGCCGGCTCGGGAATAGTGTCATCGGCAGACAAGACTTCCGCGAATCCGTTGATACTTGTGAGTGGTGTTCTCAGTTCGTGTGACATCAGCGAAATCATGTCGCTCTTGAGTTTTTCGTACTCTTTTTGACTCGTCAGGTCACGAACAAAGATCGCCAGGCCAACGGGCTCGATGGTGTCCTGAAGCAAGAGTGAAATTCGCAGTCCGAGTATTTGACCGCGCTCGTCGAAATTCAACTCCCCTTCGTAAGCGTCCCCCGTTTGGAGTACTCGTCGGATAGCAATTCCTGGTTCGTCGAAAACATCGGTCCGAAATCGATCCAGCAATGCAAACAGATCAAGATGCTGTGATTGCTCTGGCTTGATTCCTGCGAAGCTTTGCATCGGTCTATTCATGAGAGCGAGTGTCCCGTCGAGATAAGCGATGGCCACTCCTTCATGCATTTGCGTTAGCGCATTGGCCTCACTCTGCTGTTCAATAACTCCAGCGTGTACGACGTCCATGGCTTCGATTTTCTTCTCGCCAGTTTGCGCAGAAAAAATACTAAGGACAGAACTATGAAATGGTGCTTTCGAAAAAATCTCTCTCGCCAGGTTACGCGCAAATTGAGCACCGACTGCGTTGAGAAGCGATCGATCGTCGTCGCACAATTCTGACCGCAATCGAACGAGCAACACACCGGTTATTTCCTGCTGATATTCGAGTGGAACGGCAACAGTAGGGCCAGAGGAATTTGAAGTGTCAATAACCAGGTCTCGAGAAGTAAACGCGCGTTCACACAACTTGATGCCGCCGCGCCAGACTGAGTTGCGAGCCGAGTCATCTACTGAAGTTGTCTCTCCCTTGAGTCGCGCAACAGGTATGAAGTCAAGCGAGTTACCACATTGAAAGACGACCGCCTCGCTTAACGGCAAGACGACACTGAGTAGTTTTAATCCACTTGTCAGTCGCGCACTTGCTTCGCCGTTTTTGACTCCACGTGTTGATTGGTAAAGCAGGTCCGTAAGTTTGCGATCGAGCTTTCGCAACGAATCGAGTTGTACGAGTGCGATTGACGAAATGCCGGCGAACAACAATGGATTGAATAAGAAGTCGAGCTGAAGAAATTGTACAGCGATCCACTGAGCAATAAGGAGAACCACAAACAAGCCCAGCAGGTGAAGGTAGCAGTTTCGCAGCCCAGTACGTTTCACGGAGAAACCTATCGCGAGCGACGAGATCAGAAAGACGACCACAGCGATCTCTGGCAGTGGCTCCGTCGCTTGAGTTTCGGATGGTGAACCAAGGGGAAGTTGAAACGAGAGGAATCCGAGCCGCCAAACTCCAAATGTCAACAGACCCGCGAAAGCAGACAGGACGGCGGTTGAGATATTCGAAGTTAGGCGGCTAATTGAATTCAACGTAGGTTTTTGAACCAGGAGAGGCTGGTTAGATGGAATTGAAGGCTTCTCGAGTTAAAGCCGAGGCAGATTATACAATGCCAGACACCGTTAAATCTACGGCAATTTCGGGCATTTTAGAGTTTCTGGAGTGCGGTTAGCAGGATTGCCTCCTGGTGTGGAAAAACGGTCCGGAGATCCAGCAAGACCTTCTCATCGGCGACACGCGAAATTATGGGTGGCGACGAGTTTCGAAACGCGCTCTCGAGCTCCTGGGCCGATTTGACGGAATGGCTAATTGCGATCAGCACCGTTGGCAAATCAGCGGTCGGTCCGGCGCCTCCACCAACCGCGGAGTCGGAGTTCTGGATCGCAATCGAGAGGTTGGCATTGGAGACTTTTTGCACAAACGCATCAGTACGAGTCTGAAGATCCTCGCGAGTCAGAGACAACATCTGAAGCACGGGGATGTTCTCTTGACTTTTACCTTGCTGAAATTCAACCAGAGTGGCTTCCAGTGCTGCCAAACGGACCTTGTCGCTTCGAAGTGCTCGATACAACGGATGTCTCCGCAGTCGATCGACGAGTCCGCGTTTGCCCACGATCAAGCCCGCCTGGACAGAACCCAGCAGCTTGTCTCCACTGAACGAAACGAGATCCGCGCCTTCAGAGATCAAGTCGCTTATTACCGGTTCACCCTGGATCCCGACAGCTGCCAGGTCAGTTAATTGGCCGGACCCGGCATCTTCATAGAAGGGAAGCATCGCTTCGTGTGCAAGCGCTGCTAATTGAGAGGTGGAGGGAGAACTCGTAAAACCAACAACCCGATAGTTGGAGGGATGAACACGCATTATGAGGCGAGTCTTTGAGGTGATTGCCTTCCGATAATCTTCGAGATGCGTCTTATTAGTTGTACCAACTTCAACCATTCGCGTGCCGGAGCTTGCCATTACGTCCGGCACTCTAAAATCGCCTCCAATCTCGACGAGTTCACCCCGCGAAACCAACGTCTCACCGTCTCGTCCGATTACGCCGAGAATAAGGAGTGCGGACGCCGCACAGTTATTCACAACAAGAGCATCTTCGGCACCAGTCAAATCACGCAAAAGTGATTCAACACGCGCTCCCCTTCGCCCTCGCATTCCGGTGGAGCTGTCGTACTCGAGTGTGCAGTAACCTGCAGCTTGAGTGGTCATTGCGATCCTGGCTGATTCTGAAAGGGGTGCACGACCAAGGTTTGTATGAAGGATGACTCCAGTTGCATTCACAACGGCTCTGATTCCCTGGCGAGCTTCCACTGAGGCTAGTTCTTTCAGTCTTTTGGTGGCCTCAGTGAGCAGGGACTCCTCACTCAATGGCAGGTCGCTAGAATTTTCGCGAATAGACGAGCGCAGTATTGAGGTTACTGAACGGGCGAGCGCCGTGACTTTGTTAATACCGTGCTGGGTGCGCAGTTCAATAGCCGTTTCCGTCCTCAACAACTGATCAACTGACGGAACATTCTTGAGTTTTGGGTCACCGAGCTTTTTGGTTCGATTCATAGAGACTGCGCCATTCGTACTGAGTGGTTAGGATAGCTTGATGCTTTTGCAGTGGGCAAACCTGGTTCGTAATAGTTGTTGACACGCCTCTTTTGAAACTTCTAGACTGAATCACGACGCGTCGGACGGACGCCCCGCCTCATTAACTCGCCGCTGGAGACATTTCCTTGGGAATACAGGAAAACAAACTTAGAAACAAAATCAAGAGCAAGTACGCTGGTGGTGAACCTCAGCCAACGCCGGACGAACAGTTGAGCCGTTTAGAAGACGATATTCGCCGGCTGCGGATTGAGTTCGATATTTTTTTTAATGGTGGCGTTAAGCGAGCTCCCTACGAGACTAAAGGCCGAGTTGAAACCCTCCTCAAGCGCCTGGGCGACGATCGCACGTTAACCTTTGCGCAGCGTTTTCGCTACAACTCTTTGGCTGCGAGATACAACGCATTTCGAGATCTGTGGCGCCGGACCATGCAGGGCAGGGAAGAAGGACGCGATCAATTGTCGGCCGCGCGCGCCGGAGTTAGAGCAGAGGCAAAAACAAAGCGGCACGATCCGTCTTCGTTTGTTTGTGCTAATGCGCATAAGGAAGTCCAGACCGTGAAGGATCTGTATGAATCGTTAATCGAGGCCAAACGACAGTGTGGCGAAACCACGGAGGACTTGTCGTTTGCACGCTTCCACAGCCTGATAGCATCAAAGGCCGACGGCTTAAAGGAACGATTTGGCTGTGAACGAGTTCAGTTTTCAGTGGCGGTTGAGAATGGCCACGTGAGTTTCAAGGTCAAGGCCGATCGAGGGAGTGGCGATTAGAAAGTACGACAGGCTGTTAGCCTGTCGTTGCGTCCTGGACAACAAGACAGGCCGACAGCCTGTTGTACCATCAAGAAAGGCGACCCAAAGGTCGCCTTTCTTTTTGAGAGCTCCGGACCCGTGACCGGAACCAGTCAGTGGCTTTGCTAAAGCAAGCCGGGGAGACATTACATCTTCGTGACTTTTTCGGCCTGTGGTCCTTTCGGGCCTTGCGTCACTTCAAACTCGACTTCCTGTCCCTCTTCGAGGGTCTTGAAGCCATCGCCCTGAATGGCGCTGTAGTGTACGAAGATGTCAGAAGAGCCAGGTTGCTCAATGAAACCATAACCCTTCGAGTTGTTAAACCACTTGACCTTACCGGTTATTCTAGACATAACGACGAATCCTCCTAACGATTCGGTAAAACAGGCAGAAAAGCACTAGGGCTTTTTGTGCCTTCCAGGTTAATGCTTGTGAGCCGGGTCGTGCCTTGACGTGGCACTAACGGAAACACACAACCAACAAAAAATGCATGTCGAAACGCGCGGGGTGCGCAATTTCAGCATGCATCAGACTAACGGGGGCAGAACTACCAAACTCATTGCTGTAAAACTTGTTTACCTCGGGTATGCGGGGAACTGAGATTGACTCCGACCCTGCATCAAAAACGACGGCGCATACTAAGCGAATTTAATCTGCGCTGTCAATTAAAAAAGGCGAGTTAAACCTATGGCCTGCCCAGCTTACGGCTGCTTCAAACCGCCAGAATCCGCTTGTCCGATTGCTCGACCTACTTCTTCGAACTGGAAAGCAGGTATTGGAGGGGGTTCACGGCCTGATCGTTTATGCGTACTTCGTAATGCAAATGCGGTCCTGTAGACCTGCCGGTCGACCCTACTTTGCCAATTAACTGGCCTCGTGAAACTGACTGGCCAAGGTCAACGTCAATGTGCGACAGATGTCCATATCGCGTACTCAGGCCGCCCCCGTGATCGATCACGACTAGTTGCCCGTAACCGTTCTGCCAGCCAACAAAAGATACTTGTCCTCGCGCTCCTGCGATGACAGGAGTTCCCATTGGAGCTTCGATATCCTGGCCTGTGTGGAATTCATAGCCGGGTCCTCCAAACGGGTTGCGCCTACCTCCGAAGCCGCCTTCTAGTGTGCCATCAACTGGCCAAATAGTTGGCGTGTACCCGCGCTGGCGCAAAATCCCTTCGTAGGCTCGCATGTTTTCTTCGAGGCGACCCATCTTCGAGCCCAGAGTGGCCAATCCCATTTCATCCAGCGGAAGTTCAGGACCGCCACTTCCGGGAGATGCAGGTTCTTCAGTTATTACACCGGATTTTTCTGCTAACTTACGAGACGTGTCTTCGACTTTTTCGACACGATTGTTCAGCTTCTCCAATTCCTGCTTTTGCCGTTCGTTTTCGGCACGCAATCGTTGATTCTCCCACTGTGTGCGCAGGTGTGCTGCTTGCTGCGTCAGACCGTAGAGTCCATAAACTAAACCTGCAATCACTACCGCAGCTATTACGCATGAAATCGAGACAACTCTACGCTCAACGCGAATTCGCTGGACCCGAGCGCGTGAACGAGAAGTATGGGCGATGATGAAAGCATAGAATCGGTCTTCTTTAGGCATCGAGGCGTGCTCCTTTTGCTGTCGCGGAGATCTGGTTCGCGACGCAATCAAAAGACGCGAAACGCTAAAAGCGACTTTTGAGCTACTAAGTTTTAGAGTTCTAG
Source organism: Pyrinomonadaceae bacterium (assembly GCA_036006355.1). Taxonomy (GTDB): domain Bacteria; phylum Acidobacteriota; class Blastocatellia; order Pyrinomonadales; family Pyrinomonadaceae; genus PSRF01. The sequence goes on along the minus strand of DASYPT010000028.1, from coordinate 28,263 downwards.
TTGAACCTACTTGAAGAATTGCAGCGGACGAATTGAAACCTCCAGGTCCCTCCGAGGTGAAATCCATCCGGCCGGTGCTGCAAAGACGCCTGACCCTATCACAGCGCCAGTTGAGGTTGCAACCGGAGGATTGATTGCAAATCTGTTATAAAAAGCCAATAAAACAAAAAGGTCCTGATTCTTAGTCAGGACCTCAACAAACCATGTGGTAGTTCTTTTAGATGTCTTCGGATTCGCGACGTCTTCTGGAACGGTCTCGGAAGATAGCCAGCACTATCAAGACAAGCAACGCGACAAAAATCACCACGATTGCAATCTTAATTACCACCAGGAGAAAACCAACCAGCGCGATGAGTTGTCGCAGTAATGCGACGATTAGGAAAATGAGTGCCAGCACGCCGCCGAGTCGTCCGAAGGTTCGAAATATTCCACACATAATTGCTCCGTACTTCTTTTCCTATGATCTCCGTTCGAAGGGAAGTGGATCGCGCCGCGCGAACTGCGTGGTCTCTCCCGTTTTAAAGGTGGCCGTATCAATCGGTCTTGAAGCCACCACTGACGGAGGCGGCCGTCGCGAGTCAAAACGGATTATACGATCCGATGCCCTGCCACGTCGCAAGTAATCAAATAGCATGTACGCGCCGAGTGCTACCAGAGCGACGGGAAGCCACTCTTTGATGGGCAGTTGAACACCGAGAAGCGTGTGCAACAGGAATAACGTGCCGATGATAATTAACGTTGTTCCCCACGCGAAGGGATTGCCATACAGCCGCCGTGCGATGACGTCCTCTTCTGCATCCGGAGAAAGTCCGGCGCGCATCAGTTGAGCTGTTCGGCAAGCATCGACCGCAGCGAACAACCACGTTCCCACAACGCCAAGCACAAAGAACAGAACCTCCCCCCGCGTGATGACTGCCATTTGGAAAAAACTGGCAAAGATTGAGAAATGTACGATCGCTTTAGATGTTTGGCCGTTGTAAGCAGCGCCCAAACCGGGAACGAACGACAGAAGCGTAGCGACGAACGGCGAACTCTTTCTTCTCAGGATATTGGAAGGGGTTGCGTGGTGGCGCAGGAGTTCGACACCCTGGACAATACAATCCTGACAAAAAGGAAAACCGCGTACGCGATGATCACAAGCTGGACAGAGCCATCGAGCGCATTGATTGCACTGAACTACGGCGGGGTTCTTTGCGTGATAGCCACAGTACATCATTTCTTACGCCCTTCGCTCAACGATTATTCGAACCACCAACGTTTCCGGCGGACTTATTTTGGTCCTTCTGCTGATCGGCATCCTTGGAAGGTGGTGGAACCGGTTTGTCGTCCAGTGCGGCCGGCTGTGACGAGGAGTTTGTAATTTCTTCAACTTCCGTTTTTGCTTTACCGCTCGTCTGTTCGGCAAGCTGCAGGCTTGCGTTATAAACGCCGCCAATCGATCCATCCGCAGAAACAGTGTTAGTCAACACGAGAATCGCAACCAGTAACATGGTGGCGACAGTCGCGAGCTGCGGTGAAATAATTGGATCCAGCCACAGACGCAACCATGAAGCAGCTCGCGACGTCCACGGAGCACGTACCTCTTCAGGAACGATTGTACCTAGCGTTGCTTGCAAGATTCTTTCGTTAAGGCCAGCGGGGATTGGTTGTTCCTCGCTGATGTAGGTGTAGCAGGCGCCAATCGCACGCACTACCTCGCCAGGCAGTTCGGTGCAGCGATCACACAGTGCAGCGTGTCGTTCCCAACGGTGATAAAGGTGAGCAGGCAAGAAGCCGTCGAGATAATCCGTAAGAAATTCCTCGAAGTCCGAACAACTCATTGACGACTCCGGGACTGTTCGTTGCAGAATGCGAGCTTCCAGTTCTCTCGAAGGCGACGGCACCGGTGCAACTCGGCACGCCTCCACGCTACTGCGAACCGCCGCAAGTAGCTCATGGCAAACTGGACAGCGCAGTGAATGTTCTGCAATTAGCTTGCTAGCTTCAGGACTCGCTACACCCTCAATGTAGTCAGTCAGTTGATCCTCAAAATCAGAACAAAGCATTATCGTTTCGCTTCCTGCCCCACTTTTCTCGAAGCACTTCCCTGTCCCGCGGGACTTGCCTCGCAAAAAATCATGCCTCACTCATTGCAACTACTTTCATGCGTCTCAGGATCTTCGCCAACTCGATTCGACCCCGATTTATCCTGGATTTAACAGTGCCTTCAGGAATGCGGAGTAAGTCAACAATTTCCTGATAACTCAATTCCTCAATATCCCGCAAAATCACGCACGTTCGAAGGTCGGGCGAAAGTTTATCGATCCCCGCCTGAACTTGCTGACCGAGTTCACGCCTTTCCATCTCCTGCTGAACAGTGTTGGAACGGGAATGTAAATGGTAGCTATGGTCCGCCAGATCATCTGCGTGATTATCGTGCGGTGTTCGTTGTCGCTTGCGGTAGTCATCGATGATTAAGTTACGCGCCAGCCGCATTAACCAGTTTTGCAAATCGCCCTGCTTCGGATCGTACTGATCCAAAGAACGGTAGACCCTTACAAAAACTTCCTGTGTCAAATCTTCAGCGGTATCGGAGCGAGACGTAAATCGGTAGGCCAGGTTGTAAATGCGGCGGGAATAGTTTTGAACGATTTCCTCCCACGCTGCGCCGTCGCCCGCGCGACACCTGCGAACGAGTTCGGCTCCTTCACTGACAGCCAAAGCCTTTATAGCCCCCACCCTATCTCTCCGGCTACCGTTATTTAGCACTGCCCAAAGGTTGTTAACCCTGGCAATGAGCGATTACGATAGGCTTACAAACAAAGTTCCGGTCAATCCTTACCGAATGCGTATTTCATCAATAGAGAAACGATACGGATGCATTCTTGCCGTCGCAACCAAGGTGTAGTAGCCTTTGCCGGCGGCCCAACATGTTGTGGTTTCGATGTTGGGAAGTCAAGTTTTCCTAGCCACGCGGAATCTAGTCGGGTAAATTGCGCGCGTCAAAATATCGCAAATACATCGAGTTTGCAGCACTCTGTTTGTTGGCTGCCGCTCTTTTCTGGTGGTTTGGCAGAAAGCTGAACTGGACGGAAGTCCGCGAAGCCGTAAGCCGGTCGAATCCGTATTACCTCACTGTCGGCATCATTATTGTTTGTCTTTCCTATTTAATCCGGGCATTTCGCTGGGGTGCCTTGCTTCGTCCGCTCGCACCTTCACGGATTTCCGATCTCTTCGCCGCGACCACTGTGGGATTCGGAACGGTTTTCCTGGTCGGACGCGCTGGTGAAGTTGTTCGACCAGTAGTCCTGCCAATGCGCGATCCGAGGGTTCGACCCAGCGCTGCGTTCGTCACAATCATGGTGGAGCGTATCTATGATCTGATGGCGGTTGTTCTGCTGTTCGCGGTCAATCTCCTCTGGTTTCGACCGCCGGCATCTTTAGAAAAGGAATTTCCGAAGGTACGCGGTCTTGGCATTGCGTTGTTAATCGGAGTCCTGTTTGGAATCATGGGGCTGGCGTGGTTTAGACGAAACCACGAAAAAGTTATCAACATTTGCAATCGCCTTTTCGATCGGTGGCACTTCATTCCGAAGCGATTAGCGCGACTGATTATCGGCACGCTGGAGCAACTCGCTCGCGCGCTGCGGGTGCTGGTAAATTTTTCTGAGCTCGCTGAAACGACAGGCTGGTCTGCACTCTTGTGGATAGGCGTTGCCTTCGCGAATCTCCTGATTATTCGTGCCTTTGGTATCAACTTCGGCTTGTCGCAGACAATCTTCGTGATGGGTTGGTCGCTAGCAGGATCGTTGGTGCCAACACCAGGCGGCGCGGCTGGAGCATTTCATACAGCTACAGCAGCTGGATTAATTTTTCTTGGGATCACACCTGAGACTGCGGCCGCGATTTCAATAGTCATGCATATCATCGACTTTGGCCCGGCACTTTTCTTTGGCTTTTTCTATCTCATTCGCGGTGATCTAAATTTTTCAAAACTTCGCGCGCTTACTTCGTCGGAAGCAGTTGAGCACGTTGTCGAGGAAGAGGAACTAGTTCCTGAGGTGAATTGAACGATAGAGCCGTGTTGTATGGAAGGGATCGAAACTCAGCGGTTAACAGGACCCATATGATCCATATGACCTATTCGACCTAATTAGCACCGGGAAACGTTGTACTTGATTTGGATTTAGTAGAACCCATAAGAGCGAGGTTCAAATCTAATGAAGTGTCCATTCTGTGCCTATCTGGAAGACAAAGTGGTGGATTCACGCGAGTCGCGGGAAGGCGACGCTATTCGTCGCCGCCGCGAGTGCTTACGCTGCGAAAGACGATTTACATCCTACGAGCGAATCGATGAGATTCCGTACATGGTCGTTAAGAAAGATGGTCGCCGAGAAACTTTTGATCGCAACAAGGTCATGGCAGGATTGTTGCGGGCTTGTGAGAAACGTCCGGTACCATCAACCAAGCTCGACAGCATTGTGAACGCGATCGAGAAATACGTTCAGGAGTCGCCCGAGCGGGAACGGCCAACCAGCAAGATTGGTGAAATGATTATGCGACGGCTGAAGGAGCTCGATAAGGTAGCCTATGTTCGATTCGCTTCAGTGTATTTAGAGTTCGAGGACGTTTCGGAGTTTATGACGGAATTGAAACATCTGGTTCGTACAAGATCCGGCGGAGTCACAGGTCGAAAATAGTTGAAGTATCATTAGCGAAATGATCAAGCCGATTCGAGCAACTGGTCTTGAGCGACTCGAGTTACAAAGACTTCGGGATCGCGTTGGTCGTCTATACGCGGCGTTGCAGGAAGCTACTGAGGCGGAGAACCCGCTGGCTTCAGGAGCTTGGGCTCCGCCTGTTGATGTAGCTGAAACTCAAGACTCGATAGTGCTCCGCGTAGAACTCCCAGGAGTAACCGGTGATCAAATTAAGATTGGTTTGTGCAATACAAAACTCAGAATCTGGGGAGAAAAGAAACGCAGACCTGCGAGACGTCGGATAATCTCGTACATGTGCTCCGAACGGAGTTACGGCAAGTTCAACAGAGTCGTTCCACTGCGGTGGGCAATAAATGTCCGCGGCGCAGAGGCGACACTTGAAAATGGAATACTCGTGATCAAACTGCCAAAGCTTGACGATCGAAGAGGCGGCGAGTTTAGGGTCCGTGTTAACGACTCCAGTCAGGACAAAACGACTTGAACCATGTTCCGAAGTTCGAAAAGGACCAAGCTGGGTAAAATTCAACGAGACTTGGGCAATCGGAAATCGGCCGTAAGGTGACGTAAATATGCCTATCGCGAAAGAACCAGAGTTTACCGAAGCAATCGACACCACAGACGTAGATCAACAGCTGCAGATCCCAAAGGAGCTTCCCGTACTGCCGCTGAGAGATATTGTGATCTACCCCTTTATGATCGTGCCGCTGTTTGTTTCACGGGAAAAATCTATTCGCGCTGTTGACGAAGCCTTAGGTGAGAACCGGATGATTCTTCTCGCGTCCCAAAAGGATCTCGATAAGGAAGAGCCAACCGCAGACGATTTGTATTCGGTAGGAACGGCCGCCGTTATCATGCGCATGTTGAAACTACCGGACGGTCGTATACGCATTCTGGTTCAAGGTCTCGCTCGAGCCCACGTCGATTCAGTTGATACGAGTGGTGAGTATTTGCGTTCTCAAGTGAGCGTGATTCCCGAGATCCTGCCACCCGAACGTTCACTCGAAGTCGAAGCCCTGGTCCGCAATGTTCGAGGCTCGATGGAGAAAGCCATCAACCTTGGAAAGAACATCTCACCTGAGGTAATGGCCATCATTGCCAACCTGGATGACGCCGGACGGCTCGCTGATCTGTCAGCCTCAAATCTCGAACTCAAGGTCGAAGATGCGCAATCTGTTTTGGACATCGCTGATACGACTGCTCGGCTTCGACGCGTGAATGATCTGCTGAACAAAGAGATTGAGGTTTTGACGGTCCAACAGGAGATCAATACGCAGGCACGCGCCGACATCGATCGCTCGCAACGAGAATTTTATCTGCGTCAACAAATGAAGGCGATTCAAAGCGAGCTCGGCGAGGGTAACGAACTCGCCGAGGAGATCGCGCAGTTTCGAGAGAAGATTGAAGCCGCGAAAATGCCGAAGCCCGCGGAAGAGGAAGCTCTGCGGCAACTTAAGAAATTGGAGCGGATGCATCCTGACGCAGCTGAGACGGCGACGTTGCGCAATTGGATGGAGATCATGACCGATCTGCCGTGGTCTCGCTCATCAGTAGATAATCTTGATCTGCAGAAGGCCGAACAAGTACTCAATGAAGATCACTACGGACTAGAGAAAGTAAAAGATCGGATCATTGAGGCACTGGCAGTTCGTAAGTTGAAAGAAAAGCCGAAGGGTCCAATTCTCTGTTTGGTTGGACCCCCGGGAGTTGGCAAGACTTCGCTTGGTAGATCTATCGCACGTGCTTTGGATCGCAAGTTCGTGAGACTTTCCCTTGGTGGGGTTCATGACGAGGCTGAAATACGCGGTCACCGTCGAACATACGTAGGGGCAATGCCAGGACGCATTATTCAAGCCGTGCAACAAGCGGGAACTAACAACCCGCTCATTATGCTTGATGAGATTGACAAAGTTGGCGCTGATTTTCGTGGTGATCCTTCATCAGCACTGCTCGAAGTGCTCGATCCAGAACAGAACAACTCATTCAGAGATAATTATCTCGGTGTCACGTTTGATCTCTCTAACGTCATCTTTATGACGACCGCAAATATCCTCGACACCATTCAGCCCGCACTCCGTGATCGCATGGAGGTCATACGGCTCGCTGGTTACACGGAGGAAGAAAAACGTGAGATTGCGCTCCGACACCTGCTTCCAAAACAGATGGAGGAGAACGGAATCACTGCGCGGGAACTCAACATTTCCAAGACCGCACTTACTGCGATCATTCAGCAGTACACACAAGAAGCTGGTCTGCGTCAGTTGGAGCGCGAGATCGGTCGAATCTGTCGAAAGGTCGCCCGCAAGATCGCTGAAGGTCAAAAGGGCTCAATTCGAGTCTCGCTAAAAAATCTTCATGAATTTCTTGGTGCGCCAAAAATCATTCCTGAAGAAGCACTCAAAAAGGACCAGATTGGTGTTGCTACCGGTCTTGCCTGGACGGCGGTTGGTGGCGACGTGCTTTTCATTGAAGCGCTGCGAATGAAGGGAAAAGGAAATTTAGTACTAACGGGTCAACTCGGCGATGTGATGCGAGAGTCTGCGCAAGCCGCATACTCTTATGCGAAGTCGCGAGCGAAAGAGTTGGACATCGCGGAAGAAGACTTCAGCAATTACGATCTGCATATCCATATCCCCGAAGGCGCGATTCCCAAGGACGGACCTTCAGCCGGAATCACACTTGCGACAGCGATGGTTTCAGCGTTGTCCGCACGCCCAGTCCGTAAGGACGTGGCAATGACGGGTGAAATTACCCTTCGTGGAAATGTGCTGCCGATTGGCGGTGTGAAGGAAAAGGTGCTTGCAGCGCGGCGAGCCCGAGTTTCAACGATAATACTTCCGCAACAAAATCGCAGGGATCTTGATGAGGTTCCAAAAGAACCCTTCAAGGACATACGATTTGTTTTCGTGGAGAACATGCGACAAGTCTTTCGCGAGGCGCTCAAAGAGAAGGTTGAACCGCCGGCAACTTCGAGCCCCAGGCCACAACGGTTACCGCAGGCCGCAAATGCGAGGCAGAATTAGGCTCTGTGCACGACAGGCTGTTAGCCTGTCGTTTGCTTCCGAGGAGCCAACTTGCATGGGTTAAGTCCTATTAGGGAAACCGCCGACAGGCTAACAGCCTGTCGTACCGCCGAAGATGCTTGCCAGTTCTGGAAATTGGCACTATTTTTTGTGCAACCGTACCGCGGATATGCGAATCCTAGTTCAGGTTTTTGATACTAGCCGCGGCGGCAAAGGCAGTCGCATTAAGTAAAAAAGAAACCGGTACGCATTCCCACAGCGGGACTGAACCTTCAAAACGCAACTGTAGCCCGAAAGTTTAATTGTTCTGCCGAAAGGCCTCAGATCAAGGAGTTCTGGATGAGTAAGCCGCCGCGAAATCGTTATTCTATTCTCGTTGCAATCGTCACCCTAATTCTCACTGCTGCCGGAAGTGCTCTGGCACAGTCCGCTGAAAACACCAATTTAACAAACGTAAAAATTAAGAATTTTGGACAAATGGATGAGCGCTTCTTTCGCGGTGGTCAACCCAAGGAAGAGGACTATAAACAGTTGGCAGCTCTTGGAATTTCGACCGTTATTGATTTGACCGACAATCCGAAAGCGTATGAGAAACCCGGTGTCGAAGCGTTAGGGATGCATTATGTAAACATTCCAATGAGCGACACAGAATATCCTGAGACCGCCAAGATACAGCGGTTCTTAAAACTCACTGGCGATCCAACCACCGGTAAGTTCTATGTGCATTGTGCGGGTGGGCGCCATCGCACGGGAGTAATGGGCGCGGTTTATCGATTCAACAATTATCACTGGAACTTCGATCAGGTTTACAGCGAGATGAAGAAGTATGACTTCTATACTCGTTGGGGACATGGGAACATGAAGAAGTTCGTTGAGGACTACGCTGCAAACATCGATCAGAATAACGCTGCGGCTGCGTTAGCTGCTCAACAAGCAGGATTGAAACAGAAGTAGAAATTACGTAAGACTGAAACAGCAAGCCCACGAGCCGTCATGACTCGTGGGTTTTTTATGGACGCGCGGAGGCCCAAACAAAGACCAAAGCACGATCTACTGATACAAGTACGAATAACTCTTCTTCTGATCCCACTCGATCGCTTCTACATTATTCCCATCAAGTCGCAAAAGCTCTTCGCTCAGTTCATCCGTACTCACGATCGGACTTACGTCAATCGAATAGACAAGACTGCCGGGTGATTCCTCCGTAACATCTCGGTCGATGGCGCGCAGCTCTTTGTCGAAGTCATGTTTCTTGAGGATTGCTCGTAAAGCCTGTTGCGTGGCCACCACGTTACGCGTAGCAACCTTCAATTCCATCGACCTGGACACCATTTGTGGTTCGCGCCATTCAAGTAGCCATAGGACGATCAACGAAAAGATCGCCAGGATTAACGCCAGGTCCCATCGTCCAACACCAGCCGCTAAGCCTAGCGCCAGACTGATTAAGAGCACGGTGATCTCTTTTGGGTCTCGGATGTTGGTACGGAATCTAACCAACGACACCGCCGCAAAAATTCCGAACGCTCGGGCTGCGTTGTCACCAACAATTATCATCAGCGCTGCAGCTACGATGGCGAGGAGTATTTGAGTTTGCGAAACATATGGATTTCGCTTTAACGCGAGAATACGTTTGCGTGGTCTGTACGCGAGCGCTGCACCCAGCAACGCGGCAAGTAGGAGCCGTAACGAGATTCGGCCGATGCTCGCGGCCCAACGCTCGCCGGTCACAAGAACATCGCCGTTTCGATTGCCAAACAGTTCATCAACAAAGGTCCCACTAGTCGGTTCTGCAGTTGGTGACAGCCGTTCGAGTGGCTGACGCCCTGGCGCAGAGGGTTGCTCTACCTGCCCTGTAGTTGTAGTTGGCGCGGTCCCTTTGCCACCTATTACGTAGACTGCGAACGCACTAATCAACAACACGCCTGAGAACACGATCGCAAGCGTTAAGATCTCTTTCCGTCTGTTAGAACTCGTTGCCATCCACTCTTAACGATTCGAGCCTATTCGCATGCTTGGCCGCAGACTTGCCAATTCCTCAGCTCGATCACGGACCGTCGCCGCGAGCAGATCGACGTCCGCAGGCGAGTAGTTGGCAGCCCGGAAAGCATCGCGTATCTGCTGATCACTTAATTGCGATAGCAGAGTGGCGATCCATTCAGCGTCTCGAACGGAGATGTTCTTCATAAGGCCGCGATTCTTTCCTCCGAAATGGATCGAGACACGATCGCCTTTCACCTTTTCGAGGAACTTTGTTTTTGCGTATTTGGGTGGATTGTTACGGCTGCGAGTGATGCGCCAGAAAAGCGGAGTCGTGCTGGCGTGTCCAAACGTCGCACCTAGATCGCTGATGATGTAGCGCAACTCATCGTTTTTCTCGACATAAACGATCTTGTTGTTTGAATCTTTCAGGTCCCAGTTGTTGATGAGGGCCATCATTATTTTCAATCCCTGAAGCTCCGGAGTCCCATTGAACGGGTTACGACTCCACTGCCAGTCTTCGAGTCTTTTCCACCCTCCTGGTCTCGCTTCAAATCGGACGTTGTTGAATGTGCCTTTTCCAGGAATTGTGACTCGGGGCACCAGATAGTTCACCTCCGTCAGATATCCCACACCCCACAACAAGCGAACAGCGGAAGTTTCAGACTGAGCTTCCTTACCAATCTTGGCTACCCATTCACGTCCGGACGCGTCTCGAACGCGATACTTCTTTGAATAGCCACCTTTCTCTTCTTTGATGAAAGTCACCTGCCGAAGATCAGGTCGCATCGATTCCCCGCCAGGACCGAGATAGAGATCGCGTATAGCGATATCCGTCGGTTGTTGCCACAGAACGGCGGTGCCTTTCGGAAGTTTCTTTTCCTTGGGTTTTGCCGAACTCGTGTTGATAGTTGAAAAGCACGACACAATCACCAGACAGGTGATCAACGCTCGCCACTTGCGCATTGAATACATGACAACTCCCCAATCCGCTCGAAGGTGTTAAGACCGGAAAAGCCTCCGGTGAACCAGTGGGGCTAAGGGGATGCGTTGTGAGGTAAGTACGACAGGCTGTCAGCCTGTCGTACAGGAACTGGGGTTAGACGTTACTGGGAGTTCGTCCAATGAAATAGGCTTGACTATCAAACTCTGGTTCAGAATGCTCAGGCACCGGACGATAACTACCGTCGGATTGAAGTTCTCTCGCTCGGACGTTGTCATTTAAATAAGCTTTCAACAGCACATCCTTCAAATACTCCTTCGCCGATGGGTTCTCCAACGGCGTAACTACCTCGATGCGGTTTTTTAGATTTCGGGCCATCCAATCCGCGCTGCCGATGTAGAACTCTTCGTCGCCCCCATTTGAAAAGTAGAAGACGCGACTATGTTCGAGAAATCGACCCACGATGCTCCGCACCCGAATATTCTCAGATAACCCGGGAACGCCCGGACGCAACATACAAATGCCTCGCACAACCAAATCAACTTTGATACCTGCACGAGAAACTTCGTAGAGTTTTTCGATGACTTGTTGGTCGGCTAGCCGATTGAATTTTGCGATTATTCGCGCCGGCCTTCCGGCCCGTTTGTGAGCAATCTCCCGATCAAAGAGTTCGTTCAGTTTTTCTCGCAAATTAACAGGAGCAACGTACAACTTGCGATAGTTCTTTTGTTGCGAAAAACCAGTCAGATAGTTGAACAGCTCCGTTGCATCGCGGCCAATTGCGTCATCAGCAGTGAAGAGACCCAGGTCTGTATAGGTGCACGATGTTGTCGGGTTGTAATTTCCTGATGCAATGTGCACGTAACGTTTGAGCTCGCCGTTCTCACGTCTTACCACGAGCGTCAACTTGCCGTGAGTTTTTAGTCCCACGATGCCATAAACAACGTGAACGCCAGCTTCGTCCAGTTTTCTCGCCCATTCGATATTGTGTTCTTCGTCGAACCGAGCTTTGAGTTCTATCAAAGCAGTAACCTGTTTCCCTCGCTCGCTCGCTCGAATCAGAGCTGGTGGGATTGGTGATTCGGGTCCGGTGCGATAGAGACAGATTTTGATTGCTAGCACGTCTTCATCAACGACTGCCTGATTAATAAATCTCGTGACGCAATCATAAGAGTCATAGGGGTGATGAACTAAACGATCACTCTCGCTAATGGCTTCGAAAATCTTCTTAGGGTCAGAACACCATTCGGGAACCGACGGCTTGAACGGTACATCCTTCAAATCCGGACGGTCGAGGTCACAGAGCGACATCAACTCCTGGATTGCCAGTGGACCGTCTACTTTGTAAACATCCGTATCCTGAAGAGCGAGAGACTCAGTTAGATACTGAACAAGCTCCTCAGGCATATTCGCGGAGACCTCAAGTCGGACTGGAGTGCCGAACCTTCTCTGACGCAGCTCAGCCTGAATTTGATTGAGAAGATCCTGCGCTTCCTCTTCTCTAATTTCGATATCTGCATCACGAGTCACTCGAAAGCGATAACATGATCCCGTGTCCATTCCAGGAAAGAGCGACTCTATGTTTGCTTCGATCAGGTCTTCGAGCAGGACGAACTTTGAATTAGAAAAACCAACTGGAACTAACCGCGGCACCAGCGACGGAACCTTGATGCGCACGAAACGTGGTTCAAAATGCTTGTTGCCAAAAGCTTGAGCTTTCCCGTCCGGTGCTGTCACCAACAGCCCAATGTTCAGGCTGAGCGGCGAGATATAAGGGAACGGGTGACTCGGATCGACCGCAAGCGGAGTTAGAATCGGAAATACTTTTTCAGTGAAGTATTCATTAACACTATGCTTTTCGTAGTTACTCAACGCATCGTATTGTGCAAGTTCAATCCCAGCTTGACGTAGCCCGGGAATCACATCATCACGCAGATACTTCGACTGTTGTGCAACTAAGGGCAGTATTTTTTCGCGCACTCGCTCAAGTTGTTGCTCGGGCGTCAAACCGTCTGGAGATGGAGCGGTGACATGCCCGAGTTCCTCTTTCAGTCCCGAGACTCTAATCATGAAAAACTCGTCAAGATTAGAAGAGAAAATACCTAGAAACTTGAGGCGCTCGAGTAAAGGGTTCTTAACGTCCAGCGCTTCTTCCAGCACGCGTGCGTGGAATTCAAGCAAACTAAGTTCGCGGTTGAAAAACAGTTGGCCGGCGTCGGATTTCTGAATCGGTTCGACTCGCTTGGGAAACTCGCGAACGTCGGCTTCTCTTATGGCAGTAGACATGGTTTTTTGGCTCACTATCTAATCGGGAATACGTTGGGGCGCTCTCCCATCCGTCCAAATCGAAACGGAGTGACAGCATGCCTGGGAAGAATTGGGCAAGACCCGTTCCTATCGTTTTCGAGGCGAAAACCGCGGGGAAGCGTTGCTTTCAATGCGATTTGTGATTGTATTTCGAAACGTCGTCAAAACTGTTCTGTACTGATTTGATGCTCCGAGATTTTGAGCTCATTCGTCTTATTTTGAGGTGGACTCTGCCGATCGCCGTTTACGCGTTGCGTGGGCCGGGGACTGGTTGAAGTTTTGCAACCTGCGACGGAGTGCCGGCGTTAACCAATCACGCCGACATCGTCTGGCGCAACCAGTATGTCGGCAGAAGCATCTTTTAGTTCTGAACTGGTGGAAAAGTTAACCATTTCAGAGTGTGTTTAGAACATGGGTAAAGTTTGACACCCAAAAAAACCGTGTGATAACCTCCGGTGTGGTTTTGGCTCCTTAAGTATAGAAGAGTCATCGCGTTATCAAGCCACAGGAGCCATTAGTTAATGAGCAAATCAGTTGTGAATCAGACCCGAGGGACCTTCCTGTATAAGTCGCCCGGCATTTCACACTCGAGCCTTAGGAGTACTTCAAAATTGATGTCAGTGAGCTTTCCTCGATTGATGCCCCGTGTAGCTTTGTTAGTGGCCGTTGGTCTTTCGCCGATCACCAACTTTGCTCAAATCCCTGCGGCTTCATCTGCTCGCAACATCCCGACTGCTGTAGAACAATCTGATGCTCGCATTTCCCAAGTCATCGCAAAGTCTGAGGACCACTTCCGCAAGGGTAAGCTGAACCTCGAGGATAACAAGCGCGAACAGGCTAGAGATGAGTTCGACAAAGCAGTTGATACGATTCTCGAATCGGGCTTCGATGTGCGCGCCAGCCAAAAGCTTCAGACCTATTACCTCGAACTTGTCGAGCGAATCTATCGAGAAGAAGTCCCGCTCCAGGTTCCTGCCGTTCCACAGAACAATGCTGCTCAGAACGTAGTTGCGCAGAACACGCAGGAGCAAAAGACTCCAACGGTTGCGCAAATAGGTTTTCGTGATCAGAGATTTGAACCTTCACCTCTCGATGAGTTAAGCAAACTCGTACTTACCGAAGACGAGAGCAGAGTTTCTGGTGAAGATTTGGCAGCGTTGGAGCAGTCAAAGCAGAACGTTAACTTTGCCTTCACTCTCAATCCACTAATTCAGGGCTACATCAATTACTACCAGGGTCGCGGTCGTTCAACGATGGAGAACGGACTGCGCCGCTCGGGACAGTTCATGAAGCTCGCGCGAAAGATTTTTGCTGAGGAAGGTGTGCCGCTTGATGTCACCTGGTTAGGGCAGGTCGAGAGTGCCTGGAAACCAAAAGCCTTGTCGTGGGCGTCAGCCTCAGGTCTCTGGCAATTCGTTCCCGGCACCGGCCGCACGTATCAGTTACGACAGACTGCCTATATCGATGAGCGAAATAGTTACGAACAAGCAACCCGCGCTTCAGCAAGATACTTGAAAGATCTCTCGAAGCGTTACAACGGCAACTGGGAACTGGCAATGGCAGCCTACAACACCGGTGCTGGTAACGTTGATCGAGCGATTGCGAGAGCGGGTACTGCAAACTTCTGGATGATCTATCCATACATTGCACAGGAGACACGCAACTACGTTCCGAACATTCTCGCTGTGATTCTAATTGCCAAGAATCCTGAGAAATACGGCTTCAAGGGAATTAAACCAGACTCGCCGATGGCGTATGACGTCGTTCAAGTCCCGACGGCGACGAGTCTTCAACTTGTTGCCGACGCTACTGACACAGGCCTGGAGACGATTCGTAGTTTGAATCCGGAATTGAAGCGAGACATTACACCTCGTGGCGATACTTATAACGTACGAATTCCTGCTGGTCGCGCGAATCAGTTCGCGAGCGTGTTGAAGCGGGTCGCTCCTGACAAACGCGAGAGTGCTCGAGTGATTTCGGTAGCGCCTGGTGAGGACTTACAAAATGTCGCGAGTCGAACGGGAGTCAGCGTGGCTCAGCTTCAGGCGATGAATGGTGGCGTGGATCTTAAGGCAACGACTAAGCTCGTAGTTCCCAACAGCGGCGTGAAACTGACTCGCTGGGTGCGTGAGAAATCGGCGGCTGATACATCAGCTTCTCCAGCAGCAACTCTGACGAAATATCGTGCCCGCAAGGGTGACACGCTCTCGAAGATCGCCGCATCACGCAACCTTGATCCAAATGATCTCGCTCGCTTGAACGGCATCACTGCTGACACTGAGTTGCGTGCCGGCCAGGAAGTTAAGTTGCCGGGTTCGACACCTGCACCTTCACGCAGACGATAAACATAACTTCAACCATTAGTTCTTCAAGCGCGTCCGGAAAAATTCGGGCGCGCTTTTCTTATGTCCGACAAACTAAAGTTCGTCGGACAACAGGCCCGTGCTATACTCTCACCCACTCACGACAAGCTTAAAATTAACCGAACACAAATTCTTAAGATTGGAGCGACCTCACCATGCTCTTCCGCACGCTATCCGCAGCCGTTTACGGAATCGACGCTGACCTCGTTGACATTGAAGTTGACATAACTCCAACTCGTGGTGACAGCGAAGGCGCAACTGTAACGATCGTCGGTCTGCCTGATGCTGCTGTTCGCGAATCACGGGAACGAATTCGCGCAGCACTTCAAAACTGTTCCTTCTTTTTTCCACTTCAAAAGACGACGATCAATCTTGCGCCAGCTGATGTACGCAAAGAAGGCGCAAGCTTCGATTTGCCAATCGCCCTCGGAATACTCGGCGCCAACGGAGATCTGGCTGAGGAAGAGAACCTGATTCATACACTCTGTGTTGGCGAGCTGTCGCTGGATGGACGTGTGCGCGCTATCAAAGGCGCTCTCCCGATTACCATCCTCGCCCGTGAAGCGACGATTCGTCATGTAATACTTCCTGAAGAGAATGCGAAGGAAGCGGCCGTAGTCTCTGGAGTGAGTGTGTATCCAGTATCTGATTTGCGAAGTGCTGTCGATATTGTAGCGGGATTGAAATCATCAAACCCACCTCAGCCTCTTCGAATCGATCCGTCGGAAATCCTGAACCGAACCGAACATTACTCTGTTGATTTCAAAGAAGTACGTGGACAGATCTCAGCCAAAAGAGCATTGGAGATTGCGAGCGCCGGCGGCCATAACATTTTACTTATCGGTCCTCCTGGTTCAGGCAAGACGATGTTGGCGAAACGACTGCCAACCATAATGCCACCGCTCGAGTTTGAGGCCGCACTCGAGCTCACAAAGATTCATTCTGTTGCTGGTTTAACCGGACGAGCTGGCCTGGTAACCGAGCGACCATTTCGTTCCCCGCATCACACAATTAGCGATGCCGGATTAATAGGAGGCGGTGCACTGCCTCGCCCGGGTGAAGTTTCACTGGCTCATCAAGGTGTGCTCTTTCTTGATGAGCTGCCTGAGTTTGACCGTAGCGTGTTGGAAGTACTGCGGCAGCCTCTCGAAGATCAGAAGGTAACAATCAGTCGAGCATCAATGTCGCTGACGTTTCCAGCTTCGTTCATGCTCGCAGCTGCTATGAATCCTTGTCCGTGTGGTTTTTGGAATGACCCTACGCGCGAGTGTCGTTGTTCACCTTTGCAGATTCAGCGTTACGTTGGACGCATCTCGGGGCCATTGCTGGATCGAATCGATATTCACATTGATGTTCCCGCTGTGAAGTTTCGCGAACTTGCGGGTGATGAAGCGCCGGAGACTGACAGTTCCGAGACAATTCGTCAGCGCGTAATCACAGCGCGTGAACGCCAGCTAGAACGCTTTCATAGTGAAAAGATTTTCTGCAATGCGGCAATGACTCCGCGCATGATTCGCAAGCATTGCCAGATTGATGAAGCAAGTGAACGACTACTCGAACAAGCGATGACTCGCCAGGGCCTCTCTGCTCGAGCTTACGATCGAATCCTCAAGGTAAGTCGGACGATTGCCGATTTGGAAAACTGCGATCAAATTGGCTCGACACATGTTTCTGAGGCGGTGGGTTATCGATCGTTGGATCGAACGTATTGGACTTAAACAGTTCTCATTCGTCTTATTCGGCGCGAAGACCGACCCACGAATCACGAAATATCACGAATAAAGAACGGCCCGTATCGCGAGATAAGTCTTCGAGGTACGTGGATTGCGCAAAGTTGTGCAAGAGCCGCTACGGATGTTCGATTGTGCTGCGGTGTCGACGGTGAAAGCTAAGATTGGTGGCAGGTATGCAACTAGCCCGGACCCAACCAACGATTTTGATCGTGGAGGATTACCTGGATACCCGATACATGCTGAAACTCCTGCTTGAGAGCCTGAACTATGCTGTTTTGACTGCTGCAAACGGCAAGACGGCCCTGGCCATTGCAGCGAAAAATCACATTGATTTGGTTGTTACAGACTTTAATTTACCTGATATCACGGGCGCGGCTCTAATTCGCCGGCTGCGCCGGATGAATGAAGATCTGAAGCGCGTACCAATTGTTATGCTCACGGCTCTCGATGCGGACGAGTACCGGCATTTGGCTGCTGAGGCGGGGTGTAATGAATTCATCGTCAAGCCAGTCGATTTCGATACCCTCGAGGGGGTTCTTGACCGCCTGGTGCGAGAGAACCGACTCGGTGAGAGAAGCCCCGCATTAATTCCGGTCAGGCGCGCCAGTTAGGCAGATTCCTGAGGATGAGGTAGTACAAATGTGAAAGTTGATCCGTTTCCTTGTTCACTTTCAACGCGAATCACTCCCTGATGTAATTCAACTATTTCCTTCACTATCGCCAGTCCTAATCCGAGACCGCCTGCTTCGGGCTCCGAGGTCGTCTCAAATCTTTCAAAAACTTTTTCAAGCCGCGAAGGTGCGATCCCTTGACCCGAGTCCTTCACCCAACACTCGACAGCGCGTCCATCGTCTGCTTCACGCGCACCAATTTCGATTGTGCCGCCCGAAGTGAACTTGATTGCGTTCGACAAAAGATTTTGCAGTATCTGCGTAAGCAGTTGTTCGTCGCTATATACGTCCAATCGATCGTCTACTTCGTTCATTACCTCCGTTCCGGCTGATTCGGCGAGCGGCCCCAGGTCTCTAACGATCCGGTCTACCTGCGGACGTAACTTCAACCAAACGAATAGGGGTCGAATGGATTTATCGAGTGCCGGCGTTTTTAGTAGGACTCTGCGCATACCATTCGCGAGACGTTCGATGTTTCCTCGCAACACGGAAAGAGCGGAATTCGTGGACGAGCTTCTTTGATCATCGGGTATCGCGCGTTCAAGCACAGTCGTCGCCAGCGACAATGCTTCCAGAGGTGTTCTCAGATCGTGTAAGACAAAAGCGAGGTGTTCTTCATGTCGTTGCTGAAGTTCGATCGTCATCATTGTCTCGAAGGCCTTTACTGCCTTGCCTATTGCATCGTCGAACACACTGTTGACGACGTGAAGGGTTGTCCCACTCAGCTCAATGCCGCCACTTTCTGCTGCATCATGCAAACACTGGCGCAAAATATTGTATTCAGTTACGACCTCCTTGACGTCAAACCCTGCTTCCCAGCGGAGCAGTCCGTGCTCTGCAGAAATGGCATTGGTGTCAGCGTTCTCGTTTTCCGCGCTTAGAGCTTTAGCCAAATCGTCGAGGAGTTCTGGTACTTGATCATTTATTGTTGGAGCATCGAGGTTCGCAGCTCCAGGAAGCTGCCGAACTTGCCGGCGCCAGCTAGCAAGAAGTTTGTCACGCTGGTCTCTAATGAGAGCAACTAAACGTTGCGTATTTTGCTCTGCCATCGAAAGCCACTCTATACAGTGACCGCAGTAATGCGCAACTTCGCAATCGTCAATGAAGCTGAGTTCGACTGTTTAGAGATCTTTGGCTGAGGCTTGTAAGGGTTTTCGTGTTCGTTCGTGTATTTCGTGGATCGTCTATCGTCGCGAAGAGGATGACGAAACACTAACGATGGTCCGAAACCGACCTGCCGTCGCTTTGTCTTAAGTACGTAACCTTGTAACAAAGCGACGGCAGGCCGTTGCACTCCAAAGGTCAAGTTTAGGAGACAACTCCAACTTGCTTTTGATCGGCGTGCTTCTCACCCTGTAACCACTCCTGAAATCGCTCAAAGTAGAGATACACAACCGGCGTAATGTAGAGCGTCAATGTTTGCGAAACGATCAGACCCCCGACAACAGCTAATCCAAGCCCGCGTCGTGCAGACGCTCCAGCGCCGAAACCCAATGCAATAGGCAATGTTCCCATCAACGCAGCCAGAGTTGTCATCATGATCGGTCGAAAACGAACAATGCAGGCTTGATAGATCGACTCGCGAGCGCTACTGCCTTCGCGCTGGGACGCAATCGCGAAGTCGACCATCATGATTGCGTTCTTCTTCACGAGGCCCACCAGCATGATCAGTCCCACGAAGGCGTAAATATCCAACTCTCTTCCGAAGATTAACAACGTTAACAAAGCACCCATCCCGGCCGATGGTAGACCCGAAAGAATCGTGAATGGGTGAATAAAGCTTTCATAGAGAATGCCAAGCACGAGATAGATCACAAGGATTGCCACGCCGAGCAATAACGTCAGATTCTGCAGTGAGGATTGAAAGACCTGGGCGGTTCCTTGAAACGAAGTTGTAATAGAAGCAGGGAGAGTCTGTTTTGCCAGATTCTGTACTTCCGCGGTTGCCTGACTCAACGAAACACCTGGTCGCAAGTTGAATGAGATTGTTGCTGACGGAAGTTGGCCAAGATGGTTTACCTGTGCCGGACCAACACCGGTCGAGAGCGTCGCCACTGTCGCAAGCGGAACGAGGTTGCCCGTTGAAGATCGCACGTACAGTCGCCCTAGTGCTGCAGGATCGTATTGATATTCTGGTTTGACTTCGAGAATTACCTGGTATTCGTTGGTCGAAGTGTAGATGGTTGAAATCTGGCGCGTGCCAAATGCGTCACCCAATGCTGTTTGGATTTGCGAAACGCTGACACCTACCGCCGAGGCCTGCTTGCGATCGATATCAACATTGACCTGAGGCGTGTTGATTTGTAGATCAGTGTTCACATCTTGCAGGCCGGGCATCTGCCTCATTTTGCTTTCGAGCAGTTGCTCGCCATCGTAGAGCTCTGGGGTGTCGGTGCCCTGTAGCGTCACCTGATAAAGACTCCGCGAAACGCGCCCGCCGATATTTATTGATGGTGGATTCTGAATGATGACTCGAAAACCGGGTTCGCGTGAGACTTTCGGACGCAGCTCTTCCACAACTTGATCAGCACTAACGCGCTCCTTCAATGGCTTAAGAACGATGAAGATTGTTCCTGTGTTGCCACCGCTATTTCTTCCTCCGGCGCCCACTGTCGAACTCATCGCAGCGACGTTGGGATCGCGCCTGATGATTTCGGCAATAGCGTTTTGATGTTTCACCATGTCTTCGAACGACACGCCTTGTGCGGCTTCCATGCTGGCTAACAACAATCCACTATCGCCACTAGGGATGAATCCCTTAGGCACGACGCGAAACAGGTAAACGGTTGCAACGATAAGCAGTACCATGACCACGATCATTATCAGGCTGTGATCCAGAACATGCCGGAGCGTCCACTGATAACCGTTAAGAATGAAGTTATATGCATTCTCGCTGATCGACCACCAACTCTTTCGCTGCTTTGCTTCGGCTGGGTCAAGATGCGCGCTCTCCCGGATTCCTTTCGCTTTCAATAAGCGACTACACAACATTGGAGTCAGAGTTAGCGCAACAACTCCGGAGACGAGGATTGCCGCACTGATCGTGATTGCAAACTCGCGGAACAAGCGACCGAGAATTCCACCCATGAATAGAACTGGTATGAACACGGCCACGAGTGAAACGGTCATCGAAACGATCGTAAATCCTATTTCGCTCGAACCATTCAGCGCGGCCTCTTTGACACTTTCTCCGTGCTCAACTCGTCGGACAATGTTTTCCAGCATCACCACCGCATCATCCACCACAAATCCGACCGACAATGTCAGTGCCATCAGTGACAGATTGTCGAGACTGAAACCCAACAGATACATCACTGCAAACGTACCGACAATCGATGTCGGAAGCGCGAGTGTCGGAATGATGGTCGCGCGTACATTTCGAAGAAAAAGAAAGATGACGAGAACAACCAGAGCAACCGCGAGTAACAATGAAAACTGAACGTCATTTACTGAATCGCGAATCGAGTTTGATCGATCGTAGAGAATGTCGAGGCTCACTGAAGCAGGTAACTGCTCTTTAAATTGAGGCATCAACGCTCTGATAGCATCGACTACTGCAACGGTGTTTGTTCCCGGTTGACGTTGAACCGCGAGCGTCACCGATCGTCTTCCATTAAACCAACTGGCAACTCGATTGTTTTCGACACTGTCAACGACGTGTGCCACGTCCTGAAGTCGAACTGGTGCGCCATTTCGATAAGTCACAATCAACTGGCCGAAAGCGGCAGCGTTGGGAAGTTGATCGTTGGTCTTGAGTGTCAGATTTCTGTAAGCGCCGTAGAGCGTGCCGACAGGTGTGTTTGGATTTCCAGTTCTGATTGCGTTAGTGACGTCATCAACGGCAATGCCGCGATCTGCCATCGACTCAGGATCCATCTGTGCTCGCACTGCAAATTTCTGCGCGCCGTAAACCTGAACCTGGGCCACACCGTCCACGATTGAAATTCGCTGCGCGACCAGTGTTTCGGCATACTCGTCGACCGTGGCCAGTGGCAGCACCGGCGAATTCAACGACATGAATAGAATCGGACTATCGGCGGGATTAACTTTTCGGAGACTTGGAGGCGATGGCATGCCCGGTGGCAGTTGCGGTAAGGAAGCCGAGATTGCGGTCTGGACATCCTGAGCAGCCGCATCGATGTTTCGACTTAGATCAAATTGCAACGTGATCGAAGTTGAGCCTTGCGAGTTTGTCGAATTGATTGAATCGATACCTGCGATACCAGAGAACTGTCGTTCGAGAGGCGTTGCAACCGAAGAGGCCATGGTCTCAGGGTTCGCGCCTGGAAGACTTGCATTGACGTTGATGGTTGGATAGTCAACTGCCGGAAGATCGCTGACGGGCAGTGCGTGATAACTGATTAACCCGAACAGCACGATCCCCACCATTATCAGCGTAGTAGTAATCGGCCGCCTGATGAACAGCGGTGAAATACCGCTGGTATGAATCGGCTTATCGAGATCTTTTTGCTTTTCCTCGTCTGCCATTTCTTAGACTCGCCCTCTGCGTCTCTGCGTTCTCTGCGTCTCTGCGGTTGTAAGTGGCCCTAAGTTAAGTTTACTTTCACCGCAGAGACGCAGAGACGCAGAGCACGCAGAGACGCAGAGAGAATCAAGCTTTCACTGGTCGGAAGTCTTCACCCTTTTGCCTTCTTCTTTGCAACCAATTCGTAAGCCATGCCTGTCCCCGCTCAAAATAGACATACACAACCGGTGTCAAATACAGAGTCAACACTTGTGAAACTGCGAGACCGCCAACCACAGCTAATCCCAAGCCTCGTCTCGAGGTCGCACCCGCGCCCCACCCAAGAGCGATTGGCAAGGTTCCCATTAGCGCTGCCATGGTGGTCATCATGATCGGGCGGAAGCGAATAAGACATGCTTGAAAAATTGCTTCTTCGGCCTCCTTCTTTTCATTCCTCTGTGCATCAAGTGCGAAGTCGATCATCATGATCGCGTTCTTTTCAACGATACCTATCAACATAATCAGACCAACGAACGCGTAAACATCTAGCTCTCGACCAAACAGCAACAGGGTCAACAACGCTCCCAAACCCGCAGAAGGCAGACCGGAGAGAATCGTCAACGGGTGAATAAAGCTTTCGTAAAGGATGCCCAGTACGAGGTAGATGACCAGCACGGCAACGACCAGGAGCAGCGTCAGATTCTGCAATGATGTCTGAAAGACTTGCGCTGTGCCCTGAAAGCCGAAAGTGATCGTCTGCGGCAGTGTTTCGTTCGCCAGCTTCTGAACTGTTTCAGTGGCGCGACTAAGTGATGCACCAGTTCGAAGGTTGAACGAGATCGTTGCTGATGGAAGTTGTCCAACGTGATTTACGAGCAGAGGACCCACACTATTCGAGAGAGTTGCAACTGCGCTCAACGGAACCAATCGAGGCGTTGAACTCGAAGAGGCGCTTGATTGCGTTGCAGGTGCGACGAACGAGTTTGTAGCTGCATTAGATGAGATGGAAGAGACTGCCGGAGTCACTGCTGTCGAAGAAGTGCCGGTAGGAACGTTTGTAGGAACCGGCGCTGTCGGCTTGATGTAAAGCTGTCCAAGTGCCGAAGCATCGCGTTGATACTCGGGCTTTACTTCTACGATCACCTCGTATTCGTTGCTGGTAGCGTAAATGGTCGAAATCTGTCGTGTGCCAAACGCATCGTTGAGAATGTCTTCGATCTGCTGAACTGAAATTCCGACTGACGAAGCTTTGTCACGATCGATCTGCACATTCAGTTGCGGATTGTTTACCTGGATGTCCGACGTAACGTCGATCAGATCTGGAAGTGCACGGAGTTTATCCTGTAGCGCCCGGGCATTCTTATACAGTTCGTCTCGATCGGGTCCTTGAAGTGTTATCTGGTACGGACTCTTTGTTACTTGTCCGCCGATCTGAACGAGCGGTGGGTTTTGCAAATAAATGCGAATTCCGGGAATTTGATTGAGCTGCGGGCGCAGTTGGTCGATAACGGCGTCGACAGCGGCCTTTCGTTGATTGTAAGGCTTCAGCAGAATCAGAATGTTGCCGGTATTGCTTGCGGCGCTTACATCGCTCTGACCCACGGTTGAAAGCACGCCAACAACATTCGGGTTCTTTCTGATGATGTCCACGATCTCGCCCTGATGACGCGACATCTCCGCAAAGGAAATTCCTTCGGCCGCTTCCGTGTAACCAATGATTTGACTGGTATCGTCATTTGGAATAAAGCCTTTGGGAATCATGTAGAAGAGTGCAATCGTCACCACAAACAAGATCGCGCTAATCATCACCGTCAGCACTTTGTGTTCCAAGACAATTTCAAGTGTCCAGCGATAGCCTCCGACCAAACGCTCATAAGCACTTTCAGTCCAACCCCAAAATCCACTAATCGGAACATGCCCGCCAGTGCTGGGACCGCGGGCGTCCCCGCCCGCCTCATTACCAACTTGATCCTCCGGTTTCCTCTTAGCCGCTTTCAACAAACGGCTGCACAACATCGGCGTCAAACTCAACGACACAAACCCCGAGACTAAAATGGCAACGCTGATAGTGATCGCAAACTCACGAAACAGACGCCCAAGAATTCCACCCAGGAACAAAACCGGAATGAATACTGCAACCAGCGAAATCGTCATCGACACGATTGTGAAGCCGATCTCTCTGGAACCCTTGAGCGCGGCCTCTCTCACGTTTTCGCCCAATTCAATGCGTCGCCAGATGTTTTCCAACATGACGACCGCATCATCAACGACAAAACCCACTGATAACGTCAGCGCCATTAACGAGAGGTTGTCGAGACTGAACCCCAGGAGGTACATGACCGCAAACGTGAAGACGATCGACGTCGGCAGAGCGAAGGTGGGGATGATGGTGGCTCGAACGTTTCTCAGAAACAGAAAGATCACAAGCACAACCAGAGCAATCGCGAGCAGAAGTGAAAACTGGACGTCATTGACCGACTCGCGAATCGAGTTCGAGCGATCGTAGAGAACATCGAGCTTGACTGAAGCTGGAAGTTGTTGTCGAAACGACGGCAGGAGTTGTCGAATCGCATCAACGACTTCGACTGTGTTCGTCCCAGGTTGTCGTTGAATGGTGAGCGTGACGACTTGCTGTCCGTTGTAATAACTGGCCAGTCGATTGTTTTCAACGCTATCGACAATATTACCGAGATCATTCAGTACAACCGGTGCGCCATTGCGATAAACAACAATCAGCGACCTGTAGGCATCAGCATCAGTTAACTGACCATTTGCCTGCACGGTATAGCTACGATGGACGCCGTACAACGTGCCGACTGGTTGATTGACGTTACCTCGCTGTAAAGCAGTTACGACATCATCCAAACCGATTGCACGACTCGCGAGCGCTGACGGATCAACTTGCACGCGCACCGCGTATTTCTGTTCACCCGTGACCAGAACTTGCGCCACGCCATTAATCGTTGAAAGGCGTTGCGCAATTAACGTGTCGGCAAACTCATTGACCCTGGAAAGCGGCAGGGTCGATGACGCGACTCGCAGATACATGATCGGTTGGTCCGCCGGATTTACTTTCTTGAGCGTTGGCGGGTTCGGCATGCCGGTTGGCAACTGCCTGGAGGCTGCGGCGATTGCCGTCTGGACGTCCTGTGCAGCGGCGTCGATGTCTCTCCTCAGATCAAACTGCAAAGTGATCTGAGTGCTGCCTAGTGTGCTCGTCGAACTTACTGAACTTAGTCCTGCGATTGTGGAGAACTGACGTTCGAGTGGCGTTGCAACAGACGACGCCATCGTTTCAGGATTTGCGCCAGGGAGACTTGCGGTCACCTGAATCGTTGGAAAGTCAACGTTCGGAAGATCACTTACCGGAAGGGCTCGATATCCGATCAAGCCAAAGAGAACTATTCCGGCCATCACCAGTGTCGTGGTGATCGGGCGTTGAATGAAGAGTTCTGACATGCGCCACCGCCTTATCTTTTTCTTGCGCCAGAACTCTCGGACGCTGGAGCAGAGCTCCCGTTATTTGTCTGCTGGCCGTTCTTTTGCTGGTCCTTCGCTTGCACCGCGGCACCCGGAACCAGACGAAGTTGGCCATCAGTTACGACTTTCTCTCCGGGCTTAATACCATCCTCGATCACCACCATCTCGTTATAAGAAGGTCCTGTTTTGACGTTACGAACTTCGACGGTCATGTCAGGCTTGACTGCATAGACGAAGGAACTGTCCTGGCCGATCTGAACGGCTTGCGAAGGAATCACAACCGCCTGGTGCGCGGTGCCCAGCGTGAGAATTACGTTCGCAAAGAGGCCCGAATACAACAAACGATCGCGGTTTTCAAAAGTAGCTTTGAGTCGAATCGTGCCGGTGCTTGTATCGACGGTGTTGTCTATTAAAGAGAGCTTGCCTTCCTGTGCAGGTTGCGAACTTCCAGGAATTGAAACTTCGGTACGAAAACCGGCCTTGCTCGCATAGTCACGTATTCTGAGGAAGTCTGGTTCGGCAACCGTAAATGTCACGTAAATCGGTGACGATTGAGTGATCGTAACCATTGGAGTCGTGTCGTTGGCGCGAACCAGGTTGCCGGTGGTAACCACGAGATTTCCAGTCTTACCAGCAATCGGCGCGCGGATGGTCGAGTAACCCAGTTGGACTTGAGCATTGCGAACATTTGCCTGCTCAGCTTTGGCTGCTGCATTGAGACTATCAACGGCAGATTGATCGGCACGGACGGTCGCATCAGCAGCTTGTGAAGCGGCAACGGAATTGTCGTACTCTTCGCGCGAAATCACACCGTTCTCAATCAGGGTTGCATCGCGGCGCATAATTGTTCGTGCGTTGGTGGCCGCGGCCTGATCTCTTGCGAGCACCTGTTTCCCCTGGTCCACAGCTGCAACTGCTTTCGCAAGGTTCGCACTTGCTTGCGCGAGCATGGCCTGGAGAGGTCGCGGATCGATACTGAAAAGTGGATCGCCTTTCTTCACTTCCTGTCCAGGCGTGAAGTGGACCGCCATCAGCGTACCTTCAACCTGAGAACGCACGGCAACCGCTGAAATGGATTCGACGCTCCCGATACTCTTCACCTGAATTGGAACGTCAGTCTGAGTTGCGGTGGCCATTTCGACGGGAACAACTTCGGCGCGTTGACGGTTTGCAGCCTTGTTGGGTTTGGAACCGAACAGATACCAAACAACGAGCAGCACGATCGCAAGTCCAGCAACACTGGCAAGCTGCACAATGCGCGACCTGCGGCTTGAAGACTTCTGTTTGGGTTCTGATTTCGTTTCATGAGATAAGGGCGTTAATTCAATCGATTGTTTAGCAGCGTCTTCATTCATCTTGTGCTCTTCCTGCGAAGCAGTCAGTATCACCTCGCGCTAGCGGGTCGGTGGTCGTCAATTGATTTTGGCTTCGCACCCACCCGCCACCGCGAGGTGTTGCTTGACTGCATTCAAGTACTCATCCCGCTAAATTAGGGGGCAAACGGTTCATAAGCAGTGAGAGTGCAGTGACGCTTAAAGACCTCGTCCAGGGGATGAGGACGGTTCCTCAAATGCCACTCCACCCCAATAGTCCTATTGTGAGCTTAGATGAGTTGAAGGTAATCGAAATTTCGTGAAGGTATCGTAAAGTTTTGTAAAGCCCAGTGGTTTAGCGCTGTGACTTTAATGTAGCGCGGAGAAAATCCGCCTCAACAACTCTGTCCACTGAGAAATGCGCACAAAGTTGGAGAGGATCTCTTTTTTCGTGGGCTCCACCCACGAATGCAAGGCGTTCCTGCAATTCTCCTCACGCTCGGCAAGTGAATCATTCGTTCCGTCTAACAGTTCGGCACCTAGGTTGCTAACGAGCGAGTCGTTGTACAACAGGCTGTCAGTCTGTCGGCGCAACCAACCAGAACCACGACCGGCTAACAGCCTGTCGTACGAGGTGATCCCCGGAGTAATTCAGTTGGCGTTGCGGTTTAACTTTTGACGTCGCCCCAGGGTGTTGGCGGCGGGAAGCAGTTGGAAACAGCTGCTTCCTTTTTTTTCTTAAGACACCACGCGGCTTTAGCCGGTGGTCTTTCAACTTCTCAGCTACAAATTCGAGCTGCCAATTGAAACAACGCGCGGTTAAGCCCGGTGGCTGTTCACCGTCGTGCTTGAGTGAAGTGAAGCGATAAAGTTGAAGTACCTAATAAATCACGGGTCGCTCGAGATGTTGACCGGGTCTCCTGCTCGGCCGCGGTGGCGCACTTTCCAACTCACTTATCACCGCCGCCGTATCGTAGAGGGATCGAAACTCGCAGATTTTTCCGTCACGCAACGTGAAGACATGTACCCATGGTGATCTGATCAAGCTTCCTGACGCTTTCACCTCACTCAGCCATTCTCCGATGGTCACCACTTTGTCGCCCTCAGCAATGAACTCCAGAGGCCAACAGCCTTTGAGTTGACCACTTGGTCGGAGAAGAGAAAAGTATTGCTCAACCTGTTCAGGGCCATAACGAGTACCTGCAGTTGGAATCAGGTGGGGTGGACCGATCGAGAACCACTTCACGCAGTCGTCGAGTACAGCCAGCAACTCATCCAGATTACCTTCACC
>DASYPT010000027.1:0-47642 GCA_036006355.1 Pyrinomonadaceae bacterium | reverse complement strand
AAAAGTCGTGGTGTTCGAAAGTACCGGGGATGCAGGGTTTGACATGAGGATGACATGCACGCTTTTCCCAGAATTTGATCAGAAGGTCAATACCGTTTCGGCTGGTAATAAAAAGCGAGTAATTGACCTTTATGATTTACTCGAGAGTGTCCGATCTGCCGGGCATATAACTCAGCGTTTCTACGCTATTACCGACTCGGATGATGATGTCCAGCAAAATCCGGGCAAGCGCTATCAATGGGATGTTTACCATATCGAAAACTACTTGCTCGAACCTGGCTATATCCTGAGTGCGCTCCGGGCCGTTGGGGTTGGGCCAGCAACTATCGCTGATGAGGAGCAGGTGATCGACGAACTCAAAGAGTGTGCAGCAAAGACCATGAACACGCTCATTACGCACCGGCTAAGAGGCCATGTAAGCAAAGTCATGGTGAACTCCATCGATTTAGGTTCAGCGTCAGATCCTCCCGATGCCGCGGTAGCTTTGTCCGATGCTTTAGGGCGTAGTCGTCAACGAATCGAGAATACTTGTAACGCCGAACTTAACTCTGGAAACTTGTCACAGCTCCAGCAGCGGTTCGGGCTTGAATATCAGGCCGCCTTAAAAGACGGTTCGTGGATCAGGAAGTTTCGGGGCCGGGATATTCTCAGGCAGTTCGCCGGACGGTTTGTCCAAGGTATGAGCTACGAATACTTTCGAGATCTGATTATCACGCGAATGAGTGAATCGCGATATCAACCCGTAGGCATGTCCCAAATCATCAATTCGATTCTGCAGGACTAAGTAACAGAGCTCCAAGAAAACTTTTGAAGCGAAAATCCGAGCGGTACACTGCTCGGATGATCCCAATACTCACCAACACCTACTTCTCCGGCGCGGGACTCATGGACATCGGGCTCGAGGCCGGGGGACTAACGCTTCAACAAAGCTTTGAGATGGATGCTGTCTGCTGCGATACGATGCGACGGAACTTCGCGCACGAAGTGATCCAGTGCGATATCACAAGGAAGGTCGTGCTCGCAGATAAGGAATGCCATGTGATGGTGGCGACGTATCCGTGTACGAAATACTCACCGATTGCGGATATTCATGGCGTCAGGACTGGGGATGATTTGTTTCTGCATTTTTTCCGACACGTCGCTATCCGAAGGCCGGAGGTTTATGTGGTTGAGAATGTTCCGGGGATGAAGAAGTTTCCGGTTGTGATGGAAGCAATGACGAAGCTGCCGGATTACTATGTGCACGTTGCGTGTCCAGTGAAGACTTCGACTTGGTTACCGCAAAAGCGAGACAGGCTGATCATTATTGGTAGTCGACGGAATTTCGCCTGGCGTGAACCAACATCAAGGCGAGCCGCAACCCTCGCCGAGATACTGGAGCCAGAACCAACTCCACACATTCCGGACTACGTACACCGGCGTTTGTCAGGTAAGTATCGTGACCGTCCGATCATTAGCGATCCAAAACGTGGCGACCTAGCACCGACTTGTGTTGCACATTATGCGAAAGACCTAAGTACGCGACTTGTTGCAGACTCAAGGTTTCCTAACGGTGTCCGGCCTTATACAGTTCGGGAGTATGCACGGTTGCAGGGTGTGCCTGACTCGTTCAGTTTTGCCGGCAGTGCTAACGATGCTTATCGAATGATTGGTAATGGTGTATCGGTGCCCGTTGGAGAGTGGATCGGCGACGAAATCACTCGATACTTTTCGCGGAGTTAACGTACAACCTCTCTATCGTCATATCTCCAGCCTCAACACGCTGCACTATTTGACCAAGGTAAGGATCCTCTATCTCTAATGCGTAGCGGATCAGGGAACGGGTTTGTGATGGGATTGAACTGCTCGTGATGAGATGTCGAGCGCGGCGTTTGAGAGAGGCGTCGACGGCGAAGATGTGTGGTTGGGCTGAGTCGGTGTGTGTTTCGGTTGAGCTGATGTTTTGGAACGAGCAGGTGCGTTACTATGGCGAGCCATGATTGTCATCCTTTCGATAGAAGGTTGATGGTCTAGGGCCGCTTTGTGTTAACGGCACAAGTCGGCCCGCTTCTTTTTGAACAGTTTCTCCTCATCTAAGGTTCATCGGTTGTGGGGCTAGATTACTTTACCGCTTGGATTTTCGGTTGTCATGAGATTTTCCGAAAAGTCTATCCACAGATTACACAACGCGACGGAGCCGCGATCAAACTTGGAAGCAGTCAGTACCACCTCGCGGTAGCGGGTGGGTGCGAAGCCTCAGATCAAAATCCTCGAACCAAGCTGCGCACCCACCCGCTACCGCGAGGTGGTACTGACTGCTCTAATGAAGTTTGCAAATAAAACAAGAAGTTGGTTGTGTTCATTGCGCGGAATGGTAAATCAACTGGCAGTGCGTCTCGGACAGGATCTGAACGCGGGCGTTGCATATTATGGACGACAGCCGGCTATCGCTGACGTTCCGAAGATCTCAGCGCCGTTGACGTTCAATTACGCGGGCAATGACCAGGGCGTCAACAGTGGTATCCAGGCGTACGAGGCTGCGCTAACCGAAAATAAGAAAGTGTTCAAGTCGTATATGTATGACGGCAAACAACACGGCTTCCATAACGACACGACGCCTCGTTACGACGAAGAGGCAGCAAAACTCGCGTGGTCGAGGACGCTGGAGTGGTTTAATAAATATCTGAGATAACAGCGCGGCTACGAGTCGGGCAGTAGCCCGACCGTCAGGGAGGGCTCACCGCTCGTATCAAGCTACCTACCTACCCGGAGCCCTCACTTGACAGCCGGGCTACTGCCCTTGCGTAGATAAGCTGGAATAGACTCATCAGAAGTGGTATAAAAGCGCAAACAATTTTTTCGCCGCCTTGCGTTTCTCCCCTACGCTGATTTTTCCGTCGTGCCGATTTGAAATTAGAACGACATGTCGATCAGGTGTTCCATCTTCGGAGAGGTATCTCTTGCCGCTGCTTTCGTCATCCTTGGTGTAGGGTCTGTGCCCATATCCGGGCAGACAACAGCCGGGCAAACCAGGCCTCGGTCGCTCGCAAATCGGAATGACGGTTCAGAGACCAGCACAACAGAGAACGAACCTCGAGTCGGTTCTCCAGAAGCCAACGCGCAGGCAAAAAAGATATACAAGGCCGGAGTGCAGTATGGCAACGCAGGTCTATTTAGGCAGGCTGCCGAGTCGTTTCAGCATGCGCTGACATTGAAACCTGACTACTCGGACGCTTATCGCAGTTTAGGTCGCGCCCATATGGATCTGAATCAGTGGGAGCAAGCTGTCCAGTCGCTGGAACAGGCACTTACGCTGGATCCCAAAGACAAGGAAGCGCGTCGGCTGCTCGATGAGGCTCGGCTCAAGCTTACAAGCACCACTAAATCCGAACAACCTGCTGGCTCGCAGGTAGCAATGAACGTTACGCCGTCAACCTCATCTACCTCAACCACAAGCGTCTCAGAGGATGAACCGACACTCACCAAGATTTACCGCGTGGGGCCAGGCGACGTTCTGGATGTGGCTTGGGGCTCAACTCCATCCGCGGATCCGATCGGAATTACTGTCAACACATCGGGTTTACTGGTCCACTCGGCTCTTTCTGAACCTTTGCCGGTTGCGGGTCTTACGGTTGAGGAGATTACCGCCAAACTTCAAAGTGCCCTCGAGCAGCGACCGTCAACTGCAAATGCAAAAGTGTCAGTAGGAATTCGAGACTACGTAAGTCACATGATTCTCGTGAGCGGTCTTGTGAAAGATCCGGGCACAAAGATCTTGCGACGAGAAGCCATTCCGCTATCCGTTGTCGTCGCCGATGCTCAACCGTTGCCTGAAGCCGGTAGAGTTACTGTTGTGCGAAACGAGTCCAACGAGTCGTTCACAGTCGACCTGGCTCAGACCGCCGAGATGAACATGTTGATACATCCAGGCGATGTCATAACGCTGCAAGCAACTCCGAATCAATTTTTTTATGTGGCTGGAGACGTGAAGGCACCGGGCGAGAAGGTCTTCAGATCTGGTTTGACACTGACGCAAGCCATCATCACCGCCGGGGGAACAACTGGAAAAGCTAAAGAAGCTCGGCTCTCGCGAGACGACGGAAAAGGGTTCTTAAAAGAAACACGCTACAAACTGAACGAGATCGCTTCTGGAAAACTACTGGATCCATTGATTCAGCCTGGCGACAGAATCACGATCATCAAATAAGAAGTAGGTAATAACATGGCGGCGCCAATGAGCAGTAAGGTCGCATCAGACGCGGAACATACCAACCTACCAGTCGTGAGGACACTTAAGCCTCCGCCTGAGATTTGGGAATTGGTCCACCCAGTTGAATCAAAACAGTTCAATCCGCGCCTTACTTTTCTTCGTCGGATCAGATCGAGCGCAACCGGCTTGCTCCTAATGGCAGCTGTCCTGGGTCTGGTCGTAGGTGTTTGTATTGCTGGATTAAGATTTCAGGGTCTTCAAAAAGCGACTGCGGTGAAGACAAAGCAGCCTCTGAAAGTTGCCTCACCATCCAGCGGTAACGATACTGCGAGCCCGGCAAAGAGTTTTACGTCTGCAATTGATAGAGGTGCGACGCAACCGACGGACGTGATTGTTAGCGACAATTTGAGGCGAGCGACTTCACCCTCGGGCAAGCGGAAGGCTAGCATAGCGGTGGAAGCGCGGAAGCCTGATATCAAATCTGAACCAACTATGAAGTCAGGAACAGTTTCGGCGACTCCTTCTGCGCTGCAAGCTCGTGCAAGCGATGAGCCGTCAACAGGAATTACTGATAGCAAGAAGAAAAGCTCTTCTGAGCCAGCGTTGGCAAAGCCAAAATCAAAGACGAGTTTAAGTCCTCAAGTGATCGCCCCACTCAAGCCTGACTCCCCGCGCAAAGCAAAAGTGATCGATTGGCCTTAGGACCATTGACTCGGTGGAGCGGCTCAAGTTAATGCGACAGTATATTGAAATTGAACTTTAACGTGTCCTTCACCGTGATAGTACCTCCGGCCACCGACGGAGGTTTGATACCGTAGTCGCTCATCTTCAAATTGAACTCGCCGCGAGCGCGCACACTCTTCTGGTCAAAGGTCAGCTGCCCTTTTATAAAGACGTTGTGAGTTACACCATGCAACGTTAGATCGCCCCAGATGTTGCCCTGGAATTGCGTGTCTGAATTCTTAATGACTTCGATTGTCGTGCTGTTAAATGTAATCTCCGGATACTTGCCCGTCTCGAGGACGTGATCGCGCATCGACTTCTCGATTGTTTCGCGGTCGTTGTCACTGACCTTATCGGTTAGTGTCAGCGAGTCGGCTCGAATTCTCATTCGCAACGAAGCGGGCGTCACCGTGCCATCCGTAAACTGTGTTTCGCCGCTAATATCTTTAATTGCGATGTTGTGGTTGTGTCCAAAGCTGGACAGCAGACCGCCGACAGATGCGTGAACCATGAAGTCGCTCTGGCCGGCATCAATGCTGTAATGCCGGACATCAGGTGGGATCGGCGCTGGACCACTAATCGCAGCAGGAGAGAAACCAATATAGACAGCGAGTGATATTAAGAGTGCGATAACATTTCTATAGTGCGTATTCATGAGCCAACAACCTCATACTTCATAGGAGTAAACTCTTCTCAAGTTGTACTCAAACAAGCTGGCCGGAAGCAGACCAGTCACAACTCGCCGTCCAGCAACAAAAACACGATTTTCCCATTGCCCGATTGCGCCCATCAGTCGCGATCTGTGCTGGATGTGTCGTGTGCGTTGGAGTCTTAGATCTTCATAGCGACGTAACGCGACTACAGCTGAGCTCTCGTTCGCGATGCACTTCGCCAACACTGCCGCGTCTTCCAATGCCATTCCTCCACCCTGCCCAAGATTCGGTGTACAAGCATGTGCGGCATCGCCCAACAACATCACCCTTCCCTTCCCCCAGCGATCCAATGGAGCAACGTCATAGGCGCCGTTCTTCCGGATCTCCTCATCGGTCGTCGCTGCGATCAATTCGGGAATGGGTTCGTGCCATCCGCTAAACGCTGCTAAGAGTTCGCGCTTTCTTCCTCGAGGTCCATCGATATGATCAGCAGGCACGTTAGCGGCTGCATACCAGGTGAATTTTTCTGGTCCCACTCGGAGTATGCCAAAGCGTTTTCCGGCTCCCCACGTTTCACTATTGGCACCTGATGCGATTGCATCTCCTTCATACGAAGCGACGCCACGCCAAACCGTATAGCCGCGATAAATTGGGTTAGACGAACCAAACAGTGCCGAGCGAACGCTTGATCGAATTCCGTCAGCAGCTATCAGCACGTCATGTCTTGCTTCAAAACCGTTCTCAAAGATGATTCTTACTTCATCCTTAGACTGTTCCAATCTACTCAACGTGTGGCCCAGTCGAATATCTTCAGGAGGAAAAGCGGAGAGGAGCACTGTCAACAGATCGGACCGGCGAATACAAATGGCCGGCACATCAAATTCACCCAGCGCGATATTCATTAACACTGCCCCGCTGCTTGATCGCACTAAGAAGTGTGTGCTCGAGCCACAGCGCTCCAGAATGTCCGGCAATAATTCCATCCGCTGCAACACGCGAGTCGCGTTGGGCCAGAGCATCATCCCGGCGCCTACCTCGCCGAGTTGCGATGACCTTTCATAGACCACAGCATCGATACCAACCTGGCGAAGCGCAGCAGCCGCCGCAACGCCACCGATGCCGCCGCCAACAATTCCAATGTTTGGTTTACGGTTAATCAAATGGGTATTGATGCCCGCCTATTAGCGGACGTTGCTAGAAAAGAACTACTGGACGGAATTGGTGATGGAGTTCGCCCGGATCATCCGCAGACTGCAAAGTCAGAGCTGCAACCAAAGCCATCTTATGCATGCCTCAACTGAATTTGAACAATGGGCTCTTTCTCTGAGCATCTCTGTGTCTCCGTGTCTCTGTGGTGAGGAAAGGCGCCTTGTTCACCGCAGAGGCACAGAGACACAGAGATGCACAGAGAAGATTTCCAACTATCAACCAAAAGCTCTGGCCCATTCCCACAACTCTCAGATAGAATCAGCGCGCCCTTCTAATGCTCAAACAAGTCATCGTGAACCACGCTAAATAACAGGCGTTCATGAGTCCGCAAATTCTTCCGGGTACAACAGTAGGTCGATATGAAATTCGCTCTCAGATCGGCGCGGGCGGGATGGGCGAAGTCTACCTCGCGCGAGATACGGAACTGGATCGGATGGTGGCCCTCAAAATCCTCCCCGCTGCGGTTGCGACGGACCAACAACGCATGCGGCGCTTTGTGCAGGAGGCCAAATCAGCATCAAGCCTGAATCACCAGAATATCATCACCATTTATGAAATCGGCGAAGCTGACTCCACCCGTTTTATCGCCACCGAATTTGTTGAGGGCATCACTCTCCGCCAGCACTTGAAGCGAGGACGGCTTCCGTTAGCCGAAGTATTTGAAGTCGGAATCCAAATCGCCTCGGGCCTGGCAGCAGCACATGAAGCGGGGATAGTTCATCGAGATATCAAACCCGAAAACATAATGCTTCGCAGCCGAGATGGCTTTGTAAAGGTACTTGATTTCGGTCTGGTCAAACTCACCGAAGCACCAGCAAACGCCCCCGACGCGGAAGCTCCCACTCGAGCGCTTGTCAACACCGATGCTGGTACTGTCATGGGCACTGTAGTCTACATGTCGCCCGAACAGGCGCGCGGAAAGCAGGTCGATGCACGCACGGATATTTGGAGCCTTGGTGTGATCTTGTACGAGATGATCACCGGCTCGACACCTTTTAGTGGCGAAAGTTCTGCTGACGTTATCGCTGCCATAGTTAAGAGCGAACCTCCTCCCATCTCCAGGATTGCACCCGACACGCCTGAAAAGCTTACAGAGATCATCTCGAAGGCTCTCGAGAAGAACGTAGACGACAGGTATCAAACCATAAAGGATCTGTTGGTTGATTTGCGTCGTTTGAAGAGACGACTTGATTTCGAATCAGAGGTGGAACGGTCAGCAACTACTGATGCACCTCACTCAATTCACGACTCACTCCCAGCTACAACGATCGTCGCGCCCGCATCTCAAACTGTCTCAGCCGATTCCGTGCGACCAACGTCAAGTGCGGAATACATCGTTAGTGAAATCAAGCGCCACAAGAAAGGAGCACTACTGATAGTCGTGGGAGTCTTGATGCTGATAAGCGCGGCTATTTTCATTGGGATCAAATATTCCGCACCGACAAAACCGGCTGTCGCTCGCTCCATGAAGATCACGAAACTCACGAGCGGTGGTCGCGTAAATGGCGTGCCTATAGATGGCAGTACTTCGATCTCGCCGGATGGGAAGTATGTAGTCTTCACTCTTATCGATGCCGGAAAAGTGAGTATGTGGGTGAGGCAACTCGCAACCGGCAACGATGTGCAGATAGTGCCTCCCATCCTGGGTGGTAACAATGGAACCACAATCTCTAAAGACGGAGAGTATGTTTATTACGTAATGCAGACTCCTGACGATACTGACCGCGCGCTTTACCAGGTCGGGATCCTGGGTGGCACGCCTCGCAGGATACTAGACCGTGTTCGCGGTCCAATCAGCTTTTCGCCTGATGGCTCGCGGTTCACATTTGTCCGTTCGTTTCCAAATCAGGAAGGTGACGCACTAATGGTTGCCAATACTGACGGGAGTAATGAACAAACTTTGACAATCCGTAAAGGTAACGAATGGTTTAGCACGTCTGGTCCGGCGTGGTCACCTGATGGAAATACAATCGCGTGTTCAGCAGGGGTTGAGAGCGGCGGCACCATCTACACGACCGTGATCGGTTATTCGTTAAGAGATAAATCGTTGAAGCCCCTGACCTCTTATAGGTGGAGTGGTGATTCGCGCCGCCTGTTATGGTTGCCTGATGGAAAGGGAATAATCGTCCCGGCTCAGTCAACTGGCAACTTTCTCAGTCGCGCGCAGCTTTATCTACTCTCTCAACCAGCGGGCGAAGTAACACGCATAACTAACGACCTCAACGGTTACGGCAACGTAAGCTTGGGATTAACGGCCGACGGAAACACTATCGTCACTGTTCAAAGCGTTCCATCGGTGCAGCTTTGGACCACTAATTTAGGAGAACCATCAAACCAAGCGGTTCAGATCTCTCACGGCGAAATTGACGGCTCTGAGGGCCTGGAATGGATGGGCAACAATCAGATCATTTTCCAGAATGAGATCGGAGAACGTGCTGAGCTTTCGGTTGTTAACGGAGATGGCTCGGGTGTCAAACCTCTAATCAGCGAGAAAGAGCCTCTTATTAACCCTTCAGCTTCTCCTGATGGGAAGTACATCTATTTTTCATTTATGCGCGGCGGCACATTTCACATCTGGCGCATGAGTGTGGATGGAACGAACTTGAAGCAAATGACGACGGGAGAATTCGCAGATTTTTATCCTAGATCCTCGCCGGATGGTCAGTGGATACTTTTCACTTCGTTACGTTCGGGAAAGGAATGTTTATGGCGAATGCCCGCAAACGGTGGAGATGCAATACAGGTTACCAATAGACAATCCGCCCCGGGTGTTTATTCGCCAGATGGGAAATCCATCGCTGCCGGATATGCTTCGACGGAGGGGAGAGTCCTCAAGCTTGGAATTTTTTCAGCTGAGGGTGGAGAACCGATTAAATTGATCGACGTCAATCAGGCCGATCTATATACCGGTCTGGCCTGGACGGCCGACGGAAAGTCGGTGATCTATGATTCCATTCAAAACGGTGTCCATAATCTCTGGAAACAACCGATTGATGGCAGCCGTCCACAACAACTTACAAACTTCACTTCTGATCTCATTTATGACTTCGCCCTTTCTCCAGACCGCAAACGTCTGGTGCTCTCACGTGGGAACGCAACGCTGGATATTGTCCTGATCAAAGACTTCCATTGAATTACCGAGAGATTAAAGCAGTCAGTACCACCTCGCGGTAGCGGGTGGGTACGCAGTCCAACATCCAATGACAAAATCGACTGCGTACCCACCCGCAACCGCGAGGTGGTACTGACTGCTAAAATCGGCGTAATCTGTGGATGATCCGTTAGCACTACTTCCGCAGAGTTCGTGCAGCCGCGGTGTTTGAGTACCCCGAGTTGCCGAATGAGTTGTAAGAACGCACGCGATAGGTGTAGACGGTGTTCTTGCTAAGCCCAGTATTTGAATAACTCCTCACATTCGCGCTGACCGTCGCAACTTGCGTGAAGTTACTGCAGTTGGTTCCACTGCAACGCTCGATCTTGAATCCATCCTCATTCGACGCGGTGTCTGTCCATGCGAGATTTACCTGGGAACTCGATGCGGCGCTGGCAGTGAGATTCGAAGGCGCGTCCGGTACAGGAGCAGTCACGCTAATTACCACCGTCGCCGAGGACACTGCCCCATCATCATCAGTTACTGTCAATCGTGCCGTATAACTCCCTGCCGCGTTGTAGGTATGACTTGTAGTGGCGCCGGTTGCATTTGTGCTGTCACCAAAATCCCATGCGTACGATGCGATCGTTCCGTCTGCATCAGTCGAGTTGCTGCCGTTAAATGAAACGGTCAACGGTGCAAGTCCTGAAGTCGGAGTCGCGTTGATTACAGCGACAGGCGGTTGATTTCCGTTCCCTGCAGGAATGACTAAAAGCGTGATGCTCTGTTGCGGCAGAGTCATGTTCACGGTGCTACCACTAAAAGATATGTCGGAAAGCCGGGTGATCGTATTGGTTGAGGTTAACTGCCAGACTTGAGCTGTTCCCGCATTCGTGAAGTTCGCCAAATTGATTGTCGCAGGCGTACTGCCACTAAGGTACTTGCTGATCACCATCACCGTCAGCGCTCCATCTGATGAACGCTTTGCCGAGAATGCAGAGACATTGTCCGGGTTAGGCACTGTCGTTGACACGCTCGTGTCGCCAAAAGTCGAATTGTTGCCATCGTAGTTGCGATACATCTTCATCGCTTTGTAAGTTGGCGTTGAAGCGTCAGGCGTGGTCCAACGCGCAGCCATGTCTAAACCTTCGCGACCGAAGATACCGTAGATGTCTGCCTGCGTAGTCGCACCGTTGATGTGGCCTTCCGCGCCCCAGTTGTACTCAGTGATTCCGATGGTTGTACCCGGATAGTAAGTGCTGATCCAGCCCTTCAAGCGCGGGATCAATTTGACGCGGTCGTTGATCCATGTCTCATCAACATAGTTCGGATCCCACAGTGAACGAGTTGAACGATTGCGGCGAAGTTGCATCGACGAGGAAGTGTCGTTACTGAACTCACCTCCTTGCGGGTAATAGTGGACGGTGAAGACATCCAACAGGCGCACACCTGTCGCCAGATTATTCTGACGCAGCTGATCGAGCAGCCAGGGTAAGTAATCAGCGCCGCCGTGGTTGTTGCGATCGGGCAAAAAACTCCAACCATGCTGGCTACCATATTGTTGATCGTAACCGCTGTAGAAATAGCCGCTCCAACCCCATTCTTCCGGACCAACAATCAGCGCTGTCGAGTCAACTGATCTTAATTTGGTCGCGTAGTCGATCATCTTGTTCTTGATTTCGTCCATCGTTGCGCCAGTTGGGTGCACATCGCGATGTGTCGAGTGCCAGATGCTGGGTTCGTTGTCGAGAATGTAATAGCGCAATCCGCCGTTTGCGTTTGATCCCCAACGCGTAATGAGGTGCTGGGCCCATGCTTGTTGGAAGGTTGAGTCTGACGTCACATTCGCATCGTTAGGATCGTTACCTGTGACGAATTGGCCGGAAGTCAAAATGCCATTGCCGGCATCTGGAAACCATTGCCAATCATTTCCAGTTTGCGCGCCATATTTGTTGATGGAGAAGCTGGCGAGTTTGTTGCGGTTGCTGCCGAGCTTTGCCACCCACCCCACCATCGGGAAGGTCAGCATCGCCTGGGCATTTGCCGCTTTCGCATTAAAAATGAAGGTATCGCCTCGTTCTCCAGCGACGGAGCTGGAATCGCCGATGCTTTCGTAGTACCAGTCGTTTCCGCGGTTGTCGGCATTGAGCTGCCAGTTGTAACGACTCGTGTTGTTCCCACCGTTGCGATTTAGCGGACTGTTGAGGTCATTCAACTGGGCAGTCGTAGCATGTGCCACGCCGTAGATGTTTGGA
Source organism: Pyrinomonadaceae bacterium (assembly GCA_036006355.1). GTDB lineage: Bacteria > Acidobacteriota > Blastocatellia > Pyrinomonadales > Pyrinomonadaceae > PSRF01. Next base: position 35,522 of record DASYPT010000027.1, on the reverse strand, counting down.
TCGATTGGTCGCTGATTGGCATTCGCATCGACACTGATGTTGACCGCTGGATTTTGCGCGTGACCCGCTGCCGCGAATAAGAGGAGTGCAGTCAATATGACTGTGAGTTGAACAAGTTTTGTTGACATGAATGTCCCCCGGATGGCTGTTTTCGAACTGATCACAAAAAATAGCTTTAGGGACGGATTTCCAGATAGATCTTAGGAACCCGTGTTCATTGAGTGAGGAGCTTGTGCGGGGCTTTCACCTGAGGTAGAAAGTTCTTACGCTCCACCGTGTTTTGCAAAACGTCGGGAAGTTTGGGGGCGCACAAATTGTACACGATCGCCGAGTCCGACGGGCCTGAAAAATCGGCCACGCCGTTATTCTCACTCTAATCAGCCTCGGGCCTCAGACAAGGCCCGGTGAGGTAAGAAGGATCCCATTCGTAGATATTTCTAGTTGAGGCTTTCATCGAACAGCTGTATTTTTTGAGCATGGCTACTACCGTTGAAAATTTGGCGGAACAGGCAATGCAGCTCCCGACCGAATCACGGGCTCGTCTGGCCGATATGCTGGTCGAGAGTCTGGATGCCGCCGACCTCACACAATTGGATCATCTTTGGACTGCCGAAGCAAAGCGACGCCGGGACGAAGTTCGCGCTGGAGATACCGAGACGATCTCGGGTGAGGAAGCTCTTCGCTCAGTCCGCGATTCTCTGTCGCGACGAGGCATGAGTTTCATCCATAAGCTTTGAACGAATATCGTGAAGCGGCCCATTGGTACAACGAACGTGAGCCTCTCCTCGCTCTAAGGTTTGTTGATGAGGTTGAATCCACGATTCGCAGAGTTCTCGATGATCCAAAACGCTTCCGTCTCGTAGATGAAGATGTTCGTCGTTGTTTGACGCACGTTTTTCCGTACGCCGTCCTATATACAATCGAACACAGTTTTGTACTCATCGTTGCAGTTATGCATTGTGCTCGGGCGCCAGCATACTGGAAGAATCGGCTAGGTAAGTGACGCAGACTTTAATCGCGGTGTTACCGAACAAGAGGAAATACATGGTCCAGTGTCGGGCCTTCAGGAACACTCGCGGATCTATGCTGGTGCTTGTAGAGATCGCAAATGCCAACTGTTAATCCTGCGAAAAAGCCAGTTCGGGGAGCATCATGTGTGAGGCCGAAACGTAATCCGGTGTCAATTACTAGTCTTGGTTTGATCTGGTAAGTGAATGCGGCGAGCGCGAACAATGCTCCGGACTGCTCATCATTACGAGAATAGCCGCTCAACTCTCCCTGAATTCCAGCTCGCTTCCTGACGTTATGCGAGGCTGCGAACGCCGCCTGACCGCTAGATGCATGGCCGTTATCAGTTGTGCGTCCACTAACTAAGTAGAACGCGTTAAAGTCCACAGTCGTTCCGCGGATTTTCTTGCTTACCAGCGCAATGAAGTTGTGGTCCACTCGTCCAGTGCCTAGTCCTTTGATGCTGTCTGCGGTTGGAAGCTTGATGTAATAGGCGACCGAAACTCCTGGGCGCTTATCGTTTTCATGGTGAAGCACCACCTGAATTCCAAGTTGCGAGTCGCCCGCGCCTGTGACCCCGACACCCGCTTCACTCTGTGAGCTGGGACTGTCTCCATCGAACTCCAGCAACACTCGTCGACTAACCGCAAATCGTAATGCCAGCGGCATGTCTTGCTGGAGATGTATGCCAGGAGCTCGAAAGTTTGCGTTGTAGCCGACTTCCAGTTGCAGTACGCCAGGCTTCTGGAACTCTGCCGGATTGGAAACAGTGGGTCGCGCCGGAACAATGAAATCAGGACCGCTCTGATCTTGTGCTTGCACGTTAACAAAACCGCCAAGGGCGCCGGTAATGAATAGCACCAGCGCCCAAGTCGTCGGGCTACAGTATCTCATTTGGTTTTTCCAAATCATTATGACAACAGTCTGATGAGCGAGTTCGGATGAATGGACCAACCAAACAACCCAGCTAGCCCCATGACTACGCCGAAGAAGGTGGGCAGCATTGCCAGAACAAAGAGCCATCGTTTTTGGGTAAGCGCGGTTAGTGCTAAAAGCGAGATCGCGAGAGCCAGCATCGCATCGGATAAATCAAACTGGTCGTCGTGATAATTCAGGTTGTTGTACGTCTTGTCTGCCTTTTCGGCGTCGGCTTGCTGGATTGTCTTCTTCTGCACCTGGTCCTGCACGATCGCCTGATACTCCTTGATCTTGTCCTGATATGATTGCTGTGCCTGTGGTGGCGCCCCAGCCGATTGTGCAGTTAGTTCCGCGATGGTTGCTTTGGCGATCTCTTCCCGTATGTTGCGTGCCTGGTACCACGAATAATTGTCGATTTTATCGGCTTGCGCCTGCTGCATAGCCTGAACGATGTTGTCATCCTTCGTCTTACAGATGCCCATAAAGGTTGCCAGAAGCGCAACTGAAATGGCTACGAGTGTATTCAGTTTCCGAGTGTTCTTAGCTTCGACTTTCTCTGTCATCTTCTCATCATCGTCTTCTTCCACATACTGCATTGGATCTGGATCCATACATCAAACCTCCTTTTAAGATTTTCGAAGAGTGGCGAGTCCTCCCAGCATTTACTTAACGAGCAATAATCATCTCACGACTATCGACCTCACAGACGATGAAGTTTTGAATGGGGCAGTAGCCCGACTATCAAGGAGGGCTTGGTGTCAATGCATCAGCCCTCCCTGACGGTCGGGCTACTGCCCCGAAGCCTGCTGCCTCGAACTATTGTTTTGATTGATGTGCGTAATCTGTGCAATTTGCGGATGTCATTACGTCTTCGACTTTTGTCCTCCTTACCCGGATGTACTACTATGCCTCCAAAACCGCGTTGACCCAGACCCAGGAGGAATCCCCCAATGCTCGGCAGAACCATCTCCCACTACAACATCAAATCGCAACTTGGTGAAGGAGGGATGGGAGTTGTCTATGAAGCTGAAGATACCAGCCTCGGCCGGCACGTTGCTCTAAAGTTCCTCACTCCAGCAATGGCAGGCGATGAAAGTCTCCTTCAGAGATTCCAACGTGAGGCACGCGCTGCGTCGGCGCTAAATCACCCAAACATCTGCACGATTCATGGGATTGAACAGTTCGAGTCAGAGCACTTCATCATCATGGAGTTGCTCGAGGGTGAATCGCTGGCCGATCGGATTCGTCGGGGCCCGCTCGATCTTGAATTGGTTCTAACGCTCGGTATCCAGATCGTGGATGCACTTGAGTCAGCTCACTCAAAAGGAATTGTTCATCGCGATCTGAAACCTGCGAACATCTTCGTAACCTCGCGAGGTCAGGCAAAGATCCTCGACTTCGGCCTGGCCAAGATCGATAAGGCTGATCGTCTGGCGATGGCCCACAAAGCCGATTCCGACATAGCAACCGCGGTAAGACCAAAAGATCTTACAGAAGCTGGATCGACTCTCGGCACGGTTTCATATATGTCACCCGAACAAGCTCGTGGCCAGGTGACTGACGCGCGCACTGATCTTTTCTCTTTTGGCACGGTCCTTTATCAGATGTGTACCGGCAACTTGCCGTTTCAGGGAGAAACCTCTCCGGTCGTGTTTGATTCAATTCTCAATAGAGATCCGGCTCCAGTAACGCAACTTAATCCTTCGCTACCTCCTGAGCTCGGTCGAATCATTGGCCAGGCTTTGGAGAAGGATCGCGAGCTGCGATATCAGAGTGCGACTGATCTGAAGACAGCGCTCAAGAGATTGAAACGCGATCTTGACTCATCACCCTCAGGAAGACATTCCGCTGAGTCGAGCGCCATCCGAAGTCGTGCTGCGTCAACAACAACGGAACAATCAGTCGCCGTCCTCTATTTCGAGAATCTCAGCGGCATGAAAGAGGACGAATACCTTCGCGATGGCATCACTGAAGACATCACGACAGAACTTTCGAAGATCAAAGGACTAAAAACTTTTCCGCGAGCCATGGTGCTTGCCTATCGAGATAAATCAGTTACAGCCGGACAAGTTGGGCAGGAACTCGGAGCAAAGTACGTTTTAGTTGGAAGTCTGCGCCGGGCCGGTGCACGACTCCGCATCAACGCTCAACTGGTTGACGCGTCTACAGACTTTCCACTCTGGTCTGAGCGGTACGATCGTGAGATGGAAGATGTTTTTGAAGTACAGGATGAAATTGCTCAAAAGATTGCTGCGGCGCTCAGAATCACTTTGTCGCCGCAGGAGCAGCAAGCGCTATCAACTAAACCGACTGAGAACCTGCAAGCCTACGATCTGTATTTGAGAGGAAGAAACTATGCGCGTCGCGTTGGTCGGCAGGATCTGCAGTTTGCTCTTCAAATGTATGAGAACGCAGTTGCACTCGATCCCGACTTTGCGCTCGCGCATGCTGGATTAGCGAAAGTCTGCGCCGAATATTTCTATCACTTCGAACGGCAGCAGAAATGGATCGATCGCGCCATCATTGCCACGCAGCGAGCAAGCGCTACCGGACACGAAGCACCCGAGATTGAGTGCGCGAAAGCATGGGTGCTTTTTGCGGGTGGCAGCTACGCAGAGGCTGCGGGCAAAATGCGCAAGGCCCTGGATCAGACGCCGGATCTGGATGGTGGCTACTACTTGCTGGGACGATCGCTTTTCGCGGACGGACGTTACCAGGAAGTTGTGGACATGATGGAAGAGGCAATGTCGCACGCCGGCGAAAATTACAATACAACTGTTCCGATTCACAACGCGCTGGGTGCGCTGGGAAAAAGAGATGCGCTTATCAACTTTAGTCATCGAGAGATCGCGATCTATGAAGCACAGGTAAAGAAGGTGCCGGAAGATGCGCGCGCTCGAGTCTTACTCGCTGGTAACTTGGCCATGCATGGACGAGTCGACGAAGCCAAACGCGAAGTGGATATGGCAATGATCCTGCGTCCCGACGATACGATGATTCTCTATAACAGCGCCTGCGCGTTTTGTGAGCTGAACCTACTCGATGAAGCGCTAAACGCGATCAAGAAGGCCTGGGAAGCTGGATTCAGAGACGCAATCTGGACCAGGCAGGATCCCGATCTCCAATTACTTCACGGGCACCCGGAATTCGAACGCTTATATCCTCCACCGACGACGTGATTCCACAAGGTTAACCGCTCAATCGATAGTGCGCTTTCCAGGGTGACTTTTCGGCGCCCTTGCTTTGCCTCAAAAGTCCAGTTTCATTGGATTCGGCTTTGCCAGCTGTTGTGAGGCATGGCTCTGCCCTGCCGTGTGCGAGCGATAATTGGGTTTGGGCTTCGCCCTCGATGTGTTCCCAGTTCACGAGCTGGAGGCGGAGCCCAATCGAAATCTAAGTTCGCTTACGGCAGGGCAGAGCCATGCCTCACAACAGCTGGCAAAGGCGAATTGAATTGAAACTGAACTTTTGAGGCAAACGCCGCGGCCTCTGTACCTCTTCTCTGTACACGCACCAAGGTGTCGGACTTGATGTCGCTCCAATCACTCATACCGCAGCGCAATCAACGGATCCACTTTTGTTGCGCGGCGGGCGGGGATGAGGGAGGCTACCAGCGCAACGACAAACAAAACGATGGGAACAAATATGAACGTTGCCAAATCTGTCGGCGTCACTCCAAACAATAAACTCGACATCACCCGAGTAGCTGCATAAGCGCCGCCGAGACCCAGTAAGGCGCCAAAGAACACCAGCGACATTGCGTTGCGCAGCACCAATTTCAATACGTCCTTCATCTGCGCTCCCAGGGCCATGCGAATTCCAATCTCTTGTGTCCGCTGTGCAACTGCGTAAGAGGTGACGCCGTAAATTCCCAACCCTGCCAACACCAGTGCGGCGACTCCGAACACTGCAAAGATTACGAGACTAAATCGCTGACTATCGAGCGATGATGAAAACACTTCGCCCAGCGTGCGAAACTTCAAAGGCAGTTGTGGATCAAGGCCTTTCACAACTTCCCGCATCGATTGCACCAGCGCAGCATCTTCAATCTGACTTCTCGCGACTACTGTATAACTCGACGAAGGCAACCGCTGTAGCGCATTCCCATAGACAGTTGGGACTGCCGGATGATCTACACCATCGTTATGAACATCGCCCACGACCCCAACGACATGCAAGAGTCGCAAGTCGCCATCCATGTTTCCAAACTGAATCATCTGACCAATGGGATCTTCATTGGGCCAATACTTCTCAACGAGTGACTGGCTCACAACCGCGGCATGAGGAGAGTTAGGTACATCGCTGGCATCGAATAGTCGACCACGCAACAAAGGCATGCTCAACGCAGTGAAATATCCAGAGCTGGCCAGGCGGTAATCTGCATTTCCCTTCCTGGCAGGGTTGTTGTTAACAAAGAAGGTTCCGCTTGGTCCGCCACCGGAGAGTGGCAACTCACTAATAACGCCGCCGGCGATCACGCCGGGAGTCGAAGCTAGATGATCGAGGAGTTGATTTTGAAACAGTCTCTGCCGTTCTTCTTCAGCGCTTAGCTGAATGTTCGGCTCTGGAGCGATACCCTCTTCGACTAGACGCTTGTACGATTGCATGAAATGTTTGTAGCGCTGTTCGTCCATCCGAGCACTCGGCAGTGATAACTCCATCGCGATCACTCTCTCAGTCTTAAACCCGGGATCGATCTGCAGTAATCGATAAAAGCTTCGCGATAACAAGCCGGCGCAAATCATTAGCACCAGCGTAAGTGCCATTTGGGCAACGACCAGCAAACTCCGCAAGTGTCGACCTGCAAAGCCGCGTGCGCCAGTGCCAGCTTCTCTCAGACTCTTCTCGAGATCCCTTACGGAAAAACGAAGCAAAGGGACAAGACCGAGCGTTGTTGCGATGAATAGCGATAGGGCGAAGGTGAAAACGATTGCCCGCGCATCCACTCCTATCTCAGTCACGCGTGGCAAAGCCTGCCGGTTCAGACCGAGCAACAGCTTCACTGCCCAGTAAGAAATCGCAATGGCGAGTGTGCCGGCACTGAGCACCAACAAGACGTTTTCGGTGATGAATTGTCGCGCCAGACGAAAGCGTGTTGCGCCAAGCGCGGTGCGAACTGCGAAATCCCGTTGCCGTGTTGTCACCTGGGCCAACAGAAGATTGGCAACATTCACGCACGCAACAACCAACAAAAATCCCACTGCCACAAGAATCATGATAAGTGGGCTACGCACATTCCCAACCATGTACTCCTGTTGAGGAATAAGCGTGAAATCTACGCCGTCCATGTCGTTGCCGGTTTCCTGCTTGAGTTGTTTCCCAATCGCGCTGACTTCGGCGCGCGCTTGTTCCGGCGAAACGTTTGGATGCAGGCGTCCGATGACGCTCCAGTTATGCGCCGATCGCGAGACTTCCGGTGGAAACATTTCTCGTGGCGCCCAAACTTCGGCACTCTGCGGAAAGCCGAGCCCTTGCGGCATCACACCAACAACCGCAACGCTCTTGTCCATCAGCCTCAACGTTGTCCCCGCCAGGTCTGTTTTACCTCCGAGCAAGCGTTGCCAAAAACCGTAGCTCACAACAGCCACCGGTGGACCGCCATTACGACTCTCTTCAGGACTAAACGTACGGCCGATGATGGGCTGAACACCTATTACATTAAAGAAATCCGCTGACACCCAATATGCAAGAGCGCGAACTGGCTCGCTGGCTCCGTTCACCGTTGTTACCGTTCCACCGTATTGAGCCATTGATTCGAACGAGCGGCTTCGAGCGCGGAGGTCCAGAAAATTGGGCTCGGCAAAAGAGATTCGCACTCCACGCGGGTTAACCTCGCGAAGCTGCATAATCCGTTCCGCATGCGGATACGACAATGGTCGGAGTAACACGCCATCGACGACACTAAAGATCGCGGTCGATGCACCAATTCCAAGAGCAAGCGTCAGAATTGCGATCACCGTGAAGCCCGGGCGTTTCCGAAGACTTCGAAGACCAACACGAATGTCTTTGAATAAGGTGTCCATTGTGGCCTCCCTGAAAGGACGAGACGCGTTCGCAGGAAAAAGTGTTAACAGAACTAATCCGTAAAAGTTTGCGCAGATTAGTTTAAGTGATGTGACCCCCTCGCGAGGAACATTCTCAACTATTATTACGTTTGAAACATGAGCGCACAACTCTGACGCATCGTGTTTCACTAGACAAAGTTCCACCTGGAACGCACCGGGATGTAAGGCATGAACTCTTTCCTACGAGACCTCAGGTTTGATCTTGATCGCGCAATGAAAACGATCGTTTTTCTGTTATTGACCATCACGACGATTCACGCACAGTCGTATGGCTCACCACAAACTCCTGATGACCCGCGAACTGCGCTAATGCGCGCCGCGGAAGCCGGGCGTTTGGAAGACGTCCGAAAGCTGTTGAAGGCGGGTGCAAATGTTAACGAAAGCCTTCCGGGTATTGGTCTCACAGCTCTGATGATCGCAGCCGGTCGAGGTGATCTTGAGATGGTTAAAGTTCTTCTCGCAGCGGGCGCAAACCCAAACGCTGCCGGCGGTGTCGCACACGGTGGTTTCTGGACCGTCCTCTCTTTTGCGATGAGTGCTAAAAACAAAAACAGACTTGAACTGGTAGATACTCTCATCGCCGCGGGCGCAAAACTGAATCCGGAACCATGGTTCCCAGTATCACCTCTGCAAGCAACGGTAATAGGGAACGACATCGAAATGATTAAGGCGCTGTTAGAAAGGGGCAGCGATGTCAACTGGGAGAATGATATTGGAACGACCGCGTTGGTAACTGCTATCACGACGTCTGAACCAAACGTGGAAGTAGTTCGATTGTTGCTAAACGCAGGAGCAAACCCGAACAAGCCAAGACTGTGGGAAGGAGATGACTGCGTGTCACTTCTAACTTCATTGGGGGGAGCATCGGCGATTTCGCGGGATAAAGTCAGAACGGAAATAAGGCGACTGTTGGTTCAGGCAGGCGCAAAAAAGTTTTCAGTTAATTCGCGTGGCAAACCGTGCAAGCAATGAAACCCGCTCTCCTAACCAAGGCTGTTTCCTTCTTCCTCATCCTCCTCACCGTCTCTCACGTGCCACTTGCATCGAACATCTCAAGAACACCGTCGAGACTATCGGCATCTTTTTTCGCGGCAGTGCCTCCACACATCGGCGTCAGAAACGCACATGCGATGGCGTATGACAGCGATCGTGGGAGGGTAATACTCTTTGGCGGTGCAGATGAGTCGCAGGTGCGTGGTGACACATGGGAATGGGATGGCAGACGCTGGAAGTTGCTTAGTTCTGCCGGACCAGGGCCACGAACATTTCCGGCAATGGCCTACGACATTCTTCGCAAGAGAATAGTTCTCTTCGGAGGTAATAGAGTCCTCTTCGGCAGAAACCCAGACGAGAACAAATTTCTTAATGACACGTGGGAATGGGACGGTCACAGTTGGGCGCAGATTCAAAACGGTGGGCCTTCGCCTCGTGCGGAAGCATCGATGGCATTCGATAGCAAGCGTGGGAGGATGGTCCTCTTTGGAGGACATAATCGCGCCGGCACTTCGGGAAGTCGTTTCGGAGACACTTGGGAATGGGACGGCAAGAAATGGATTGACATGAATGTAACAGGGCCGACAGCGAGAAACGGTGCGGCCATGGTCTATGACAATGTGCGACAGAAGATTGTTTTATTCGGTGGCTCAACAGCAGAGTCCGTTTCTGGAGAAACATGGGAATGGGATGGAAAAAAGTGGACAGAAAATCGGGCCGCATCGGTCCAGGGCAGGTTTAACTGTGTGATGGCCTATGACACCGCGAGAAACAAGGTAATTCGCTTCGGTGGCCGCTTCGCGGGAAAACCTATTGGTGATACATGGGAGTATGATGGTGAACATTGGGTGCAGATAACTTCAACGGGGCCGATACCGCGAAACCACACCGCAATGGTTTATGACTCGAAACGAAAGTTGATGGTTTTGTTTGGTGGACATGATCTGGGCTTACAAGATGAGGTACACGTTTTCGGGGACACCTGGAATTGGGACGGAGACAAGTGGACATTGAAGCAGCCGGGTCAAATGGTGCGGCGCGTTGATAACGGTCATTAAGTTGTGAAGCACGCTGCAGTCAATTGGCGTGTACACCTACGGTCGGTATGACTATATCTGTGATGTTCAGTTACGGACTTGGATGCAGTCAGTACCACCTCGCGGTAGCGGGTGGGTACGAAGTCTATTTGTCGATTGATTTCGCGACTTCGTACCCACCCGCTACCGCGAGGTGGTACTGACTGCATGCAAATTCGGGTCATGTATTTCGAAAGCGATAGCCAAGGCCTCGAATGGTCTCGATCGATGTTGATCTGTTTCCCAATTTCTTACGGAGAGTTCTCATCACAGCTTCGATGACATTACTTCCGGTGTGCTTCCAGCCCCAGACATCCTCAACCAGTGATGCGCGGGAAACGGCGATTCCTTTCCGGTTGTACAAATACTGAAACACTTCGAACTCCAGTTTTGTCAGTTTCACTCGATTTCCGTTTAGTACCAGTTCATGCGCTTGCGGATCTAGTAACTCCTGTTCAATGTTCAGCTCGGCAGCTCCCAGCGAAGCGAGCCAACCATCAACTGATCCTGGACCCATATCCAACATCACGGAGTAATAAGGCTTCTCCGAAAGCAGCGTTTTGCCACTCAGTGGTCGGAAGCCCAACGTTTGAGCAACTGGTCCATAAGGTCCCGGGTCATTCAGTGTTACATAAACTCGCCTCAACGACGGCCGCATCTCCATGTACGTTCGTTTGATGTCGAGCCAGCAAGTAGCTTGCACTGAACCGGGATGCTCTCCTTTATCTCTGCTGAGCCACCGTCTCAAAAACAGCACACGCTGACCATTGGGTACTGGATCTTCCGCGAGATGGCTCGACCAATACTTCACAAGCGGATCGTTCCCTAGCAGAGACGGCTCAACTTCCGATGGATCGAACATGAGGTAGAATCCGGCAACTTGACCTTGTTCATCGCGCGCGACGTAAAAAGCGTGTGGAACATTTGTCCACCACATTTTCATGAGTTCAGCGCCGCGCCTCGATTCGTACATTCTGGTGATTTCACAAATTGCCGGCCCATCGTCAGCTCGGGACGGTTCTACGACGTACCGGCGCACGCCACTTGGGAAAAAGGCTTCACGCACCACCGGATTGGCGATCATATAAAGCAGATCCGATGTGTATCTCCAGAGCCCGTGTGAACTCGTTTGACGCGCCTCGATTGAAAGTTGCCGCCAGGCAGCACGACGATATTCCTGGTATTTGTTTGGATCCGTTGACTGAAGAGACGTGGCGATCGCTTGCTGGATCAACTCATGCAATCTCAAACCATCATGTTCGTTATTAGCGAACGGCAGAACTTTCAAACGTTCAAAAGCATCCTGCGGCGCCACATCAGGAAGCATCGCCTGAAGCAGTGAAACGGTTATTCGTCTGACTACTGATGCGGCGTCGAGTGCTCGTCTGGTGATCGGATCCTGGACCTCTGCGAGATAGATTCGCATGAGCTCGTCAAACACGCGCTGAAAGCCAAAGTCAGGCAAATGTTTTGTATCTTGATTTGCCACGGAAATAATCGAAGCCAGCTTTAACGCCAATGGGTGACCAAGCGCGAATCGATTGATTAGTCGAGCCTCGGTCTCGCTCGCTCCGGCGTGAACCAGCAGCGTGATCGCATCGGTCTCACTGAGTGCGTCGAGCGGAATCGTACGCACAAGGCCCTGCCAACCGGCCGTTGTGAACCAGGAGTGAACTGGCGCATCTCGTCCGGCAAGAACAACTCGAACATTGTCAGGAAGCAGTGGCATGAACACTTGCCGAAGCCATGTGTCCATGAGCCGGAAGACTTCATAGTTGTCAAGCACAAGCAAAACTCGATCACCGAGAGTCCGCAGTCGTCGCGCAGCCTGTTCAACTCTGGTGATTGGACCACCGATCGCGATTTTGAGTTCCTGTAAGAATCCACGCTCAGTCGGCTCCATTGCCCGGCAATCGAGAGTGATGACTGCTGTTCCTTTTGTACGAGCGCGTTCAGTGAATACGCCCAGCAAGGCAGACTTCCCCACTCCCGCGATTCCGTGCAGTAAGATCACACGTGGCCCGGTGTCGAGAAGTGTAGAGAGGACTTCCAACTCCGCAGTTCTGCCTACAAAAGTCTCCCTGGCGCTTTGTACGAGTAAGTCTTTTACAAGCCGACCCATAATTGGCGCCTATTATACGGACGGAAGCCGAGGCATCACTAACATGATTGGCAAAGTCCGACGAACTTTCGTTTGTCGTTGTATAGTTCGCGGTGTTCCGTACTCCAGCGCTCTGGAAATCACGATCGACAAACGAAAGTTCGTCGGACTCTGATTCGCACCGGCTTGCGCGTCAATCAATCAGGCACGAATTAAGCTGACGCTTTGCCGGCAGCTAACGCCTTTACGGCCTCAGTCGTTAATGATTGCCCGCCAATCGCCCAACTACCACTCTTCACCTCTTCAATGACCACCGTCGTAACCTGGCGCATGTTCTCACCTTCAATACGGACCATCGCGTCAGTAACCTCTTTGATCATTGCTTGTTTTTGTGAATCCGAGAAAACTCCCTCGATTAGTTTGACAGTAAGTAACGGCATTTCTTTCTCCTTCAATTCATTCATTCGAGATACATCGCTCGACCGAGTCTCAATAAGCCGGAAAGCACCAATTGCTTCAAGCTTGCTGCTACGTGATGAACTTTAGACTAGTTTGGCCGACGAGCGTGAAAGGAAGATGAGAAGTTTATGAGAAAACGGGTTTATCCGCAGATTTCGCAGATTTTATTATGAGAGCGTTCGATTTATGGATCGTTCACGCTGTTTCAATCAACAAATCTGTGTAATCTGCGTAATCTGCGGATCCGCTGGTTTGTTTTGACCCTTGCGCTTGGATATCCTTTTAACTGCCACAATCCAGGAAAGGAAAGTATGAATTCAATGGAACCAAGAATTGATTACTTGAAGTCCGCTCGCGGCGCGTATCACGCTATGTTGGGGATCGAGCATTACCTGCAAACTTGCGGATTAGAAGAGTCGCTACAAAACTTGATCAAGTTGCGTGTGTCGCAGGTCAACGGCTGCGCATATTGCATTGACATGCACTGGAAAGATCTCCGGGCAGCGGGTGAGTCAGAGCAAAGACTCTATGGACTTGATGCGTGGGAGGAGTCTCCCTACTACACGGATCGTGAGCGAGCGGGTCTAGCGTGGGCCGAGGCGGTAACTAACATTCAAGAGGGCCACGTACCTGACCCGGTATTTGAACACGTCAAAAACTTCTTCAATGAAAAGGAACTAGCCGACCTGACGTTAGCAGTAACTGCGATCAATTCGTGGAATCGACTCAGTATCTCAGCGAGAACAGTTCCGGGTACTTATCAACCGGCGAAGACACATAGCGCTTGACACTTACAGCGAGGAGCACTTTGTAACGTTGGGGGAACAAGTCGGGGTGGGCTTCCCGACTTGTTCTTTCCAAGTTTCAACAGATTTGTTTGATTGAATCAACGTAATCGGGATGCCATGACTGTCAGACTTATCGCCTTCACCCTGCTCTTGTCATTCACCAGTATGAAGGTACAAACACCGAAGAAACTACCTAATTTCACACGTGTTCTTTTACTCGAACAAACGTCAGAGACATCGGCCAACGTCAGCATTGGTGATCTGAACGGTGATGGGTTTCCAGATCTAGTTCTCGCAAAAGGAAGACACTGGCCATTAATCGATCGCGTGCTATTGAATGATGGTCATGGGAAATTTCCGAACGCTCATAACCTGGGCGACGTCGCGGACCGTTCTTACTCTGTGACGCTTGCTGATATCGATCGCGATGGCGATCTTGATGTGGTAGTAGGCAACGATGCGCCGGATCCGAAGCGCGTCTATGCAAACGATGGCAAGGGCAACTTTACTTTGCTCTCAACCTTTGGACATCCTGAATGGCCCACGCGTCTTGCAACCGTCGCTGATGTGAACGGTGACGGTTTACCAGACATCCTGGTGGCAAACCGCGCTGATGACCTCAAGGGTCCAAACTACGTCTGCTTCAATAAAGGCAAAGGACAGTTTGGTGCCGACTGTTTTGCCTTTTCCCGTGAAAATGCAACCACAATTACGCCGGCGGATGTGAATGGCGATGGCTACATCGATCTGATCGTTCCGAATCGAGATGGAGGACAGAGTTATGTTTACGTCAATGACGGTAAGGGTGGACTTGCGAAACGGATTCCATTTGGTCCCGGTGATGCGGAGGTTCGCGTCTCGCAAGCCGCCGACCTAAATCATGACGGCGTAATAGACATTATGGCGATTGATGAGAAGCGTGGAGCGGCCTTCATCTATTACGGACAGAAGGGTGCGACGTTTTCAAGCGCGATGCCAATCACGACGACCACTGGTGCGACACCGTACGCGCTTACTGTCGGAGACTTAAACAAGGATGGGGATATCGATGTTGTTGTGGGCAATGTCGAAGCATCTTCGGTCGTCTATTTCAACGACGGCACAGGACGCACGTTCACACCCGTTACGTTCGGCGATAACAAAGGTGCGGTTTACGGATTGGCTATCGGTGATCTGGATGGGGATGGCTCGCCAGACATTGCTGCTGCACGATCCGATGCGCCGAACGTTGTGTATTTTGGTGGACGATAGATCTTTATCCGCAAATTGCACAGCGCCAAAGTTTGAATCGAATCTGGGTAATCGGCCTAATCTGCGGATAAAAAGAGTCATTGAACTTTTGTTGCGTGCGCGGCCGAGACCAACCACCGACCGTCGCGCTTCACGAAGGTCATGGTAAACCGTAGGTTGTAGTTTATTGGCTGACTCTGCGCGTCACGACCTTTTACGTGAACGACTCCCGTCAATAATCCAAGGTCATTCTCTACGCGACTCTTCAAATCAGAAGATTCAACGCTCTCCAAAGTAGACGCACTATTCTTAACGGCCGTAATCCAATCCTCTCTGGTTTGAAGAGCACCAGTCTGTGCATTCACCCATGTATAGTCATTCGTGAGGTTGCGCTCAAACCAGCCGGCGTTTTTCATTCGACCAGCCTCATTCCATTCCTCATCGATTAAGAGCAGGTTGGTCGCGTCGTCGAGGGGGTGATTTGCGAGACTTACCACTTGCCAACGACCGCCCCGCTTCTCGAGGAAGTGAACGCCACGCGAATAGAAGGTTTGCTCTCTGCCGCTGTCCGTAGTTGTAACAACACTGCGGTGCGTGATCGTCGCGCTGCTCGGCGTACACGCAATTATGAAATGATCGGCAGTAACTTTCGCGGAATTTTGCGGGTTGGCTTTATCTCGCGCCGCTGACTTAACTGCCGCCTCGATGATTTCATTCTTGTTTGCAGGACCGGTGAACGACGTCCGCGTGTAATCGTCGGCATAGACATTTTCGAGATACGCGCGGTCGCCCCGTGCATTGGCCTCGGTCCAGCCGTGGTCAAATGCCTCGAGGGCTTTCTTGTCCGCTTCACTGCATTGGCCAAGAGCGAACGTCGCTGAGATAACGAGCAAGAGCGCTGCTGCAAATATTGATCTCATCATGGATCTCCTCTCGTTTGTGCTGGGACGAGTTTCGGAGATCTACATTTCTTAACAGGTGGATTTGTGACGAAGCGGCAGGTAATTGGTGCGAAAAGAAGTTAACCGCAGATTACACAGATTGTATTTCGTGTTGTTTTGTGTGATGCGCGTGGATCGCTTTTCGCTGTGACCTTCCCTGTCCACGAAATACACGAAACAACACGAAACAAAAACTGCGTAATCCGGGATTCCTAGTTATTCTCAAGCGCCCTCAATGCTAATCCCTTGGCGACGGTTGTTAGTTCTTCACCGCCTCTTAGCTTGTCAGATCCAAACGTTCTCGCAAAGAAACGACGCACATACGGCACGAACGACGATCCACCTGTGAGGAAGACACTCCCGATGTCGCTGTAGTTCACGTTGTGTTGTGTGAAAAGCGTCCTCACGCATGAGGCGATGTTTTGAATATCATCCTGAATCCAGGACTCGAACCGCCAACGTTCAAGCTTGTCAGTGATATGTACTGAGGCATGTCCAAATATGAATTCTGCTTCTTCACTGTCCGTCAATTGAACTTTTGTTTGCTCGACAGCTCGATAAAGAGCATAGCCTAAATTTTCGTTGATGATGTGAATCAACGCAGCAACCTTATCTGGTTCCGAAGCCTGATTCTTTACTTCACGCAGCACCGCCATCGTTTTGGGTTCCTTAAGAAGAAAGGTGCGGTGCCAACTAGAAAGCTGCGAATACAACCAAACGGGCACAGGCAGTTCCTTACTCAACGACACATAATGCGATCCCAAACCGAGCTTTGGCGCCACAAGTCGCATCATGATTCTGCTGTCGAACGTGTCGCCGGCAATCGGAACACCTGAGGTACCAATTACTGGATTACGACCCTCGAGTTTTCTGCTGGGACCAAGTTCCGCGAGAGTGAAGTCACTCGTGCCCCCGCCAAAATCTCCTATCAATACCAACTCATCATGATCCAATTGCGTTTCGTATTGATAGGCGGCAGCGACTGGCTCCAGTTCAAAACTAATTTCAGAAAAGCCAGCCCGTTCTGCCGCTGATTTCAATCGTTCCAGTGCGAGCTTTTCATCCGCATCAATTTCGGCGCCTGCAAAACGCACCGGCCGTCCAAGTACGACACTATTAGGTTCGACACCGAATTGTTCCACCACAGCCATTCTTAGTCGTCGCAGGATGATCGCGATCAAATCTTCAAGGGTGTAATAGCGACCATTGATTTGAGTGGAAGTGAACAGACGGCTCGCGAGATAAGATTTAATCGAGAGAATGAGTCTCCCCTTGGTATCGGCGTCCAGATACGAACTGATAGCTTCAGGACCAGCTTTAGTTTCGGGTTTAACTGGTGAAGAGCGGTCCCTATGGGGAAAGTAGAGAATCGACCGGAAACTAGTGTTGTCGCCAAACTGAGCAAGCCTCGCTTCTTTATCTTGCTGGGCTACGGCGATTGCGCTGTTCGTCGTTCCAAAGTCCAAACCGACTACGAATGACATGCCTGGATAATAATCGAGAGACGTTTGCCATGCCGTGAAAATTCGGCCTTGCCAAAGGTTCGCTTATTTCGTTCAACGGCCTCATTAACGACTGATGATGAGATTGGGGAACCGGCAACGGCCCCCTTTCTTCAATCTTAGTTGACGGGGTTGCCGAATTCCTCTGGAAAACCTCTGCCTTTCCGACTTTCTTAGAAGCATCTGAGGTGCCGTCTGAGCGCCGGTAGTGCCCTTTTACCAAGGGCCGATCTCCTATGAAAGATATAGGCGGATAGACTCAGCGGCAAAGACGTGGTCCTTAAGAATTCTGGGCTACCTGTTGTCCGTTCAGGGTTCTAGTGTTAATCTTTTGTCCCTCTCCTTGGCAACAGCCCCAGGGTTCTTTATCCGATATCCTCGAGACAACAAAATGCTAGCAAGTTTCCATCTGTCTACACCGACTTCGTGGCTCCTAAAGCGATCGGTCCTCTGTGCTCTTATGGGGACAATCTGCCTGCTCCTTTCCATCGCGAATTCGACTCTCGCACAAAGCACACCTTCCGTGCGGATCGATGACGTTACGGTGAATGAAGGAGATGGCGGCCCGAATGTAAGTTCGGCCTTATTTACCATCACCTTGTCAGCCCCGAGTCAACAAACGGTGACAGTCCATGCTACGACGCAGGACGGAAGCGCGATAGGCAGTCCGAGTTGCGATACAGACTATTGCGCAGGCCAAACAGATATAATTTTTAACCCAGGCGGACCCTTGTCACAAACGCTGAATGTTCTTATTAAAGGCGACACGGTGGCTGAAGGAACTGAGCAATTCTTCGTGAATCTCTCTAACCCGGTTAACGCAACGATTGCGAAAGGTCAGGGCGTTTGCACGATTATCGATGACGATGGACTCTTTCTTCTTACCGAACCAAATGTACAGCGCGGAGCGGCACTAGATTCAGTTACATTTGTGCGCGACCCGCTTCCAATTATCGAAACCATTAATTTCAGCTCCGATCAACGAACGCGAATAATCGTCTTTGGAACCGGGTTGAAATTGGCAGCGGGAGAAAACGCGTCTGCAGTTACAGCTACGGCCGAAGATTCGGTAGGAACCATAAGACCGCTTACCGTCGAATTTGTCGGAAAAGTTCCTACCACCGATTGGCTGTGGCAGGTGATCCTTAAACTAAACGATCAAATCACGCCCCCAGGCGACATTAAGGTAAGGATCACGGTTCATGGCGTGACAAGTAATTTCGTGCTTGTGGGGTTGAAACAGTAGCAGCGTCGGACAACAAAAGTCCGATATGCTCGCTCTTTGGAGTGCGACGGCCTTTGCCCTCGCTTTGTTAGAGCGTTACCCACCCAAGAGACCTGCGGTGACAAAGCGACGGCAGGCCGTCGCACTCCAAAGAGCGAGGTGGTACTGACTGCTTCCAACTCCATCGCTATAATCTCACCATGAAACCGAAAGACCCGTTCGCGACCTCAGGGCTGCCGCCTATCAATCAACCTGAACAAGAAAACAATCCAGCACTTGAGGACGTTCGGGAAATCGATTCGAAGTATTTGATTCTTGTCGCCGACGATTCTGCAGACAGTGCCGCAATGATTAGCCTTTACCTTCAACACCAGGGTTACAGAGTGTTGACTGCAGCTAATGGCGAAGATGCGATCAAAATTGCCAGCAGCACCTTTCCCAATTTGATCTTGATGGACATCAGCATGCCGACCCTGGATGGACTCGGTGCGACACGCCGGATTCGTGAAGATGAAACGCTCCGAGACATACCGATAATTGCAGTTACTGCGTTTGGCACCGAGGGCTTTCAACGCGCCGCTTACGACGTCGGAGTTTCAGGGTACTTAACCAAGCCTATCGACCTCGACCGCATGTGCCACCTCATCGCACACCTGCTCTCGCCAACTGGATCCGGGAATCTGGCGTCTTAGCTTTGATCGGGCTGATCTAACAACCGATGAGTCGTCTTGCGATCAAAGCACTTCTATCAGTTTTCATTCTCGCAATCGTGATGGGCCTGATCATATTCGTCGCAGCGGGCACCGTTGATTATTGGCCGGCGTGGGTATATCTGGCGATTTTTACGATCGCATCGCTGCTAACCACAATCTACCTGCTTCGACACGACCCGGAACTTCTGCAACGACGAATGCGCGGTGGCCCAACGGCAGAGAACAGACCAACGCAGAAAGTGATCATGGTCTTCACGTCTCTGGCTTTCCTGGGCCTGATTGTAGTTCCTGCCCTGAATCATAGGTTTGGCCGGCCAGCGGTTCCTCTATACGTAGTGATCACTGGAGACTTTCTCGTCGCGATTGGTTTTTACTTCATTTTCTACGTCTATCGAGAAAACACATACACGTCGGCGACGGTACAAGTGATTGCAAATCAACGAGTGATCGATACCGGTCCCTACGCGCTCGTGCGCCATCCTATGTACGGCAGCGCGTTGCTCTATCTGTTAGGAACCCCGCTCGCACTTGGCTCATATTGGGGATTGCTTCCGTTCTTCTTTGTTATTCCCTTCCTCGTGTGGCGGTTGTTTGACGAAGAGAAAATGCTCACGAAAGAGCTTGCAGGATATAGCGAGTATCAGCAGCGGGTTCGTTATCGATTAGTGCCGGGAGTTTGGTGAGCAGGAGCATGAGCAGGAGCAGGAGCAGCAAAGGCTAGTTGGTAGTCTACGTATGGTAGCGTCAAGGATTTTGTGTAAACGATCGTCTCTTGTTTTGGCAATTTTCACGCTATCAACAACTCCTTTGAACCCTTCTGCGACACCACCAGGCTTTAGCCGGTGGTCCTGCCGACGCGAGCGCGAACATCGTGCGTGACGTGAATCTGGAAACTCGAACTTCCAGTACTCTTACGACATTTGGCCCCGTTCCAAACAATCGGGGATTTGGACCACCCGTTGTCGAACCGGTGCCTGACAGCGTTCATGTTTTCGGTAATCAACTGCTGGTGACATTGTTGACCGGATTTCCTTTCCCGGTAGGCAATTCCCGGGTCAGGTCAGTTGATATCGCTGGCGAAACAAACTCTCCATTCATAACTAACTTGACATCAGCAATTGATGTTTTACCAGCAAGTAGCGGTGGATTTCTTACGCTTGAATTCAGCACAGATATGTTGAACCAAGCAGCGGCTGGCCGACTTAGCTATTACGCCACTCCGTCGGGCAGCTCCACGGTAATTGCCAATTGCTTGATCACTCCGACGAGTATGGCGCAAGACGAAGAAACAAATGAAATCTACGTCACCGAGATCTTTACCGGACGCGTGATGAAGGTAACGAATTAGTCTCGCTGAAGATAGAACCACCAGGGCACGCGACACCACCAGGCTTTAGCCGGTGGTCCTTCAATTTCCCGCTACCAACCACTCTCCTGAACGTTCGGGTGGTGTCTATGGTTTGGCGATAGCTGAGAAGTTGAAGGACCACCGGCTAAAGCCTGGTGGTGTCGCAGAACGTTCAAAGGAGTTGTCGATAGCGTGAAAATTGAGAGACCACCGGCTAAAGCCTGGTGGTGTCTTCCTGGTTAGCTTTCCTCGCAACACCCAACCGAGCACTGACGTCCTCACGTTTATGCTACGCTTAGCTCACCAATAGTGAGTTCAGTTTCACCAAATGACATGTCTCTGCCGCCGCCGATTCGTGATGCTTCGGCGTGGTACGGGTCGGATCTGGCCGGCAGAACTGATTGGATTGAACGTCTGTCGGAAACCGAAATCGCGGAGGTTGAGAAGGCAATCTCCCAATTCACCCACTCGCCCACTCACCCACTTGCCGATTCGGCTTTTTGTGACCTCTCAACACTGACAACGGTTCCACTTCCCAGTCTCACCGCGCGTCTACAGAAGTTACTGAGAGAAGTTTTGAATGGCCGTGGCTTTGTACTCATAAAAGGACTTCCAACTGCACGCTGGTCCAAACGAGAAGCCGCAATTGCCTTTCTTATAATTGGAACTCACCTGGGCAACCTGCGGATGCAGAACGCTGCAGGACATTTACTTGGTCATGTCAAAGATCTTGGGCTCTCAAGCGATGATCCGAACACTCGCATTTACCAAACACGCGAACGACAGACGCACCATACCGACTCATGCGACGTCGTAGGTCTAATGTGTTTGCAGACTGCAAATTCGGGCGGCTTGTCGAGTCTTGTTTCTTCAACAACAATCTTCAATGAGATGCGTCGGCGCCGGCCGGACTTACTGAGTGTGTTAACCCAACCAATTGAAACTGACCGGCGTGGTGAAGTTCCCGAAGGTCGCAAACCATATTTCAACATCCCTGTCTTCAACTACCACGACGGACTCGTTTCCGCGATTTATCAGAGACAATACATTGAATCAGCACGACGGTTTGCGGGAGTTGCAGCGCTTAGTCATCAACAAGTCGAAGCGCTGGATCTGCTCGACGAGTTAGCTAACGATCCCCAAATAAACCTGACGATGGAGCTGGAGCCAGGTGATATTCAGCTGGTACACAACCACACGATACTGCACGACCGAACCGCGTTCGAAGACTATGTCGAGCCCGAACGTAAGCGTCATTTGCTGCGTCTGTGGCTTGCGCCCCTGAATGCGCGTCCATTGCCTAATGTTTACGTTGAGCGCTTTGGATCGATTACGCCCGGGGATCGAGGAGGTGTGACCGTGCCAGGATCGAAGGGGACGATAGTGTTTGAGTCCGATATGCTTTAGCTTGTCGTGACCCAACCAACTATGACTTCAGTTCCTGGGAGCCTGTTCGGTCCTATCACGACAAGACAGACGCATATCGGACATGAGTGAAGGCCTCAGTCGCGACATCAGGAAATGGGAGCTGGTCGCTTTACTTATCAATGTCACAGTCGGCGCCGGTATCCTAAAACTTCCCTCGGACGTGCAAAGGACGGTGGGAAATTACAGTCTGCTGGCCTTCGTCGTTTGCGCTTTGATCATTGGGCTAATCGCACTCTGCTTCGCTGAAGTAGGCAGCAGATTTAGTGGCACTGGTGGACCGTACCTCTACGCGCGAGAAACGTTCGGAGCAACGCCGGCTTTTCTGGTTGGGTGGTTGATGTGCTTGACGAGACTTGCCGGTTTCGCCACCCTCGTGCAGGTATTCGTTGCCTACCTCGGTTATTTCTGGCCAGCAGCTGAAGCCGGCGTCCCACGCGCTGCCATAATCACAGGCCTCGTTGTTGTCCTCACCGTTATCAATCTACTTGGGGTCAAACAGTCAGCGCGCACAAGCGACGTATTGACTATTACCAAACTGATCCCGCTGCTGTTGTTTATTGTCATCGGTTTGTTCTTTATTAACGCGTCCCAATTCACCCTCACCGCAGCACCAACTTTCGGATCCTTTACCTCGGCGGTATTTGTGCTGGTCTATGTGTTTTCCGGGTTCGAAGCAGTGCTCATCAATTCCGGTGAAGTACAACAACCGCAAAGCGCGATACCGTTTGCGTTAATTGTGGCATTGACTGCAGCAGTTGTCCTGTTCCTATTAATTCAAATTGTCTGCATTGGTGTATTGTCAGGCTTAGCAAACTCGCAGCGGCCACTGGCTGACGCGAGCTACATCTTCCTGGGTACCGCGGGACCGGCCGTCATATCGTTGGGTGCACTGATCTCAATCTTCGGAACACTGAATGTGATCATGCTCGCTTGTACACGTCTGCCCTTTGCTATGGCCGCGCAGCATCAATTACCAACTCCACTGGCTCGGGTTCACAAGCGGTTTCGCACGCCTCACGTATCCATTCTGACCTGCGCGGCTGCTGCACTGCTAATCGCATTACCAGGGACGTTTATCTATGCCGTGAAGATTACGGTTATCACGAGGGTGATTGTCTACGCGAGCACGTGTGCTTCTCTTCCGATTCTTCGGCGACGTAAAAGTTTTACAGAGTCGTCGTCATTCAAAGTGCCTGCAGGGATACCCGTCTCGATTATTTGCGTAGCTATTTGTTTTTGGTTACTGATGAGCAGTGACTGGCGCGAGGCGCGCGACGTGTCGATAGCAATAGTGGCTGGCTTGATTGTCTTTGGACTGACGCGGATCGTGTCGAATTCGCGCCATGGAGCGGACATTAAACCCTCCGCAGATTACGCCGATTGATGACGGATCTGGCGTAACAACTAACTCCCACGCAGCAAAGCCAAAAATACTTTTCAGCGGCGGAACAAAATCAATATCCCGCGAGTACTGCTAACACCGCCAGCAAGTCGTGAACGTGGGCGACATCCGCACATTTGACGAAGAAGTGGGTCGTCGAACATGGCCCGGCGAAAACCCAATCGGGAGACCCGTTCGCAGTGGACCGTCAAGTCCGTGACAATTAACACTTGCCTCACTCGATGTCGAGCGGGTTGTTGAAGAGTACTGTGAGCTTAACACTGCCGTGGCCCCCTTGTGGAAAGCCCATCGCGCTGCGGTTGCCAGGATCGAGGTTAGACGCTGTATCATCCGGCGGAAAGATGACGAGTGAATTAAGAAAATCGAGAATCTTATACTGATCATCGCGTGAAAGTGCTGCAAAAGCATCACGCGCTCCGAGAGCTTCACCACCATGGCGAAGAATCACTTCTCTCAGATTAATACTCCGCCCATCATGTCCGTATGGAGCAGTCGTACCTACACCCCAAAGCGGCGTTGTCAAAAACATCCGTCTGATTGTGCCATCGTAGTTTCTCTCATAGAACGAGGAGCCCAGATCGTGTCGCTTCAAGTCAGTGAATATGTTCTTGACAAGGAACGAGTGCTGCGCGGCTCGCTTCAGAGTCGGGAAGCCACTTCCATCGTCTTCTTGCGTGAA
Source organism: Pyrinomonadaceae bacterium (assembly GCA_036006355.1). Classification (GTDB taxonomy): domain Bacteria; phylum Acidobacteriota; class Blastocatellia; order Pyrinomonadales; family Pyrinomonadaceae; genus PSRF01. The sequence continues at coordinate 11,646 of DASYPT010000027.1, read as the reverse complement.
GAGCGGGCTGGCAGTCGCGAACAGATTGTTGAAAATACCATTCGCGGAGTCATAGACCGTTTCCAAATCAGCCACGCGACGGTCGCGATCGATTTGTAGATCGGGGATATGACATTGACTGCATCCAATGTCCTGGAACTTTTGACGACCTGTGATTACACCGGGTGTCTGCTCGTACGTCGCGGGCTTGAAATAATTGAGCAGGTAGAACTCCATGAAATCTACGATGCTGGTTGGTATTTCGTTCGACACGCCGTCACCATCAGGATCCTCGAATGTGTTCGCGGCCGGCGGCGCTTCAATCTGATCCTTAGTCCCATCTAGTACCATTCCGGAAGGAGAAATCATTTTGCGCCCGTCGTGTGCTGCCGCGAGTTCCGGATCAACAGCCTGAAGTCCCATCTCAGCGTTCCAGGCACCGACAATGAATTCGCGAATTGAGATCGTCCCGCCATGAGCGAAAAACGGACGGATCCGCAGATCGGTATCCACCCCCGTAACGGCTGAAGTGTCGACTTTGACTTCGTTGCCATGGCGTCTGGCTGTGATAGCGCCATAGCTGATTCCTTTGCTGATTAATGCTTTGGTCACGGGTTGATTCGATCGATTACGCTGCGCTTCATCTATTGCCTGTTGACGGATAGCGCGCAGGTCAGTTGTGATTTCGTCAGCCAACATCTCCTTCAGACCTAGCCCAAATAGATGTGGTGCATCACGACTATCGGGCCTCGTAACGACGTCACCACCTGACCCGGCAGCGCCTCGAGGTCGGCCGTGACAGCCGGCGCAACTGTCAACCAAGCCGGCACCAATTGCCAGACTCGTTTCAATGTTGCCCGTGCCGTCCCCGAAGAGGGGGCCGATTCCTTGAACTCTTGTGTACTTGCGTTGAAAGAGTTGTCGTCCGCGGCGAATGGCACGGAAGGGATCGCGATTGATGATGAACAAAGACGAATCCAATGTCGACAAGTCTCCACGGCCAGCCCCTGCCTGCTGGGCGAAAGATTTGTTGATTCCTGCTCCGGCGGTATTGGGAGTGACGGTCTTATCGGGAAGTTGTGCGTGACCAGATGGGGTGAGCCAAGCGATGATGCTCAGGCACACCAGGCCAACAACAAACGGGAGGATTTGTGCGTTCGGTTTCGCTTTCATATCGAGTTCCTTTCCGATGAAGGACTGTCAGATCCTAAGTTGGATCTATTCTCCTTTCAGTACCCTCTACTGATTAAGGCGGGAACCGTGCGAGAAAGCGGTCACGGAGGGATATTTTTGGAGCGGGTACGAGCGTGTGATAATTTCTGCCGTTGTAGTGGAATAAAGGGTCTATGGAGATGCGCTCGCCGAAGGAGATAACACGGCTTCTTGTTGCTTGGGGCAACGGCGACCAGACTGCCCTCGAAGAGCTTACCCCCCTGATTTACGAGGAGCTGCACCGCCTCGCTCACCGCTACATGGGTAACGAACGACCGGGCCACACGCTGCAAACCACGGCGCTGGTGAATGAAGCTTATGTGCGTCTCATAGACTGGAAGAACGTGCAATGGCAGAATCGAGCACACTTCTTCGGCGTCTCCGCACAGCTCATGAGGCGCATCCTGGTTGATTTCGCGCGCTCGCGCGCGTACCAGAAGCGCGGTGGCGGCGCTAACGCAGTGACTCTCGAAAACGCCGGCTTCGTCTCAGACGAAAAAGGGGCAGACCTGGTAGCACTGGACGAAGCTCTTTTGTCTCTTGCCGAATTAGATCCCCGACAAAGCAAGGTCGTCGAGTTGCGTTTCTTCGGTGGCCTAACAAATGAGGAAGCAGCCGAGGTCTTGAAGGTTTCAGTGCGCACTGTGAGACGTGACTGGAACTTCGCGCGTTCCTGGCTGCACCGGGAACTCGTAAATCGTAAATAGTGAATCGTGAATAGTGAATCGTGATCGAGCGGCTCAGGAAACACGATCACACATTTTCAATTCACGATTAACGATTTACGATTCACGAATTACGACTCACGACTATGACGCCTGAACGCCATCGGCAAATTACTGAGTTGTATCACGCTGCTTTGGAGGTTGACCCGAAAGATCGCCCCAGGTTCCTCGAACGGGAGTGTGCTGACGACATCGCGTTGCGCGTCGAGGTCGAGTCGCTATTGGCCTCCTGCGAGCAGGCACCCGACTTCATCTCCGCACCTGCGTTCAAAGTGGCTGCTGAGTTACTTGCGAGACAGACTGATGATTTGATCGGTCAGATGATTGCTCGCTACCGAGTTGTTTCGCTACTCGGCGCCGGCGGCATGGGCCAGGTCTATCTGGCGGATGACACAATCCTGGGCCGCCAGGTCGCTCTAAAACTTCTTCCCGAACATTTCACACATGATAAGCATCAGGTGAAACGTTTCCGTCAAGAGGCCCGAGCAGCATCCGCCCTCAATCACCCGAACATCCTCACGGTTCACGAAGTTGGGCAACTAAACAATACCGAGTTCATCGCCACCGAGTACGTCCAGGGCGAGACGTTGCGCGAGCGGCTAACTCATCCATTTCGGGTGCGCGAAACACTCGACATCGCCGTACAGGTTGCCGATGCTCTCGTCGCCGCCCACGAGGCAGGAATCATTCATCGCGACATTAAGCCTGAGAACATCATGTTGCGGCGAGATGGTTACGTGAAAGTCCTCGACTTCGGCCTGGCCAAACTACTGGAGAACTTTACCGGCCAACTCGGCTCCGAGCTCTCGACTCAGCCCGGCATGGTGAGAGGCACAATCCCTTACATGTCGCCTGAACAGGCACGAGGCTTACCTGTCGACGCACGTGCAGATCTATGGAGCCTTGGTGTCGTTCTGTACGAGATGGTCTCCGGTCGACGTCCGTTCTCCGCCGCGACACCGAGCGACACTCTGGTTGCAATCCTGGAACGAGAGCCGCCTTCGCTCCTCGTCGTCATGCCCGAAACGCCGGCAGAGCTTGATCGAATCGTGATGAAGGCGTTGACGAAAGAGCGCGACGAGCGTTACCAAAATGCGAAGGACCTGGCAATTGATCTCAAGCGGCTCAGGCGTCAACTCGATGTCGACGCCGAGATTGAGCGCTCGCACCCATCAGGTTCAGTCTCTCAAAGGCCCACTACGCCACTAAAAACGGCGGACACCAGGTTGATTACGCCACGCTCCAGTGAGGGCGGAGCCATCCTTGGAACGTCGAGCGTCGAGTACCTTTTCAAAGGAATCGCAAAGCACAGGACCATAGCGACACTAGTAGGCGTGGTTCTGGTCATTCTCGTAGGTCTACTCGGTTATCGCGTGTACCGTGTACTTAAGCCCGTTAGTCTTCCCGCCACGGCTTTTCAGACCATAAGGATGACGCGACTTACTGCCTCGGGTAACGTGACCAATGGTGCTATTTCACCCGATGGGAAGTACGCGGTCTACGTCGAAGACAACAAGAAGCAGCAGAGCCTCTGGGTCAGACAGATCGCCACCGGAAGCACAGCACAGCTCGTACCCGCGGCACCTGTCACCTACTCAGGTCTCACTTTCTCTAATGACAGCAACTATATCTATTACGCAACCAACGTAACGAACGAGCAGATCGATTCCCTTTATCAAGTGCCGTCGCTAGGTGGTGCCGCCAAGAGAATTGCCGAACATGTTGATAGCGCCATCACTTTCTCGCCTGATGGGTCTCGCTTTGCCTTTCTGCGTGCAAATCCAGGTCAGGGAGAAACAGCTATTCTTACGATGAACACTGATGGCAGTGGCGAGCGCACGCTCGCCGTCCGAAAGATGCCGGACTTTTTCTGGTACGAAGGACTCATCAGAATTTCCTGGTCACCAGATGGCAAGCTTGTCGCTTGTGCAGCCGTTAGTACTGATAATCAGGGTCAATACTTCACTGTCGTAGGAGTGTCGGTAGAAGACGGTTCACAAAAGGTTCTCACTGCGAGACAATGGCCCGCGATTTATCAGGTCTCATGGTTGTCCGATGGCAGCGGTCTACTGATGGTAGCGAAAGAGACCGAGGTCTCGCCGTCCCAACTTTGGTTTCTCTCGTATCCCGGTGGTGAGGCACGCAGAATCACAAACGATTTGAACCATTACGCCGATGTAAGCCTTACTGCAAACTCAAACACTCTCGTCACACTTCAATCAAACCGCAACTCGAATATTTGGATCGCGCCCGAGGGAGATGTGCAACGTGCCACTCAGATTACTTTCGGGACCGCCGATAGTTCGCTCGGTCTGGCATGGAGTCCCGACGGAAGAATCTTCTATCAATCAGACAAGACGGGAAAGTCGGAGATCTGGGTGATGAATGCGGATGGAAGTAATCAACAGCAGCTAACACAGGAGGGCTCTAATTATCGTCCAGCAATTTCTTTGGCGGGCAGTCATGTCGTCTGGCATTCGTTCCGCAATGGTAAGTCCAATCTCTGGCGCATGGACCTTGATGGTGGTAACGCAAGGCAGCTAACAAACTGTAAACAGTGTCTATTTCCTGATATCTCGCCGGATGGGAAATGGGTGGTCTATGCTTCTCCTGATGCTGGTGATATCACCCTGTGGAAGATCCCAATCGACGGTGGAAAGGCTGTCCAGTTAAGTGCCATACCGGCGAACCTTCCAACAATTTCCCCAGATGGAAACTCGATCGCCAGTTTCTATTTCGATCAAAACGCGAATCCGGATGTCGGCATTATGGTCTTGCCATTTTCAGGTGGAAAACCATCGATACGATTCAAGGCAATTCCAGACGCAATCAATGGTTTTGCCCTTCACTGGTCACCGGACGGCCTAGGCGTGCTTTACTTCGATCAAGAGCTTTCGAACCTATTGACTCAACCACTCAATGGGGGAAAGCCTAATCAATTAACCAGGTTTCAAGGTGAACAACTGTTCAATTTCGCCTGGTCGCACGATGGCAAAAGGCTTGCACTCGCGCGCGGAAGAGTTGCGGACGACTTAGTTCTCATCACTGACGCTCGCTAGTTTCGACTTCATTATTTTGCCAAATAGATCGCCAGCGTCAGGACGAGAAGCCACAGCAGACCCTTTGCGAGGAAGAAAAGAAAAGCCCAGAAGCCTACGCGTCTGCTCCATCTAGCCTTCATATCTGATGGCGAGTTCGTTAGGAACAGGCTTAACCTCTGAGTCCCTGTCTCTAAAAAGTGAACTTGGCGCCGAATCGGAATGACGACGGAGCCTGTACCAGCAACGCCGAACCCCAAAACGGATTCTGCACATTCGGAATGCCAGCCACACCACTGGTCGTTGAGAAGGTTTGATCCAAAGTTACGGCGCGCTGGCTATTGAATACGTTGAACCAATCGCCGGTCAGTCGCAGCTCTTTACCTTCACCAACTCTAATCGGATAGTAGACACCAAGATCCACGTTATATGTCGTCGGCGTTCGGTTGTCACCAATACTTTCGACAACGTTCGGGAATACCGAGCCGCCGGCAACTACCGTCGGAACGATCGCAGTGCCGCGCTGCACGGCGAAGCCCTCGTTGTTGCCGTAAATCGGATGCGGAATCAGTTGGTTAAAAGGCACACCTGACTGCGCATACAAGTTTCCGCTAAGCAGCAGTTTCCATGGCGTGCGATAACTGCCGTTGAACTTGAACTGGTGCGGCCGATCATTTGGCAGACGTCCGTAAGTGTTCGTGAGCAAACTCTGGAGATCGAACAAAGAAGAGATGTTCGGGCCGAACTCCCCGGTGTCGTTACGGAAGAGGCCTTCGTAGTTACCGATCAAGCTCGAGAACACGTAAGAAGCGATGAACTGAAAGTTATTGGTAAATCGCTTCCTCGCCGTGAACTCGATAGCGCGGTAAAAACGTTGGGCGCGGCCAAAGCACTGAGGCGCACGGCCAGTCGACGCGTCACCAGCGCACGCTGCTTCTTCAGTAGTGCCGGGGCCCAAACGGCCTGGATTGGATATAGAGAAAGTAGCTCCATCGTTGAACGAACTGTCTTCGACGACGTTAATCATCGCGCGGTAAATACCGCGGGTGCCGATGACTACATCGCCACCGATTTCATATTCGACACCGGCAGTGAACTCACGGATACTCTGTGGCTTGAGATTCGGGTCAAAGGGTGTTGCGACATCAGGCAGGTCGATGGCTCCAGTGCTGACGCCGGGAACGATGAGGGAGCCTGCGGGTGCATTTAATCTATTGACGTTGAAATTCTTTTCTGTCTGAACGTCGCCGCCGCCTGAGCGAACATTGATGAGCAACGGAATCGGAGTTTCGATGAACTGCCCGTAGTTGGCATAAAGCTTACCGCGGCCTTTGCCGGTGAAGTCCCAGATAAAGCCGATGCGCGGTGCCGCGTTGTCCTTGAAATCATTGAACTTCAAGTAGGTGCCGCCGTCATTGCTGTATAGCTGCTGGTAGTCCCACCTGAGACCAAAGCTGAGTTGGAAGTTCCTGGCAAGTTTCCAGTCGTCACCGGCGTAGAAGCTTTCCACGTTCGTATGAGTCTCTCCCAAGAGCTCGAAGTCACGTACGCGGGTGGCATTGCGGATAAGGAATGGATTACCCAACGCTTCTGCTGTCGTAATCGCGGTTGCGACTGGATTAACAGTCAAACCGAGAGCCGCGAGCGTGGCACCCGGAATAGACTGAGCACGAGTTACGCCGGCGGCAGACGGACAGGTGATCGCAGTGCCACGAACGGTGCATACCAGCCAGTTATTGGTGATACGCATCCCGTTAACGGAGTTTGCATTGGCGCCGGTCGAAGTCAGGCCAAGACCCGGGGTAAATGCATAGGTAATAGCCGAACCAGTCGAGCGATTGTCGATATTGAAACTGTTGCGGCTATATTCAAAGCCCCAGCTGATCGTGTGATTGTGGCGCACGATGTTCTGCATGCGAGCATTGAATTCGTAACGATTGCGGTCATCGCGGGAGAAAAGACCAAACCCTGGACCACGTAAGAAATTGCGCTGCAATGAACCGCCCCGGCCGTCCACAAAGTCAATGAACCCAGTGCCGCCGCCGAAGTTAACGCCGGTTTGTATGGGTACGAGAATGCTGCCGTTTCTTAATACAGCAAAGTTGTCGGTGATCTGTGGCGTTTCAAGGGAACGTGGAATCGTGTTTGCTCTTTGGAAATGGAGACCGCCGGAAATCTCAGCAATGAAGTTACTCGTGAACGCCGAGTTGAGGCGGAATGCGTAGTTGTGTCCACCAGTCTCCTGGCGTCCTTCAAAAGCCGTAATGTCATCACCGAAACCATCGACGTTGGTCGGAGCTTGGGACGAAAGGGAAGTAGGGAACTGCCCGGGAGGTCGAATCGGGATGAACCCGTCGAGCTTCGTAAAGTCGCCGAAGGTCGAGGCGGTGAAGGTGTTGTGCTGATTGAGCGCCCACGTAATCTTGCCGGCGTAGAACGGAATCGTTACCTCGTTCTGTACAGGCAGGTGGAATGTTTGTGTCAGATAATAGTTTTTGCGTTTCTGTGGATTGAAGGCCCCGAAGAACCAAAGTTTGTCTTTGACAATCGGGCCGCCGATGTCGCCACCAACGTCTACTTCAGAGAAGTCAATGAACGACGAACCAGTGAACGGAAAGTTCTTCACTTCGCGAACCAGGCCTTTCGTGGTGCTATAGCTGAAAATGTCACCGTGAAATTCGTTGCCACCGCTCCTGGTGATCACATTGAAAATACCGCCGGTGGATCCTCCGAACTCTGGGCCATACGCCCCGGTTTTAATTTCAACTTCCTGCACAAAGTCGACCGGCAGGTCTGCTCCCGAGACGCCGAAAGCGGAATCGGAGACGCTCAGACCATCGAAGATGTAGTTGTTTTCAGGACCGGATGAGCCTGCCACTGAAGGATCTCGGTCGCGGCCACTGGCATCGCGCAGACCGGAACGCGTAACCGTGGGAGCGATCGTGTAGAGACCCTGAACGGTACGCTGAGTGGGGAAGTTTAAAAACTGATGTGACGAAATGTTCAAGCCCGTTGTAGTACCGCTCACGTCAACAGCAGTGCCGGCGGGTACGATAATCGTCACACTCGCCTGAGCGGCTGCTGGCTGAAGTTGAATCTCAACCGTCGAACTACGGGAAAGATTTACTTCAACATCGGCTCTCTCGAACTTACCAAATGCTTTTTCAGCTTCAACTGTGACTGTATATCTTCCTGGGGGAAGGTTCCTGATCTTATATCTACCACTGTCATCGGTAATTGCCGTTTGAGCCGAAATCAGGTTCGTGCTCGTGACCTTCACGGCGATGGCGGGAACGGCTGCACCGGTTTGATCGGTGACCGTGCCTTCAATTGACCCTGTCGACGCTGTTTGCGCAAACACGCTGCCGGCAAACAGCGCGAAGCTCATCAGTAGGGGGGACAGAGCAAACAATCCGCGGAAATTTTTCATTCTGGGCTTTCCTTTCATAAACGAGAAACCGCTGGAGCACACGAATGGTTCTCGAGCGGTTACCGTCGGGGGAGTATTTTTTGTCATTAATTGAGGTACTGGTCCGTGCCGGGCGGTATATCATAAAGTCCAAGCCTTCGTCGAGGCGCTCGTCCTGACCGTTCGAAGGGTCGCGTTTTCTTTCGTTGTTGTCTACAACGGGTAAACGTTGCCGTCTAAGTGGAATGTGACCAGGAAATTCAGCTCAGAGTTTGAAGAATATGGAGCTGGAACGAATCACCTTCAATGCGTGGATGCATAGAAAAAGCCCGCGAGATTTCTCTCGCAGGCTTTCTTAAGTAATTTCGGGGACTACCTACCTCTCTCCCTCGCCAACCGGCTCCGCACTTGTTCTGATGTTACCGACGTTGCCCGCCTGCACTTCAAACTCAACAAAGACTGGCTTCTCATTACGAAGTAGATCAAGCACATGTGGATAATGTTCAGCCGGATAATGACACGAGATGTAGCCGGTCGCCTTTGCTGTATCGGCGTTTGGCATGGTGTCCGAATTGTGATGGAAATAAGCAGCGCCGAGCAGGTGATTGTTCTCATCTCTCAGTCCGATGATCGCACGATAGCGGTGTCCACTGAGATTTTTGGCCCCGGCGTAATAAGCAATATCGTAATTTTTGATCTCTCTGATTGACATTTGCGAATCTCCTGGCTCCTTTCAAGTGCTGAAAGTGTGGCTGAACCTCTGGCGGATAAGGTTTAGCTTTTAATCTGCAGATACATACTGTCAGAAATACCAGTAACAAAGAACCTTCTCATGTGTCTAAGCTTCCCTGCTCATTCTTGACTGCTAATTGGGGGCGCTGAATATGAACGCTCGGGGACGGAACTATCTAAGCCTATTTAACTCAGCATTGACACTGCTCTTAGTCCTCCTTACACACCCCTTTAATGCCTGGGCCCAGCGATCGGCCACCGTGGCAAGTCCGAAAACTGCATTAACGAACGAAGATCCATTGGATCGCTGGAACGCCTCCGTTGACGCTTTAGTAAAGAAAGTATGGCCAAGCGTCGTGCAGATTCTGGTCACTAGTTATGGGCCACGCGAGGAGAGTGACCGAGGAAATACCAACGTGGTCATAGGCCGACAACGTTCGGTCGGGTCGGGATTCGTCATTGATCCGGATGGCTATATCATCACCAACGCACACGTCGTCAATGGAGCTCAGCGAATTCAAGTTGTCCTTCCCCCCAGCGATGCCGATGGAAGTCTCGCCACAGCACTGTCAGGAAGAACTACCACGGTGCCCGCTCGGCTTGTTGGCTTCAGCAGCGAAACTGATTTGGCATTACTAAAGATCGAACGAAAAGTTCCCGCTTTACCTCTCGCAACTTACAAGGAGGTTCGCCAGGGTGAAATCGTTTTCGCGTTCGGTAGCCCCGGTGGATTGCGAAACACCATTACTCGCGGAATCGTGTCAGCTGTGGCGCGGCAGACCGATCCGGATTCACCTCTGATCTATATTCAAACCGATGCTGCAATTAACCCAGGTAATTCAGGTGGCCCATTGGTTAATGCCAAAGGCGAGGTTGTTGGCGTTAACACCTTCATTCTTTCGCAGTCTGGTGGGAGTGAGGGCCTGAACTTTGCTGTTCCATGTGCAACGGCGCGCACCGCTTTCAGACAGTTCAAGCAATACGGACAATTGAGACGGCAGGAAATCGGCATTGGTATTCAAACAATAACGCCGACCATGGCTGCCGGCTTGAATCTGCCGCGAGACTGGGGTGTCATAATTTCTGATGTGTTGCCTGCAAGTCCAGCTGAATCACGCGGAGTCAAACCTGGGGATATTCTCGTTTCTATAGATGGACAACCTGCAGACAATTTGCCGACCGTCAACTATATGTTCCGACTCCGTGACTCCAATGAGGACGTGCAGTTGGTTGTACTGAGAAGTACGGGCCAACAGAAGTTCAGTGTACCTACCATAGAAGTTAAGAATGAGTTAGACGACGTGTCGGCGATGGCGGATGCAGAAAAGAACCTTGTCGCTCAGCTAGGCATTCTCGGTATTGAAATCGATCAACGAATCGCCTCGGCAGCAAGAGGTCTTCGCGCACCATACGGAATCATTGTCGCTGCCCGAGCGACAGGCGCCACGAGTGAAGTTCCACTGGCTGTTAGTGACGTAATACGAGAGTTGAATGGTAAACCGATGACTACCCTTGATGCTCTGCGATCGACGCTACGCAGCCTTCCGGCGGGTGCTCCAATCACGCTGCAAGTGCAGCGGGAAGGCAAATTGATCTACGTGGCGTTTACACTCGATTGAGTCATATCCTGGAATACTTGTCTGGACACAGTCAGTACACCACTCGCTCAGCCGTACTTACCTGCGACCTCGATGTGGCGCTGACTACCATGGGAGAAGCCTCGCAGAAAAAAGCCCGCGAGAACTTTATGCTCTCGCGGGCTTTGTTAAATTAATCCCGGCGACTTCCTACTCTCCCACACAGTTTCCCGCGCAGTACCATCGGCTCCAACAGGCTTAACTTCCGTGTTCGGGATGGGAACGGGTGTGACCCTGTCGACAAAATCACCGGAAAACTTTTATTGGTCTTTGGCTTTTGGCCATGGGTCTTTGATTGAAGAACAAGAATCAAAGGCCCAAGACCAAATCCTAAAACCAAGAAATCGAATAGCGACTGCCCTGGCAAGCTTCACCATACAAGCCTTGATGCTCTGAGTAAATTTTATGGTCAAGCCAAGGGACTGATTAGTAGTGGTCAACTGAGCGCCTTTAGATATACGCGCTTACATATCCACCCTATTAACCTCGTGGTCTACGAGGAGTCTCACTGGCAGGTCTAATCTCGGGTCTGGCTTCACGCTTAGATGCATTCAGCGTTTATCCATACTCCACTTAGCTACCGAGCGCTACGGCTGGCGCCATAACTCGTACACTAGAGGTGGATCCATCCCGGTCCTCTCGTACTAAGGACAGATTCCCTCAAACCTGCTCCGCCCACACCAGATAGGGACCGAACTGTCTCGCGACGTTCTAAACCCAGCTCACGTACCGCTTTAATTGGCGAACAGCCAAACCCTTGGGAGATGCTTCACCCCCAGGATGCGATGAGCCGACATCGAGGTGCCAAACCCTGCCGTCGATGTGAACTCTTGGGCAGGATCAGCCTGTTATCCCCGGCGTACCTTTTATCCGTTGAGCGACGGCCCTTCCATACAGAACCGCCGGATCACTAA
>DASYPT010000026.1:0-17984 GCA_036006355.1 Pyrinomonadaceae bacterium | reverse complement strand
TGCTCTCTGGGCCAAGCTACGCTCGGTTACTGAACGACGTGCGCAGAATGTTCGATTACATAATCATCGATGCCCCGCCGCTCGGGATCTTCACCGACGCCAACGTATTGATGAATCGGGCTGACGGCGCACTATTGGTTGTCCGCGCCGGGAAAACAAAATACGGCGTACTGGATAAGCTGCTGGAACAAATTCCAAAAGATAGATTGATGGGAGTTGTCCTGAATCGGTCTGATGATCAGCCCGACCCATCCTCCTATTACTATCAGCATCGTTATTACAGCAAAGACCGGCGACTCTCTGAACCAAATCCGGTTATGACGGAGAAGGAAGAGGAGGTAGCAGTAATTAGTTGAGAGTCCTTCGTCCTAATAGTCGAACAGTTTTGTTGCTGCTTGCCGAAGCTGCGCTGGTTTATGGCGCGATTATCGCAGCGGTATACATTCGAGTGGGCGTGGACGGAGCGTCTTTTGAGCTCATCGACAAGCATGGCTACTGGAAAGCCGGCATTGCGACGTTCTTTTGTTTAGCGGCGTTCTACCTCTTCGATCTTTACGACTTTGTGGTAATGCACGATCGGCGCGAGCTGGTTTTGCGTTTGGTTCAGGCGTTAGGACTTGCATGGATCGCACTCGCTTTCGCTTTCTATGCATTCCCCGCGTTGATGCTCGGTCGCAGTATCGCTCTCATCGCATTGCCACTGGCACTCGGACTTGGAGTCGCGTGGCGCGTGTCGATTCACTGGTTCCTTGGGCACCCAGGCATTGGCGAACGCATTTTGATCGTTGGTTCCGGTGAGCACGCTGTCGAAGTCGCGCGCGAAGTATTGAATCGCCCGGACGCTGGTTTTCGAATCGTAGGGTTCGTAGGTACGAATTCGGAATTACTTGGAAAGAGTTTAATTAACCCAAGAGTGATTGGTCTTACGGAACAACTCGAGGCGATCGTCAAGCGTGAAGGAATCGATCGAATCGTGGTGGCAATGGGCGAACGTCGCGGCCAGCTGCCAACCGAAGGGCTTCTGCAATTGAGTCTCGCGGGGAATGTTTCGATCGAGGAAGGCGCAACGTTCTATGAACGCGTCAGCGGTCGAGTTTCGCTGAACATGATTCGTCCATCCTGGTTAATCTTCAGCGGACGTGGTCGTCAGGCGAAATTGACGACGATTACTCGAAATACAGTGCATTGGCTCGTTGCTTTGATCGGGTTTCTGCTGTGCGTGCCGATAATGATTGTCACGGCTCTTCTCATCAAGGTCGATTCACGCGGTCCGGTCTTTTACAAACAAGAGAGGGTTGGGAAGAACGGTCGCAGGTTTGTCCTGATGAAGTTTCGTTCGATGAAAGTAGACGCCGAAAAGTCGGGACCAGTTTGGGCGAGCAAGAGTGATGATCGCACAACGCGAGTCGGACGCATCATACGCAAAGTACGGATCGACGAGATACCGCAGTTTTTGAATATTTTGAAAGGCGAGATGAGCTTTGTGGGGCCACGACCTGAAAGGCCGCACTTTGTTGCGCAGCTCGCCGAAGAGATTCCCTATTACGAACAACGACACTTAATCGCCCCCGGCCTGACTGGCTGGGCACAGATCAAATACCCCTATGGAGCGTCCATTGAAGATGCACGGCAGAAGCTTCAGTACGATCTTTTCTACATAAAGAACTACAGCTTGATTCTGGACGCGATAATCATGTTTGAAACGATCAAGATCATTCTGTTTGGTCGTGGGGCTCAGTAAGTAGCATTTGGAGGTTGAAATGAACAGCAACAATCGCATAACGGCCGCGTTGACATTGATTCTCGCTGCGTCGGCCATCAATGTTTTTGCGCAGACGCCAACAGACACAACAACGCGTCAACGCACAGCGGCGCCAACGCAGGACAAAGATAAAAATAGGAAGCCGGCAAACGGTGAACGTCTGGAGCCAGACGACACCGCACGTCCAGCGAACGACGTCCCCGCCGATACACAGGCGAATCGTGTCGAGCAGATGTCTGAAGAGGCTGCGATTGTTCCGTACTACAACAACTTCTTTAGCACCTATCGCCTTGGTCCGGAAGATGTGATCTCAGTAGTCGTCTTCAACCAGGACCGCTATTCACGAGCTGGCATCACCATACCACCCAGTGGACGTGTTGCGCTTGCTTTGATTCCAGGTGGAGTTTTCGTCAACGGCAGGACCGTGGAGGAGGTCGCTGACATCATCAAGAAGAAGTATGACGAGTTCATCATCGATCCCCAGGTAACAGTGTCGTTGGATAAAGCGGCGTCCTATCGGTACAGCATAGTTGGTGATGTCGGTCAACCAGGAATTCGCTTGATGAATCACCGCATGACCGTCACCGAAGCTATTGCGGAGGCTGGGGGAGTTTTGCCGACTGGTGACCGAAGCAAAATTATTGTTTTACGTCGTCAGAACACGGGAATGCTCGCGCAAATCCCTGTGAATGTGTCGGCAATCTACAAGGGCAAGGTGCCGGACTCAACTTATCTCGTTCCAGGCGATCAAATCATCGTGCCGGGCAATAAATGGAAGACGATGCAAAAAATCATGAGCCTCACGCCAATTGCGAGTTTTGCTCGAATCTTCGCGCCCGTTCCGTTCTAACCAGAGCTTGATGGGACGCGAGGCACAACCGACGTGAAGAGCAGAACAGTCAAACGGGCATCCTTGCACGCACGACTTCGCAGGCGCATGTCTCTCTTGTGCGGAGTTCTTCTCGTAATCACGTGCTCATCAGTTTACGCACAGACAGGTGCATGGGCGCGCCAGCGAAGCGGCACCATGGCCTGGCTTCACTCGGTATTCTTCGTGGATCAAAACCGTGGCTGGGCCATCGGTAGTAAAGGGACTTTGCTAGGCACCACCGATGGCGGCAATACATGGCAACCCAAGTCTTCATCAACCACCGACGTCCTGCGCGACATCTTCTTTATTGATGATCAGAACGGTTGGCTTGTATGCGAAGTCAACTTCTATGAATTGAAGACGAAAGACCAGCCGCGAGCTTACTTGATGCACACGACTGACGGTGGCGAACACTGGCAACGCGTGGACATGAAGGGAGTGGATGTTGATGCTCGCCTGGTAAGAGCAGTTTTCAGTCGCGGTGGTCGGGGCTGGGCGTTTGGCGAAGCCGGGGCAATCTTTACTACTCGCGACCGAGGGACGAACTGGACGCGTCTACAGTCGCCGACTCGTCATCTCCTCCTGGGAGGAATATTCATTGATGAAGATAGAGGTTGGATAGTGGGCGCCGGCGCAACCATCATTCAGACTTCGGATGGCGGTGACACCTGGTATCAGTCCCGCTTGCCGCAAACCACGGCAACTCCTGTCAGGTTCGCGGCGGCTTCTTTTGTCGACAATCGCCTGGGTTGGGCCGTCGGCAGTGCCGGAACAATTTACCGAACGGCGAATGGTGGACGTACATGGCAGCCGCAGATGTCCGGAGTAGGCGTTGATCTTCATGATGTCAAATTCATTGATTCGCTCGCGGGCTGGGCAGTTGGTGATGACGGAACCATCATCAACACGATTGACGGAGGTCTTCATTGGACAACTCAGCGAAGCAGTACTGAACATCCATTGGAGCGAATTTTCTTTTCTGATCGAACGCACGGCTGGGCCGTTGGATTTGGCGGAACAATTTTGACTTACGTTACGGCGCAAGCGCCTCGAATGCAGTAACTCATTTGGAGTGCGACGGCCTGCCGTCGCTTTGTTACCGGGCTACAATGACCTGAACGTCTGCTATAACAAAGCGACGGCAGGCTGTCGCACTCCAAAAAACTATACAGGTGATCCTCATGAGAATAGAGTTTCTTTCATTGTTCTTAATTGTGGTTGTCGCGAGTGTGTCAGCTCAAACACCAAGCACAACATCGGAAACAGCAAAGCAGTCACGCGCTCGAACCACAACCACTGAACCCCAGACCGGTGCACCAACTCAAACAACCACGAGCGAACCGGCCACGAACCAGAGCCAGGCACCAGTCAAAGAAACACCATCGGATCCTATGGCGCAGTTGCGCGAACAGATCGACTCGGCCTCGGATCCTGAACGCAACAGTTTGCGTTTGAAACTCGTGGGAGAATTGGTTGCAGCAGGTAAGAAGGCCGAGGCACTTACCGAACTTTGGTCCATGGTCAGCACAGATGTTTTCGACCCAGAGAACTTTTACAACGCCGGCAATGCCTTCGCTCGTTTGGGAGACAACGAAGGCGCAATTCAGGCCTATCGCAAAGCAATCGAACAACGAAAGGGACACTACTCCCGCGCGCTAAACAATCTCGGTGTGGTGTTACTGCGAACAGGCCGGTGGGATGAAGCCTACGAAGCACTGGCTTCAGCATTAAAACTCGAAGGTTTTCGCTACGCCGAAGCAAGCTACAACCTCGGCAGGTTATATGCGGCACGTGGGGAGAACGATATGGCCGTGCGGGAGTGGCGTCGTGTTTTGACACTTGACCCGCAGCACACCGGTGCTAGAGATGCGCTGGCCCATATTGGTGACGAAGGTCGTGTGACAGTCGTTGCCGCAAAGCCGGCACCGCAGCCTCGTTTGAACGATCAAAAACCAGCCGCCAAAGTTGCGACGAATAATTCAGTCTCCCCGAAGACGCTGGTACTTGATCCTGTCAGCTTCGATCTTCTGCAACGTGCCCGGAGCCTGACGGAAAAGGGAAAAACAATCGAGGCGGTCGATAGCTATAGACGATTGTTGTCACGCGAAGGCGGTTATTTTGCTCCAGCAAACCTCGAGTTGAGTCTCGTTTTTGTAACTTCCAAACACTATGACGAAGCTATCATTAACTTGCAGATGGTTGCTATGCGAGATGGGAGTCACTATCCGATCAGTTACTACCATTTAGGGCGGCTGTATGAGGGTAGAGGTGATTTGAGGCAGGCGGAATCGTGCTTCACGCAAACAGCTGCTGCGTTCGGTAAAAAGAATGCACAGTTTTTGTTGGACGTCAGTCGGGTTCGTGAGAAGCAAGGAAACTTCAAGGGTGCGCTCGAAGCAATGGAAAGTTACCTCGCGATCATAGGTGAACAAGGTCAACAGCCCTCATGGTCAAACGAGCGACTCACCGCTCTCCGCGCGAAGGTTGAGAAGAACTAAGGTCCGATATGCTTTAGCTTGTCGTGACTCAAATAAGACGCCCTCTGTTGAGTGAATGGAGATCCGGTTCATTCAACAGAGGGCTTCTCTATTACGTCACGACAAGCTAAAGCATATCGGACATTTCAACTATTCCGTTTTCTCAGTTACCTTCGTTACTTTGATCGTATCGCCGTCCAAGCTACCTTCCACCTGAACCTGGACGCCTTCCTTAGTTTGCGTGTCTTTGAGAAGCGCCTCAACCTGCTCGTTGCCGGCTTTATCTAACTTATAGAGTTTGCCGTCTGTCGTGAACACTGCGTAGCCGCTTGTCACGCAACTATTCATAAGAGCGCAAGACGTCTTGTGGCTCTTTACTTTTTCACCAAAGGTTGGGCTCTTCGAGAGACCGCCGGCGCAGGCGTTGTCAATGATGTAACCGGCAAGCGTTGTTGTTTTGGGTGTTTGAGCTTGAAGCACGATAAGAAACGCGAGAATTGCGGTAAGCGCGATAAGTCTTCGAGTCATTCTTTTTTCCTTTCACTTTGGAGTGCGGTAGCCTGCCACCGCTTTCTCAAGTAACGCTATCAAAAGTGCCATCAACTAAAAAACGCTAACGGCACTTCAAACCACATTACGATTCTGACGCTTTTCGTTCGGGTCTAAGGTGAGGAAACAATATCACGTCGCGAATAGATTGTTTACCGGTTAGAACCATCACAAACCGATCAATCCCGATGCCAATCCCTGCCGCTGGAGGCATTCCATACGACAACGCTCGAATGTAATCTTCATCCATGAGCATTGCTTCTTCATCGCCACCCTCGCGCCGTCGCATCTGATCGCGAAAACGTTCGAACTGCTCGGCTGGATCGTTTAGTTCCGAGAATCCGTTTGCGAGTTCTCCGCCAACGAGGTAAAGCTCAAATCTCTCTGCCACACCTGGATCGTTTGGCGAAGCCTTGGATAACGGTGAAATCGATTTTGGAAAATCGGTGATGAAAGTTGGTTGAATCAGTTTGTGTTCGACGTGTTGCTCAAACAGATCTACGAGATTTTCATTCGTGATTTCATCCTCAGACACTAAGCCTGCCAGACTATCTTTCATACTCACCCGCCGGAAAGGATGCGCGAAATCAATGTCGTAATCGCCAAACTTCACATGAGTGTGACCCAACACTTTGAACACAACCGCGCGTAATAACTCCTCGCAGAAGTCGATCATCTGATTCACATCTGCATAAGCCCAATAGAACTCGAGCATCGTAAATTCTGGATTGTGTCGGGTTGAAACGCCTTCGTTGCGAAAGTTTCGATTGAGTTCAAAGACCTTTTCGAATCCCCCAACCAACAATCGCTTGAGATACAACTCAGGTGCGATTCGAGCATACAAGTCTATGTCCAAAGCATTGTGATGTGTTCTAAATGGTCTGGCGGCTGCGCCTGTTGCGAGTGGAGTCAACATCGGGGTTTCCACTTCGATGTAGCCATTGTCCTCGAGTATGCGACGAAATTCTCGAACGGCGCTGGCGCGTCGTTCGAATACTTCGCGTGCTACGAGTGCCTCATCGTTATCAAGTTTCAAACTGCCGGCGATGAGATCTGCGTAACGTTGTCTCTGACGGATCTCGGGATCGTGAATGCCGTGCATCTTGTCGGGCATCGGCAAGAGAGCTTTTGAAAGAAACTGAAGCTTTTGAACGTGCACTGAGAGCTCGCCAGTCTTCGTAACGAAGAGATAGCCTTCAATACCAATGAAGTCGCCGTGATCAAGAAGCTGGAAGAGTTCCCATCCGTCCACATCACCGTTGAGATCATTTCTTACACCAGTGACGTCTGCTTTACGAATATAGATTTGAAGTCGTGAGACTCCATCGGAAAGATGGACGAAAGCAGCCTTACCCATCACTCGGGGTGGTGACGCAATTCTTCCCGCGATTCGCACAACGAAATCGTTCAGCTGCTGGTTTGACAGTTCAATCGCTTCAGCTGCAGGCTTTCCGTCAGGTTCCGATTTCGGTTCAAACGCACGAAACTTTTGGACAATCGACGTGATCGTGTCTTCACGTCCACTTTCAACAACTTGGCTGCGCTCAAACTTGTTTGGATAGACGTTGCCGACAAGCTGTTTCAACGCCTCGAGATGTTCGCGGCGCGCAGTAGTTTGATCGTTCTCTTCGAGGAACGGAATAGACACGCAGAAGTTCTCCTTAATGAGTGGCTGATTATAGGGACGACAAGAATGGTGCGCAATGCGGATCTCAGATCCCAGATCCCTCTCAGATCAGCATTTCTGGCAAGTTTCCGCTTAATCTGAGATCCGGGATCTGAGATCTGAGATCCGCTGTGCTAGATTTGAGTATCGATGATCGAAAAGATTCTGAGCCTGGAGCAGATGCATCGTGAACGCGAACGTCTGCGTTCATCTGGGTTACGTCTTGTTTTCACAAATGGGGTGTTCGATCTAATACACGTTGGTCATATTCGTTATTTGACCGAGGCACGTGCTTTGGGCGATCGCTTAGTTGTGGCAATTAATAGTGACCGCCGTGTTCGTCAGCTCAAAGGTGAATCACGTCCGATCTTCAATGAACGCGAACGAGCGGAGATTCTTGCGGCACTCCGCATGGTCGATTACGTAACCATCTTTGACGATGTTTCGCCACGAACCCTGATCGCTGAGTTGTTGCCGGATGTTTTGGTAAAAGGTGGTGATTACGGCATCGATGCAATTCACGGTCGCGAAGAAGTCGAGGAAGCAGGTGGAAGCGTGATCTCTCTTCCGTTTATTGATGGCGCATCAACAACATCGATCATCGAGAAGATGAAGTCAACGAAAAGGGATTAGCGGTCAGTGGTCAGTCGTCAGTAGTCAGTAGTTGAAGGCACGCTTGGTGACAATGAGACGTATGAGACCTAACTACTGACTACTGACCACCGACCACTGACGGCATTAAGGATTTAGCTTTGTGAGCAGTACTACTCAACAACCGAGCACTTTGAACGCCACGTTGAAGCGGATCACGCAGTCATCTGAATACCAGCAGATCCTTAATCGCCTGCGCAGCAACGAACGAGTAATTTCGATTAGCGGATTGGTTGCAGGCTCCGCGCGCGCTCTTGCTATCGCAGCGCTGCAACGGGAAACCGGAAAGACGTTCGCCGTTGTTACTCAATCAACGCGCGACCTCGAACCGTGGGAAATGGACCTTCGCTTCTGGTACTGCGCGCTTGCAAGCAAGGAAAACTGCGATAGAGAAGTTTTGGTCATTCCTGCCTCTGAAGCCGACCCGTATTCCGGTGTTTCACCTCACGCGCAAACATTGGAAAAGCGCGCGCTCTCGTTATGGCGTTTGCGACAACACTCCGCTGATTTTGTTTTGCTCACTTCACGTGCGCTCGCGCGCCGAACAGCCAGTCCTGCAGATGTCGAGAAGGCCGGAGCAATTCTGAAACGTGATAACGACTATCCGCCAGAAGAGTTGGTCGAGAAGCTGATCGCGACAGGTTATGTGCGCGAGGATCCTGTCAAAGGCGTCGGTGAATTCTCGAGTCGTGGTGGGATTCTCGATGTCTGGCCGCCGGGAAATAACGCGCCGGCTCGACTGGAGTTTTTTGGTGACACGCTCGACTCGTTGCGCGAATTCGACCCCGAAACCCAGCTGTCAACCAATCAACTTCGCGAAATTGAAATTCCGCCGATGCACGAATACGCCGTAAACGCGGTTGACTTTCAGATCTGGGCCGAGGCTGCACGCGAACGATGGATGGATCCTCGTTACGCTCGCTCCTTGCGAGATCGAACAGCCTTCGCGGATGAAGGAGAAGCCTTTACCGGTTGGGAATGGTTGATACCAATTATCAGGAACGTCAACTCGACCATGTTCGATCATCTTGGCGATTGTGTGTTTGTGGTAGACGAGCCCTTTTCAATTGAGACGTATTTAGGCGAAGTGTACGAGAACCTTGCTGCGCGTTATGCGGAGATCGATCAGGCTGATGACATCGCGTTACCGCCGGATGAAATCTATCTACCGGTTGAGGAATTAAGAACTTTGATTCAAGGCCAGCAAAGAGTTGAGCTGCGCACGTTGGGCCGCGCCGCGGCCGAACTTGATCAAGATCTCGCTCTCGATGCTGAAGCGCCAAAAGTTCAAATCGGTAGAGCTCGTGGTCCACGTCAACCCTTGTTTCTCTTTCCAATATCAGAGCCGGCGTTTGAGATCGAGTGGCAGGCACAATCGACAATGCGTTATCACGGGCGAGTTGCGGATCTGGTAAATGAGGTGAAGCGCACCGGGGAAGACGCCGGTACAACTCTGTTTGTTTTACCTAGCCTGGGGGTTGCCGAAAGAATTACTGAAATACTTGCTGAGTATCAGGTCGACTCGCGTCTGTCGTTGGTTGCTGAATCGTCTGAAACTCCGGCAGCCCTCCCTGCGGCCGTTACGGTGGGAAGAATTAGCAGTGGATTTGAGTTGCCGCAGGTTAGATTGATTGTTCACGTTGAATCCGATGTGTTTGACGAATCGGCTGATTCGTTTGAGAGACAAGCAGCGGGCTCGGAAGCACACCGTCAAAAAGGTGATCGCAAGAAACGTCGTTCAAAGGCTGCCGCCTTTCTTTCAGACTTCAGAGATTTACGTCCTGACGACTTTGTCGTGCATATCGATCACGGCATTGCTCGATTTGGTGGTTTGCAAACACTCGACCTTGGTCCACGAACTGGCGAGTTCATGTTGCTGTTCTATGCTGACGACGCAAAGCTCTACGTTCCAGTTGAACGACTAGACCTGGTTCAGCGTTACTCGAGCGCTGAGGGCCATCGCCCACAGCTCGATCGACTCGGAGGCCTTGGCTGGCAAAAGACCAAAGCAAAGGCAAAACGCGCCATGCGCGACATGGCCGACGAACTGCTCAGACTGTATGCCGAGCGCAAACTTGTCGGTGGCTATGCGTTTGCCGGAGATACTCCATGGCAGCAGGAATTTGAAGACGGCTTTCCTTACGTACTGACTCCCGATCAAGAGACGGCGATCGATGATGTGAAGAAAGACATGGAAGAAGCGGTGCCAATGGATCGTCTGCTCTGTGGTGACGTTGGTTACGGCAAAACCGAAGTAGCGATGCGTGCAGCATTCAAGTCGGTTATGGAAGGGAAGCAAGCTGCTGTCTTAACGCCCACGACCGTCCTCGCCTATCAGCACTACGATACATTTCGCATACGCTTCGCGCCGTTTCCCGTAAAGGTTGAGTTGTTGTCTCGCTTCCGGTCATCCAGGGAACAAAAGGAAGTAGTCAAACGTGTCGAATCAGGTGAAATAGATGTGATCATTGGCACGCACCGAATGCTGTCGAAGGATGTGCGCTTTAAGGATCTTGGTTTGGTTGTCGTCGATGAGGAACAGCGGTTTGGAGTGGCCCATAAAGAGCGCCTTAAACACTTGAAGAAGCGTGTTGACGTTCTCACGCTCTCGGCAACACCAATACCGCGAACGCTGAACATGTCGCTGAGTGGCATGCGAGACATGTCACTAATCGAGACTCCACCTCGTGATCGACTGGCAATCCAAACTCAAGTTGTTCAATTCTCTGACAGCGTTATCAAAGCCGCGATTGAACTCGAGCTCTCGCGCGGAGGCCAGGTCTTCTTTATTCATAACCGAGTCGAAACTATCGAGACGATTGCAGCACTTGTGCAACGGTTGGTGCCGCAGGCGCGACTGGCTATTGGTCACGGTCAGTTGAACGAAAAAGAGATGGAACGAGTCATGCTCGACTTCATCGACTTCAAATATGACGTTCTGGTTGCAACCACAATCATTGAGAACGGAATAGACATCCCTCGGGCGAACACAATCATCATAAATCGCGCCGATCACTATGGTCTTTCTCAACTCTATCAATTGCGTGGAAGAGTAGGTCGCTCAAGCAGACGAGCTTACGCATACCTTCTGATACCAGGTGAGGCAGAGCTCACGCCGATTGCACGGCGCCGGTTGGCGGCCATACGGGAGTTTTCCGATTTGGGTGCCGGATTCCGAATTGCTGCGTTGGATTTAGAACTGCGGGGGGCAGGAAACATTCTGGGCGGACAGCAGTCGGGACATATGGAGGCGCTTGGATTCGATCTTTACACGCAGATGCTCGAACGTACCGTGGCTGAATTACGTGGCGAAGAGGTTGAGGATGAAACAAGTGTGACGCTAAACCTCGGCGTCGATGTCGCCATTCCGGAGGAGTACATTTCGGACATGGGACAACGCTTACGGACGTACAAACGCGTTTCTTCAGCACGCGACGATTTCGCATTGGACAGTATTCGCAACGAGACCGCGGACCGCTATGGGCGCATTCCCCCATCGGTCGATCGGCTGTTTGATTATGCTCGTTTGCGACGCCTGGCTGAGGAGATCGGTATAATCTCAATCGACAAAACACCTGACGGCGCAGCAGTCAAATTCAGCGAAAAGGCCCGAATTTTGCCAGAAAAACTGGGTGATTTTGTAGCACGCCACGAAGGCACAATCTTCACGCCGGCTGGCGTTTTGAAGCTCATACTGGATGACGAAGAACAGGACGCTATTCTCGGTGTCGTTCGTGACGTGTTGCTCCAGATTCGTGCCTCCGATTAGAATCGCCCGGCAATGTCCGATATGCTTTAGCTTGTCGTGACGCGGCCAACCGAACCACAAAGTTTCAGAGGTTCTTATAAAATTCGGGTCCCGTTGGTTACGTAACGACAAGACAGACGCATATCGGACATCAATAATTGTTAGGAGCAATATTTGTGAGATTCAAATTATCGCTTGCCCTGTTGTTCTTCTTTGCTTTGTCCATAATCCTGTCTAGGCCTACATCAACGCAGGCTCAGGAAGGTGAGGCAACTGTGATCGATGAAGTCGTCGCGCAGGTGAACGACGACGTCATTACACTCTCGATGCTCAAACGTGAAATCCGCGAGCGAGTGGAAGTCTTGATGCAGGACAAAAAGATGACGGAGCAACAGGCGAATGACGAAGTGATGAAGCATCAAGCGGAGTTAATCGCGACGCTTATCAATGAACGTTTGTTGTTGCAGAAAGGCAAAGAGCTGGATCTGGCAAGCCAGATTGAAGCCGAAGTGAACAGTCGTATGCTCGATATCGCGCGAGAGCAGGGAATCAACTCGATTGCTAAACTTGAAGATGTGATGCGGCAGAGCAAAATCGATCCAGTCGCAGTGAAAGAAACGATGCGAACTGAGATGATGAAGCAGGCGGTCATGCAGCAGGAAGTAGATCGGCCACTCTTCCTCGGCTTTAGGGCTGAGGAAGTGAAGAGCTACTTCGAAGCACACAAAGACCAGTTTCGAAAACCGGAAAGCATAAGCCTGTCTGAGATCTATTTGTCGACGGCAGACAAAGATGACGCGGCGGTGAAGGCGAGAGCGGTTGAATTGGTGACTCAGCTTCGGGCCGGCGCTGACTTCAAAGCCGTTGCCTCTGCTAATTCCGAGCGAGAGAAGAACGGCCAGCGTACCGCGCCACAGGACGGGGGAAAGGTTGGAACGTTTGAGGTGCCTAACCTCCGCGATGATCTAGTCAACGTTCTTAAAGACGTGAAGGTTGGTGGCGTTTCGGATCCGATAAAGGCTGGCGATGGCTATCAGATTTTGCGGATAGACGAAAGAACACCAGCGGGTACTGCACCCGTATTCAACGACAACATGGTACGCCAGGCATTGCTGTCGGAACGGTCGGCAAAGGAACATGAGACTTACCTTGTTAATCTGCGTAATGAGGCCTACATCAAAGTCACCGATGTTTATCGGGCCGACGTCGAACCTTTATTGAAAATCAAAGCCGCGACTGCTGCGGTCAAGACATCGGATAAAGATAAGAAGAAAGAGAAGAAACCGTAATGTCGTAAATCGTGAATAGTGAATCGTGAATCGTTCTTCAGATCTCGTGGTTAACGATTCACGTTTCACGATTCACTATTCACGACCCATGCGTTTGGATCTCTTCCTCAAAGCCAGTCGCATTTGCCCACGACGAACACTTGCCCAAAAACTTTGCGATGCTGGCCACGTTTCAGTGAACGGCGTATCCGCGAAGCCAGCTCACTCAATCAAGCCTGGGGATGAGATTACTATCAGGCGTCGAGACAAAGTATCAAGACTGAAAGTTCTGTCAGTTCCGGAACAACGTCAAACCTCAAAACACGACGCGCAAAAGCTTTATGAACTTTTGGAAGAAGCAGTTGATGCGTGATGTTAAAGAGCTAAGTGTCTAAAGGGGACAAGGGATTACGAATTAGAACGGCGAGCGAAGCGACCGATTGACCTCGCCAACCTACACCTACGCTCAGGTTTGGAAAGGTCAATCGGTCGCTTCGCTCGCCGTTCTAATTCGCAATCGATCGTTCCATCCCCGACAAATTCCTTCTTAGACGCCTTTATGCAAAAATCCCTGGACAGAGATGACAAATTCTTGCCGCAAATCATTTTGGTCTTATTGAGCGTGATCGTCGGTTGCAGTTTTCGGACTGGCGGTAACCCACAGCACGTCTCACCCATGAACACTCAGTCACCTCAGACGGCTCAGCTTCAACTGCCTATCGACCGGCCCCGGATTGTTGTTTACAAGCAGCAACGAAAACTCGAGTTCTATTCAGATCAAAAGCTACTAAGGACTTATAGAGTTGCGTTGGGCTTTAATCCTGTGCCCGACAAACAACGCGAAGGCGACGGAGCGACCCCAGAAGGCGACTTCTACATCTTCGTTAAGAACAACAAGAGTGCGTATTACCTTTCGCTCGGAATCAGTTACCCAAACGCAGAAGACGCTCAGCGAGGTTTTCGCGATGGTCTTATCAACAAGAAGCAGCGGGACGCTATTCTTGAAGCCATGAAGAGGAAAACTGCACCGCCTCAATACACGCAGCTGGGTGGTCTGATTTATATTCACGGGAATGGGGCAGGTAAGGATTGGACATGGGGATGCGTGGCATTAGAGAATGCAGACATCAAGGAACTGTACGATTCAGTTTCCGTGGGAACGCCCGTAAAGATTTTGCCGTAGATGCCGGAAATTAAGTCATTCAGGATTCGAGACATCGAGATAAATCCGCCGTTGATTTTGTCACCAATGGCGGGTGTTACTGACGTGTCGTTTCGTCGGCTGCTGAAGCGCCGAGGTGGCGTTGGACTTTCGGTGTCTGAGTTCATTTCGGTTGAGGGATTGACTCGAAGCAATCCCAAATCAAAGCGGCAGATGCGTTTTTATGAAGATGAGCGTCCGTTCGCCGTTCAAATCTTTGGCGGGCAGCCTGAACGGATGCGCATGGCTGCAGAAATGGCAGAAGAAGTCGGCGCCGATATTCTGGATGTCAACTGTGGATGCCCCGCGCCTAAAGTCGTCAAACACGGCGGAGGTTCTGGTCTGCTGAAAGATCATTCGCGCCTCGAAGTCATTCTCAAAGAGATAAAGAAAGCGATCACGATTCCGCTAACGGTGAAGATTCGTGCCGGGTTTTATGATCACACAATCAATGCAGTCGAGACGGCCAAACTCGCAGAAGCTTGTGGTGTTGAGCACATCGCATTGCACGGACGAACCAAAGAGCAAGGTTACCGCGGCTTGGCTAACTGGGATCTTGTGCGTCAGATCAAAGAAGCGGTGAACGTACCCGTCTCAGGGAGTGGCGATGTGACGACGATTGAAGGCGCGTTTGCCCGTTTTGACGAGACGGGATGTGATGGCGTGTTGATTGGGCGCGGCGCGATGGCTAATCCGTGGATCTTCCGTCAAATCGAAGACGCGATGCGTGGCCGCGAAATCTTCGAACCAACTTTGGCTGACAAGCGTGCAATCCTTCATGAATATTTCGACATGTTGCGTGAGGATATGCCTGAGACTCCGGCAATTAATCGAATGAAACAACTGGCGGGACAGTTTACGCGTGGACTACAGGGAGGGGCGCTCTTTAGAACTTCGATTTACCACTCACATTCGGTAGAAGAAGTCCTCAATCGAATCGAAGAATACTTCGAAGCCATCGAGTCTGGCCAGCCCTACTACGGTGAAGCAGGCGCTCCGATAGAGGAAGCGCCGGAACTTGATTCGTGTGAGGCCGCGGTAGTCCGATAAACTTCAGTTTGTCGTTACTTAACAAGCCGCGACAAATTGCACGCGCTTCTCTGACGTTCGACGGAGATAGGGCTTAGTTGGGTACACACGACAAACTGAAGTTTATCGGACACTTCTTCCCGTTCCCTCATCGAAGTTCTCTGGTGCCGGATAACCTTTGCCCGCGAGTGAAGTCCCTAAATCGATTACGATCTCTTTCTGATTCTTCGGTGCTTTCTTAGCAGTCTGTCTTTGTTTGCGGCCCTTCGCATCAACCGATGGACTTGGTGATGGAGATGGCAGCTGCGTCGGATGCGCAGACATTTGATTTAGTGCCGCCAGGACTTCCGCTCGTTGTTGCTCATTAAGATCCTCTAGACGCGTGCCGTTTGCTTCCAACACCGCGCGAAGATTCTCCTCGGTGTTGCTGCTTTCATCGTAGACATCCTTGTAGATGTGCAGCTTGCCGTCTTCCAACACAATCGATTCATAACGAAGCTCAACGGGAACAGAATTCTTCAGCTTAAGAACCTGAGTTTGAGTTGGGTTCTTCAAGCGAGCGTTCATTGATTCAGGCGTGAGTTCGGTCTGCGATAGCTGTCCAAGCTGTACTGCAAAGTCTTTGACTTGCGGCGTAGTTAAGCCGACACAACCATGGGACGCGAACGTCCCCAGCTTTGCTGGTGACTTTCCTCCATGGATCAATGAAGGTAGTCCGATTGGGATCTTGATTGGTCCAAGAGGATTCAGCTTGCTGCCTGCTTCGACTTTTTCGCCTGGTGTTACGTCTTTCATCTTTGCCACCCACGGAGAATCAGGCGGTGTCCACGTGGGATTGAAGATGATCGTTTGCGCTTTGCGTTGCCCCTGCGGCAGTGGAAATTCGGGGTAACCAATTCCGATCTTGTACGACTTGACCAACGAACCGTCTTTGAACAGATCCATGCGGTACGCTGGAATGTTAACGACGATGCGAGTGTCCGTTGGAACAGCGTTGGGTTTCTGAGTCTCCTGTTGATTGGCTCCATTATCAGCGGTATCTGATCCTCGGGCCCAGAAGTCACTTGCCAGACGGATCAGTTGCTTCGTTTTGTCTTCGCCAATGATCTGCGAAAGCTGAGTTGTGGTTTGCGTTCTTCCCTCGGTAGAAACTGCGACGTTCTCTTCCGCGTTCGCGCTTCGAAGTCTTTTCACTTCAGTCGAGGCCGCAGTTTTAAGGGCAGCGACTTGATCGTCTGTAATTTGAACCTTCGTTCTTAACTCTGAAACGAAAGTATCGTTTGCCAGGAGAGCATCAAGCACAGGCAGTGTCACTTGCGATCGTGCCTCTGTCGTGGGCTGTTGAGATGCAGTGGGTGACGGTGCTGACGATGGCTGGACCGTGGACGTCGGAGTATTCGTGTTGTTTTGGACGCAGCCGGTAAAAGCAAAGACCAACAAAAGCGCTGAGACTAAACATCTTCTGACATAGATCTTCATCGGATACCTCTTCGACTGGTCTGGATTAAATAGGACCAGCATGCAGTGATATTGGGAGTCACTTGGCTTAACAGCAACAGGTGTTCCCTCAGGTCGCTTGAGTAGTTGCCTTGGAAATGAAGCAGGTTTCTACGGTTGTGACGTCAGGACTGAACGGTAAGCGAACAGTGCAGGTAGCAATTGAGGAAAAACTCTGAACGCTGCAGTTGGAGGGGGCAAGCGGCCAAACAACCACAATTGAAAGCGCAGTTGGGAAGGGGGAAGCGACCAAACAACCACAATTGAAAGCGCAGTTGGGAAGGGGGCAAGCGAACAGACACAAGCCAAACCAACAAGACCCTGAGCGCCCGCCCGCAGGATCCACGTCCTCAAGTTAAGAGTGCAGTGAAATATTGGGGCCTTCAACCTGCGGGGGCGCGCTCAATGTCTTGTTGGTTTGGATATGTGTTTCGCCGCTTGCCTCCTTCCCAACTGCGCTTTCAATTGTGGTTGTTTGGTCGCTTGCCCCCTTCCCGACTACTAGCGACGGAGCAGAGGATAGGGATTTATGTTGGTGCCTTCCCAGTATCGCTTTGGGTCGCCGAGGATGGCGATAGAGAAGTGCAAATGGAAATTGCCTGGTCCTGCGTTTCCAGTGTCGCCAACGTAGGCAATCACATCTCCTTGATGAGCGTATTGACCCTCCTGAAGGTTTGGAGCATAGCCTTGCAGATGAGCGTAGTAGAACACGAGCTTTCGATTGGCGCTGAGCTGATAGATCGTGGTACCGCCACGGTCGCTATGAAACAGCTTTATGATTTCGCCATCTGCCGCTGCCAGTACCGACGTTCCAGCTGGGGCTGGTATGTCGATCGCATCGTGGGTTCGACCTTCTGAACGCGCTTCACTAAAGGTATCTATAAGTTGTTCGCGTCGAACCCCGGCAACAGGAACGATCAAATTCAGCGTACCCACAAAACCTTCTGGCGAGGCTGCAGGTGTTGCTTGCGGTGTAATTACGACAGAAGGTTCTTCAGATGGATCGGGTGAAGCAATTGGCGACGAAGTCAAAGACGGACTTGGGGAAGGAGTTACAACTACTGCAACAGACGGACTCGCTAATGCCTGCGGTGGAACAACGCGAAGGGCAATCTCGCCACCTCGTCGTTTATGCAAAACCCAAACGACCGCTACAGCCATGCATACAAACAACGTTACAACGACAAACCACAGTCGCACTTTTTTTGTCCTGCTGTCCGATACGCGTCTGTCTTGTCGTGACGCAACCAACCAGGCCCTCAGTT
>DASYPT010000025.1:0-24878 GCA_036006355.1 Pyrinomonadaceae bacterium | reverse complement strand
CTGCTCCTGCTCCTGCTCCTGCTCCTGCTCCTGCTCCTGCTCCTCCTGTTGACACTCGATAGGAAACTCACTAAACTGCGGCTCCTATCGAACGTCAATAGGAGACGAGAATGAAAAAGCCCAAAGCGGATCTTCTGCAGGGGACCCTGGAGCTCTTGCTGCTTCGTATCCTGCGCTCGGGACCACTTCACGGTTGGGACGTAATGCAACGTCTACAACTGATCTCTGGTGAAGTTCTGAGCGTAACTCCAGGCGCGCTATATCCTGCTCTCCATCGCCTCGAAGAACGAGAGTTAATCGTGGCGACGTGGGGCCCGTCCGACAATAACCGCAAAGCAAAGTTCTATGAGTTAACCGCCGCTGGCCGCAAGCAACTTGATGCCCAGCGTAAGCAGTGGGAACTCTTTTCTGGCGCCGTCGCGACCGTACTCCGCGACGCGTAGGGTGAAGCAGATGTCCTTTGCGAGAGTTAAGCGCCGGCTGAGAGCTCTTCTCAAACGAGACAAACTGGAACAGGAACTTGCTGACGAGTTGCGCTATCACCTCGAACGCGACGCAGAGCAAAACCTGAAATCCGGAATGAAGCCGGATGAGGCGTATTACACGGCCTTGAAGGCTTTTGGAAATGTCGACCTCTCAAAAGAAGAGTGTCGGGATGCTCGGAGCGTGAAGTTTATGGAAGACCTGATTCGTGATATTCGCTATAGCATTCGCCTTTTAATCAAGAACCCCGCCTTTTCGCTGGTGGCTGTTGTCACGCTGACACTTGGAATTGGCGCCAACACTGCCATCTTCAGTTTGCTTGATGCAGTCTTGTTGAAATCACTTCCAGTGCACGAACCTGACAGACTCGTGTTGTTTGGTAAGGGCGAGAGTGGCGGATTGACTGATGGATTTCCAAACGAAAGCACCGATCTCTTCTCTTATCCGTTCTATCAAGATCTGCGACAGCACAACGAAGTTTTTAAAGATGTCGGTGCGATTCTCAGCATAACATGGACCGTTCACGGCATTATCGGTTCGCAGGATGCAGAACCTAAACGGTTGGAAGTGCAGCTTGTTTCTGGTTCATATTTCCCCACACTGGGACTCAATGCCGGCCTGGGGCGTTTGATTACAGATGAAGACGACAAGGTCACGGGAATGCATCCGGTCGCAGTGATCAGCGACGCACTATGGAGACAGCGTCTTAGTGGAGAGACCAATCCCGTCGGCAGCAAGATCATAATCGACAATACCCAGTACACAGTCATTGGAGTCGTGCCGAAAAGTTTTACGGGAACCACTGTGGGAACTGCACCGGACCTTTGGATACCACTCGCAATGGAGCCGCAGATGCCGCCGGCACACTGGAACGGCAGGAATAAGAAGGATGCGCAGTCGTTGTATCTAATTGGACGGCTGAAGAACGATGTAAACATCCAGCAAGCAAACGCCGCAGTTAGTGTTGCCTTTAGTCGTTTTCTTCAGGATTGGGCAGGTCCGCAACCTTCTGCAGAGAATGTACAGAATATGCAGCATGCGTTTGTTGAGTTGACCCCGGCTGGCAAGGGCATAAATGGAATTCGATCTGATTTTGCGCTGCCGTTGAAGATTCTGATGGCCGTCGTAGGAGTGGTCTTGCTGATCTCTTGTGCGAACATCGCCAACTTGCTTCTCGCGCGTGCCGCGGTTCGAAAGAAGGAAATTGCGCTTCGCCTGGCGCTCGGTGCGAGACGTTGGAGTCTTGTTCGACAATTGTTAACTGAAAGTTTGATCCTGGCTACAGTCGCCGGGACGGCCGGGGTGGCGCTTGCGTGGTGGGGAAGTCAGATGCTCGTGTCAATGGCGTCTGATGGCCCACGTCCACTTCCGCTAGACGTCACACCAAACGCTCGAATCCTAACCTTTAGCTTAATTGCATCGGTGGTTTCCGCTCTCGTATTCGGTGCCACACCAGCGTTGAATGCAACCCGAGTCGACTTAAACGCAACGCTAAAAGATGGTAAGGGACCACTTCACGGGAATTCTCAGAGCCGTATCGGTAAAGCACTAGTCGTAGCTCAAGTGGCTTTGTCTCTCATATTGATGGTTGGTGCGGGACTGTTTGTGCGTACGTTAAAAAACCTGCAGGACATTCCGACTGGATTCAAAGAGAAGAATGCGCTTCTTTTTGAAATCGATACTGCCAGCAGCGGTTATAAGGACGCGCAACTCGCGAACTTGCTAGTGGAAGTCGAAGATCGTGTCAGGCGCGTGCCGGGAGTAGAGGCAGCAGCCTTTTCATTTTTCGTCTTCCATCAGGGCGGGTGGCATAGCCCAATTTCCACAGCCGATCAAACGCCACCCCAGGGTGATGCGATTGTCGTTCGACAAAACACCGTCGGAGAAGATTACTTCAAAGCGATGGGAATACCACTGGTGAGCGGCCGCACATTCACTCGACAGGATATCGAACAGACACAGAAGTTTGCGGTGGTTAGCGAGACAATGGCGGAACGTTTTTATCCGAATACATCTCCGCTCGGAAAACACTTTGGAAAATCCA
Source organism: Pyrinomonadaceae bacterium (assembly GCA_036006355.1). Classification (GTDB taxonomy): domain Bacteria; phylum Acidobacteriota; class Blastocatellia; order Pyrinomonadales; family Pyrinomonadaceae; genus PSRF01. Next base: position 22,351 of record DASYPT010000025.1, on the reverse strand, counting down.
GCGACAAGCCTGGCGAATTTGAGATCATCGGAGTCGTCAAGGATGCTAAGTATCAAAACTTGAGAGAGCGACCGCGCTCGATGGTCTACTACTCGACGAAACAGATGCCTGAACCAGTCAGTAATTTTATTTTGCGAGTCTCCGCTGATAATCAAACTGTGATACCAGCTGTGCGTCGGGTATTAAGGGAAGTCAATACGAACTTGCCGGTCGACGATGTGGTGAGTTTGGAAGATCACATCGCACGCTCCCTGGTTCAACAAAACCTGATCGCACGTCTGGCTTCCTTTTTTGGACTCCTGGCATTACTGCTCGCGTCAATTGGTCTATACGGCGTTTTATCGTATTCAGTCGCGCGCCGGCGGAATGAAATTGGAATCCGGATGGCTCTCGGCGCCAGTACGTTTGACGTACTAAAAGCCGTACTACGGAGTGGAATGGCGCTGACGGTGATTGGTCTGATTATTGGTGTCGCCGGCTCACTTGCATTGACGCGATTGGTGTCGACACTTTTGTTTGGCGTGAAGCCAACGGACGTCACGACGTTTGTTGTTGTCTCACTGACGCTGCTCGTCGTTGCGCTTGTGGCTTGTTACATTCCTGCGCGCAGGGCAACACGAGTGGACCCACTGATTGCACTGCGTTACGACTAATAATTGCCGATTTCCAGTCCCGATTCATCGGGCTTGCCGGTTTGTGCGAGTTGGAGTCCCGCAACAAGTCGGCAATCGGAAATCGGCAACGATCATTGCAAACCGGTGAACCTCACATAAGCGCGGTCAGGAAGGGGCAAACGATCCGGACATGAACCAAAACTAAAACCGCGCCTTTAGTTTTGATTCATGTCCGGATCGCTTGCCCCTTCCTGACTGCGCTTTGTTCGGAGGTTCATGTTTGGTTACTTTTGGTCTCTTGCTGATCTCCACTGGCCCTGAAGTAAGATGCTCAAATGACACAACGCGAAACTCAGGGTTATCAAACCTCGAGAACCCTACCCGCCTTCCTTTTCGATCTGGACGGCACACTTGTAGACAGTGTTTATCAGCACGTGCTCGCCTGGCGTGAGGCGCTTGAGGCAGGGGGAATTCATCTGGCTGTTTGGCGTATTCATCGTCAGATTGGAATGAGTGGAGGCCTCTTTGTAAATGCTCTCTTACGTGAGACGGGACACACTGTCTCTACCGAAGACGCTGAGCGATTACAACAGTTTCACGCGGAGGCATTCGCTCGTTACGCCTCTCAGGTTCGACCACTGCCTGGCGCGACAGACTTGTTGGCGTACCTGACTTCGTCAGGAGTTCCCTGGGCCATTGCTACGAGTGGACGGATCGAAAGTGCGAATAAATCACTTCGGTTACTTGGTGTTTCGCAAGACGTGCCGATCATCACGCGCGATGTAGTTCGTTACGCCAAACCTGACCCTGATCTATTTCTTGCGGCAGCAGAAAAACTTGGAACACCTATCAAAGATTGTGTCGTTGTTGGCGACAGCATTTGGGACTTATTAGCCGCACGACGTGCGAGAGCGCTCGGTGTAGGACTGCTGTCTGGTGGGTACGGTCGCGAAGAACTTGAACGCGCCGGGGCTTACCGCGTCTATAACGATCCGGCTGATCTCCTTCGTCACCTCGATGAAGTTGGTGTGCGAAGCTCCGAGTAATAATGTCCGATATGCTTTAGCTTGTCGTGATGTAATAAAGCGACCCGTACTTTAACTACGCACCGCTTCATTACGTCACGACAAGCTAAAGCATATCGGACATTTCAGCCGCATGCCTTGCCATCTTAGGCATCCTCCGTGTTACCATGCCTAAAACGTTTAGGTGTGTGAACTCGTTGGGCAACAGATGACTAATCCAAAAGCTGATCTCCTTCAGGGCACTCTCGACATGCTGATTCTCAAAGCCCTGTCCCTCGGCCCCTTGCATGGTTACGGAATCATCCAGCGACTACGCACCATGTCAGACAATATGCTGCACGTCGAGCAAGGGGCGCTTTATCCGGCTCTCTATCGCATTGAGCTTAAAGGTTGGGTTAGCGGGAAGTGGGGCGAAAACGAGACGGGTCGCCGAGCGAAGTTTTACAAACTGACTAAGGCCGGACAAAGACAATTGAAGATCGAGGAAGAGAGTTGGGATCGGTTGGCTTTGGTAGTAGCGAAAATGCGCGAAGCTACGTAGAAGTCCAAAGTCCCGAAAGTCCAAGGTCCCGAAAGTCCAAGGTCCAAACTCCTTGGAAGTAAGCAGAAAGTTTAAATGTATGAAGTTCCTAAACATTCTCATTGCCCGTCTCCGCGCACTCTTACGGCGCGACGAAGTATTAAACGAAATCGACGAAGAAATGAAGGCCCACATAGAACTGGAGGCCGACGCAAATCGTGAACGCGGCATGACGCCCGAGGAAGCGAGGCGATCGGCAATGGAAAGTTTTGGCAACGTCGGAAGCATTCGCGACCTTGCTTACGACGTTAAAGGCGGTGGATTCCTGGAAACACTTTTGCAAGATGTTCGTTATTGCGGTCGAATGCTTCTGAAGCATCCGAGCTTCACACTCATTATTGTGCTCACTCTCGCACTTGGCATCGGAGCGAACACTGCCACCTTCAGTATTGTAAACGCCGTTCTATTAAGGCCATTTCCATATCAATCGCCGGAGCAACTCGTAATGATCGGTGAAGGCGCTTCTGGAGGGGCGGTATCCTATCCGAATTTTGCCGACTGGAAGGATGATCGAAACATTTTCAGTTCAACCTCTGCGGTGCGTGGCAACGAGAATTTTAACTTAACTGGTGCTGGTGAGCCTGAACGTTTACAAGGCCGACTCGTCTCAGCTGGTTTTCTTTCAACACTTGGAGTTTCGCCCGCGCTGGGACGAGACTTTCTCGTTGAAGACGATCGGCCTGGCGTGACTCCGACCACAATCATCAGTTACGGATTGTGGACTCGCAGATTCGCCTCCGATCAAGGAATCATCGGTAAACAAATAACACTCAATAATCAGAGCTTCACTGTGATTGGTGTTGCTCCGAGAGGTTTCGAATTTGAGCAGCCAGCGGATGTTTCGGTGCCTATCGGTCTTTCCGCTGATCGCTTCAAAGCACGAGGATCAGATCCGGGAATCAGAGTTGTTGCTCGCATGGGGTCAGGAGTTGTACTTCAGCAGGCTCAAACCCAACTCAACGTAATCTATCAGCGGTTAGAGCAAGAGTATCCCAAGTCCAACACGGGTCGTCGTGCATACCTGACATCGTTACAAGAGAGTTTTGTTGGCGATGTGCGTCAGCCGCTGTTGATTCTTCTTGGTTCCGTTGGGCTTGTTCTGCTAATCGCCTGCGCGAACGTTGCTAACTTACTGCTCGTGCGCGCATCTACGCGTCGAAGAGAGATATCGGTGCGTGTTGCACTTGGAGCAAGTCGGCGCCGAATCATTCGACAATTACTCACTGAGAGCATCATGTTGTCCCTCATCGGAGCCTTACTGGGCATGCTGGTCGCATATTGGGGCACGAGTCTCGTAGCGAATCAATTGCCTGCAGAGATACCGAGGTTGTCTCAAGCAAACATTGACTCACGTGTGCTGATTTTCACCATTGGTGTGTCGCTCGTGACGGGTCTCTTATTTGGACTGGCTCCAGCAATACAGTCTTCACGTCTGAATTTGACGGACTGTTTAAAGGAAGGTGATCGCGGTGCATCAGACCGTCGGCAGTATTTGCGAAGCGGCTTGGTTGTGTGTGAAGTCGCATTGACGCTGACACTCCTGGTTGGTGCTGGTCTGCTCGTTAAAAGCTTTCGCAACGTCTTACAAGTCGATCCCGGATTTAACGCGCGGAAACTTCTCACGATGCAAGTATCTGTTAATAATCCAGACGGTAACCAGGTTGCGTCATTCTTCAGGCAATTGCAGGAGAACGTTACGCGTATTCCCGGTGTGACTGCTTTCGCGATATCGAATGGCCTGCCGCTCGGAGTCGCAAATCACCCTACCTTTTTTATTCAAGGTCGACCATTGCCAGAGCCTGGGCAGGAAACAGGCGCTGTTCGCTACACCGTAAGTCCCGGATATTTCGACGCGATGGGAATTCAATTAAAGAGAGGTCGCGTGTTTACTCCACAGGACACACCCGACACGCCTCTTGTTATGATCATTGATGAGGCACTTGCCCAATATTTTCAGAACGAGGATCCAATTGGGAAGCAAATAAGTCAGTCGCGAGAGGGGTCGCCCAAATATGAAATTATTGGAGTGGTGGGCCATGTGGAACAAGATAGTCTCGAAAGTCAGACGGTTCGCACACCGCAGTTTTATCTGGCGTTTAATCAGATTCCGCCTGATCGTTTGCCCGGCTACGTACGCCGGATAAATCTACTCAGCAGGACAAACGTAGATCCATCGAGTCTTACATCAGCCGTTCGAGATCAGATAGCAGCCTTGAACAAAGATCAAGCTATATTCAACGTGCGTACGATGGAAGAGATCGTTGGCCAATCAGTTGCGCCAAGGCGATTTTCAATGATGTTGTTGAGTGTGTTTGCGCTCTTCGCGCTGGCGTTGGCAAGTATCGGAATTTATGGCGTTATGTCGTACGCGGTCACACAACGGACACGTGAAATCGGATTGCGAATGACGTTGGGTGCGCAGCGAGGGAATGTTTTAAGACTGGTGATTGGCGACGGAATGAAACTGACATTAGCCGGAGTTTTACTAGGAGTTGTTGCCGCATTCGCTTTGACACGAACAATCAAGAGTCTACTCTTCGGCGTGAGTGCAACTGATCCGGTAACCTTTATTTCAATTGCTCTTCTACTCTTGCTGGTAGCCTTGCTGGCCTGCTGGGTTCCAGCACGACGGGCAACAAAAGTTGATCCAATGATTGCCCTGCGCTATGAGTGAGCCCTCTCGTGCTGGGACCGCAGGCGTCTCCGCCTGCGCGTGCTCATCAAAGCCTTTGTAGGTTCTGCGGGCAGGCGAGGACGCCTGCGCTCCCAGCGCGACAATCCTGTCGTTTCTTACATTTCCTTTCTGATTAATGCGCCAACCTTAGTTAGATAGTAAACTCTACAGTCTTTCCATCTCAGCGAATACTTAACCGGACGAGATGAATTGTCCCAAATGTCAAAGCGAAAAGATCGAAGGCGATGGTGCGTTTGCTCTAGCGAGGCTGGCGGGAGTTCGTAAGTTGCGGTGCAAGAGCTGTGGGCATACCTTCCGCGGTTTTGATCCACTCGGCAAACTCGGACAGCCAAAAACGACAAAAACATTTGCTCACCGGCGACTGAGTCCAAGATATCCAGTACACCTGCCAACGGAAATTTCTTTGATTGATACGACTTCGAACCCAGGCAAGGCTACTTATTCAGCACCATCAAGAGGTCACTGCGAATCGATCAATAGATTCGGGATGGGCCTTTCGTTAGTCGGCTCGAGATTTTCGGAAGAACAATTGACGCGAGTTGGTGGATTGCTTTTGGTTAGAGTCAAACTCACGGGCTCGACGTTAGAGGCGGTCGTATCGATCGTTAACACTCGAAGAATCGGTGAAGACCAGAAGCGGAAGTGGTTCCTGGGCGTGAAGATTCATCGGATCTCGGAGGCCAATAAAGCAAATCTGACGGCGTATCTGGAGGAACGTTCGCAAGCGCAGCCGTTAATTGTTTCGGACCAATGATTAGACACTTGGAAACAGTCAGTACCACCTCGCGGTAGCGGGTGGGTACGCAGTCGAGAGCAAATCTGCGGAGCAAGCTGCACACCCACCCGCTACCGCGAGGTGGTATGACTCCTTCCAAGTGCGATCTGTGGCTCAATCCAACCCATGAACTCGATCATTATATTTTCAACTGCACTTCTATTCGCCATCGCGTTTTCTTCCTGTCAGCCTGGCAAAGCTACTTTAGTTGAATCAAACGGAAAAATACCAAACTACACTTACGAGATCGTTAGGGTCTATCCGCACGACCCTGATGCTTTCACACAGGGCCTTGTCTTCCGTGACGGCAAACTTTTGGAGAGTACGGGCGAGGAAGGCAGATCAACCTTGCGTAGAGTTGATTTGGATTCCGGGCAGACATTGAAGAAAGTCGATCTCGCGCCACAGTATTTTGGCGAAGGAATGACAGTCTTAAATAACAAGGTCTATCAGGTAACCTGGCAACATCAAATCGGCTTCATTTACGACTATCAGACTTTCGAACGACTGGGTCAGTTCAACTATGAAGGCGAAGGTTGGGGACTTACGACCGATGGCCAATCGTTGATTCTGAGCGATGGCTCGAATCGTCTTAGATTTCTCGACCCGAACAGTTTTAGAGTTATACGTACGATTGCTGTAACAGAAAATGGCCAACCGGTTCGCCAACTCAACGAGCTGGAGTACATAAAGGGTGAAATCTACGCAAACATCTGGCACAGCACACGAATCGTCACAATCAATCCTCAAACTGGCGCAGTGACTGCATCGATGGACTGCGCTGATTTGGTTTCGCAAAGTGGCGCGCATGATGAAGAAGCGGTGCTGAATGGCATCGCTTACGATGAGGCGAGTGGCCGATTATTTGTGACCGGCAAGCTGTGGCCGAAGTTGTTTGAGATCAGGATGAAGAAGTAGAGGTTAGTGTTTATCCCTCTATCGATTGCCGCTCTTGTATAGCCTCCAGCTCCGGTATCGCAATTATGTCGCGACTGCTTTATACATTTGTCATACCGTCATATTGCGGCCGCGATCAAGAACTTCAAGCGAAGTAGATCGAAGTACCTGCTTACAAACACTTATCGACTGTGGCACAGCAACAAAAATATCAACACCGGAGATTTCCGTTTTATCAATCTGATGCTACCTCCTTTTGATTTTCCACCTTCAATTCGTCAGATAGACGAAAAATTTCCGTCTGGTTGGTTTCGGTTTGTGTAGGTGCCGCTTGCCCCCTTCCCAACTGCGCTTTTAATTCTGTTTTGTGAAGGTGTCGCTTGCCCCCTTCCCAACTGCTCGGGGTAGGTGTCGCTTGCCCCCTTCCCAACTGCCCTGGGGTTGGTGTCGCTTGCTCCTTCGCGACTGCTCACGCAAAATGGCGTCCAGCAGACGAAGAGTCGCAAGTGCGAGCAGTCAATCGGATCGCCGAGGCATCGAATTAGCCTAACGACTCAGTATCCAAATGAAGTTCATCAGCTATTTCCGGGCAATTTCCTACGCAATGATAGGCGTCGCTATGCTGGCGCTAATGCTGGCGGGAGGGCTGAGCTATGGCCTGGCGCTGCTTTTTCTGATCCTGATGATCGTTTGTTGGACTCTCGAAGATACAAAGTGGCAACTTCCGGAACGTGTTGGTTTGGGGATCGTCTTACTCTCTATCCCGCTCTTTTATGCTGACTGGCAATATCAAAAAAGTACCGGTGAACCAGTTGAACGGCTGGGAGTGAATGCTCTCGCGCACTTAATTCTCTTTCTTTCCGCTGTCAAACTGCTGCAGGTCAAAAAGGATCGTGATTGGGTCTTTCTTTATCTCATTTCGTTCTTCGAAGTTCTGCTCGCGGCAGGCCTGAGTTTTAGTCCGACGTTCCTGGGCACGCTAAGTCTTTACTTACTAACGGGAGTCGCTGCGGTTACAGCTTTCGAAATCCAGAAGGCGCGCCGTGCTGTTTCGCATACAGAAACTCGCTTGCTCGTTCCTCCGGATTCTCGCGTGTTTCGTAGGTCTGAAAAACGGCGGCGGGGACACGCAGAGTCCGCGCGACTCCCATTCGTAGCTCTTGCACTCCTGCTTCTGATCTTTGTCCTGGCATTGCCACTCTTTTTAATCGCACCACGATCTGGTGCGGCTGCCCTCACCAGAACCAGCGGTGGTCTCTCGCACTTTATCGGGTTTTCGGAGAACGTCACACTGGGTGAGATCGGAAGTCTCAAACAGGACGACGACATAGTGATGCGCGTCCGAATTGAAGACTCCACGCCGCCGAGTATGTTGCGATGGCGAGGTGTCGCACTTGACGAATTCACCGGCCGAGGTTGGAAGAAATCGGCGGAAGCGCGATCGGGCGGACAGCGAACAAGTAACCGTGGTTTTTTCCAACTGGATACTGCTGAAGCCGTACACCGGCTGACTACCCAAACCATTTTTCTCGAGCCCCTCGAGTCGCCAGTTCTTTTCGCAGCGCCTCGTTTGGTTGGACTGCAAGGAGATTTCCCGTACATCCAGGTAGATGCTGAAGGCTCTGTGCAATCACGTCGTCATGAATTTGACAGGCTCATTTACAAAGCGATCTCCGATACGACTGACCCTCCCGTCCAGGTTTTGCGTGATGATTTACGACCCTACTCGCCTTCGTCTTATCGCTACTTGCAACTACCCGATAGGTTAGATCCGCGAATTCCAAAACTCGCCACATCGATCATTCTGAAATCACAAGCATGGAATCGTTACGATGTAGCTAAAGCCATCGAATCCGAATTACAGAACTCGTATGGCTATTCCTTGCAGATGAAGGCGGGCGGTCCGGATCCTCTTGCAGACTTTTTATTCAACGTCAGAGCTGGTCACTGCGAATACTTCTCAACCGCGATGGCGGTGTTGCTGCGAACACATGGAATCGCCGCTCGCGTTGTGAATGGCTTCTTACCAGGTGAGTACAACGAAGCTGCCGGCGCTTTTACTGTACGACAAAGCGATGCGCACTCCTGGGTCGAAGTCTATTTTCCTGAAAGCCGTTCGTGGGTGACTTTTGATCCGACGCCTCCAGCTGGTCGCACCCAACCGATTCGCACCGGACTCAGTGCTCAATTTAAGAAATACGCAGAGGCACTCGAGCTTGTTTGGTTTCAATATGTGGTTGGGTACGACAAGCAGGAACAAAGATCATTGGCAACGTCGATTCATAATCGGGTCTTTGACTACGCCAGTATGGCGTCGAACATTTTATCGATGGTTCGTCAGAAGCTGCCGTCCGACATCCTTTCGCTCGCACTCGTTGCCTTGGCATTGATATTAGTCGTAACAACCATTTTTCTCATTACGCGAGTAAAGCGTTTTGGTTGGAAGCGAGCACTTCGACTAACGATTCGCGAAGAAGACTCGCATTCCGCAATTGCATTCTATGAACAACTGTTAGCGTTGATGGAGAAACGTGGTTTTCAGCGAGAGAAACATTTAACGCCGTTGGAGTTTGCGGATCGGATTGGCACTCGCGACGCCACTCTTATTACGAGAGCGTACAACCGGGTCAGATTTGGGAAGCAGCAACTCTCAAATATTGAATTGCGCGAAGTTCAGCGGATACTCGCATCGTTGGAAAGCGCGGAGTGATTTTTGGAGTGCGACGGGCTGCCGTCGCTTTGTCATACACGCACTAGCAAGTTGAGGAGTAAGTCTTTCGTGGATTTCAAAAAACGCTTCAACAAAGCGAAGGCAGGCCACCGCACTCCAAAGGTGTTGGCTTGCATCGCAGCATTACTCATTCTTCACACTCCAACGTTTTCACAGTCGACGCGCGACGATAAAAAGCTACTGGAAGACACTCGCAGCGCGTACTCGACATTGCGCCGACAGGGTTTGAGTGAAATTCGGGCTTCGATGTTTCCCAATTGGCCGCTAATCTTCAAAGGTCTCCCAGCTGCGCAACGGCCCGCGGCAATGCGCCTCGCAAGTCGACTAAGGTTTTCGATCATTGCAGATCGTGAGGGACATATTCAGGTCACTCATCAAGTCGTAGGTCCGAAGCCACCGAAAGCGACTGCAGAGACTCTGGATAATCTTGCGAAGGGAGTCGAACTCTCCGCCACCGGTTTCTTAATGAGCTGGGCTCCCTTTATGTTGACCTGGTTAATACCTGAGAAACTCGACCACTTTGTGATGCAAGAGCAGGCGTCGGGTTATGTGCTTTCATTTACGGAAAGCGGAGTTGAAGTCAACGTTGTCATGAACAAGGACCTGCTGATGACTGAGCTGCGAACTGCGCAGGGAACGGTTAAGCCGACATTGTTGCGTACGAGCAATGGTTATGTGCTGACCGGATACGAGGCGAACAACACAGATCCGGTTGTTGGCCACACCGAGTTGAAAGCACGCATTGTTTCTCAGGACGTTAGCGGTCTGACATTACCTAAAACAGTTCTGCTTGAAGGCGCATCTGGGCAGACTCCGTTTAAGGTTGAATTGAATTTTGCGAACTACCGGTTGAAGAGAGTCGGCACTGGCTTGAAAGGATGAGGAATTTCAGATTTCAGATTTAAGATTTAAGATTTGCCGAAAGTCCGACGAACTTTAATTTGTCGAGCGTGATTAAAAACTAGCGACTGGAAATGCGGTTCGTGAAATCCAATCGGTCGACAAACTAAAGTTCGTGGGACTTTCGGCAAATCTGAAATCTTAAATCTTAAATCTGAAATATGCTGAAGATGAACAAAGTTGGTTTTATTAGTCTGGGTTGTCCCAAGAACCTCGTTGATAGCGAGGTAATGATGGGTCAACTCCAACATCACGGTTATCAAATCACACCAAATGCAGAAGAGGCCGACACTATTGTCGTTAATACGTGCGGTTTTATTGATTCCGCGAAACAGGAATCGATTGACACGATTCTCGAAGCAGCCCAACTAAAAGCAACCGGAAAGGTGAAGCGACTGGTTGTCGCCGGTTGTCTCGTTGAGAGATATCGCGACGAGTTAAAAGCAGAAATGCCGGAGGTGGATGCTTTCATTGGCACCTCGCAAATCAACGACATTCTTGCGGTTTGCGATCCAAAGACGAATATGCGTTCGCTGCCCGTCGTTCCGCTAGGCAACCAGACAGCGACTTACCTCTACGATGAATCAACTCCGCGCATTCTTGCTACACCGTCGCACTATGCGTTTGTAAAGATCGCTGAAGGTTGCGATAGGCCCTGCGCGTTCTGTTTCATTCCGCAAATGCGTGGACACTTCCGCAGTCGGCGATTTGGTTCCATCGTGGCCGAGGCCCATCAACTGGCGGAGGAAGGAGTCAAGGAGTTAATTCTGGTTGCACAGGATTCGTCTCGTTACGGTGAAGATCTCGGTAAACAAGACGCTTTAGCACGCCTGATTCGGGAGTTGGGAAAGACGGACGGCATCGAATGGGTCCGTGTGATGTACACCTATCCAACGCATATTAGCGATTCATTTTTGGATGCTATTGCTGAAGAGTCAAAAGCAGTGAAGTACCTCGATATGCCACTGCAGCACGCTTCACAGAATGTTTTGAAGTTAATGAAGCGCGGCGGCAATCGTAGGAGTCTTGAGCGTTTGATCGAACGAGTGCGAAAGCGCGTGCCGAACATCGCGGTGCGTACAACTTTCATTACCGGTTTTCCCGGCGAGACTGAAGATGATTTTGCAGAGCTGATGAGCTTTATTAAGAACATCGAGTTTGATCGTGTTGGTGTGTTCACTTATTCCGACGAGGAAGGAACTCCGGCGTTTGATCTTCCTGGCAAGGTTGCTCATCGAGTCGCCGCGAGACGTCGAACCAGTTTGATGAAGGAGCAGAGTCGCATTTCGAAGAGGAACAACAAGAGACGCATCGGAGAAGTTGTACGTGTTTTGTTTGAAGGCGAATCAAAAGAGAGTGAACTGCTCTGGCAGGGCAGAATGGAAACACAAGCGCCGGACATCGATGGTTGTGTGCTGATTAACGACGTGCCTGATGGAATGATTCCGGCTGAAGGTGAATTTGTTAACGTCGAGATAACTGCCGCGCATGAGTACGATTTGATTGGAAGGATTGTCTAGTTCTTCTCTCTGTTTCCTCTGTGTCCGACGAACTTTAGTTTGTTGTGCGTTGTTTAGAGGTACCGAGTAAGAATTTGGAGGCCCGTCCTCACTCCGCAGGAGTGCGATGTTTATAGGACAAGGGGTCGTTAATAGTCGCACTCCGTAGGAGTGCTATGTGGAAAAAAATTAGTCCCTTGCTTTACCAGTGTCGCATGAGAAATGAAGATTAGTCGTGGACAACACTCACATGTCACTCCTACGGAGTGCGATGCGGCTGGCGCTCAATACTATAAACATCGCACTCCTCCGGAGTGAGGAATTTTGCAAGAGACTCTAAAGCTCGTCAAACAGAAGATAAACAGAGAAGAAAAGAACTGTGTCAGTAAAAGAATCAAGCGACGAACTCAATCCGACAGTCGTGACTCGCGACGTTGTCATCCCAACCTCTGCGCGTGGTCCACTTGATTTACTCGCTTTAGCCATAGCTACCTTCGGTGTCGGATTCATACCACTTGCTCCGGGAACATGGGGTTCGTTAGTGGGAGTCGGTATTTATCTATTACTAAGAACAAAGGCCTTTGGTGAGTTGCTGGGATTTGAGTTCACTCTAGTACTTACGATCCAGATCATCACTCTCTTAGGCATTTGGGCCGCTTCGCGAACTGAACGAATCATGGGCCGTAAAGATCCAGGCAAGGTTGTTGTCGATGAGGTTGCGGGCCAACTCATTTCGTTAATACCAACATTGATGCCGATCTTATCCACACCAATCTGGATCATGGTTTCGTTTATTCTTTTTCGCTTTTTCGACATTGTTAAGCCCTATCCTGCACGCGATATGGAGCGGTTGCATGGCGGACTCGGCATTATGTGTGATGACTGGGTTGCTGGAATTTATGCCGCGACCGTGCTGACCTTCGCGGCTGAGATGATGCGACTTTTCTAAGGGGGTGAACAATGGACCGAGCAGCAAAGAGACCTGATCCACTTCGTGAAAGAGAAGAAGAGGCTACAGAAAAGGAAACACTGAAAGATTTGGAAGAGTCTTTTGGAGGTTCTGATTCCGAAGAGTCCGACGATCACGTTCCGAGTCCGGATGGGTCGTTCGATGAAGAGGACGAATTAGATCAAAGCAACCCAATTTAATTCGGGAAACACCTACCAGAACGGAAGCTCAAATCAATTAGTCAGTACCGCGGTCCCACTCCGTTAGGAGTGCGATGTTTATAGATCGCGAACTAAAGAAAACCGGCACTCCTTTAGGGGAGCAATGTTTCCGCGCGCAATGACCCCGAAGAAAGGCAGTTATGGCCAACCAATTGCTTTCACGGAAGGACATGGCACTCCCAAAGGAGTGCGGAACCATGCAGCTCTGGAGAGACTATAAACATTGCACTCCTCCGGAGTGATCATTGTTCGCAGCATTAATCAAATCCATGTTTCATCTGTGGCTCATCCTTCTTCCAAATCTCTGCGCCCAATCCAACCTCTTCGCCAGAACCAATACAGCATACCCACGGCGATTACGATCATGATTACCCAGGTCGCGTAATAGCCGTAACGCGAGTGGATCTCTGGCATGTTGTCAAAGTTCATACCGTAAACTCCGGCAATAAATGTCAGAGGTAGCATAATTGCTGAGAAGATCGTCAGTACCTTCATGATTTCGTTCAGTCGATTTGAAACCACGGAAAGATACGCCTCGAGCGAGCCACTGATCAGATCGCGATAACTCTCAGCGAGATCTGTAACCCTCACCAGATGATCAAAGATATCTCTGAAGAACGGCAGCACTGGTCCACTTATCAGTTGAAACTGCCCGTGACTCATCCGATACAAAACCTCCAGCTGCTTTGAGGAGATTCGTTTCACACGTAACAGGCTACGCTTCAGGCCGAGAATCTCTTCAAGAATCTCGTTATTTGGTTTGCGAAGTGAAAAGATATTGTCTTCAAGACTATTGATGCGCTCGTCAAAGTCGTCCATCACCGGCAGGTACTCATCCACGATGCTGTCAATCACGTGATGAAGAATAAAAGGGGCGCCGCGTTGGCACGTGACTGGGCTCACTCTTACTATCTGTTTGACTTTGTCCACGCTCGTGAACATCTCGTGATGGTAAGTCACCACGTAATTGGATCCGAGATATCCATCCAACTCGACTGTGTTGAAACGGTCCGGACTCGCATCAGTTCGAATGGCATGAACGATGAAATACAAGTAGTCAGGGAACTCTTCGACTTTGGGATGGTGACGAGTAGCGCGACAATCTTCGACAGTTAGTGGATGAAACTTGAAGACGTCCAGAAGGACCTGGTCGTCAGCCTGAGTAGGTGCTTCAAAGTCTACCCAGAAGACGACATTTTCATCCTTGATCAGATCAGGAATGAGTGCGACTTCGTGTGATTCTTCGACCTTATCAGTGCCGTTTCGGTAGATGAAGATGTCCATGTAAAGTCCTCGTAAAAGATTGACGTGCGCTCGACCAACTCTGGGCTGACTGTTACCATACGGGACTTTTAGTAGCAAGGACTCCTTTGGAGTGCGACGGCCTGCCGTCGCTTTGGTAAATCGCGACTCGACGATCGGACCCACCATTTGCGCGCGATTATCAACCTGATTATCAAGAGTGACTCTATGACAAAGCGACGGCAGGCCGTCGCACTCCAAAAGAATGAAAATACTCGTAGCAGATGACGTAAGCGACAGTGGTCTTCAACCCTTGCGTGATGCTGGGCTGGTTGTCGAAAAACGGACGGGACTCTCAAAGGATGAACTCGTCGCGGCACTTCAGGACTGCGAAGGCCTGATCGTTCGCAGCGAAACTAAAGTAACCGCCGACATTCTAGAGGTGACTCCGAATCTCAAAGTCATCGGTCGCGCTGGTGTTGGAGTGGACAACATCGACGTTCCCGCAGCCACAGTGAATGGCGTCGTTGTAATGAATGCACCTGACGGCAATACCATTACTACCGCTGAACATACGATCGCATTATTGATTTCACTTGCCCGCTCAATTCCCCAGGCAAACGCGAGTCTCAAATCGGGACGTTGGGAGAGGAAACGGTTCATAGGTGTTGAGCTCCAGGGAAAGACGCTCGGAATAATTGGTCTCGGCCGAATTGGACGCGTTGTTGCTTCGCGTGCCCGCGCTATGGGAATGACCATTGTCGCTTACGATCCATTCATCGCTCAGGACCAGGCTCGCGATCTCGAGATCGAGCTGGCGCCACTCGATCAGGTTTACGCCAAAGCTGATTTCTTGACCGTTCACACTCCATTGACAGCAGAGACTCGCGGGATCATCGGACGTGAAGTGCTTTCAAAGATGAAACCCGGAGCACGCATCATCAATTGCGCGCGCGGTGGTTTGGTTGATGAAGACGCGCTTTACGAGGCGATAAAGAACGGAGCGATAGCCGGTGCCGCACTCGATGTATTTAGTCAGGAACCGCCTTCGGCAGATCACCCGTTGCTTGCACTCGATCAGGTAATTACGACTCCTCATCTCGGTGCTTCCACCACCGAGGCGCAAGAAGGTGTCGCCTTTACGGTTGCAGAGCAAATGCGAGATTACCTTTTGACCGGAGCACTTCGAGGTGCAGTCAATGTTCCTGTTGTGGATTTGAAAGAGCTGAACCTGATGCAACCTTACGTTCAACTCGCCGAGAAGTTAGGACGATTCCAGGCGCAACTCGTTGACAAGCCGGTTAGTGAAGTTCGTATCGAGTTCGCAGGCGAGATAGTTGACGTAGACGCAGCACCAGTGACCAGGGCGTTTTTAAGTGGATTGCTACGAGATGTTAGTGCGCGTGTCAACGTAGTCAATGCGTTTCTAATCGCAGAAGAGCGCGGCATCAAAGTCACAACCACGTACGTGCGAAGGAGTGACGGCTCAGCCGCAGCGATTAGGACAGAGATACATGCTGGTGGTGCGACACAAAGCCTGGCTGGGACACTGTTTGGTTACGGCAGTCAGACAAGAGAAGGGCGAATCACGGAAATAGATGGTTTTCATCTCGAGGCGATACCTCATGGGCACATGTTGGTGATGCGGAATCGCGATGTGCCGGGCGTGATTGGAAGTGTAGGAACCATTCTCGGAAATGGTGAAGTGAACATTAGCCGCTTTCATTTAGGTAGACGTGAGCGCGGTGGTGAAGCGATAGCAGTGATTGAAGTCGATGCACCCGTGAGTCGCGATACATTGCAAGCACTTCGTTCACTTGAGCAGGTAATTGCCGCGCAGCCGATCGAATTGGGTTAACTGGACACCACCGGCTTTAGCCGGTGTACTTCAATTTCACAGCTACAACCGACCTCGCTTTACGTTAGCTGGACACCACCGGCTTTAGCCGGTGGTAGTTCAATTTCTTAGCTACCCATGTTGCTCAAGCGGCGATGTAAGGAGAGGTAGTCTTTAGCTTTGAAGTTGAAGTACCACCGGCTGAAGCCCGGTGGTGTCTTGTCGACGGCCAGTCTCTCGTTACAGCGAAAATCGAAGCCCGACCGGCTAAAGCCATGGTCGTGTGGAAGGTTTTTCAGGCGCACCGAGGCACAGAATCCTGCCATAACGTACCCATACGTTCCTGCTACAAGTGCTCGCCAGCGAGCACTGGATCCCTGCCAGACCGCTCAATGCACACCATGAACGTCCCTACATCACCGTCCACATAACTCGTACTCATAGAACGATTTCAGCAAAAGCCAACACCAAGCTGTGGCGGCTTTGCGCCTCTGGCGCACTGGTTGCCATACGCCAACTTACACAAACGTGCATTGGACCAGGTGTCTGGATGATCGTTTGTGGTTATTCCTTGCTTCTTTGCTGAGCAAGACAATCGAACAAAGGGTTTTTCGCTGAGCGATGTTCTGCTCGAGGGCATCGCTTAGCGAAAAAAGGCTCTCACAATACGACAGTCTCACTTCGCCGTGCGGAAACCGTCTTCCCTAGTTCATCTACGGTTTCGCGATAAGACTTCAAATTAAGAGCCCGACGCCAGCTTGGATGATTTTCGCGCCTTTGTATGCGCGATCAAGCCATCTGTATTTTGCCGCTTCGTCACGACAAGACTCGTACGATCGGCTCAACCTTTATTTTGGAGCCCTGTGATGAGAACAGTCCCCAACACATCCTTTCTCTCGCTTTTACACTCAACCATCAAAACAATTCGCACGAGTCGCGGCGCCTTACGATTGTTCGCATCAATTGCGTTGGTGACGAGCGCTGCGATTGCGCTGGGTTCGACTCCATCTTCACAAAACTTGTTTTCGGGCGCAGTTGCCATCTTCAGCAAGGCCCCCGAAGCAAGAGCAAGCGCTGTTAATTCAGCATTGCATTCAGAAGAGACAGTGGAGTCTGAGGCAGTTGCACCGAGTACGACGATGTCGGTTGAGCGGCGCGGGCATACAGCCACGCGACTGAATGATGGTCGTGTGTTAATTGCAGGCGGAGAAAATTCAAACGGGGCCTTGAATGAAAGTGAGATTTACGATCCAACGACCTCCGAATTCTCAACTGCGGGCAACTTGAATGCAGCACGCACTGATCATACGGCGACATTATTGGGCGACGGTCGCGTTTTAATCGCCGGGGGGCGCAACGGTGCGGGAGCACTGAATACCACAGAGATTTTTGACCCAGCGACTGGAACGTTTGCTTCCGGTCCAAACATGAGCGTCGCGCGTGCCGGTCACAGCGCGACGCTTTTTGCTGATGGCCGCATTCTGCTTGCGGGGGGCGACGGAAACGGCAGTGCAGAAATTCTGGCTGCAGACTTAAGCAGTTCGACTGCGGTTGGTTCACTTGGTGTAGTGCGTTCAATGCACTCGGCAGCATTGTTGCAGGATGGACGTGTCTTGATTATCGGCGGACACGACGCTGATGGAAATGAGTTGGCATCAGGGGAGGTCTTCGACACGCCTGCGGGAACATTTTCAGCAGTTGATAGCTTCTTGCAGGTCTCTCGTGTGCGCGCGCTACTGCGAGTTTTGTTTGACGGTAAGGTTCAGATCATTGGTGGCAACACCGACGGTTCGATGGAAGTTTACGATCCGACGATTGAGCGGTTTGGTGCTTACGCTCATGTGTTGCCAGAGACGGACACATGTACCGGCTTAAAACCCGGAATTCTTGCTGCACAAACGCGGTGGGCACTATTTCATAACGGACAGACTGATAGTTTGTTGGATCGTTCCGGGCAGACGATTACTGAATTGGGTAGCTCGGCTTTAGTAGTTGGCGGTGCAGACAGCGGCGGTGCCGTTCTCAGTTCTTCGTCCGTGTTAGCGAGCAACACCTCATCGATTTCGACGGACAAGATGGACTACGCTCCCGGCGAGACCGCGCACATTTCAGGTCGTGGTTTTACTGCTGGTGAAACTGTGCGCGTGAAGATCCACGAAGATCCGCACACACCACAGGAGAGAGGCTTCGATATCGTCGCGGATGGTGATGGTAGCTTCACCGGTGATTATCTGGTGATGGATTACGACCTGGATATGAAGTTCATTGTGAGTGCGCGAGGGTTGACGTCTGGTGCGACCGCGCACACGACGTTTACTGATAGCCAGCCTGGCACAATGACCTTAACTCCCAATAGCGTCTCAGTCACGCCGGGTAATAACGCGGTCTATGGTGTAAGCATAACCAAGAGCGGAAACAATACCGCTTGTACACTTACGCTGAGTCTGGCCTACACAGGCACAGCACCGGTTGGAACAACTCCCAGCTTTAGTCCGAATCCTCTCAGCATGACAACTGCTGACGTCAGTTCGAACCTGACTATTGCGACCACAAATAGTGGTCCTGCAGTGGGAAGAACTCAGCCCGGAACTTACAATTTCATAGTGACAGCGACGAAGGGCGGAAACTGCCAAGGCGGTGCAGGCGGTACTGTCACACAGACCGGGACGTTGGTCGTAACCAGTCCGAACGTAGCTCCAGTCGCGAGCGCCGTATCCATTTCGGGTACAGCCCAATTCAATCAACTCTTAACTGGTAACTACACCTATTCTGACGCGGATGGTGACGCACAAGGTGCCTCAACGTTCCGTTGGTTGCGAAATGGCACCACAGTCGTCGGAACAAATCAAACGTATACGACTGTAGGCGCAGATGTAGGACAAACATTGACCTTTGAAGTTACGCCTGTCGCGGCCACCGGGACTTCCCCTGGTTCTCCGGTGACAAGCGCTGGCGTGATCATCGGCAAAGCGCCATCGACTACGACCATCACTTGTCCGACAAGTGTCACTTATAACGGTGCGGCACAGACGCCATGCTCTGCGACTGCGACCGGTACAGGTGGCTTGAACGTCTCGGTGACTGTTGTCTACGCGAGCAATACTAACGCAGGTACAGCAACTGCGAATGCCAGCTACGCTGGTGATGCGAATCACAATGGCAGCACTGCTACCCAGGTGACCTTCACGATTGATAAGGCAGGGTCAACTACAACGATCACATGTCCGACAAGTGTGGCCTACGACGGTTCACCCAAGACACCCTGTACGGCAACGGCGACTGGTGCAGGTAGTTTGAATGTCTCAGTGACTGTGACTTATGCCAACAACACAAACGCTGGCACAGCCACTGCCGACGCCACTTATGCTGGTGACGCGAATCACAACGGCAGTACGGCAACCCAAAAGACCTTCACAATCGACAAGGCAGCTTCAAGCACAACGATCAGCTGTCCGACCAATGTGACCTATGACGGTTCACCGAAGACACCCTGTACGGCAACGGCGACTGGTGCAGGTAGTTTGAATGTCTCAGTGACTGTGACTTACGGCAACAACACAAATGCCGGCACAGCCACTGCCGACGCAACCTTTGCTGGCGATGCAAATCACAATGGCAGCACCGCTACGCAGGTGACCTTCACGATCGATAAAGCATCATCGACTACAACAATCAACTGTCCGACGAATGTTACTTACAACGGCTCACCGCTCACACCTTGTACGGCTACTGCAACTGGTGCCGGCAGTCTGAGCGTTTCGGTGACCGTGGTTTATGCCAATAACACCAACGCGGGCACAGCCACAGCCAACGCAACCTTTGCGGGTGATGCTAATCACAACGGCAGCACCGCTACCCAGGTGACTTTCACTATTGACAAGGCTAGTTCATCGACCACCATCAACTGTCCAACCAACGTTACCTACAACGGCTCACCGCTCACACCTTGTACGGCCAGCGCAACTGGTGCTGGTAGTCTGAACGTTTCGGTTACTGTTGTTTACGGCAATAACACAAACGCAGGCACTGCAACTGCTGACGCGAGCTATGCTGGTGATTCAAATCATAACGGCAGCACAGCAACCCAGGTCACGTTCACGATCGACAAGGCGAGCTCGAGCACGACTATCAACTGTCCAACAAACGTTACGTACAACGGTTCACCCCAGACGCCGTGCAGTGCAACAGCAACAGGTGTGGGTGGATTGAACGTGTCAGTGACGGTCACATATGGCAATAACACGAATGCCGGCACAGCCACCGCTGACGCTACTTATGCAGGTGATGCCAACCACAACGGCAGCACTGCTACCCAGGTAACTTTCACGATCGACAAGGCATCGTCATCCACAACCATCAACTGTCCAACAAACGTGACCTACAATGGCAGTCCGCAAACACCGTGTTCGGCTACTGCAAGTGGCGCAGGTGGATTGAATGTCAGTGTCACAGTCGTCTATGGCAATAACACTAACGCAGGTACTGCAACTGCTGACGCGACCTATGCTGGTGATGCCAACCACAACGGCAGCACGGCCACTCAGGTAACTTTCACGATCGACAAAGCATCGTCGAGTACGACGATCAATTGTCCAACGAACGTAACTTATACCGGTTCACCGCTTGAGCCTTGTACTGCGACCGCAACGGGTGCAGGTGGTCTCAACGTTTCAGTCACAGTGGTCTATGCCAACAACACAAACGCTGGCACAGCCACCTCTGACGCTACTTACGCTGGCGATGCTAATCACAACGGCAGTGTGGCAACACAAGCCACCTTCACAATCGACAAGGCTAGTTCGTCAACGACGATCAACTGTCCGACGAACGTCACCTATAACGGCAGTCCGCATACACCGTGTTCGGCAACTGCAACCGGCGCCGGTGGCCTAAACGTCTCCGTGACGGTTGTCTATGGCAACAACACCAACGCAGGCACCGCCACAGCTGATGCGACTTATGCTGGTGACGCGAATCACAACGGCAGCGTCGCCACCCAGGTTACCTTCACGATCGACAAGGCTGCATCGTCAACGACGATCAACTGTCCGACGAACGTGACTTACGACGGCAATCCGCAGACGCCATGTTCCGCAACGGCCACTGGCGTGGGTGGATTAAATGTCAGTGTCACAGTTGTTTACGGCAACAACACGAACGCTGGGACTGCTACGGCTGACGCGAGTTATGCTGGTGATGCCAATCACAACGGCAGCACGGCCACTCAGGTCACCTTCACGATCGACAAGGCTGGTTCGTCAACCACGATCAACTGCCCGACGAACGTTACCTATAACGGCAGTCCGCAGACACCATGTACGGCAACCGCAACCGGCGCGGGTGGATTAAATGTCAGTGTCACAGTTGTCTACGGCAACAACACGGATGCCGGTACCGCTACGGCTGACGCGATTTACGCTGGTGATGCCAATCACAACGGCAGCACAGCCACTCAGGTCACCTTCACGATCGACAAGGCTGGTTCGTCAACCACGATCAACTGCCCGACAAACGTCACCTATAACGGCAATCCGCAGACACCATGTACAGCAACAGCAACTGGCGCGGGTGGATTGAATGTCAGTGTTACTGTCGTCTATGGCAATAACACCAATGCAGGCACGGCTTCCGCCGATGCAACCTACGGTGGCGATGCGAATCACAACGGCAGTGTCGCTACCCAGGTCACATTCATTATCGACAAGGCTGCGTCATCAACGACGATCAACTGCCCGACGAACGTGACTTACGATGGCAATCCGCAAACACCATGTTCGGCAACAGCAACTGGCGTGGGCGGATTGAATGTCGGTGTCACAGTCGTCTATGGCAACAACACGGATGCCGGCACCGCTACAGCTGATGCGACCTATGCCGGTGATGCCAATCACAACGGCAGCACGGCCACTCAGGTCACCTTCACGATCGACAAGGCTGGTTCTTCGACAACGATCAACTGCCCGACGAATGTCACCTATAACGGCAGTCCGCAGACACCGTGTACGGCAACTGCAACTGGTGCAGGTGGGCTAAACACTTCGGTGACGGTTGTTTATGGCAACAACACTAACGCAGGCACCGCTACGGCTGATGCAACTTACGCTGGTGATGCCAATCACAACGGCAGCACGGCCACTCAGGTCACGTTCACGATCGACAAGGCTGGTTCTTCGACAACGATCAATTGCCCGACAAACGTCACCTACAACGGCAATCCGCAGACACCTTGTACAGCAACAGCAACAGGCGCGGGTGGATTGAATGTCAGTGTCACGGTTGTTTACGGCAACAACACTAATGCAGGCACCGCCACCGCTAATGCGACTTACGCTGGTGATGCGAATCACAACGGCAGCACGGCTACGCAAGTGACCTTCACCATTGAC
>DASYPT010000024.1:0-10160 GCA_036006355.1 Pyrinomonadaceae bacterium | reverse complement strand
TTTAATGTGATCACTCGTGTCGGAAAGTTAACAATCAATGATCATGTCCGTATCGGTCATCTGAATGTAATTCGAGGCGGCGACGAAGTATCGCTCGGCCGTTACTCTGAGATCATCCGCATGAATGAGATCAACTCAATTCCAGATCCCGATGTTGTCAACAAGATTGATCCTCGATTCCTGCTCGGTGATGGCAGCATTATTACAACCGGGCATAAGATCGATTTTACGGATCGCGTCGAGATCGGACGGCGTGTAATTCTTGGCGGGCGCAATTCTTCGCTCTGGACACACAATAGACAGCGAACGCTGCCTATAACGATAGGGGAGTTAGTTTATATTGGTTCTGAAATCAGAATGGCTCCGGGGAGTGCACTTCCACCTCGCTGTATAGTTGGCATCGGATCGGTTGTGACGTCACAATTGGATGAGTCACGGAAACTGATTGTTGGAGTACCGGCTAAAGCGATTAAGGATTTAACAGACGAAGACGAGTTCTTGATTGAACGCAAGACACGACTTGATTTACCTGACGACGTTTAGAAGTACGGCATAAACTAAGATGAACGCACTCGTTACAATATTGGTCCTGGTAGTTTTTGGTGGCACAGTTTTTCTGGAAAGGCAGGACGGCGCTTCCGCACTTACACTCTGCGCCCTAACCTCCTTACCGACCATACTCATATTGGTACGTCGCGACTCCAGCGAGGATAAAGCTTTTCTTCTGCGCGTCTTTATTCTTAGCGTTCTAGTTCGGATCATCATCGGAACAGTCATTCATCAAGGGCATCTCGAAGAGTTCTTTGGTGGTGATGCAAACACTTACAGCATTTTTGGAAAATCGCTAGCTGCCTCATGGCATGGCGATAAGTATCACCTGGCAGCGTACCAGGGTTTCGTTGCCTCAGGTGCCGGCGCCTGGGGCATGCTTTACCTCGTAGCGGCCGTTTATGAGCTGGTGGGCGAGAACATGTTGGCAGTCCAGTTTATTAACGCCTCAATCGGGTCTGCGACCGCGATCGTCGTTTACGCTTCTGCTCAACATATTTTCAAGAACAGGCGCGTTTCGAGATTGGCGTGTTTGTTGGTGTGTTTCTGGCCCTCACTGATCTTATGGTCCGCCCAGGCCTTGAAGGACGGACTAATCGTCTTAGTCCTGGCATTAGGGATCCTTAGTACTTTGAAGTTGATGAATAAGATCTCGGTAGGCTATCTGTTCGTGCTGTCCTGCTGTTTGTCAGCCTTACTCACACTAAGGTTTTATACGTTTTACATGATGATTGCTGCCGTGGCCGGTAGCTTTATCGTCGGCATGAAATCTTTGAACGCAGAGGCTTTTCTTGGAAGGTTTGTGGCGATCGTGGCGATCGGGCTTGTTTTTACGTGGTTTGGCGTAACGCAATACGCGGGTGCTCAGCTTACCCATTATGGCAATTTACAGTATATTCAGATGAGCCGTCAGGATATGGCCCGATCGGCCGATTCTGGATTCTTGAAGGATGTAGACGTTAATACTACGGAAGGTGCTTTGACTGCTATTCCGATAGGTTGCCTCTACTTGCTCTTCGCACCCTTTCCCTGGCAGTTGGCGTCCTTACGTCAAAGCTTGCCGCTTCCCGAGATGATTATCTGGTGGCTTTCATTCCCGGTGCTGATTCTTGGGTTTTGGTATAGCGTAAAGCACCGTTTGAGCGAGGTCGCACCGATAGTGATTTTTACAACCATGCTGACGTTGGCCTATTCGCTCATGCAGGGCAATGTGGGCACTGCTTACCGTCAGAGATCCCAGCTACTTGTGTTCTATTTTATTTTCCTCGCGGCAGGTGCTGTGATTATGAAAGAACGAGCTGAGGACAGGCGGCGAGAAGCCGCACGAGCGAAACGAGAACTGGCGGAAGTTCAGGCTGCGAGGATCTTGGCGCGGCGAGGAGAGAACGCCGCAGCCAAAATTTGATAATAAGCGAGTATTGGACGTATATGACCTATTGTCCGCTTTCTCACTTAACGAATCCTCGCTCTCTCAAGTAAGAAATTATCCTTCGCGCGTTTTCTTCCGCATTACAGTTCGCTGTCTCCAGTTCAATCTCAGGCTGAAATGGCGGTTCGTACGGGTCATCGATTCCAGTGAAGTTTTTGATTTCGCCTCGACGCGCTCTTAAGTACATACCTTTGCTATCGCGACGTTCACATTCATCAAGCGGCGTGTTGACAAATACTTCAATAAATCGCTCTGAGCTGACTCGCGCTCTCACATCATTTCGCGTTGCACGATAAGGACTGACCGCTGCACAAACCACGGCGCCATGATGTTTGACAATTTCGGCTGCAACGAAACCAATGCGATGAATATTCGCGTCGCGACCTTCCTTGCTAAAGCCGAGTCCGCGGGAAAGGTTGTTCCGCACAATGTCACCATCGAGCAGAGTCACCTGGCGCCCAAACTCCTGCAACAACACAGTCAGGATCTCCGCGGTAGTCGATTTTCCAGCGGCACTCAAGCCTGTAAACCAGATACAAAACCCCTGTTTGTGTCGCGGGGGATAAGACTCGGCGATTGCCACCGCAGTTTCAGTGCGCGCAAACCAGGGTGGCAAATCGATTCCCCCATTGCGATACCATTCACGTCCCTGAGAACCGGAGAGTTGAGCCGTAATCGTGTTCGGTTTGAGCTTGCGCACATCTTCGTAGCGGTCTTCGTCCGGCAAGTAAACAAATTCGCCGTAAGGCAACACCTTCACTCCAGTCTCATCTTCAAACCTTTGAACTAACTGCTGCGCGGCGTACGGTTCATAAAACGACTTGCCATTCGAATCGTTTCCAGGGCTCGCATGATCGCGTCCAACGATGAAGTGATTCGCACCATAGTTTCGTCGAATAAGCGCATGCCAAAGTGCCTCTCTGGGTCCGGCCATGCGCATCGCGAGCGGTAATAATGCAAGAAGGATCCGTTTCGAGTCATAGTAGCGACTTGCCAGTGCTTTGTAGGTGCGAACCCTTGTGAAGTAGTCGATGTCACCCGGTTTGGTGAGACCCACCACTGGATGTAAGAGAAGAACTCCGTTGACTTCCTCGGTTGCACGTTTGGTCAACTCCTCGTGGGCACGATGCAACGGGTTACGAGTCTGGAACGCGACAATGTTTTCGTAACCCATGCTTTGAAGTGTCGAGCGCGTTTGAGCTGGTGATAATCTCAACTCGGAAAAATCATATCGTTGCGGGAGACGCAAAACGCGGAGTCTGCCGGCGATATTGTGTTTACCCCAACCATGCATTTCAGCAACGAGTGGATGTCGAACGTCAGTCGTGCCGCAAACATTTTGGGCAGTTGCATTCAGGTCCCATTCGTAAACCTGCTCAACTGTCATCGTGGCGACGATCTCATTTCGTGAATCGACCAGCGCGACATTCTTATCCAACTTGACGGCAGTTTCGTTTGCGACTGAGAGAGTGATCGGGATGGGAAACAATGCGCCATTCTGCAAACGCATTTCTGCAATGACGCGACGGTAGTCATCAGCGCCCATAAACTGATCCAGCGGACTGAACGCACCAGTTGCTAAGAGCTCTACATCACACAGTGAGCGATCGGTGAGTTGTATAGATGGAAGTTCTTTTGCCTGTGCGAACAGACTTTCGCGTTCGTCTTGCGATACGGTTAGATCGACAAGCGTACCGCTACATGGAGGGATTAGGTTGGACATTCCTTAAAATTTCAGATTTCAGATTTAAGATTTGGTCTTAGGTCTTGGGTCTTTGTTCTGCCGCAGATTAATCATGGTCGCGGAACCTAAGACCAAAGGCCAAAAGCCAAAGACCACCTCTGAAATCTTAAACCTGAAATCTTAAATCTGAAATCCGCCGATGCTTTTTCGTGGGGCCTTGGCTAATATACCAACACTCTTATGTGTGGAATTGTAGGACTCGTCCGAAACGACGGAAAACCGGTAGATCGGGACTTGCTCGCTCGCATGAACGACGCCATTCGTCATCGCGGTCCCGACGATGATGGCTTCTATCTAAACGGCCCCGTCGGTTTGGGAATGCGTCGCCTTGCCATCATTGACCTGAAGAGTGGCCAACAGCCGATTCATAATCAGGATGGTACGACCTGGATAGTTTTTAACGGCGAGATCTACAACTACCTCGAGCTTCGTCAACAACTCGAAAAACTCGGTCACACGTTTTACACAAACAGCGACACTGAAGCGATTGTTCACGCATACGATCAGTACGGAAGCAACTGTCCAAAATACCTGCGCGGCATGTTCGCATTCGCTATTTGGGATGAGCGAACGCAGGAGTTATTTCTGACTCGCGACCGCGTTGGAAAAAAACCGATCCTGTATGCCGAGGTGAACGGCCAGCTGGTCTTTGGATCCGAGTTCACCGCTCTCCTGCAACATCCCGACATAAGCCGAGAGATTCAACCAGAAGCAATCGACGCATACCTGTCGTTCATGTGTGTGCCGGCGCCGCTTACGGCGTATCGTTCAATTCGCAAATTGGAGCCTGGTCACTGGCTTCGCTGGCGCAAGGGTGAAATAACGATTGAACGATACTGGCAACCAGATTTCAGTCAGAAGCTCGACATTAGCGAAGAAGAAGCTGGCGAGAGAGCCATCGAGATCTTGCGTGACTCCGTCAAGGTTCGATTGATGTCCGAAGTGCCACTAGGCGCATTTTTATCGGGTGGTATCGACTCAAGTGCCGTCGTCGCGCTTATGGCTCAGGAATCAAATGAGAAAGTTAAAACGTTTTCGATCGGTTTTGAGGAGCAGGACTTCAGTGAGTTACATCACGCACGACGCGTGGCTGAATGGGTAGGAGCGGACCACCATGAATTCATCGTTCGTCCGGACGCTGTCGAGATTTTGCCGCTGCTGGTAGAGCACTATGGCGAGCCGTACGCGGATTCTTCAGCCGTGCCCACCTATTACGTTGCTCGCGAGACGCGAAAGCATGTGACCGTTGCTTTGAATGGAGACGGTGGCGACGAATCTTTTGCAGGTTATGAACGATATGCAGCAATGCAGCTGGCAGAAAACTATCGGAAGGTTCCTGAGTTCGTTCGTAAGTCGGTAAAAGTTGGTGTCGGCCTGATTCCCACTTCGGAGTTAGGCAGAAGTCGCCTCAGATCGGGAAA
This sequence comes from Pyrinomonadaceae bacterium, assembly GCA_036006355.1. GTDB lineage: Bacteria > Acidobacteriota > Blastocatellia > Pyrinomonadales > Pyrinomonadaceae > PSRF01. The sequence continues at coordinate 5,017 of DASYPT010000024.1, read as the reverse complement.
GCGATTTCTCGAGGCCGCGTCGTTACCGAAGGTCGATCGATATCTAAGATGGATGAGCATCTTCGACGCTGCGGCAAAGAGCTCACTTTATTCCGACGCCTTCAAATCAGAAACTACATCAGGTTATGCAAAGAGTTTGCTTGAACCATGGTTTGTTCGCGCCAATGGTAGTGGGTTTGTTGATGCATCACTATTGGCTGATTTGATGACGTACTTGCCGAACGATCTACTGGTGAAGGTAGACATTGCCACAATGGCGGTTTCGCTCGAGGCGCGCTCGCCATTTCTCGACCATCATGTGATTGAGTTTGCCGCAAGTTTGCCTGAGAAATTCAAGTTACGCGGCCTGACGACAAAGTATCTATTGAAGAAAGTTCTTCGTAAGCTGTTGCCGAGTGAAAATCTGGATCGGCGTAAAATGGGATTCGGGGTTCCGATCGGACATTGGTTCCGAGGGAAAATGCAACCATTCCTTCGCGAAGTTGTTTTATCAGAGAAAGCCTTGAATCGCGGTCTATTCAGGCCGGAAACCGTCCGTCAGTTAGTTGATCAGCATACAGAAGGCAAGCGTGATTATTCACATCAGCTCTGGACATTGCTGATGCTCGAACTTTGGTTTCAAAGATTTATTGACTAACCCCGATACGTTGGGGGCTGGAGGTCGTGCACTTTGAAAGGTGTCGTCTTAGCGGGAGGTCTGGGCACCAGACTACGTCCCCTCACTTCAGTAACTAATAAACATCTCTTGCCAGTTTTCGATCAGCCGATGATCTACTACCCGATTCAGACGTTGGTGAATGCGGGTATCACCGACATCATGGTTGTAACGGGTGGAAACTCTGCTGGAGAATTCTTGCGCCTGCTTGGAAATGGCAAGGCCTTCGGATTGAAACATCTGAACTACACTTACCAGGAAGGCGAAGGCGGTATTGCCGACGCGCTTTCGCTCGTAGAACACTTTGCTTCCAATAACCCCGTTTGCGTAATTCTTGGCGACAATATTATCGAGGGTAATATCTCGTCGGCTGTTCGCTCTTATAGTAGTCAAGCCAAGGGCGCGAAGATTCTCTTGAAGAAGGTGCCTGATCCACAACGCTTCGGAGTGCCCAAACTTGATGGAAGCAGCGTTGTACGGATCGAGGAAAAACCCGAAGTGCCCCAATCGGATTATGCTGTGATTGGCATTTACATGTACGACAGCGAAGTCTACGACATCATCAGAACACTCAAGCCATCCGGAAGAGGCGAGCTCGAGATCACGGATGTTAACAACGCGTATATCTCGCGTGGTCAAATGACCTGGGAAGAACTCGACGGCTGGTGGACTGATGCAGGGACCTTTGAAAGCTTGTTACGCGCCTCAAATCTGGTCGCGAAAACTGGAGCAAACAAGTTAACACTGACTGCGGCAGAGGTAGTTGCGAATGGCTGACACCTTTCGGGTCGGTGATATAAGCGGGGTCTTAATCAAACCTTTATCGATAGTCAAAGATTCACGGGGTTGGTTAACTGAGCTTTTCCGCATCGATGAATGGGCGGCCGAGTTTCATCCGTCGATGGCGTACATCTCATCAACGTTCCCCGGCGTTACCCGCGGACCTCATGAGCACCTCGACCAGGCGGATCTGTTTTGCTTCCTTGGCCCTTCGAACTTTAAGTTAAGGATGTGGGACAATCGTGCAGATTCGGAGACATTTGGAAACGTCAACACCGTTATCGTTGGAGAAATAAATCCGGTTGCCGTTCTGGTGCCAAAGGGCATCGTACACGCTTACAAAAACATAGGTGACGTTGATGGTGTCGTGATTAATTGCCCCAATCGGCTGTACCGCGGCGAGGGAAGAAGAGAATCTGTTGACGAGATCCGTCACGAAGATGATAGGGGCACGAGATTCAGAATAAATGACTAAACCTGGTCTTTGGTTTTTGGCCTTTGGATTTAGAATTTTGATCTGCACATTGCCACGGTTATTACGAACTTCTAACACCAAAGACCAAAGACCAAAGTCCAAAGACCAAAGGCCAAAGACCAAAGACCGATGCCAGCAAAGGTCATCAGAATCATTGCGCGCTTGAATGTTGGTGGGCCAGCTAAGCATGTAGTCTGGCTAACTAATGGTCTCAAAAAGACTCGTTATCAAACTTTGCTTGTGTCTGGACGTGTGCCTCCGGGTGAAGGAGACATGGGATATTTTGCCGAGCAATCGGGCGTCAGTCCCTGCTTCATTCCGGAGATGAGTCGAGAAATTTCTCTAAACGACGTGGCTACTGTCTGGAAGTTGTATCGTTTGTTTCGACGTGAAAAGCCAGATCTGGTGCACACTCATACAGCGAAGGCCGGCACCGTCGGAAGAGTTGCAGGACTACTTTATTGTTGCTTAACTCCCGGGCTGGTTCTGGGTCGTTCACGCAGTTGCAAGTTTGTTCACACGTATCACGGCCATATCTTCCACAGTTACTATGGCGCACTTAAGACTCGTCTTTTTCTCGCGATTGAAAGAATGCTTGCGAAGCTGATAACAGATCGAATTGTCGTGGTGAGTGAACAGCAACGCGACGAGATCTGCGCGAACTTTAGAGTGGGAAAGGCTAGCCAGTTCAGAGTAATCCCGCTGGGGTTGGATCTGGACGTCTTCAATCAAAGCGTGGAACGGCGGCAAAAGTTTCGCGACGAACTGCGGCTAGCGAACGATATCGTGCTGGTTGGAATAGTTGGGCGTCTTACTGAGATCAAGAATCACTCGCTGTTCCTGGAAGCGATTCACGAGTTCAAGAAACAGTTCGATTCATCACGAGTGCGGTTTGTGATCGTTGGAGACGGAACGCTGCGGAAACGTCTTGAGGAGCAATCGCATTCGTTCGGCCTGAAGGATGACGTTATCTTTGCAGGTGAACGGAAGGATCCCGAAAACTTCTATCCAGCGATGGATGTTGTAGCGTTGACGTCTTTAAACGAGGGAACTCCGCTGACATTGATCGAAGCGATGGCTAATGCGCGAGCCGTGATTTCAACCGGTGTTGGGGGCGTTGTTGATTTGCTTGGTGCCGTGGTTGAGGAAGGCCTCTTTAAGACATGCGAACGCGGCCTGCGTGTCGCACCCGGTGATGCGCAGTCATTTGCCGCTGGTCTTCATCGACTTGTGTTTGATACGACATTGAGAGCCGAGCTTGGAGCGAGAGGTCTCGAGTTTGTTAGTAGCAAATATCGAAAAGAGCGTTTACTGAATGATATTGAAGGTTTATACGACGATCTGTTGAAAACACATGCCACTAGAGTGCGAGTTCAGTCCGAAGCAGTGAGTACTACTTCGAGATAAGATTGTTAGTAGTCAAAGGGCAATAGGTTCAATCGGTCATATAGGTCCTATTAACTACTGGGCTAATCCAACCCAACTAAGGAGCGACAAAACATTTGCGAGTCTTGATAACAGGGGGCGCCGGGTTTATTGGCTCTCATCTGGCTGATGCCTATCTCGATCGTGGCGACGACGTTTGTGTCATTGACGATCTATCAACAGGCCGAATTGAGAACATTCAACATCTCAAAGGCCATCCTCATTTTCAGTACAACATCGATACTCTCCTTAACAAACCGCTAACGGCCGAATTGGTCGATCAGTGCGACGTGGTCTTTCACCTCGCTGCTGCAGTTGGCGTGAAGTTAATCGTTGAAAGCCCCGTGCGAACAATCGAGACGAATGTGAGTGGAACTGAAGTGGTGCTCTCGATCGCGAACAAGAAAAAGAAGAAGGTTCTCGTGGCCTCAACTTCGGAAGTCTACGGATTAAGCACCGACGTTCCGTTTAGAGAAGATGGCAACCTGGTGATGGGTGCGACGACAAAGGGCCGCTGGAGTTATGCATGCTCGAAGGCGATTGATGAATTTCTGGCTTTGGCATACTGGCGTGAAAAAAAGTTACCTACCATAGTAGTGCGATTATTCAACACAGTTGGTCCACGACAGACAGGACAATACGGAATGGTGATCCCAACGTTTGTGAAACAGGCGCTGGCTGGGCGTCCGATCACTGTGTATGGAGACGGTAAACAGAGCCGTTGCTTCGGATATGTGGGCGATGTCGTCGGAGCGTTGATTCAACTGATGGACAACAATGCAGCGGTCGGAAACGTTTTCAATATCGGATCAAATGAAGAGATCACGATTCTGGAACTCGCCCAACGGGTGAAAGAATTGACTCACTCGCATTCTGAAATCGTCTTTGTTCCCTATGACGAAGCGTATGAAGAAGGCTTTGAAGACATGCCGCGTCGAATACCAGACATTACGAAGGTGCGGGAACTGGTGGGTTTCCAACCGAAGATGAGTTTGGATGGGATCCTCCAGAGCGTAATCGATTATCAAAGCGGACGACGCTGACGATTCTGATCCACAGATTACGCAGATTACACAGATTTCTTGATTAACGTTAGTGCTTTACTTTCGGTGTTGGCTGCGGACCCGGGGTCGGTAGCGTCTTATTCGTCACTTCCTTCGGCAACGGCAGTTCTGAAACATTCCATCCTCCGCCAAGCGCTTTGATCAACTCCACACTCGCCGTCATCTGGTCCATATGCAGATTCACTAACGCTCGTTGATTGTCCAACAGCGTGGTCTGGGCGGTGATGACGTTCAGATAACTATCGATTCCTGACTTGTAACGAGTCGTTGAGAGCATCAGCGTTCGTTGCGCAGCAGCCACTGCGGCATCCTGTTGATCCAGTTCAGTGGAAAGAATTCTCAATGTCGCGAGATTGTCTTCTACTTCTTGAAAAGCTGTGAGGACCGTTTGCCGGTAGTCTGCTACGGTACCGTCATATGTTGCGCGAGCTTGTTCAGTGACAGCCGCCCGTCTTCCCTTGTCAAAGAGCGTTTGCGCCAGCGTTGGTCCAACTGAAAAGAAGCGAGCCGGCCACGTGAACCAGCTCGCGATCGAAGTACTCTCAAATCCCGCGGCCGCATTCAAAGTGAGTGATGGAAAAAGTGCAGCCTTTGCCACGCCAATCTCCGCATTTGCCT
>DASYPT010000023.1:0-7583 GCA_036006355.1 Pyrinomonadaceae bacterium | reverse complement strand
GAGTTTCAATGTGCGAGGTGAACCGATCGTTTGTACAGCCGCGGACAGTTATCGCTGCTTCATGCGAACGGAGATGGATTATTTGGTGCTTGAGAATTTTGTTCTGGATAAGCAGCAGCAGCCGGCTTTTGGGGACAAAGGAGATTGGCGGACGGAGTTTAAATTGGACTGAGGGGTGAGTGATTTAAGATTGCAGATTTCAGATTCAATCGCATGAAAACTTTCAATTTGAAATCCTAAATCATTAGAGACCACTCACCCATTCGACAAAGAATATGGAATTTTCTACGATGCCCACGCATCAACATCGTCGAGAGTTACATGAAAGTTAGCGTTATCGTCCCAGTGCGTGACGAGGAACATTCTATTCGCAGGTTATTGGATGGCCTGCTCGATCAAACACGTCTGCCAGACGAGATCGTCATCACTGATGGCGGGTCACTCGACGGCACCACGGAGATCATCGAACAGTACATCACGAAAGGCGCACCAATTCGCTTGATTTGCGCCGGAGCAGCGTTACCCGGACGCGGGCGCAATCTAGCGGCGGCGCAAGCCCGATTTGAGTGGTTGGGCTTTATTGACGCTGGAATTCAGCCTGCCAAAGATTGGCTGGAAGGATTAACAAAGCGCGCAGAACAGCACGAATCTATCGATGTAGTTTACGGTTCAATGGAACCCGTCACGGATACTTTTTTCAAGGAATGCGCTGCTATTGCCTATGTTCCCCCTCCCATCAGAGGCAAGGGGCTAGCGGTAAGACCCAGGTTCATTGCTTCAGCCCTTCTTCGTCGGAAAGTGTGGGAAACAGTGAAAGGATTCCCGGAACACTTGCGGTCCGCGGAGGATCTCGTATTCATGAATCGAGTTGACAAGGCGGGCTTTAAATTCGTGCATGAGCCTTTAGCCACGGTGTATTGGGATTTAAGGCCAACATTTGCTGCAACGTTCCATCGTTTTTTGGTTTACTCCCGCAACAATATTCGTGCGGGACTCTGGCGACGTTGGCAGTCAACGATTTTGACTCGTTACATCGTTCTCATTCTGATAGGCGTTGCACTTCTGTTCATCGACGCAAGGTTGTTCTGGGTACCATTCGCTCTATGGTTGACCATGCTGGCGGCCAGAGCGGCGGTCTCAATTGGACGGAATAGATTCTGTTATCCAGCTTCACTATGGCGAAATCTCCGGCGGGGATTTTTCCTGATGGCAATTATCGCGGTGCTGGATGCGGCCGCAATCCTGGGTAGTATTCAATGGTTGTTCCTCGATTGGTTTCCCTGGAGCCGGAAGACTCCAGCGGAGGTCCGCAATGGCGCTTGACGGCAGGCGCGCACTCTTCATCTCTTACAACGGAATGTTTGAACCGCTGGGTCAGACTCAGGTCATTCCGTATTTGAGTGGGTTGGCGAAACGAGGTGTTTCTGTCACTTTGCTGAGCTTCGAAAAGCCGCAAACTCTAACCGCGGAGAAATGCCTCGCGCTTCGAGAGAAACTGAGTAAACAGGGAATTGAGTGGCACTGGTTGCGTTATCACCGCAGACCAACCCTGGCAGCAACTGCGTTCGACGTCTTAGCAGGAATTCGTTACGCAAAGCGACTCGTTCGCCAGAACCAAATCGAGATAGTCCACGCGCGTGCCTACATTCCGGCGACCATTGCCCTGTGGTTGAAACGGCGGCAGGGCGTGAAAATGATCTTCGATCTACGCGGCTTGATGGCAGAGGAGTATCGAGATGCAAATCACTGGAAAGAAGGTGGTGTTCCGTATCGGGTAACCAAGTCGACCGAGCGCCGAATTCTTGCTACCACGGACGCGGTTGTCACCCTCACCAATCGTATCTGGCCAATTATCAGAGATTGGCGTGGGCTTAGTAATCGCAAAGTGCAACACGAAGTCATTCCCTGCTGTGTCGATCTTTCGGCCTTCAAGTTCAACGCCGAAGATCGTCAACGCCGGCGCGCTGAGTTAGGCCTGACTGATCAATTTACGCTGGTTTACAGTGGTTCATTAGACGGGTGGTACCTCACCGACAAGATGGCAGACTTCTTTGCGAGCGTAGTTAGACGTCTTCCGACTGCTCACTTGCTATGGCTTACAATGGGAAGTCGAGAACGGGTCGAAGCCTTGATGCGTGAACGCGGGATTGGCAACTCGAACTTCAGCGTTCATTCAGTAGCGAGCTCTGAGGTGACGTCGTATTTGTCGGCAGCGGACGCCGGCATTTCATTTATCAAGCCCTGTTTTTCTAAACTTGCCTCGTCGCCGACGAAGAACGGTGAGTATTTAGCTTGCGGTCTCCCGCTAATTCTTAATGCGGGAATTGGTGACTCGGATGCCCTGGCAACCGAATGGAACATTGGCGCACTGGTGACCGAGTTCACCGAAGAAAACTACGCGCAGGCAATCGATCGGATTGAACAGTTGGTGAATGACCCGGATATCCGCGCAAAGGCTAGAGTCGTGGCGAAGCAGCTATTCGATCTGGAATCTGTCGGCGGCGTGAAATACGCGGCGTTATATGAGAGAGTCTTGGGAAGCTGAATAGAACGTATATGACCGATTGGATCTATTCACAACCGAACACTGACTGCCAGTGATATGCGAGTTTTAGCACTAGTGCCGAGTGTTTACGATACTTCACCGGGTCAACGATACCGGCTCGAACAATGGGAGCCTCTGCTTCGAGAACGTGATGTTGAAATTACCTATGCTCCGTTTGAATCGGAAGAGTTGCACGCAACTGTTTATTCGCAGGGCCGTTTTGTTGAAAAGCTTAAATTGGTAACGAAAGCTCTGCGCCAGCGTTCATCGCTTCTTAGTAATTTGAAAGCGTACGATCTGGTTTACATTTTTAGAGAGACGGCGCTTCTGGGTCCGGCGTTTTTCGAAAGACTGATTCACCGTAGTGGTGTGCCTTTTGTGTTCGACTTCGACGATGCTGTCTTTGTGTCTTACAAGAGCCCATCCAATGGATATCTCAGTTATCTGAAGTTTGCAGGCAAGACTGAAACAAGCTGTCGTCTAGCGGCGCATGTAATGGCGGGCAATCCGTACCTGGCAACTTATGCTCGGCGAGTTAACCGGAACGTTAGCATCATCCCTACGACTATCGACACCGATAAATACAAGCCCTTGGCTTACGATCGAAAATCAGGACCGATCGTGATCGGATGGACCGGCAGTTACAGCACTGTCCAGCATCTGGATACCCTTCGAGATACTTTAAAAAAGTTGGCGGGCCAGACGACATTTCGCCTGAGAGTAATCGGGACCCCCAGTTACCAAATCGAGGGAATTGATCTTGAAGCTATGCCCTGGCGCGCAAATACCGAACTTGAGGATCTCAGCAAAATCGACATCGGCATCATGCCCTTACCTGACGACAACTGGAGTAAAGGCAAATGCGGTCTCAAGGCTTTGCAATTTATGGCATTGGGCATTCCGACAGTCTGTTCACCCGTTGGAGTGAACACGGATATTATTCAAGACAACGAGAACGGAATGTTGGCAGCTTCGGAGGAGGAATGGATTAAGAAGTTGTCGATTCTCCTCGAATCACCCGAACGACGAGAACAACTTGGGAGGGCTGGGCGGCGGACGGTTGAGCAAAAATATTCCGCCGTTTCGCAAGCACCTCGAGTTCATGAGATCTTCAAGTCAGTTGCTCAAACATCAAGAGTTACCAGCGAGCAGGTTTTACAGTCAGCAAGTGCAACGGATAACCTCCGTTAATGATGTCCGATATGCTTTAGCTTATCGTGACGTGACCAACCGACCCGATCGATTTCAAACATGGCTCGTGATGTTCACGTCACGACAAGACAGAAGCATTTCGGACATCAGCATCGACCCGACAGCGAAGGCGAGGAAGCGAGGAATTAAGGAGTTGGAAAGATCAAATGTATTGGTAACGGGGGGAGCCGGCTTTATCGGTTCTCATCTTGTTGATGGCCTTGTTGAGCAAGGGCATCACATTCGCGTCCTCGATGCTTTGGTGCCGCAGGTCCATGGTCCGGGAGCGACACCGTCGTATCTGAATTCTGCAGCTGAGTTCATTGAAGGAGATGTTTGCGACCAGAAGGTGGTGCGGCGTGCATTGGACGATATTGATGTGGTCTTTCATGAAGCGGCCGAGGTTGGCGTCGGCCAATCGATGTACGAGATCGAACGTTATGTACGCGCGAATGATTTAGGCACTGCTGTATTACTTGAAGCGATTCTCGCCCGGCGAAGTCAGATCCAGAAACTGGTAGTAGCATCGTCGATGTCGATCTATGGCGAGGGTGCTTACGAATGCGAAAAATGTGGGATGGTTTTCCCGCAGCTGCGCTCAAACCAGCAACTGGAGGCACGACGTTGGGAATTCGAATGCGCAACATGTGAAGGCAAACTGAGTCCGGTCGGAACAGGTGAAGATAAGCCACTATTTCCTACCTCAGTCTATGCGGTAACCAAACAGGATCAGGAACAGTTTTGCCTTGCGGTGGGTCGATCCTACCGGATTCCCACCATAGCGCTGCGCTACTTCAACGTTTACGGAACTCGCCAGGCTTTGTCCAATCCATATACTGGCGTTTGTGCGATCTTTTCTTCAAGGTTACTTAATGGAAATCCGCCGATGATCTTCGAAGACGGGGAACAGACGCGTGACTTTGTTCACGTCAGTGACATCGTACAAGCTAATCTCCTGGCGCTGGAAACTGATCGCGCGGATTATCAGGCCATCAACGTCGGAACTGGTGTGGCCACTTCAGTACGAACAGTTTGCGAGCTCCTTGCTCAAGGTCTCGACGTTAAGATTCAACCAGAGATAGTGGGGCGTTACAGAGAAGGCGATATCAGGCATTGTGTTTCTGATATTTCGAAAGCGCAAACGTTGCTTGGATACAAACCAGAAGTTTCGTTGGAGCAGGGAATTCCCGAACTGCTGAACTGGGTGCGTGTTCAGGCAGCACAGGATCAGGTTGCCGGTGCGACCGCGGAACTGGAAAGTCGGAACCTGGTCCATTGACATGGATTGAACGAACTGCCTTGATCCCTCCTTTGACTCAAGGCGCAGCCGCTGATGCCAACAACTAGTCGAGCACGCTTTCTGACACTGGCGGTGTTTGCACTCTTCCCCTCGTTTATCAAACGGCCGCTGTACAAACTGTTCTTTGGCTACCGTATCGGCAAACGCGTAAAGATCGGGTTTAGTGTTATCAATGTTGGATCCTGCAGGATTGACGATGATGTTTGCATCGGTCACTTTAATGTGATCACTCGTGTCGGAAAGTTAACAATCAATGATCATGTCCGTATCGGTCATCTGAATGTAATTCGAGGCGGCGACGAAGTATCGCTCGGCCGTTACTCTGAGATCATCCGCATGAATGAGATCAACTCCATTCCTGATCCCGATGTTGTCAACAAAATAGATCCTCGATTTCTGCTCGGGGATGGGAGCATTATTACCACGGGGCACAAGATCGATTTCACGGATCGAGTCGAGATCGGTCGGCGTGTAATTCTTGGCGGGCGCAATTCCTCCCTCTGGACACACAATAGGCAACGAACGCTGCCTATTACTATTGGAGAGTTAGTTTATATTGGGTCTGAGATCAGGATGGCTCCGGGAAGCGCACTTCCACCTCGCTGCATAGTTGGCATTGGATCGGTTGTGACGTCACAATTGGATGAGTCACGCAAACTGATTGTCGGAGTACCGGCTAAAGCGATTAAGGATTTAACAGACGAAGACGAGTTCCTGATTGAACGCAAAACACGACTTGATTTACCCGACGACGTTTAGAAGTACGTCATGAAACTAAGATGAACGCACTCATTACAATATTGATCCTGGTAGTTTTTGGTGGCACAGTTTTTCTGGAAAGGCAGGACGGCGCTTCCGCACTTACACTCTGCGCCATAACCGCCTTGCCGACCATACTCATATTGGCACGTCGCGACGCTAGTCAGGATAGAGCTTTTCTTCTGCGCGTTTTTATTCTGGGCATTCTTGTCCGCGTCATCGTAGGAACCACCATCCATCTCGGGCACGCCGAAGAATTCTTTGGAGGCGATGCCAATACTTATTCCATTTTTGGCAAGTCTCTTGCCGCATCGTGGCATGGCGATAAGTATCACTTGACAGCGTACCAAGGTTTCGTTGCCTCAGGTGCCGGTGCCTGGGGCATGCTTTACCTCGTAGCGGCGGTTTATGAACTGGTTGGCGAGAACATGTTGGCAGTCCAGTTCATTAACGCCTCAATCGGGGCTGCGACCGCAATCGTCGTTTACGCTTCTGCCCACCATATTTTTAAAAATAGGCGCGTTTCGAGGTTGGCGTGTTTGTTGGTGTGCTTCTGGCCCTCACTGATCCTATGGTCCGCCCAGGCATTGAAGGACGGACTGATCGTCTTAGTCCTGGCATTAGGAATTCTTTGTACTTTGAAGTTGATGAATAAGATCACGATAGGCTATCTGGTCGTCCTGATCTGCTGTCTGTCAGCCTTGCTGACGCTAAGGTTCTATACGTTTTACATGATGATTGCTGCCGTGGCCGGCAGTTTTATCCTGGGCATGAAATCTTTGAACGCAGAGGCCTTTCTCGGAAGGTTTCTGGCGATCGTGGCGATCGGGCTTGTTTTTACGTGGTTTGGCGTTACGCAATACGCAGGCGCTCAGCTTTCTCATTATGGCAATTTACAGACGATCCAGATGAGCCGCCAGGACATGGCCAGATCTGCCGATTCTGGATTCATGAAGGACGTAGACGTCAATACTACGGAAGGTGCTTTGACTGCTATTCCCATAGGTTGCCTTTACTTGCTCTTCGCACCCTTTCCCTGGCAGTTGGCGTCCTTACGTCAAAGCTTGCCGCTTCCCGAGATGATTATCTGGTGGCTTTCATTCCCGGTGCTGATTCTTGGGTTTTGGTATAGCGTCAAGCACCGATTGAGCGAGGTCGCACCGATCGTGATTTTTACAACGATGCTGACGTTGGCCTATTCGCTCATGCAGGGCAACGTGGGCACTGCTTACCGCCAGAGATCCCAGCTACTTGTGTTCTATTTTATTTTCCTCGCGGCAGGTGCTGTGATTATGAAAGAACGAGCTGAGGACAAGCGGCGAGAAGCCGAACGATCGAAACGAGAACTGGCCGAACTTCAGGCTGCGAGGATCTCGGCGCGGCGAGGAGAGAAAGCCGCAGCGGGAATTTGAATATCAGCAGTATAGGACCTATCGGACCAATATGACCTATTGTCCGCTTCTCACTTAACGAATCCTCGCTCTCTCAAGTAAGAAATTATCCTTCGCGCGTTCTCTTCTGCACTACAGTTCGCGGTCTCGAGTTCAATCTCAGGCTGAAATGGCGGTTCGTACGGGTCATCGATTCCAGTGAAGTTTTTGATTTCGCCTCGACGCGCTTTTAAGTACATACCTTTGCTGTCGCGACGTTCACATTCGTCGAGCGGCGTGTTGACAAATACTTCAATAAATCGCTCTGAGCTGACTCGCGCTCTCACATCATTTCGCGTTGCACGATAAGGACTGACCGCTGCACAAACCACGGCGCCATGATGTTTGACAATTTCGG
>DASYPT010000022.1:0-8165 GCA_036006355.1 Pyrinomonadaceae bacterium | reverse complement strand
TTTCCTCGGCTTCGTCGATCAGGGTGTGTCGGGAAATTCCGAAACGGGAACCCTTGTCTTCGCAGTCAATGCCGGTGCCTCAGCTAATTCACTTAGGGTTGGCAGCAATAGCAAGGTTGGATTACGGACGGCAACTCCGGTGCTGGATGTCCATGCAAACACCACTGACACTCCCGCAATTCGACTTGAACAGAATAATTCCGGTGGATTCACTGCACAGACATGGGACATTGCCGGCAACGAGGCAAACTTCTTCGTGCGCGACGTAACCGGTGGTTCACGTTTGCCTTTCCGCATTCGACCCGGTGCTCCAACCAGTTCGATCGATATTGCTGCAAGTGGAAACGTAGGCATCGGAACCGCCAGTCCGGTGAAGAAGCTGCACATCTTCGATGCCAATTCGCAGGTGTTCGTCGACCGGCCGGCAAATGTGGCCGGGAACTATGCGCTGATCAACTTTGCAACCAACGGTGCTCAGAAGTTTTTCTTTGGTTTGAACTCCGATTCCGATCCGGGTGCCGACAGGCTCTCGTTTTTCGACCAGGCATTTAGTGCGGCAACGGCTGTGATGACCTTTACGGGCGGCAACGTAGGCATCGGAACATCTGCTCCGACCGATAAACTGTCAGTCAATGGAACGGCGAGCAAGCCCGGCGGCGGAACGTGGGCGGTTTTCTCCGATGAACGTCTGAAGATGATCAAGGGCAATTTCAACAGCGGCCTGAGCGCCGTAATGAAGTTGCAGCCCCTACGTTATGAGTACAAACCCGATAATGCGTTGGGCATCAAGTCGGAAGGGGAACATATCGGCTTCGGAGCGCAAGCAGTTCAAAAAGTAATTCCGGAGGCGGTCACCATGAATTCCAGTGGCTATCTAATGGTTAACAACGATCCAATCATCTGGACCATGCTCAATGCAATCAAAGAGCAACAGAAGGAGATCGTTGAATTGAAGCGTCAGATTCGACAGTTGCGTTCTACAGCGCGAAGACGTCGGTAATCTGAAGCCTGCTTGTGTATCCTCATGTGATTGGGAGTCAGGGCGGCCACGGAGTGGCCGCCCTGACTGGTCTAAGGCTTCTTACTCGGCCGCTCTTGTGTTTTTGCAAACACAGCTTCACTTAATAACGAGATCGATCGATTGAGATCGAAACTTAAACTAAACATTTAGGAGGAAATCTTCGTAAACAGGTGTATTCTGTGGCTACTCTCATGAAAGGCGGCAAGTCATGAAAAGGAATAGGTTGCTAGTATTGGGAAGCGTCGCGATTGCATGCTCCTTGAGTTCAGTAGTCGCGTTTGCGACCGGGCAGAGGTCGGGTGGTGGAAACCCACTGAATGGCACCTCCTGGCAATTAGTGAAATTCCAAGGACCGGACGAAAGAACCTTCTCGCCAGATGATAAATCGAAATATACGATTACGTTTGGCACAAACGGTCGGGTTACGGCGCGAGTCGATTGTAATCGCGCGAGCAGCACATGGAGAGCAACCGCAACTGGTGAACTTCAGTTTGGGTCATGGTCGAGGACAAGCGCCAGGTGTGGTCCGAAATCGCTTCACGACCAGATCGTCATGGAAGGTGCGGCAGTGCACAACTTCTCAATCAAGGGTGGCCACCTGTTCTTATCGGGAATGGCAGAAGGCGGCTACTACGAGCTCGAACCCATCCTGGCAGCGAAACATTAGCCGGTGGGGATTTAAGATTTCAGATTTTAGGATTGGCATTGAGCAGGACACCCAAGTCTTAAATCTGAAATCTCAAATCTGAAATCTTAAATTCGCCCTACCTGTTGACAACCAACATGAGCCAGGCGTAATCTCCTGTTGATAATCAACAGGAGTTCTCATGGTCAGAGACAGCAAACACGAAGTCTTACCGGGCACTCTCAATCTTCTAATTCTCAAAACACTCGATACACTCGGGCCCCTACATGGTTATGGTATTGCCCGTCGAATAGAACAGGTCAGCGGCGATATCCTTGAACTTAACCAGGGGACTATCTATCCAGCATTATTGAAACTTGAACAGATGCGCTGGATCCGTACCAAGTGGAGCACTTCCGAGAACAACCGTCGCGCGAAGTTCTATTTCCTCACTGCAGCCGGCAAAAAGCAGCTCGCTAAGGAAGAAGAGGAATGGCAGCGAACCTCAGCGATTGTGACTCGCTTTCTGAGTCCATCGGAGAAATAGGAATTTATTTGTGGGGGTGGCCCTCCGGGGCCGCCCCCATCCAAAGCCATATCGTTCTAGTTTCAAAAGAAGGCCCTGCGGAGAGACGCTCCTACATTACTAGCCCTGGGAGAAACAGCAATGACCAGCTTACATATCTTTCTCTCAAAATTACGCGCGCTCTTTCAAAAGCGAAAACTCGAAGGTGAACTGGCTGACGAAATCCAGTCACATCTCGAGATGCAGATCGAGGACCTTGTCCGCCAGGGAATGAGTCCCGAAGAAGCGCGTTATTCAGCGCTTCGAAAATTTGGCGGTGTGGAACAGATCAAAGAGACTTACCGAGAGAGGCGCACCCTTCCAGGTCTTGAAACGCTCATACGCGATATTCGTTATGGGCTCCGCATGCTCCGACGCAGTCCGGGTATGACTGCTGTTGCGATTTTTTCACTGGCCCTGGGCATCGGTGCCAACACAGCTGTGTTCAGTGTCGTTGACACGGTCCTCTTAAAGACTTTACCTGTCGAACACCCTGAGCAGTTGATAGTTTTTGAATGGCAATCTGGACGGCCGTTCCGTGTAAGTGGAATGAGTGGCACTTCAAATGTCGACGTGCCACCGGGTCGCAGAGGTCTTTCAATGTTTCGGTATGACGTCTATCAACAGATGCAAAAGGCACTTGCCACCGAGACCGGCAACCCGTTGAGTGATCTGATTGCATTCGGACCAATTCCTGAAGTAACAGCCAAGATAGGCGATCAGCCGGACGTCATTAATGGGCAAGCTATATCAGGAAACTACTACAGCACGTTGCGAGTGGAACCGATTTTGGGCCGTGCGATTACCGTGGATGATGATCGCTCGGGTGCTGCGCCGGTTGTAATGCTCAGCTATCAATTCTGGCAAGAGCGATTCGGTGCGAACCACGGTGTGATCGGCCATCAACTCCAACTCAATCAGCAATCGTTCACCATCATCGGCGTCACGCCACCTGCATTCAACGGCACGCTTCAAGTTGGCTTTTACCCAAGCATCACGATCCCACTTGCTGTTGAGCCACAGTTGCGAGGCGAAAAAAGCTTACTAGGTAGAACGCCCGCGTCAGGCGTGTGGTGGTTGAATGTGATGGGACGCCTCCAGCCTAACGCAACCCGGCAGCAGGCCCGCGACAGCCTGAACACGGTCTTTCAGACGGCAGCGCTCGCTGCGATGCCTCCACCTCGGAAGAGTAACCAATCGGCGCAAATCGAATCCAAAGATTATCCATCACTGATCGTTGAAGCCGGTAGTCAGGGAATGATGGATAAGCGGAAGGCGTATGCGCCAACCATCTATGGGCTCTTCATCGTCGTTGCAATTGTTCTTTTGATTGCCTGTGTCAACCTGGCGAATTTACTTCTGGCCAGAGCCACGTCGCGTGGTCCTGAGATCAAAGTCCGACTCGCCGTCGGAGCAGGACGCTGGCGTCTAATTCGTCAACTACTAACCGAAAGCTTAGTGCTGGCGACTCTCGGAGGAATTGTCGGAGTGCTCTTTGCTTATTGGTTCAAGGGCGCGCTGAGTGCGTTCACTAATGAAGAAAGTGGACTCTTACCAAGTGGAGTAAATCTCATTTTGAGTTGGCGGGTGCTTGGCTTCACTCTTGCCGTATCACTGCTGACAGGAGTCCTCTTCGGGTTAGCGCCCGCGTGGCGCGCGACGAATCTGGACCTGAACTCAACACTGAAGCAAACTGGCCGGACCACGGCGAGCATGTCGCGCTTGAGCAAAGGGCTATTGGTGGTTCAGGTTGCGGTGTCGGCATTGTTATTGGTAGGTGCTGGACTGTTCATCCGGACGCTTCATAATTTGCAACACGTCGATTTAGGGTTCAATCAGGAAAACCTTTTGATATTCGCGCTGCAGCCTGACAAAGCCGGTTATAAAGATGAACAACTGTTGCGCTTTTACGAGCAACTACTTGACCGACTGGACCAGCTGCCCGGTGTGCGTGGAGCAACTTTCGCCCGCGTTCAACTCATTGCAAACGACAATTTCATTAACGACTTTCTGCTACCGGGAGAAACGGCAGAAACAGCAACGGACCACGAAACGATGCGCCAGATGGTTCGCGAAAACTATTTTGCGACAATGGAGATCCCGTTCCTGCGTGGCCGTGGGTTTACTTTGCGTGATGATCAGCACGCACCGGCTGTGGGCATCGTCAATCAAACGTTTCAACAGAAGTTCTTTCCGAGCGGAGACGTTGTCGGCAAGCGGATCACCAACAATTATCGCAACCGTCAAGTCGAGATTGTCGGTGTGGTCGCTGACACTAAATACGAGAGCCAACGCGACGAGATTAAGCCGCTACTCTATACACCCTGGAAGCAGGAAGCTGCTGATATAGGCGACATGCATTTCGCCGTACGCACAACCGGCGATCCAGCCACTCTGGTCGCGCAGGTTCGCGCAGCCGTACACGACCTTGATAGCAATTTACCAGTGACTGATATTGACACGCAGTCGGCGCGCTCAGAAATGACTCTTGCACAGGAAAGACTCTACGCGCGTCTTTTTACGGTGTTTGGTGCACTCGCACTCGCGCTCGCAGGTATCGGACTTTTCGGAGTGTTGGCATATTCCGTCAGTCAACGAACAAAAGAGATTGGGATTCGGATGGCGTTCGGCGCTCAGGTAAAAAATGTGATCGTAATGGTGGTCTGCCAGGGTATGAAGCTGGTTCTTGTAGGACTGGCAATTAGTTCGTTTCTCGGCTATGCGTTGATACGTCTGCTGAACAGTAAATACTTCGGACCTAATACCTGGCAGCAACGAATGAAAGGACAACTCTACGGAGTCACCATAGGTGATCCCTTAACGCTGGTCGTGATTGCTTCACTGTTGACGCTCGTCGCACTACTTGCCTGTTGGTTCCCCGCGCATCGCGCTGCGAAGGTGGACCCGCTCGTGGCGTTGCGTTACGAATAAACTTTGGAGTGCGGCGATGCTTCACCTCAAAAGTCCAGTTTCATTGGATTCGGCTTTGCCAGCTGTTGTGAGGCATGGCTCTGCCCTGCCGTAAGCGAGCTTAGATTTCTATTGGGCTACGCCCTCAAGCTCGGACACTGGAAACACATCGAGGGCGAAGCCCAAAACCAATTATCGCTCACACACGGCAGGGCAGAGCCATGCCTCACAACAGCTGGCAAAGCCGAATCCAATGAAACTGGATTTGAGGCAAAGCCGTGCGGCGCCGGGTCGCCGCACTCCAAAGCGTTGGCTAGACAGCTTTGGATCAGGTCCGCAAAACAAATGAGCGCGAAAGGTGAAAACCAGGATTGTGAGTGAAACGACCACCCTGTTACTTTTCATAACTCACCTCTGAGAGGATAGTGTGCGATTTGTCGTGGTCCAGCTGACTAATCGCGAGAGCCGCACGCAATTCAAGGATCGAACTGCCGTGCGGCTTTGCTTAGTTGGGTTGCCATTGATCTCATCAACGGAATCCCACCTTGGTCTAATTCAAGTGGTCCAAGACCAGCGCAACCACCATGCCACTAACAGCCCTTCAATTTGTATTTCTGAAAACGCCATTTTTCCTCGGATCCTGACCACGCGATCTCGGTTTGCGGTGTGGCTTTTTGGATGAAATGACGAGACCGCCCCAATAATGGCCTGCTGGTTTCGAGCGCAGCTTTGGAGTGCGGCGACCTGGCTGCGCTTTGTTACAGCTCGAGTCAATGAGGCGTTACGTATAACAAAGCTGCGCCAGGTCGCCGCACTCCAAAGCCTACTCAATTCCCTCTTCTCTTGTTTTCCCATATGAGCCTGGTATATAGTCCTATGGCCAAGCCATAGGAGAAAATCGCTGGTGTCAACCAAAACTGAGATTTGGCAAGGAACCCTCGCCTTGATGATCCTGAAGACGCTCGACACTCTCGGCCCGCTTCATGGATACGGAATCGCGCGCCGTATCGAGCAGACTAGTGGAGACCGACTCTCGCTCAATTACGGAACGCTCTATCCATCACTATTGAAGTTGGAGCAGGAAGGGTGGATTGCCTCTGAATGGGGCACATCGGAAAACAATCGCAGAGCTAAGTACTACAAACTTACTCGCTCGGGCCGAAAACAGTTGGTGCTGGAAGAGAAAGAGTGGAACCAGACCACCGCCATCGTCGCACGCTTTTTCGAACCAGCGGAGGAGCAGTCATGAGAAAACTTCGCGCCTGGCTATTGAGGCTCAAGGGACTCTTTCTGAAAGATACCCGCGAACGTGACCTCGCTGACGAGCTCGAAAGTCATCTGCAAATGCACATCGATGACAACATTCGTGCCGGCATGTCCGAGCACGAAGCCAGGCGAATAGCGATGATGAAGTTGGGTGGTCTCGATCAAGCGAAAGAAGCTTACCGCGATCGGGCGACGATTCCCTTCCTCGAGAGCGTCGCGCAGGACTTGCGTTTCACACTCCGACAGCTACGCAAGAACCCGGCATTTACGATAACTGCCACCGTGATGATCACGCTTGGTATCAGTGCAAGCGTGGCGATCTTCGCCTTCGTCGATGCGGCGCTTATCAAACCATTACCGTACACGGACCCATCAAGATTGATTTTGGCGACGGAAACCACTCCACAGATTCCGCAGGCAAATCTTTCTTATCCCGACTACCTCGACTGGAAAAAGCTGAACAGGGTTTTCGAGTCGCTGGATGTGTACGGTCAACGCGGCCACGTGCTAAGCACCTCCGAGGGCATAGAAAAGATTAATGGCGCGCGTGTAAGCGACGGCTTCTTCCGTACGCTTGGGGTTATTCCAGTGCTCGGTCGCGATTTTTATACAGGTGAAGATTTGCCGCAGGCACCTAACACAATGATTCTCAGCTATACGTCATGGCAAAAGCGTTTTGGCGCTAAACGGGAAATCATCGGCCAATCAATAATCGTCGACGAAATCCCTTTCGTAGTGGTCGGAATACTTCCGCAGAACTTTCATTTCGCGCCAGTCGAGGATGCGGAGTTCTGGACCACGCTCCATCCCGGGGGTGGCTGCTTCTTGAGACGCAGTTGTCACAGTTTGCGCGGAGTTGCGCGTCTTAAAAACGGCGTTTCGCTGGCCGCAGCGTTGGATGATGTTACTCGTATCGCCAAAGAACTCGAAGTCCAATACCCAGACTCCAACCGGAATCAGGGAGCAACTGTAGCACCGCTGTCCCAACTTATTGTTGGAGATGCCAAGCCCGTTTTGCTGCTTCTACTGGGTGGGGCCGGATTGTTGCTTCTGATCGCCTGCATCAATGTGTCAAGTCTTCTTCTCGTTCGCTCGGAGACACGTCGACGCGAGTTGTCGGTGAGACGCGCGCTTGGCGCAACCAGAGCGCGCCTTGTTCGCCAGTTTGTAATTGAGGGCTTAGTCATCGTTGTTGCTGGAGGAGTTGCGGGACTCATTGCCTCTCATTGGGCCATGAAGATCCTGATTGGACTCATCCCTGCCGACATGATGGCTGGTATGCCGTATCTCAACAATCTCGGATTGAATGCTCGAGTGCTCATGTTTGCGTTCGCCATCGCAGGATTTGCCGCTGCACTGTTTTCACTAACCCCGGCCTTTCGTCTCTCGACTCTGGATGTTAGAGAGGGAATGGCAGAAGGTGGTCGTGGCGTCGCAGGCAAGGCCTGGACACGAATCGGTTCGAAGCTGGTGGTCCTGGAATTAACGACTGCAATGGTGTTGTTGGTAGGGGCCGGTCTTCTCGGTAAGAGTTTTTATCGATTGTTGCAAGTCAGCGCTGGTTTTGAAGCAAAGAATCTGATCACTATGAGAGTTTCGGCGCCAGGCGCTTATGCGAAAGATGAGGACGCGATCGCGCTGGGGCGAAAGGTCGTTAGCGACATTGAGAATCTGCCGGGCGTTAACTCTGTTGCATTAGCTCATACGCTACCATTGAGTTTCAACGGGAACACAGATTGGATCAGATTTGTCGGCCGCGCTTACAATGGAGAACACAA
>DASYPT010000021.1:0-8358 GCA_036006355.1 Pyrinomonadaceae bacterium | reverse complement strand
GTGCTCCGATATGTAGCGCTCGAGTTTTTTTCGATCACTATAATCTCGCCGCTTCGCAAGAAACTGTTGGTACTCGTTGGCCGCGCGATCTTTCAAACCGGCGGCATCGTACAGCGCGGCCAGCAGCAAATGAGCTTCGGCCTTGCCCTGAGGATCCAGTCGCAGCGCTTCGTTTAGTTCCGGAACGGCCTTCGATCCCTGCTTGAGTCGTAGATACGTCTTGCCCAGCAGAAAATGGGCGTCCGCGGAATCGGGGCGCGCCAGGATTGCACCGGAAAGCGGATCAATCGATTCGACGTATTTCTCCTGCTTCATCAGGACACGACCGAGATTTAGAAGTGCAAGTACGAAAGTCGGTCTCTCCTGAATCGCTCGGCGATACGCCTTCTCGGCCTCAGGCATGTTGCCACCCATTAGATATGCTGTGCCCAACTCAGTCCACGCCTGGAAGTCTGCAGGATCTCTGTCAACAATTTCGGTGAGTGCAGAGATTGCTTCCCGGTCGTGACGGTTGTCGAGTAGTCGTTGCGCTTTTTCGAAGAGCGCTTTGTTTCGGGCGGGCCGGTCATAAAAATCAGCTGCAGAGACGGTTTGTGCTCTTGACTGCCGGCGATGATTCAAGCCGGCACGCCATTCAAGCTGGAGGTCTTGACGGAAATCGGTCTTGTAAGCCGATTGCACGAACACGCGAACGCGCGCAACCTCCACTCCCTCGACTTCCACGACGACGTCGTATCGGCCATTCGCAAGATTGAGAAACCTGTAGCGGCTGTTGTTAGTAACCGACTGACGACCGAGCAGAGTGCCTCCCTCGGTGTACAGCATTACCTCAAAGCTAAGCGGCAGGACGTCTTCGACATTTTTGTCATCAACCTTGAGATCTCCAAACAAGGTGTGGCCACCAGCCTGACCCAGGGTTGGGAGTGTGTGAATGAGGAGGAGAAAAACAAACACCGCTGAGGTGAGAGCACGAGAAGTTTGTCGTGTTTCGAGATAGTTGCGCGCGCGGTTCATGCCTGCATTGCTCGACGATAACTGTGCGCGCATTATGTTCGCATCCTGACGAAAATAGAAGCGGGCTGGAAAACTAATACCAGCCCGCTTGAATTGAGCCGACGCGATGCGGCGGTGGAATCGCTAGAACGCGTATCGGAAACCAAACTGCATCACACGTCGGTTTCCTTGAATCGCGGTGAAGTTGGAGAAGTTCGTCGGCGCAGATGACGCCTGCGGAACATCTACTAACCCGTAGCCATCACGCGTCGCGAGTATTGCACCCATGCGTTGTGTGTTGGTCACGTTGAATGCTTCGAAACGGAGTTCCAACTTGTGGTTCTCGTTCCATGGCATCGTAAAGGATTTCGTGAGTCCCATATCCAGCGTGAAATATCCAGGCAAGCGGAACGCATTTCGATCGCCTGTCTCACCGGGTTTGGCATTGCGGAAGCTCTGATATGCCTGAGTGGGATCGCAGCCGAAAAGCCTGGGTGGCTGGGTATCCCCGCGGGTCGGGCAAGCTTCGATGTCACGAACTCGTACGCCGTAACTCTGCACGTTCCAGTTCGTTGCCCAGGTGGCAGCGTCAAAAGGAGCACCGATCGGGTATCCCGAATTCCAGCGCATGATGCTCGAAAGCTGCCAACCGCCAAGGACTGCGTTGAACGCTTTGTTATCACCAAAGTTCAGCCATTTACCGCGACCGAACGGAAGCTGCCAAAGGGAGTTGAAGTTGATGACGTGGCGAACATCGAAATCCGACACGGCCCAACTATCACGTTGCCGGAGCGGATTAAGAATGAACGCGCCGCCGTAGCTACCGCTGGTTTGCAATCCGGAAGCATCGTCCATGGACTTTGAGAACGTGTAATTGAAATCGAGACTTAGCGATTCTCCCATACGTTCTCGTATTGAAACCGTTGCACCGTGATATGTGGAGTTGCCTACGGTGGTAAACGATGACAGGGCGCCGTATTGCGGTTGGTAGAAGATTGGGTCTAGGTCTGCATCGAGACGGGCGAAGTCGATGTCGGCCTGTGTTGTTGTCCAGTCGTTTCCGTTGAAGAAGAACGCGTCACCGAATACTGCTTTGGTCGCGTTGTTGATGTTGAAAGTATTCTTGCGGCTGTTGCCCACCATAAAGGCGGCAAATCCTGGGATACTACCGAACATGTTCTCGAAGAACGGAATAACTGGAAGGGCGTTAATGGCTGCCTGAATAGTAGCAGTTGAAGACGAGGAGGTAATTCCCTGTAGCGCCAGGTTGCGGCGAATGTCTTCGATCTGACCAGCGGCCTGGTACCAGTCCTGGGTTGACTTCGGATCGGTCAGGTCATTCGGCATCATCACATCGCGCGACAGGAGCAGGTTACGTCCGAGGCGTCCGATATATGAAGCTTGGATCACTAGACCTTTCGGGAGCTCGCGTTCGTACGTCAAGTTCCACATGTAGTTCGTCGGCGACTTGATCCTCTCGTCGAGCGAAGTCTCGATTACGAGTGCCATGTCTTGCGGTCGTTCGCGTGGGAACGTCAGGTGGTCCTCTATGGCTGGCGCGACCAGCGGAAAAGTGCGAACTGGTTGATTGAACGCGGTGAACAATGGACACGGATGGGTCGTGGTGTTGCAGAAGCTGAATGGACTGTTGAGGGTTGTAAGGAAACCAAGCGAATTCAACTGATCGAATCGCGTGGCCAGTGTCTGCCCAAGGAAGTCGTTGGTCATCGCAAACCCACCGCGGAAAACGGATTTGCCACCGTCACCTAGAACCTTGTGCAGGAAACCGTCCTTGACGTTTGGTGACCATGCAATGCCAATGCGTGGCTGGAAGTTGTTCTTATCCCAGGGATACATGGAAGATTTACCATTGGCAGCCCCGGACAAATCCATCTGCAGTGGTTCGAAATAGTTCTGCCCCTGCGCCGAAGCGGCCATGCGGCGCTGCAAGTAATCAGAAAGCGGGATGTTCGGCTTCGTTTCATAGCCGTTTGTCTCGTAGATCGGACGACTCAGGGCATAACGCAGACCGTATGTAAGCGTCACAGTCGACCCAATCTTCCAGACGTCCTGCCCATACCATTCGTATTCTTCGGTAGCGAACTCGCGCGTTGTTGCCGTGCCTGCAGGAAGTAGGTTGCCTTGCTTGTCGTAGGTCAAGCGGGCATTCCAACTGGTCAAGCGCCCGAGCAAAGCGGAAGCCGCATTCTGGATAACGGATGTTTGGCCACTTCTTGGACGCGCAGTGCCACTGAAAAAGTTACTAATCGGAGTGGAAAGCAGTGAACCGGAAGTGTACCCAGAGGGATTTGAGTATGCGGTGTCGAACGCGCCGGCAAAACTCGTTCGTCGGTTGCGCACGATGCGGAAGTTGCCACCAAACTGTATGGTGTGGTTGTCCGCCACCCAGGAGAAATCGTCAGTAAAGTTGTGCACGGGCGTCACGCGCTGCAATGTGCGTGAATCATTCACAGGGAAAAACACGAAACGGAAGAAGATCTCATTCTTCGCGGCATCGCCCTGCGTTGTGAATGCTTCTCGGGTTAACCCATACCGGAAGTTATTTACGAAACGATTGCTGATCGTCCAGGTGTGACCGGCCGCGATACCCCATGGATGAGACCATGTGTCAGGCCGCGGTGTATCTGGAAAGGCGGGAACGCCGGCAATGTGATCATGATTGACGTTAAACCGCGCGAATATCTGTTGCTTTGAAGTCAGACTGTGGTCGAGTCGCATGACATGTGAATTGAAGTTGCTCGGCAGGTAAGCGTTAAAACGGTAACCCGCGGTGTTGAGCAACACCAATTGCCCGTTGCTGTCGAAAAAGCTGTCACCAGTGGTACCAAAATCGTTAGCCCGGTATTTGTTAGCGGCAGCCGTTAATGCCTGGAGCGCGACCGGGTTAGTACCGCCTAGGCCAGGTGCGGCAGGGTCTCCCGTCAACGGAAATACGGTTGCGAAGTTAGCAGCGGTAAACGTGGTGACGCCTCCCGGTCCCGTCTGGTTCGCAAACCGAAGTTGGCCAAGACCCATAGTTGGTAGAGGCACGCGCTGGAGAACACTTTGCTGACTGCGGTCGATGCGCCCTTCGTAGCTATAGAAAAAGAAAGTGCGATCCTTAATGATCGGGCCACCCAGAGCACCGCCAAAGCTGTTGCGGATTAGCGCTGGACGTGGAACCTTCTGCTCCCCAGCTCGAGCCTGACCAAACTGCACTTGCGGATCATTCGGTCCATAAACGCCGGCGCGGTTGTTAAAGAAATCGTTGGCAGCCAGTACTGTCGGACGGTGGAACCAGAACAGGGCTCCGTGCAATTCATTGGTGCCACCCTTAGTAATTAGCGAGACCTGTGCACCTGATGAGCGACCGAATTGCGCGTTGGGATTGGCTGTTACTACGCGGAACTCGTCAATTGCTTCCGCATTCAATCGCAGCACCGTATTACTTCCAGGATTCTGGGTGGAAGCGTCACTACTGCTGGTGCTGCCGATTTGATTTGACTGTTGCTCATTAATGTCAACGCCATCGAGCGTGACGTTTGCCTGGTCAGCGCGCGAGCCGGTTACATTCCCTTCTTTAGTGACGCCTGGCTGTAGCGTCAGTAAAGCAGCCACGTTTCGCGCCTCGAGCGGAAGCTGTCCGATTTGCCTGGATACAAAGTTATTTCCCAGAGACGCGTCTTGATTGTTTATTAGGACCTCGCCTCCTGTGGCCGCGACAGTTACTGATTCTGTGACGGAACCAACCTCAAGCTGTACGTTCACCTCGGTATTCTTGGCCACCAGCGCCTGGACATTGGTGACGACGCCTTTCTTGAAGCCCGAGGCCTCAACGTCTATGCGGTAGGGACCTGGTGGGATGAGTTCAAAAACGAAGATGCCGCTGTCACTCGTCGTCTGGTTGCGAGCTGCATTTGTTTCAGTGTTCGTGAGCGTCACGGTCGCGCCGCTTACAACTTTGCCCTGCGGATCGACTACGCTCCCACGTACTGATGATGTGCCGGTTTGCGCAAAGGCTGTCATCGCAAAAACGGCGAGTAAGACTACGAATGAAATAAAGAATCGGGTACTGCTCAACAGGGCCTTTCTTTTCATGGAGTCCTCCGTGGGGAATTCAGTTTTGGTTGTCATGAAATCGCGAACGCGTCTTAAAGCTTGTTAAGTCGCCGCGGGTAGATCTCTTCCGAAACTCTGACTAACGGGTTAACACAAATAGGATTAGGACTTCTGGATGAAAAGTAGATCGGCGGGAGTATATCCATTTTTTTATTCGAGTCTATAGAAATTCATGGATTTTAGTTTGATCTAGTTTGCTGTACATTGGAGCCGGCCTACTGCGAAACTCCTGGGATAATGCCGAACCAGTTATAAGGTCCGCTGGTTAGTTGACCCAGAAAGCGGTGATCTGGGAACGCCATCGTTCTAATTTTGAATGAATGTCTGTAGGTATTTGCGCCGAAATATCGGAGCACAGTTTTAGTTTCTTGCAGAAACTATTCCGCACACGTCGTTTCGGAGAGATCTCCGAAATTCCCAGTTTTTCGCGGACTCCCACTCTGTCAAGGTTCTATGAGATCGGAAGGATTTCCAAATTTCCAGCCGAGCCTATAGGAATTCGGACGAGAGTACGATGAATTGAGATCATTAATTGGCTTCGTCATCGCATTCTTAAGTCGTTCGAATGCGGAATGAACGTGCCGGATCTGTGACAACAGAAGAGGGACGCCTCTCAGCCGGCAAAAGAGAATTTTGAGGTGATGTTAGTAGAGAGTGAAGTGACCAGCAAACCGTAATGCGGGAACGTTTCCATCACGGCTTCGGATCTCGAAAACTGACGTAGGCAAGGTCGGTTGTGTTGGAAGTCGCGAACGATTTTTGGTGAATACAAAGTTCTGTATGCTAATCCAAATAATTCGGTGCAATCTGTTTTAGGATTTGAGATGTATTCTGCGGTTTGATCCACGGGTTCGCTTTGTCAACCTTTGAGGTATTTGAAATACCATGGACAAAGCACAAAGCCCGCCGGGGCTAACTTTTCGCTAACCCATTAACTAACACTTCCGACAATTGTGACATCAACAGATAGGCGGGATTATCTACCGACCACATTATCTCCGGCATGTCGTCGCACGAGATAGCCATCGCAATCTTCCCTTTTTTGGAATAGATAATTCCCACTGCGCTGCGAAGTTTATCGAGTGCGCCGTACTTACTCGCCATGGGCAGATCCCATTGCGAACGACCAATCGCAAATCGCGCTTGCTCTTCTTTCATAAGATCAAGCATTTCTTTAGATGCGGCAGGACTAATAATCTCCCCACGCTCGAGCTTCTCCATGACGAGCACCATTTCATGAGGAGTCGCAAAGCCAAGACCATACTTCTTGTTGTCTGGATCTTTTCCCGCCATGCTGTCGCCACCGCTCATCACCTTGCGATTGATTTTTATCTGCTTGAACCCAAGCGATTCCATACGTGCATTGACCGCGTCTGTGGTTAGAACATCGAGCACCAGGTTGGTGGCAGTGTTGTCGCTCAGAATCATCATTAGATTGACAGCATCGCGGAGCGTCAAATGAAGATTGTCAGAAAGCTCTGCAAGAATGCCCGAGCCTGAAACTTTCTTTTCCTTAGTGAGAACCACTTCGTCAGTCCATTTCGCCTTGCCTTCTCCCACGCGAGCGAAAGCCTCAATCATGACCGCAATCTTGATTGTGCTTGCCGTGCGTACCCGTTCGTCTGCATTAAGGGCGTAGGTTTCACCGGTGTCGAGGTTCTTGGCGTACAAAGAGACGGTTCCTTTGAATGGCGCGATCAGTGACTTAACTTGTGCGTCGAGTTTGGAGGTACTTTGGGCGAAGACAACGGCACAAGACAAAGGAAGAGCGGCAAGTAAAACAAGTGCATTCAGTTTTTTCATGGTGTTGTGAAATAGTTGAAAATGCGAGTCACGAAGGGCGCAAGCAATCCAAGCTCGCTAGAGCAAACCCTGGGCAACCATCAACTCAGCATTCAGAATAGCCGCGCCAGCTGCGCCTCGAATCGTGTTATGACTCAACGCAACGAAACGATAGTCAAGCACTGCATCGGGCTGCAATCGACCAATTGTGATCGTCATACCACTCCCGGCATCACGATCGAACTTTGGTTGCGGACGATCGACTTCATGTCTAACAACTATCGGCGACGAGGGTGCGGAATATAATCCCAGTTCCTGCGGTAGGGATCTATACGAAACAAACGCGTCGCGGAGATCTTCAACGGTCACCTGTTTATTTAGCTTGACGCGGATTGCTGCCATATGACCGTCCGAAACGTTTACTCGATGACATTGAGCACTCACCTTTATCGCCCCATGCTCGATCTGATCACTTCTGAGGCGACCTAAGATCTTCACGGTCTCCGTTTCAATCTTTTCTTCTTCACTACCGATGTAGGGCAGCACATTGTCGAGAATATCGAGCGACGCAACACCTGGATAACCTGCACCCGACAGCGCTTGCAGCGTTGTTGCGACCGCAGCTTCAACACCAAACGTGGCGTGCAGCGGCGCGAGTGCCATTGCGATCATGATAGTGGAACAGTTTGGATTGGTGACGATATAACCACCGGACGGATAGCGTCGCCGTTGTTTCTCCAATAAACCCAGGTGCTCGTGGTTTACCTCCGGTATTAACAACGGCACGTCGTCGTCCATGCGAAATGCTGACGAGTTGCTAATGACCGGATACCCTGCCTCGGCGAAACTTCCCTCGGTTTCCCTCGCGATGTCACCTGGCAAACTTGAGAACACCAAATCGCAATCAAGAGGCGGCTTTGGAGCTTTAACAGCCATCGCTCTCGCGACAGTGGGCATGTCGCCAGTTAGTCGCCAGGTACACGCGTCACCGTATTTCTTACCTTGCGAACGATCCGATGCCGCGACGGCTGTCACTTCAAACTGCGGGTGATTCTCCAGCAGTTGCAAAAAGCGCTGTCCAACCATTCCGGTAGCGCCAAGAATTCCAACTCGATATTTTTTCATAAGCCTCGAAAATTTCAGATTTAAGATTTCAGATTTAAGATTGCGCCGTTATTCAGAGTAGAAATCTTAAATCTGAAATCTTAAATCTTAAATAACCTCCTCATTCGCTTTACACCCTCACTGAGTGCATCGAGATCGGCACAGAACGACACGCGCAAGTAACCTTCACCCTGCGAACCGAACGCGGAGCCAGGAACGGTGATCAATCGCTCCTGCAACAACGCTTCAGCCACCTCCATTGATGAGCCATACGTGCTTACATCTACCATCGTGTAAAACGCTCCATCCGGTGTGACTGCCCTCAAGTCCACTTGGGTCCTTATCAGGTCAAGCAAATGA
>DASYPT010000020.1:0-3437 GCA_036006355.1 Pyrinomonadaceae bacterium | reverse complement strand
TGGTTGCGTCACGACAAGACAGACGCATATCGGACACGTCCTTCCGAAACCATGGCCATGAATCAATCAAGTAGACCGAGAACGGTATCCACCAAATCAGATCGTTCGTCAAACACAATACGATCGTTTTTACGGGCCATGCTCCACTCCAAATCAATTGAGCCAGCCCGATGGGTCCGAGAACCTTTCCAATGAGTCCCACCGCTGCCAACAAAAATCCATGCTCGGGAACGCGCGCGACTTCGAAATAGATAATTCCGTAAAGACCTACCACCATTGCGAGGCAGGCAAAGATCTGCGGATGGTTTAGTAGAGGCAAACCACTGAAACGAAACAACCACTGCGGATCGTAAACCGAATACAAACCCCAGGAAATGTTGTACAGGCCCGCCAACACGAATAACCAGCGATGGAACGTGCGTCGCGGCATCAACTATGAGTATCGAATTGCAGGAGTGCTCGGATCTTGCCGGCTAGTAAAGTCAACTCACTTCTTGCAGGTTTGTTGTGATAGCCGGACGGAAAGTTGAAACCAAACCCATCACCTATATAACGCGGGACTACGTGCAGATGCGTATGAAAAATTTCCTGGCCTGCGGCTTCACCATCGGCCAGGAAGAGATTCACGCCTTCACACTTCACCGACGACTTCCGCAATGCCTCACTGAGCGCTTGAGCTACGCGAAACATCTGCGAACTTTCTTCCGAACGAAGTTCAGCCAAAGCGGAAGAATGACGAACTGGAACTATCAGCATATGTCCCGGGTTGATTGGCTGGATGTCCATGAACCCCGCGCACAGTTCGTCTCGATGAACCAGACTGACCTCAAGCTCACCGGATAACAGCCCACAGATAACGCAGTCGTCAATCATGATCGCAGATCTCAGATCCCAGATCTCAGATCAGGCTGCGGCGGGCGTTTTCTTTCGTTTCATCAGCACAATGATCAACCCGACGATGGCTAGCATCAACGAGCCTGCAAAGACGATAGCGCCGGGAATGACCCCAAACATCGCTTCATCCCAGCCGGTGCGCCCATCGGTAATCACGGGTAGCAGTAGCGACACCAGGAGCACTGCGCCACCGAGCAAGGTGCCAAGAATTCCAAGAATCAAAATGATTTTGCCGATCACGGTCTAGTCCTTTCGAGAGGTCTTATCTGCGTATTTTTTGGCTTCGCAAGTTTCTGCCACAAATAAGTTGTCGCGGTGTTTCTCTTATGTAGGCCGAAATCTAACCCCAGGAAATACCAATATGTCAAAAAATATCGAAACTGCACTGCGTTTCTTGGTTGGAATCGCGCTCGTCGGGTTCCTTGCAACTGCGACGATAACGCGGGCCCAACGTTCCGTAAGCGGAGATTGGAAAGCGACTGTTAAGAACGATGAAAACAAGATAAATCTCAACCTCGAACGTTCTGAACGTGGTCACCACAACCAAATGGGGCAGACCTATGACTTTAGTGAACTTCAGGGCCTCAGCCGGGATCAAGCGACTAACGGCGGGGCCGTCAGGTTTAGCCTTGTGCGGGAAGCGGGAAGGATCGATTGCGAAGGCAGTTTTCAAGGCGGTAAAGGGTCGGGCACGTTTCAGTTTTCACCGAACCAGGCATTTGTTGCGGCGATGAAATCGCGCGGGTTTGACTTTGAAAAAAACTCGTCAGGGTCGGATGACGATGGTGATCGTTCAGAAGATCGACTCTTCGCGGCAACTGCCCTGAACGTCACAACTGCGTTAGCAGACGATCTGATCTCTTCTGGCTTCGGACATCTGAACGTAGACGATCTTTTCAAAGCTGCGATCTTCCATGTCGATTCAAAGTTCATGCGCGAGATGAAAGCCAGCGGTTTCCCAAATCTCACGATGGAAGACCTCGTTAAAGCGCGCATCTTCAAAATCGATGCTGACTTCGTGACCAGGGTGACGCAGATGGGTTTCGGGAAGGAACCATTTGAAAGCCTTGTGAAGATGCAGATCTTCAAAGTGACTCCTGAGTTCGTAGCTGAAATCCGAAATGAGGGTTTAACGGATATTTCAGTTGAGGACATTGTGAAGTTGCGCATCTTCAAAATCGACGCCGACTACATCCGCCGAGCAAAAGCTGATGGCGTACCGTTAGAGGTTGAACGATTGGTTCAGAGGAAAATTGGTGTAGATCGAAATTAGTTAACTTTGGAGTGCGACGGCCTGCCGTCGCTTTGTTAAAGGGCACTGCCGACTGAAGGGGTCGATTGCGCTGTAACAAAGCGACGGCAGGCCGTCGCACTCCAAAGTCACTTCGATCTCAAATACGCGTTCAAGCTCTCTGCGCTCGCAAACTCACCTCGGAAGGTATACAAGTCGTCCAGTTTCCATCGTCCATCTTCAAGCCTGAAAATGAAATAGCTTAGACGCGTGTCGCCGGGATAGTTAGTTCCTTTGCCCCATACATACCAAACATCAAGCACTGCGCGATTGCCGTATCGCCGGGAACCAATAATTGTAAAGGTGCTCGGCTTGTCCCATGTGCCGACGAAGGTGCCGTTGCTTGGATAATCCGGATCATCGCGTTGATCCTTGAACGTAGCCAGCTTCTGTTTTAGAGCGTCTCTTAGATCTTTTGTCAGCCAACGGTTCTGCGCTTGCCCATCAGTAATGATGCTCGGCTTTTCTTGTTGCACGTATGCGAAGAATTGTCGAAATGTCGCGAGACATTCATCGGGTGCCACAGAAACGACTAACGGCTTGCGAAGAACTTCTTTGATTGACGGCTGTACCAACGTGGCCAATGTCACCTTCGCAGCTGCAACATCGAAGAAGAAGTGTTCAGGTGGAACAGCATAAGCCACATCACCCGATGGCGTGGGTGGTTGTGGGAAATAACGCAGTGTGCCGGTCACGCGCACACTCATTCCGCTGAAACGATTGAGCGCACTCATCTCGCCGGGGTGCTTGGCGTCGCTCGAGTAGAGATAGATTCCAAAGTCATTGAACGCGACCAACCATCCAAGTTTCGCAGACTGCAGGACACCCTGGACGCTGATGGTCTTTCCCACTTGAGGCATTAGTTCCTGTTTGAATTCTAAGAAAGAGGAAGCGGACTCTTGCGCGGTAATCGTGAGTGTTGAGAGAAAAGCCAACGCCACAACAGCGAGCGCGATTCGATAATTCCTTGAATAGCTCTGATCCGTGTTCATCATTTCGTGAATCGTGAATCGTGAATCGAAAGCATTACTCGTGAATCTAGAGCAGACCAGAACGACTAACGAAGTGCCAGTCAAACCATTTACGATTCACGATTCACGAATTCATCTTCTGAATGATCGCATCCGCAAACTCTGCCGTTCGTGCTGAGCCGCCAATATCTCGAGTGCGTACCTTACCTTCCTCGAATACTGTCAGCATTGCGTTTTCAACTTTGTCTGCCGCTTCGCGCTCGCCAATGTAACGTAGCATC
>DASYPT010000019.1:0-47616 GCA_036006355.1 Pyrinomonadaceae bacterium | reverse complement strand
AGCCCATGACCGAAACCGCTACCTCGGAAAATGAAGCTCGATCCTGAACGACCAACCTCGAATCGCGAACTCTTCAAAACATTCCAGCCGAGGACACGCCCCACGATGATCTTGAAATCCCAGCCGCGAACGGTCTTGCGACGTTCACCCTCGATCGTGATGAATTCTGCCCGACCTGTTTCATCACGCTTACTGATTAGAACTTGATCCAGTCGATTGCCGACATCCGTTCGTGAATCACTTTGCACGGCGCGCAAGAGATCGGCGCGGCTAATGGTATCAGTCCACTTCGCGTGAGGACCCGCATCGCAGTATTCATCGCGCACGCCACGCAGATAGAAAGCCGGTCCAGATCCCCAGAGGTCTCGGATGTTGGCCGTTTCGCCACCACACGATGCGCCGAAGTAGGCATCTATCGGTTGACCGCGGTCGTCGAGTAGTAACTGACCTTCTGTGGCCCGAACTGCGGTAGAAAGTCGAATGTCAAGCTCGGTGCTGGTCGTTGCAGCTGAACCAT
Source organism: Pyrinomonadaceae bacterium (assembly GCA_036006355.1). Lineage (GTDB taxonomy): Bacteria > Acidobacteriota > Blastocatellia > Pyrinomonadales > Pyrinomonadaceae > PSRF01. The sequence continues at coordinate 47,099 of DASYPT010000019.1, read as the reverse complement.
TCATCGTTGAGGATTTACCGACAAATCTCTGACAGTGTGTTGTCGAGCAAAAGTCATAGCCGTCGGTTGCGTGACGGCCGATGTTCTTGAGTGCGAATGTACGAATCGCGACGGCCAGAGCCTTCAATGCTTCAGGCTCTGTTTCGACTGTACCTTCGGCGCGCATTACCCCGAGGACATAATCTTCGAGCGAAAGTGTTTGCGTTATATTGTCGCGGACGAGATGAACTTTGATTGGGGACGTCGGACCTGGGGAACGTGAAGTCTCACCGAGCTTTTCATCACTTGAATGAGCATAACTTCCGGAGATTGATTGAGCTTCTGTGTCCCGGTGGTTAAGTTCGTTCGCGTACGTCTCGAAAATCGGACGCGCCAGTTCGGCAGCCTCCGATCCGTGTGCGCGGGACAAAAGCACCAGGACAGCCAGATCGGTTTGCGCTGGTTCTATCTCACCGCTGCTCTGAAACGCGCCCGCGAAACCAACAAACCAGCCGTTGCTTCGAAATCCCTTCACAGGCATTGCAGTGCCGGTCTTGCCAATGATCGTTAACGGCAGCGAATCGAGTTTGGCTGCACGTGCGGTTCCATAGCGGATCGCACCCCGCATGCCGTCGACTATGATGGCGCGATGTTGCGGTGCGATATTGATGTTGGACCGCTCTGCCGCTCGAAACTGGTCGCTTGAAGCAATCCGCGGTGAAAACAGATGCCCGCCATTTACCAGCGCAGCGTAAGCTGTCAACAATTGTATGGGCGTGACTTGAACGTGATCGCTTTCACCGACGGCTACTCGCTCGCGGCAATCTGCCTGGTCAGCAGCAATATTGGATTCTCCGGTGCGCACGCGTGAGCTGTTTCCGATGTCACACGGACGTAACACGCCGCTAACCTCGTCTTCCGAGATCCCTGTAGCCTGACCAAAATCAAACTCTCGAAGAGTCGCTAATAGCCGGTCTCTGCCGAGTCGCTGGCCCGCGGTTGCGAAATAGTAGTTGCAGGAATATGCGATCGCCTGCGACGGTGAAAATGGCGGCAGGTGATCCGCGTGTACGCAGGCCAGCGAAAAACTCAATCCGGTGAAGCGACCAGGGCAGGCAATGCGTGCGTCTTCACCGATCAATTCAGCGCGCAGTGCGGCAAGCGCCGTGAATGGCTTAATCGACGACCCCGGCATTAATGCCTGCGTATAGGCCAGCTGTGGATTTACGATCGCACGAACGCGGCCCGTTTGCGCGTCCATCACAATAATTGTGCCTTCACGATTCGCGAGCGCAGCTCCTGCGGCCTTCTGTAGCACGGCATCGACGGCTGCATCGTTTGTTTTCGAAATGACGCCGGGCCAGGTGAGGGCAACCGGTTTAAGGTGCGACGAAAGAAGAATGAGAAACACAATCGCCGAGCTCGCGCACAACAGCAGCAATGCACGCTCACGAGTGATGCGGTTCACCTTCCGAATTCCTGGGCCAACAAGTTTCATGAGCTCAACGAGTTCTTATCTGTGTAAACAGTCCCCAGGATCTTATTTTCCTTGGAACGGGTCAGTACCACCTCGCGGTAGCGGGTGGGTCCGTCCATCAATTCAGTGTTTGTGATCAAGACGGACCCACCCGCTACCGCGAGGTGGTACTGACCCGTTCCAAGTTCGGATCCGCAATGCTGCGCCGTGAAACCTCTACGGAACAAGTCGCCGTACTCGCAAGCTCACGCCGCTGCCTCTGTCGGCTGCGCAACAGCGGGGGCTGAAACCTCGGGAGGCAAAACGGATACGGTTCTCGCGAGAGCACTCAGCGTGATTACCCAGCCAATCAGGCTGAACAGGAAAGACAACAACAATCGCAGAACGAAAAACACAAATTCGGTCTTGTTGCCATTAAGCTTGAACACAGGTACCAGGGCAACGTAAGGCAACACAAAGAAAATGATCAGGCCGAGCGCGTAAACAAAAACAGAATCGGGAGAGAAGGCGCGCGCGACTGCCAAGGCTATTCGTTGAAAAAGAGATTTCACTCCATCTCTGAATAGAGTACGGAATCCACCGCCGGCTACAGCGATCCAGAGATGAATTGCCGTAAGCGGAAACACTACACCCAACAGCAGGAAACGCAGCGTGACAAAAGTCAGACTTGGCCAATGAAGCGGTGGCGTTGGTAGTGGCGTCGGCAATGGCGTTGGCGCGGTCAATGGAACCGGCGGTTTGACCGGGGGGACCTCCACGATCGGAGCCGGATAACGGGCGGAGAGTTTGCTCAGCAAGTAATAAAGCAGCCAGACAACCAGCAGCACAGGAATCGATACCGCCAGGAACTTCACGGTGTCGATTAGGACTACACGCCACCGAAACTTTTGATCCAACGCTCGATTGACGATCGACGCTTGCAGAATGAAGAAGCCGATCGGAATCAACACCATCAGCGCGTAGGTGACAAGCACTTGCCATATCGTCGCTTCCTGTATCGAGATGAAAATGTAGGCCGCGACCAGCAAAAACGCGTAGATGATTGCAAAGATAAACAGCGCACCAACATTTGCGAACGTTGCCGCAATTGTGCTGAACCAAAGTTTCAGGACAGTTGTCATAATGGCCTCACCGACTCAGATCGTCCAAAGCGCATTGGCGACTCTCCCGCTCTGCGCTTCGATTTGTTACGGTTATGAGAAGCTTTTTGTTGACCTTCCAATTTCACTTCTTATCCAAAATCCGCAAGCGGTCATTTGCGGTATTCGCCTGCACAGTCGGTTGATACATTAACTCCGCGCGTGCGGGTGCAACCTTGAATTCACCCGGCACCTCAACGCGCATCGCATACTGCAGCGTTGCATCACCGTCAAAGTAATTCATGAAGATCGCAGTCCGGTTGTCTCGGAACTCACGATTGCTATACCAATCGCACCACTGCCCAAGCGAGTAATTGAGATAGATCCCGCTAACGCGCGCGACTTGTTCCGCACCCGCCGGAATTGGATCTTCGATCATCACGTATTGCGCGCGTGGACCAGTCAGCCGCAGTCTAACCACAATCATGTCGCCTGATCGCAACTCACCAGTGAGCGCCTCCACCTTCCAGCTCGCCTTACCCTTCTCGTCTTCAGACACGCGGAGCCGCAGATACTCACGGGTGATCTTCAATCCACCCGCCGATTGCGCAGCCACATTTTCATCGGCGGTAAAGTATTCAAGCGCACTCGAAACATACAAAGCTCCGTTGCCATGTTTAACTATACGGATTTGGTTTGCTGGACCAATTTCGCCACCCTTCTTCCAAACCGTCACTGTCTCTGCATTGGCGGTATCGTTAGTGCCAACGTGTTGTCCCGCAACTTTTACGCCGTTTAAATAAACTTCGAACGTATAGTCGGGCGACAATTCCTTGCTGACTTTCAGGTAATCAGTCAGCCCGTAGATCGCAAAAGCCGTTTCTTTGGTCGATAGCCAGTAGTAGCCGTTCTGCCGGTTCTTTACTAGCCACCGCGCGGCTTTAGGTAGCAGATACGATCCAGGATTAATCTGCGACAACGCCTTCAACGAAAGCGACGTTGCTTCGGCGTCAAGATAAACATCTCGGCCATAGTCATTAACCCGCGCGGTCTGCCAGTGCGCTTCAAACTCGTCCTGTTGCGCTGAGCCTTCGATCAGTTTCGCGACCTCCTGCGCGCGCGCATCTTTACGTTCCTCCAAAGCCAGCGCTAATAGCGCTCGCCCATATGAACCGAGGTTGTTCCGCTTGCCGTACAGTTCATCAAGGAAGTGAACGTCGCCATCGCCGCTTTCAGTGAACGCATAAATCATGTAAGCCCGCGTTTCATCGTCGATCGGATTCCCGTTATCGTTCTTGCCCGCCGTCAGCAGCGACGACAGTTTTTCCCTGCCCTGCGAGTGTCTCCAATTGTCAACCTGATAGCCGGCCCGACTCGCCATCGTTAGACCATCCACGACATAAGCCGTCATAAACGGATCGCTCTTGTCGTCTTTCCACCAACCCCAGCCACCGTCGGCATGCTGATACGCATACAGCCGATCCAGACCTTTTCGCACTTTGTTATCAAGATCGTTTGAGGCGCGAATCTTTGCTGTTGGAACGTCTTTCAGTGTCTGAGCGACGACGATGTTTGGCAGGAAGCTGGACATCGTTTGCTCGGTACAGCCATACGGATAACTGGTCAGGTAATCAAGGGCGCCAAACAGTGCACCAGCGATCGATGGCGATACTTCGATCCGCAGAGATCGGGCCTGCGTATCGGTGCGTCCCGGCACATCCAGACTGATAGTCTGATCCGCGTCTTTTTGCGTAACGGTCATTGTGTTGCCAGTGGTCCGTTTCAGGCCGTGCGGCACGATGTCCATCGTCATCTCGACTGCGTCGGATTCCGTATCAGTCAGCGCTTTCGCAAGCAGCGTCAGTTTCCCGACTGCGTTAGCCTGGACTCGCCAATCAACGCGATGCTCGCCGTTCGGCCGAATCGTTACCGTTGAGGAAGGTGAATCGAGCAATTGCGCGCCGTTCAAGTCCAGCGAGATCTTTGTGGACTTGTCGCTCTTTAGAAAGTTGTGGACCACGCCTGAGATCGTGACGGTGTCGCCTTCCGTCAAAAAGCGCGGCATCTCTAACCGCATGATCACGTCTTTGCGCGCGATCGTTTTCTGCACCCCTGAGCCAACACGCGTATCCGCCGTTACTCCACGTGCCGTTGCGCGCCACGTCGTAAGGTTGTCAGGAAGTTTGAAGCTCACAGTAGCTTTCCCATCGCCGCCGGTTAGCACATCAGGTTGCCAAAATGCGGTGTCTTTAAATTCTTTACGAATGGTGGGCTCTGCGTAGGAACTTTCGTTCTTGAAGTCAGCAAGCTGGTAAGCAGACTTGTTCTTCGCTAAATCAGCGGGTTTTTCGCCGCCGTAGCCCGTGAACGTGTAGTGAATCGCGAGACTCGTCTGCACTTCGTCGTAACGCCGGCCGTAGAACTCGCGCTTGATGTTGCCCGCCGTTTCGGGTGCGATGCTGTAGATCGATTCGTCGACAATTCCCAAACTGACTTCCGTGCTCGCGGCTGGTGAGCCGTCATCGTTGCGCGCCACGATTGTGTATGACGCAACATCGCGCGGCTTGAACTCGGTTTTGTTCGGAACGATGTCGAGTTTCAGCATCTTGTCACGCGCAGGCACTCCAATAATTTGACTCTGGCTGTACATGTCGTTGTTCTTCACGTACGACACATCAAGGTAAACGTTCGGCGAGTAATTCTTTTCGATAGGTACGTCGATTACGATGCTGCGACCTGTTGCATCAATTTGCCGAACGGTCAGCACTTCTGACAATTCAGTAGTCACAAGCAAGTGCGCTTGATCAGTCGGCAACATGGCCAACACGTGCGCGGTTTGGCCGGGCCTGTATGACTTCTTGTCCGGAACCAGCTTGATAGATTTCTCGTCGTAATCCTGATAAGAAAAATCCGACCACTGGCCCTTCTTGTCGGGTGCCCAAAAGTACCCGCCGCGATTCACGATCTCTTTGCCATCTTCGTTAACCAAGGTCTTGACGTAGATGCTGCCAGGCGACGGCACTGCAAAGTCATACGTTGCGTCCCCCTGGCCGTCGGTGGTCACTTCGCCCGTCGCCAATTCGCGTTCGTGAAGAATGTATTCGACGTTCTCATACTTGTAGCCGTTATACTCTTCCCACTTACTTTGTCTTTCCCACTTTTGCTCGATGAATTTGAGCGTGACTTTTTGGGAGACAGGTTTACCCGCGTAATCAGCGGTCTTCACGCGAATCCTGGCTTCGTCGCCCTGATAATAGAGATAGCGTTCGGGATAGGCGTCGGCGACAGTCTTGCCGCGCGTGCCGATGAATGAAGCAGCGCCCTGCATCTCACGGCGTGAGGCGTCGGTGACCTGAGCTTCCAGCCGGTATGAATAGTCCCATTCTTCTTTCGGATCAGACTCAGGCACTTCGAAATCGACGTTTGCTTCACCTCTGGCATTCAGCGAAGCATCGCCTTCCGTCACCAGGTCGGTACTGTAATAGTCGGAATCTTCTTCATCATCTGCTTCATTGTTTGGTCCAGCCGCGTCGTCGAATTCGTCTGCATCGTTGTCCCACCACCAGTGGTAATAGCGCTGTTTGTAGATGTAGTAATGCACATCGGCATTACTGACTGGCGCGCCGAAAAAGTAATTCGCATTAATTGTGAAACGAACTTTCTCACCGACCGCCGCAAATTGTTTCGGCCCTTTGACTGTGACTTTAAACTCGGGTTTCTTGTATTCCTGAACGTCGAAATAGCCACTGGCGCTGGCCTCACCGATTGACGCGGTAATGTTGTAACTGCCAAGCGCCGCCTCCTCACCTATGTCCAACTGCCCACTGAAAGTGCCACGATCAGAAAGAGGCAGTTCTTTTTCAAAAATCTTGCTGTTGTTCGGATCTTCGATTGTAACTTTGACAGTTTTACTGTCGATCAGTTTGTAACCTTGTGCGGTCCATTGTCGCAGAATGCCTTTAAAGAAAACCGACTGTGCCGGGCGGTAGATTGGACGGTCGGTGTAGATATAGCTGGTTACGTCCTCACCGGTAAGTACGTCGTCTTCGCCGCCGTTGCCACCGAAATAAAGCGAGTCAATATCAGAGACGACGAAGTTGTCGCGCTCGCGCGCCATGATCAGAAAAGGATTGCGCTGCGGTTCATCCGGGTTGACATCCTCCTCCGCGGTCTGCGGTTTCTCAGGAACCTTCAGATCCGTTTTGAAGATCCCGGACTTATCAGTGTGGCCGGTTGCCAAAGTATTTTTCGCGTTGCTGACTTCGACGGAGACACCTTCGTGCGGCGCCCCCGTTTTACGGTCGATGATGTAAACCAGCACCTGACCGTGACGGTTCGTCTTTTCGATCATCGTGAGGTTCGTAACGATTGCGATCGAATAAGCGCGCATACCAGCGCTAACGCCTTCGATCAGGTACACGCCTGAATCCAACTTGCCCAGTGGAATCATGCGGCTGTCGTATTCGTTTTCCAGTGCCGGCAACTTCTCGCGCCAGTCTTTCACCTTCTGATCCGGGTTCAGCAATGGCACACGAGCATAGTCAGCCACGTTCAGCGGAGTGCGTTCAGCCGGCGGCTCCTTGCGAAATTTTTGATTGAAAGTTTCGCGGTGCGGCTTCAACAGGTGAGTGCGTACATAATCCTTGACGACTGCGAAAAGCGAAGTCTTTAACCGGTGAGTACGATCGAGGAGAGATGGACGGGCACCGTAGCCTTGGGAAATCTGCTCCTTCTCTTTTTCGCCCATCTCGTGCGGATCGTCGAGCTCTTTGAAAAACTTGTTGGGGTCCTTGATCCGATAGACGCGGAAATCGAGATAATCAACGTTCTGGTAGCTGGCCCACAACCGCGCCGATTCGTTCGGCGAGTAAGAACGATTTGTCGTCAGTGAAAAGTAGGGTTTGGCGCTAGAGACGATGGCAGTCTTCGCCTCTGCTGGCGGCGTGGGCGCCGGCGTTGTGCGAGCGCGAATGACGTTGAAGCCAAGAACCGAAGCGACGAGCGCAAGGTAGATGATACCAGTCGCAACGTAACGACGGATTTTAATGTTAGCCACGTTAGTAATCCCTCCAACAGGAGAACAGCAATCGTCCCGTCATATCGGTCACTGCAAAATCTTCAAGCGATAGAACCCCAGAAAATTCTTGTTACTCTCAATCGGTCGCCAGCGCGGATCCGGATGGCGATCCAGTACTGAAAGCTCAACCTTCTTCACTGTCCCTTTGTCGACGGGCGAAGAGCCGGTGTGATAAACGACCCAGTCCTGCGCGCCGTTGGGCGCAATACGCGCCGGGCCCAGAAATATCATCACGTGATAAGGAAACTTTTGGACCCAGGGCTGGTAATAGAAGAGGAGATCGCCGGGCTGGGCCTCGCGCCGATCGCGACTGACGAACACGACGTTAAAATTCTTTAACGTGCGCGCATCGGCGAATTCTGAAAACCGGCCATTCCGAATATCGGTGTCAGCAAATGATCCAAAATTCGTGCGAAAGATCTTGTCGTGGAACAAGTCGTTGTCGAGGTCAAAACTCTTGACGTCGGACGCAACTGTTTGGTACGCCGATCCCATCTTCTGAAACCAGAGACGATCGTGATGCCGCAGGGCCTCGCGGATCGCGAAACGCGCCAGTCCGGCACAGTCGCGCTGTTCAGCATTCCATTGATCGCTCAACTGATAGAACTGTGTTTCGGCAATCGCCGTAAACCACCGGCGAAAACTGTCGCGATCCTGAAAAGTGCGCAACTCCATAGCATCAGGTATTCCGTCGTTATCAGAATCGATCAATTCAGTCCGATTACTTGACTCTGTTCCCGGGTTCACGGCCCGGTTTAATCGGACAGAACGGTCTTCAGTTTTTTCGGTGTGATGAAAGTGTGAAAAAGTCCAGGCAAGTGCTGACGTGGATACGACAACGACGCCCGCCAACGCTAACCAGCGTTTCAAAGGGGCGCGCATATGAGGGGACTCGTGCATTGCCGCCTAGACTACGATTGGTTTGGCGCGAGCGATACGCGGATGCTATCACGGATACGGTCGGCCAACCACTATCTCGTGTTGGTAGGTACAGCGGCCACAATGTGGATTTCCTCACTCGATGAATCGATATCAAACTGCTCCAGGCAAGCAGATAGTGGCCGCCGTATAAAGAATCTGGTAAGAAAAGAAAGCCCACCCTTGTTTCGATCATTCTATACAGCAAACCTACTCGATGAGTATAGTGATGAGTAACAGAAGATTTTTTGCGACCACCACCACGACGATTACTTAAAGTCTCCCCGACAACTGCGGCCGAAAAGGATGTCAGCCAGATCAGGAGATTTGGGAATGCATTGGATTAAGTTATCGGTATTCACGCTTCTTCTTTTGCTAGTTACGATCCCTCACCCAAGGGTGAATAGCCAACGAAAGGATCTTGCATACGATCTCTGGCTGGTCCGATCACAAACACTCACAGCGGAGCTCATCAAGGATGGAGACAACCTGGAGACTTCGCAACGCAGTATTCTTCTTGCAAAGTTGGCTCAACAATGGTGGCGTGATAATCCCGAGAAAGCGAAAGCTTGGATGAGCGAGGCTATCGCAAGCGTAGAGAATGTGCCCAACAAGGAGAATCCCGACGATCGACGCAAACGATTAAATACCGCTCGCCAGCTATTGCAAATTGCGGTTCGGCTGGACCACAAATTCAGTGAACGACTAGTCGATCTTCTAAAAGAGCAGAACAAACAGCTAGGCGCTGATGATCGCTCGGCCAACGCTGAAGGACTTATCGATGCCGCGCTTTCTTTAGTAGATGTAGATCCAGTACGCGCGGCCGAGTTAGGGGCTATCTCTCTCAGCGTGGGCCCATCTACGACTTTGTTTAGTCTGATCCTCACTCTGCGTCTCAAGAATCCAAAACTAGCAGACGCGTTGCTGGCGCAAGCACTTGAGGTGGCCCGGCGAACGCTCGACGCTGAGTTGTTGCAGTCCATCACTCGAGCGACGTTTCCCACAGAAATGCAGATTGTTACTAAAGCACCTCCAGCGGCCGAAGCGTTACGTAACGCACTGCTGCAAGTAGACATGGCTTATTTGCAAGCTAATCCCGTTACTCCCAATACCGAGAACCCGGTGTGCGCTATTGTTGGTTCGTTGATTCTGCCGGTATTGAAAGAATTCGATCGTCGCTTTCCCCAACAAGCGCCAGCTGTTCGTCAAGCGGTCAACCAATGCCAATCGCGAAGTCCACTTCTCCAACAACTTGTTGACGATGCAACCCGAACAGACCCACTCGATACTGTCGAGAAACTGTTAAAAGCCGCAGAGGATTCCCAGGACTTGAAAGTGCGAACTGTGTACGAGTACAGGGCTGCGTCGCTCGCAAAAGAAAAGAAACAGTGCGATCGGGCGATCACAATCCTTGATGGAATCAATGAAGACGGTCGCAAGTTCATGGGAAGCACATGGCAAAACATTCGATGGGATTGGGCCTCGCTGTGTGCGATCGATCACTACAGTCAAGGTGATATTCAGGCCATGCGGGTAACAATCCAAGCTGCGCCTGATGATCTGAAAGCTTTCACGAAATTGGCTTTTGTTGACAGATTGCCAAAGAAAAGAGACAGCGACGCGGATCCGACTCTTGAATTCCTCAGAGATGCTCACAAGGAGCTACCAAAATCATACGGCTCAGAGATTGATCGATATCCCTGGTACTTTGCCCTCCTACGTTTGACCGTCCAATACGCGCCGGAAGATGCAGGGGCCAGTCTAAAAGAAGCATTTGCGGCCCTCAATCGTGCGGCAGAAGGTGAGGAAAAAAGTAATCAGGACACCTCTGGAATTTGGAAAAACTTACCTCTGGTTTCGCTGGTTGAGATGGACGAGTATGCAGTCAAAGAGGCTGTCTCATCCATCAGCTCCGCCCGGACGCGGGCAGAGTTTCGTTTGGAGTTACTTCAGGTATGCATGGAGCGAATGAAAAGTAGCAGGTAGGTTTCGTGCGGCAGCTATGAATGGAGGCTTAGCGGGTGACGCTGAACTGAAATTCTTCAGTAGGGCCGCTTTGACCATCAGACATGATGCTGGTCAACTCTACCTGGTAAGTGCCGTTGGTAAGAATTTTAGAAGGCAATCTGAGTAGAATCGCCTTTCTGTCTATTTCGGCATGGAGATTGGGAACAACAAGCGATCGAGTGTCGCCTGTTCTTTTCAGCACAGCTTGATAAGTCGGGTAGGATTCGCTGAAGTTCCAAAGTAAACGGAGCTCGACAATTTGAATGTCGGGCCGCATCACTAACTCCGTTTGCGCTTCAGCGCTTCTAAGCGTTACGGGTCGCAAAGTTAGTGAGAAGATTCCCTCCGGGTTACTCGTTGACGCATTGAGTCGAACGATCTCTTTCTCAATCGCCAATTGGCGATTCCGCAATTCTATCTTCCTATTCAACCAGAGACCGAAAATCACGATTGCGATGACAGTCGCAACAATGAGCATCACCAGCACCGGCTTCAGCCGAGAAGATGTAAACACACTGCTCCAGTTTGAAGTCTGGCTGCCTAATGACGCGCCCTTCCTTTCTTGTACGCCAATGGCCCAATTTCTTATGTCTCCTGTAATTTGCAACCGGCGTTGCAGGTGAGCGCTGTAGGCATATTGCGCCCGAAATCTTTCTCTATCGAAAGCGGAGAGGGCATCCTCAAAATAGTCCTCCAATAGATCTTCTTCTGCCGCGCAGACTCTTTCTTTCGTCAAGACATTGGTAATCACCAGACTCTCAATGCGAACACGCTCTTCATCATCAACCTTGCCTAAGAGGAACTGGCGCAATGAGGCGTCAGTCACTATTTCTTCCTTCATGCGTCATCCTCCAAAAACTCTCCCATTCACTATGGAAATTCTCGTGATTTCTTTCATTCCCCATCCGCTTTAGCATCGAGGCAGCTCTCGATGCACCGCTCAAGCTTGGATCGAATTCGATAGATCCTGACCCGCAATACCTCTAGTGACGTTCCGAATCGCCTGGCAATTTCTGCGCGGTGTTCGATCTTTGCCTGCTTTTCCTTCGCATAATAGTCAAGAATTAGCTCGCGTTTGTCGCTGCCGATTTTTTGCAGGCAAAGTTCCAGACATTCTGCTCGCATCAGACTAGGATCGTTGTGGTTCTCAGCGGACTCATTGGCAGCGAGGTCGATGTGCTCGAGGGAAACCTGCGTTCGAATCTTCTTTGACTCCTCCTTAATCAGGTTCCTGGCTACGCCATAGAAGAAGAGTCTCGGATCGCCGCTAAAGGTCTGCCTCAACTGGTGCACTTTTCTTGAAACCCGGTCGAAGACTTCATCCGTCAATCCTTCCGGATCGGAGCATCGGTTCCAAGTGAAAATTCTGGCGAGATCATGCCGAAGCTGGACATACATCTGTCCGGCCACATCACGATCGGAATTAAGCCAGGCAAGGATCTCGTTGAAGGACCCCGGCAGAGTTGCCAAATCTCGTGCCATCTCAGAGCTTCAGTCTTATCAGCTGAAGTAAACTAAGTTTTTAGAAGCAGCGAGGCTTTCAGATATTAAGCGAGCGGCCGTCGGCGCCCTCGTCTTTGAAAAACGATCACGACAAACACCAGCAGGGCGGGCGCCACATAGGTCAGGGATTTGAACTTGGATGAAGTGTCTTTCTCCACAACAACGCGGTTGAGGTACTCACCCTGCAATGTAAACCCGGCCCAATAGTATGGTGCACTCCAACGTTTGTGCTGCATCATCCTCAATTTTGCTGATCTCAAGGCCGCAGCTGTCGGCATCCCCTGGCGTAATAAGCCATCGTAAAAATAGGTCATCAGAGTAGTAGTTGCGAGATCATCTACTTTCCAAAGACTGGAAACCACAGTCTTCGAGCCAGCAGACATGAAACTATGCGTTAACCCAACCAATCCCTCACCTTTCACGTCCTGGCCCAACCCTGTCTGACAGGCGCTGAGCACCGTTAACTGAGCAGAAAGATCAAGGTTGTAAATATCTTGTAACGACATCAAGCCATTCTTTTCGAGGCCATTCCGATCAACCATACTGAGAACAATGCCGGATAATTCCGGATGCTGCGCATCAACAAAAGCATGCGTCGCAAAGTGAAGTATCTGGTACTGGCCAATACGTCCATTAATCATTTCCGGCGTAGCGTCGAATCCTTCCGCCAACATAGTTGTGCCCTCTGGCGCAGCGGCCAGAATTGCCTCCGCTTCTTCAAAGGAATGGGGTAGGCGCGCCAGACTTTTGGGCCGCGCCTCTGAAGCACGCGCCAACGCAATTTCAACTGGATACCGTACAGGTGCGGCACTTGCGGTCGCGATTGTCGCAAACTGTCTGTTGCTCGGTATGCGGTCATCACTGAGACTGAAAACTGGATCTGCGATAACGGCCGCAACGTGAAGCGGAGAACGCTGGATTTTCGTGGCTCTAAGAGCGATCAACGTGGAAACCGATGGGATTGTCGATACTTCATTGGTATCGATTAAGCGCAAGTTCCTGCCGGGCGCATTCTGCGCGGCACGCGGCACTGGTAGTGCGTCAAAAGGCACATACTGCAGCGCACCTTCCGTTACCAGAAGAAGTTTTTTGTTTCCCAGGTCATTTGCAACTGGACCAAGGACCATTTCGCTAAGGGCGCTGGCCTGGTCAAAATAAGCTTTCTCGGCTGCTGCGATGCTTACCTGATAATCGTTATCCGTTTCTCGTTTGCTTCCTTCCAACGCCGTAAGCAGCTTGTATAGTTGGTGTGCTGCGTCCTCTATCGTCTGACGCGATGGTAACGCATAACTCTTTAGCGAGTTGGCTGACACTGCCCACAAATAACTCCGCTCTTCTCCCAGGCTGTACTCGAGCAGCAGAGTGCTTCCATCTCGTAACTCGCTCTGAATCTCTTTCAATCCGTTCACTGGTGAATACTCAAGAGACAAATCTCGCGGATGCTCTCCTCTCAACTGCGCTAGTACTTCCTGATATTCGGCCCGGAGCTGCGCTAATTGATTCGCTACCTCCGGCGTATCGCTAGAGTCTCGTTCCTTCAGAGATAGATCCATTGCGTATTGAGCCTGCGCTCTTATCAAGCCTCGTAATTCGTGCTCACGTTCAAGCAGCTGTTTGGGTGCGTCCTCAGGCAAGGCACGTTGCGATTCGTCCAGGAGATCGAGAAGCGAGCGGGAGCGTGCCCTCTCATTTAGCAACAGCGCTTCAGTCGCAAAGCCTCTTCCGGGCCGCAATTGCTCAAGTCCCATCAAAATTTCTGCACCCAATTCGTAATACTTCTTCACACCCGAAAAATATGAGGCGCGAAGGTCAGGCGTTTCCACATTGGTACGCAGATCTTCGATTAGCTCGAGAGACTGTTTAATAAAAGTGAGCGCCGCATCATAAGAGCCAACAGCTCGATTTACCCGCGCCAGGTTATAGAGCGTTGCGGCCAGAATACCTTTGTCCCCGCTCTTCTCGCTGAAAGGTCGTGCCCGAAGATAGGCCTTTAACGCTTGTGCATTTTGCCCGAGTTGCAAAAGCAGATCGCCATATGCATTCAGCGCCGTTGCCAGTCCACGCCTATCACCAATTCTTTTATAGAACTCTCGTATTTTGGCGTATTGTTTGATGGCAAGTTTGTAACGACCTTGATAAATATAGAGCAGTGCAGTCTCGTTAAGCGCATTTGCTTCCGATCGAGCCTTTCCAGCCGCGCGACTTAAGATTAAGCAGCGTTCATAAAACGCCAGCGCTTGATCTGCTTTTCCGCTCAAACGATAGATTCGTGCAATTTTAAAGACGGCTATAGCTGCACCATCGAGAGCGTCAGTAGTTTGAAAGAGCCGTAAGGCGTTCTCATAATTATTCAATGCGATCGTGTACTCGTTGAGATTCTCATAAGCCTGCCCCAGCGCATTGAGCGCTATTGCCTCACTGTGTTTATCCCCGATGGAACGAAAGATACCGATGGCTTCCCGATGCAATTCAATCGCCCGGTTCTCGTCTCTGTCGAGTGAGTGAGACAATCCGAGGGCGGTCAACGCCAGGCCCTCACCAAGCTTGTTGTTGATTGCTTTGTATAAATTTAATGCCTGAGTAATCTCGGATACGGCTCTTTCCGGCTCTCCAATGCTGCCGTAAATGTAGCCTGTGAACAGATCTATTCTCGCCTCAACTTGCCGATCGTTGTGCACCAGTTTGCGAGCCTGTTCGTACTGCTTCAGCGACTGCGCCAGATCACCTTTTGCATAGCTCACCTCGGCCAGATGACTGATGAGCTCGCCATGAACGTTGGCAATTGTGTCTGACAAACTCGAGTCCCTTTCAAGGAGAGCAAGTGCTTTACGTAAAGTTTCATCGGCAACATCATTTTTCCCGAGATAAGATTGGAGGGAGGCCGTATGACTCAGGATCCTGACTTTGATCAACTGATCATCTGTTTTTCCGGCAAGGAAAAATGCGCGCCGATATCGCTCAAATGCGTCGCGATATTCGCTTACAAGCAAACAGGTATCGCCGGATCTCAGCATCGCCCGAGCAGCATTTGCATGATCGGACACTGAACTCCAGATGTATGCCGCACGATCATATTGAATTATCGCTTTTCGTAAGGAGGTCTCGGTCCAGGTTGCGCGCATGTCTTCAGCACCGGCGAACGCCTGACGCGCTTGGTTGTCGAGTCTATCTCGTGCAGTAATGGGCATTAAATGTTCCGCACGTAATTCGTACGCTCGAGTACTGCCTGACCTTTCAAGTGATTGAACTTCGATGTTGTAGGAACCTGTGACCTCTACTGGGACCGAGATTTCAACTGTCTCGAATTCGTGACTTGTCTGCTCAATCAATTTTGACTCTGTTGGGCCGTACGCCGTAGTCGAGATCGACAGATCGCCCTTATCAATTACCAACCTTAAAAGTTTCCCTTGTTCCACATGTATCCTGAATACTTGTTTGGACCCGGCCTCAATATCGCGATGGACTAAGGAGTTAGGGGATATTTGTGTCGCATCAGTCCCGTTGGAGACCATCTCGATTGAACTCGCTATAGGCGAATAAAAGACTAGAGGCAGTAAGAAGATAAACAGATACGCCAATATGCCGACACGTACTATGGTTATGGATCTGGTTGTTTTTGTTGGTTGCATTTGAGCCGAGGTTCCCTGGAAACCAACATGATGAGATTTTATTTTATTGAGAACGTCACCTCACGTCACGAAGGACTCTGTGGAGGAGTGGCTCTATTTAGCACGTATTTCCTGCGGACTCAAAGCGCGTAGGCACAGATCAGCGTCAACGCCACCTTCTCGGCATTCGAAGCTTGACTTATTGCTATTTGGAGGATTCGGCGCGTTCCAGAATAAAGCAGATTAAGTGGGATGAACGTTCACTCGTTTCTGCGGAAGAATTACGAAGTGATGGCGAGAGGCTTTGCCTCAAAAGTCCAGTTTCATTGGATTCGGCTTTGCCAGCTGTTGTGAGGCATGGCTCTGCCCTGCCGTAAGCGAGCTTAGATTTCGATTGGGCTACGCCCTCAAGCTCTTACACTGGAAACACATCGAGGGCGAAGCCCAAAACCAATTATCGCTCGCACACGGCAGGGCAGAGCCATGCCTCACAACAGCTGGCAAAGCCGAATCCAATGAAACTGGACTTTTGAGGCAAAGCTATGGCGAGAAGTGAATTCACTAAGATTGAGAGGATTTGCATGATTACAGAAGGAAGAAATAGACAAAAAGGTAGCCCGTAAGAGCTACCTTGTGTAGAGCGGCAGCAACTGTGAACCTACCGGCCATCTCGAAACGCGTTACGTCCGCCTGAAGGTTTGCCAGCCTTACCATTGCTTCCTCTCCAGTCCTCCAGAGTGCCATATCTGGTGCCGGGTGCCTTTCGTTCGGGTTTGGTGGTCTGCTGTGATTTAGTCACGCGTTCTTTTTGGGTCTTAGCACGCATTCTTGTCTCCTCCTCCTGAAGCTGTGAGATCTGCAGTTGTCTCACACCATTCTCCATTCGGCCGCAATCATTTCACTTGAGATGACCACGCCTGCAAACCGACTTCACTTCTGACCGTAAACCAAATCCGTAGGCAGTTTGAGTGATACCGGATCGATTAAGGATGGTGACATGACACTCAGATCGCTCTACTGTTCGCTCCACCATCACCTCACTCTCATGCTCTTCCTCCATCTGAGGAAACGAATCGTCCTCACTCACGGTGTCTCGAACGAACAATTCGATGCCACGAGTGCGTGGCATCTTTGTCAAACCAACTTCGGCTTTGGCCGATCCAAATGCCGTGCGGATCGATTTCCCAAAACCCAAAGCTCGGTAAAATGCGCCAGCGAAGGCAACTCCGCCTCGATCGCCAATTCCTTTGCCTGCTCCGATTGAGTAATCGATTACCTTTGAGATGGACCGGGCCTGCGCTTTTGTAAAACAGGCATTCAGAAAGACCAGACGGAGATGCGTGCTATAAAGCGCGAATACTCCAACCAAACCATCATGGTCAACCGTCTTTCCTCTGCCTGGCGCTCCACCAAGGATGAGTCTGTGTTTCTTGTTCGCATGACCGCTGAAGTGAACGATGTGGGGCTCGTGCAGCAGCAATAGTCGCTGCAGATCGATCGTCCTTGTCGCTTCATGCTTAAGCAACTGAAAGCTATTCCGGTAAGGGCCTTCCTGAAGTCTCTCGAAGATCTCTCTGGCCTCTTCATCCACGAGAATGCGACTGGTCGTCCAGGGATTTGCGGATAAAAAGAGTATTCGAATTCTCTCCGTCATCTTCTCCCCAAGCGTTTTCCTAATTCTTCACGTCGCCTCACACTTACGTGGCGCAGGAATAACGAAGATCCCGTCAGCCCGGCGAAGATTATTTTTTGAACTCGTTCGAGAATGTTTTAGAAGAGATAAGTTTATGTATGAAGGTCAAGAGGCTCGGAAGCGCGGCACACAGGTTTAGTTAAAAGTAAGAGATGTTCGGATCAAGAGCAACGAGTGCCTGTTTTTTGTGCATGTGAGGCTGCATCCGGAGCTCACCACCCATCCCTGAAAACGCAAGCAAGTCAACGTATTTATCTGTGTTGTAACTGAACCATTTTGACCAGAACATCACCCTTGCCTCGTACGGTAGTCTGGTGATTATTCTTATCTCGTGCGTTTCTCGTTCTTACTTGTGCGCGCAACTCCACCAAAAGTGATTTGACAGTATCAAGATCCTCACCAGTCACTAAACCGCCAGGTTGCCTGAAGGCTTTTGTCTTCGCAGTTTCCAATTGCAAAATTGACGACGTGGACCACACGATCCAGAAGTTTTCAGCCCCAGCTTTACCTTTAAAGGTGTTCCAGTTAGTTCGTACCCATTGGCCTGCGCCGAGTGTTGCCGAACCATCGTTTGTGTCACGAGTGGGGTAAAGCATTGTGAAACTGGGGCCCTTTGAGTCCGATGATTCCTCTTTTAAAAGGTAGACATAACCCGGAGCGGAACTGGAGAGGTTCAAACGAAATTTGTCGCCGTTTTCGAATACGTCCTGACCGGTAGTCTCAAACGACTCCTCGTGGAGTCTTTTGTCCTGCATTCGTTGAATCGTCAGCGAATAAATAAACGAACGCGTCTCGGCAGAGGCAGCTCCGTTCCTGATCTTCGAGGTGTCGTAGAAAAGGAAACCCGCGCACGCGATTACCACTACCAGAGTGCTGGCAATCACAGTGATATACGTTCCGGTCGGCCTGTGTCCTGTAAGCGAGGTAACCGATCGCATTCGCACAGCCGATGCCACCTCATGATCGTGTAGAGAAGAGGACGGCCGTTTAAGCTCGCCTTTGTTCTTATCATCCATTAGCGAGCGGGCAAGACTGTATCCGAGCTCCGCGGCGCTCTGATAACGGAGCCTTGCGTCGAATGCCAATCCACGAAGGATTATGGCCTGCGTTTCTGTTTGCAGGTTAGGCCGCAAATCCGTAGGTTTGACGCGAACTGCGGCTCGTTGTAATTCGAGTAGGTGAGCAGCTGAGTTGGGATTGAAGGGCCGGCGGCCGGTTAACATTTCATATGCAATCACGGCCATAACATAGATGTCACTTGCTGCCGTTATTTTCTGTCCACCTCGAAGCTGCTCTGGAGACATGTAGGCTACTGAGCCTGTTGATACATCATTCGCCGTACTTGGCCCGATGGCCGAGTCTTTCACTTTGGCAATGCCGAAATCCACGAGCTTGACCAACTCCGTCCCGTCTTTCAAGACCTGAAGCATTATGTTCTCCGGCTTCAGATCACGATGAAGAATTCGTTTGTCATGAACGGCTTCAAGTGCATCGCCAACCTGTCGCAGTATCGATGCCGCGCGCTCAAAGTCGATGCCATCCGGGGTAATTTGCGAGCGTAGCGTCATACCTTCTACATACTGCATGACCAGATACAACTGGCCATCAGCTAACTTGCCAGCACCCAGTAACGTCACAACGCCATGATGATCGATGCGCGAAAGGGCTTCCACCTCCTGGTTGAACTTCTTCACCACGTACGGATCCCGCTGCAAGGCCTCCAGCAAGAACTTGATTACAACTGGTCTGCCGTAAAGAGGAAGATCTCGAGCCAGATAGACATTCCCCATGCCGCCTTTTCCAAGCTCACGCTCAATGAGATACCGCGCATCGATGACCTTACCCAGCAGGCTATCTGCCGAGTTCGCACTTGCAATTTCATCACCCCGATTGAGAACTGCAATCAGTTTCAAACCTAATTCGAAAATCGGTGGTTCGAGAAACCCCTCCGACGAGTCGTGTGCTTCGAGAAGAGAGTTAACTTCAACGAAGAGAACCGGATCCTGTTGACATTGCGCCACGACAAAGCTCCGCCGCTCAGGTTGAGTCAGTGACGAGGTCGCATAATAGATTTGTTGAATACGATCCCATTCCGCGGACTCCATTCACTTTTATCTCCTTAGCTTGGAATTAGAGCCAACAAAAATATTGGGAGGTCTAGACAATCGGTTTGAGTTCTGAGTGCGTGCGGCATTCTATATAAGCAACAGCTCGTGGAAAGCAGACGATTTGCCCGTAGTCAATGGTTTTACAGGTTGATTCATTACTCTGGGGTCGTGAAGTCAACTCAACCTTTAGCCCGGAACTTGCTGTAGCAGCACTCCAAAAATGAGTCGGACTCATGAAATAACAGAGCTGCTGCAAGCGTGGAGCCGTGGTGATTCGCAGGCTTTCGAAAAGTTGATTGTCCTCGTTGATCATGAACTAAGAAAAATCGCTCACAGCTACATGGTCAATGAAAGGGCCAGCCATACGCTGCAAACTACGGCCCTGATCAACGAAGCGCTCATCCGACTCATGGAAGCAGGAAGAATCAACTGGCACAGCCGAAAGCAGTTCTATGCACTGGCGGCTCGCCGAATGCGCCAGATCTTAATTGAACACGCCAGAGCTCAGTTGGCGGCTAAGCGAGGCGCTCGCGCCGAGCATGTCGAAGTTGACGAGGCAATATCACTGCCAAAAGAGACATCAGAAGAATTAATTATGCTGGACGAGGCGCTGACGAAGCTGGCAAAGATCGATGAACGTAAGGCGATGATAGTGGAGTACCGATATTTCGGTGGATTTACGATCGAAGATCTGGCGGATATTTTCAATGTAGGACGGTCCACAATAGAGCGCGAATGGCGACTTGCGCGTTCATGGCTTAAGCGAGAAATGACTTGAGAGGATCCAGTGAATAGTCCTAACGTCGGGCAAGCTCGACCCTGCGGCGAGCTCGTTCCACTCGCAAGTAGAGGGTATTTCGATGCGTCCCCAGAATGCGTGCGACCTCGGAGTGATTTCCGGTTACCGCCAGGAAGTGATTGTAGAGCCCAAGCGTGGTTCGAGCGAGGAAATCATCAAGCGAATCATTCTGATGAAAGCCAAGGGGGATGTCGCAGGCAACCGCAAACCGGCTTATTTCTTCGAGGACCTGCCGAACTGCTTTCGCGGTGATTGGCCCGCCGGCGCTCTCTTGGGCGATGAGTCGCTCCACAACGTGCCTTAGTTGTCTCACATTGCCAGGCCAGTCATGTCGCTGAAGCGCTGAAAGTGCCTCGTGATCAAAGCCTTGCAAGGTTGTTGCGTTGGAGCCGTTAGTAATTTCCTTCAAAAAGTGCTGAACCAGGAGCGGGATGTCGCTGGACCTTTCACGCAACGTCGGCGTGGCAATCGTCAAAACAGCAAGACGATAGAAGAGGTCTTCCCGAAAACGGCCCAGAGCAATTTCATGTGGCAAGTTGCGATTGGTAGCGGCGATCACGCGCACGTCGACGGCTGTTTCCGTTTGGGCACCTACTGCTCGGACTTTGTGCTCCTGCAATACTCGTAAGAGCTTTACCTGACAGGAAGGTGACATTTCTCCGATCTCATCAAGAAACAGGGTGCCGCCATCGGCTGCCTCGAAGAGTCCCTTTTGGTCACGGATAGCACCAGTAAAAGCGCCACGTGCGTAGCCGAATAGTTCTGACTCGAGCAAAGTTTCAGTGAGGGCTCCGCAGTTAAAACTGACCAGATGTTTATTGGATCGTTTACTTCCATTGTGTATCGCGTGAGCTACGAGTTCTTTGCCGGTGCCAGACTCGCCAAAGACAAGTACTGTTAGATTGCTACGAGCAGCGGTGGCGATCTGATCCGCCAGCAAAGTCATTGGAGCTGAATCACCAATTAGGCCATGGTGCACGGAAACAGAATCCATACCAACCTCTTTTTTATTCCCTAAGAAGAAAAGACAGACCCTCTCCAGCGTGTGCGTGGCTTATGCCCTCTAGCTCCCACACACTATTCACCCAGGATTCAGAGTGGTTATTTAATGAAGCGAAATAAGAGTGCGCCCAAAGATGAGAACACTTGCCGGCAGAACCACCATTTTGCCCTTGCAGCCGCTTTGTGGGGGCGCACCTTTACAAATTCTCCGGCAAATTTTCCGACGACACATGCCCCTCTCATTCCTCGATCTCGCGTTCGACCAACGAAAGCGCATTCGTCATTCACCACGATCCGCTTTTACAACGCGCCCTCGTCTCTGTTTCTGCTCCATGTTATGGATTAGCCCTGCCTCCCGAAACAATGCTTCGCGAAAACCGTGCAGCACGCGAAGGAGAAGATCTATCTTTGCTAAACTCTGCCGCCGCGCCCGGGCATTGCCAAGGAAGAACTCAAACTCAACTGAACGCCTACAGTCAGCCAACGTAAGCATGTAGTGACCGAATTTGTAGTCGCCACTGCGACTTGATTCAACTTCAGCAAACACATATGAAGTATGACCGCTACTGCCCGGCGCGAGAAATAAACGCTTGCGATATGTAAACCTACTCATAGTGCAACATCAAAAACCAGTTAAGGTTGCTTACGTTCCAGGCCTTCATAAGCGCTAAAAAGTTCGTCTGAAGTTGTGGGCTCGTTGGTCGCTGAGAGGGGTTAGCGCCTTCAGCGCTGCTGTGGTCTCGGTGTGCTCAAGTAAAGTGGAAGTGTCCTCAGCAGAGCATTCTCTACGCTGAATACACTCACTCTGAAAAGGTCAGTTGGTGGTAACTGGTCTTTGATAGCAGCACTGGCTATTGCCTACGCCATTCACGGCGTATAATAGTTCCGCTCTTACGGGCGTGTCAACACAAAAGTTGAGCCTCATCCTACAAAAGGACAAAGTTTTCTTCTGCTTAATTGAGCGATGGAACTACTCGATTATGGATACCGCGACCTTATTCGACTGACGAGTTCCTGGGCAAAAATTTTTCTGAAGAGCTGTTTCTCGAACGCTACTTATCGGTCGCGCTGCCATTTTGTTGAACGGCCAAACGGACCATTACGTGTCGCCAGCGGTCGGAAGATTGGGGTCAGTTGACCACGCACCTTTGCCTTTTTATAAGGAACGGAACGAATTGGCTGGTGGGGAGAATCAGCATGAGAGATCAGTAAAAGAGAATCACCTCTGCGCTGCGCGTGACAACAGTGAAAGCGCGCCTCATATTCGATCAAAAACACGGGACGCGCGAATTCAGACCAATTACCATCAGTAACCTTCCGCTTATTCTGATCCAGTTGCAGCAACGTCCCAGGTGGTAGAAGCGGCCACATCATCAAATCATCAAACCCTATAATCACCAATGGTCCTCGTTCCCAGTCAATCTCCTGCATCAGCAATAACGGCACGTTACTCCATGCCATCAGCAGACGATGAGTAGCACTGCCTGAATCCCTTAATAAGGCTGTTAATTGTAGTTTTTCATTGGGTGAGGTATCGGCCACTTTCCACCCCAACTCAGTTACTCATTCAGTTGCTCTTTGATTCACAATAACAAACGTGAAAAGTCGTTACTCAGGGATTGTTATTTCGTTCATGATCCGGAACACGAAACAGCCTAAACTGGAATCGTGAAGCATTTACTAGGACCGTTCGTTCACGATTTACACTGATCTGCTAATGCTTCTCCCGCTTCCCTTCTCCGCGTCCCGTATTACGAACGACGACGGACGCTGTCCACCAATAGCTCATTCATTCCTGCGTCTCGCCGATAAAGAGTGCGTGGGCTTTCCCGGCAATCTGTTGGGTAGATTCAATTCATCATCGACGATCACATCGAGACACACACCCGCAAGTTGCGCATATCGCAAAAGAACGGGTAACGGTGGTTGACTGCCACCGAGTTCATAGCTCGAAATAGAACTACGAAATTTTTCATCAGCGAGTCCCAGCTCTCTGAGCATCTGATTCTGCGACAAACCAAGACCGATGCGAATTTGTAAAAGCTTCTCGGTCAGCCGTCGCGGCTTCAAACGCGCGTACCTCGCCATCAGGAGTTTCCTCCCGAGCGATCGCTCTCAATTAATTCAATCTTGCTTCTGTTCAGGAATCTGACTAGACTGCTGGACAGGAATCTGTCCAGACAAGTGTGAGTATTTGAAATCGCCGGGAACCTTCTCCAGATAGGTTCCACGACGAGACCTGTCATTGGTGATGTGAGGTGACGCTGCGCATGCGTCTACATTCGTCTCGACTAACGCTCGATTTCCAAAGAACCTTTGCGAACAAGAAATATCAGGTCCTCTGATTTTAACATACGCCGCCGCCGAGTGAGGTCGCCCCTCTTATAAGAGAGATGCTTTAGTTAAACACTGGCGAAATCGATCAACGTAGACAATGTCGACGACCAGATGATGCTATTCTAATCGACGTGATAATAGAGGGTCCTCGGCCCCACAAAATCTCGGGCTAAAACCAACATATTCAGGCGTGGCTCCCAAAGCGCTAGTGCAAAGTCACCAATCAGTTTTCCCGCAAAGTCGATTCCCCACTTACGATACGCGCACATCACAATTGCCACGTCAGTTGGATCATTTACGAGCTCGTTACGAAATTCTCACCCTCAGTGACGGTGAAGGAATGGTCTCAAGTTAGAACATTAAGCAACGAAGATATCGAAAAATGATTTGCGCTGGTTATGCGAAGCAGACCGCTCTTTGTGGAATAATTTTGGAAGGACTCGAACGGGAAGGAACTCCTTGCGCTTGTTATGCCAACCACAACTAATCCAGGGCTATTCGACACAACGAGTATTGAAGCTCGTTACGCGACCAACGATTTCTGCTTCTCTTGGATAGGCGAGCCGGCGAATGTTCTGCGGCGACGAGTGATGGGGAATTATCAATAAATGACCCGCATCCACTTCACACCAGCTGCATACGAATCCGCCACGCATCTCGACAAAGTAAATCGGTCTCTCATATTCATTTCGCCATCCACCAGGTTGCAGTTTGGTTTGGGTCGCGTCAATGCAAACATACGAACCCGGTCGAATCAGCGGGTACATCGTTAGGTCGCTCATACCAATATAACCATAACAAACATTCCGTGCCGAAGTTCGCATAGCATTCTTGAGCGGAGGAGCCACTGCCTCCTCGTCTCGAACCAAAGAAGTTTTGTCTCCCTCCGGCTTCAAAATTGAATCCGGATGAAGCATCTGCTCCTCCAAAAGCTGTGTCTTGCTGGGTTCCGCAACCGTCCGGTACTTTTCAATTTCTGCTATGTCGACATCATATAACTGCACCAGATCACAGAATGCGATGTTATAGATCGCACTCAGGCTGAACAGTTTGCAAATGCCGGGCTCCGCAGAACTGTTCTCTAATTGGGCCAGCCAGCTATTCGAAATTCGAAACCTTTTGTCCCCTTTGGCTGCAGCAATTCTTTCGCTGGCACTTTCAACCTGGCGCACAGTGATCTTGTATCGATTGCGAAAGCTTTTCAGTCTCTCACCTGCCTGCATTCACGCCTCCAAATTAGTGCAGGAGCACGACTGGAAATCATGAAATCATGTCTATAAAACCGATCCGGTTTCGTCTCTAAAAGTCCAGAAGATTGGAACACATCGCTTTTCCAACAGGATTCACATACTTATGAGCTTGATTCGCTCGACTCTGTCGGGTCTGGTAAGCGGCACACAAAGTTCTCAGTCCTTGCGAAGCCGGTTTTGCGTTCGGGGGAATGTTGCGAGGTCACTCAAGAGAATGACATGCAATGTCTCAAAGGAGCGATTTAGAAAGTTTTTTGGTCGGTATTACGGAAAGTCAGGATGGAGTGATCGAAAGGATTAACGCCCCGGAGCAATCGACTCATCGGTCGACTGGCTCAAATGCTTCTGTGTTTTTGCCTCAGAGCATGACTGTAATAATGTCCTGGCTAAGTGGGGAACCCTCGAGTCTGCTTGTTTCTGAAGATGTCTAACCACGCGTTTCATTGTGTTTGTGTGCATGATTCCGCACGGCTGCGACCTCATTCTGAAACATTAAGCCAACTACTTGACCGATAACCGCAACGTCAGTCGCCGCAAATTCCTCTCGGAGGCGTCCGGATAGCGGATGAGGAATAAGAATGATCTTTCCCTTTGTTGTTAATTCGAGATACGAACAAGTGATACCGTTCGGTCCGAGCACACAATACAACTCACGTTCATTAAAACTCACATTTTCAGAAGGTCGCACTTGCGTTAGTAGGGTATTGACCAGTACGCGGGTGCCGGGAGGGGCAACCGGTACAGCATGAGTGTCGTGCTCACCCATAACAACATACTTAAGATGAGGTGGATAGAAGGATCCCAGATACTCCGCTTCGAGCTTGACCCATTGTCTTACTATTCCGCTCAGAAATTGTGACTCTCTAAGCTGACTATCCGCTCGCAACACGGGAAGCGGAATCTTGCGGTGGCGTGTCACCGAGTCACCTGTTAGTTCATATGTACGTCGGCTGCGGATTCTCAATTGTTCGGCTAGCCGACGCTCAGGCGCCAGACCGATTGCGAGGTCTATCTCGTCACGAGTGAGATGCAAAATAATTCGCAGGCTGTCCAGTTTTGCGGTGCCGGGTTGGCGAATGCTCCCGTTAATGATGTTTCCCAGCGTCGATTTACCTATTCGCATATCAGAATTCTGGTTCTGCTCAGCCAGAAGATTGCTCTCGGAGACGAGTTGCTGGTAACTCAGCCCGAGTAATTGCATCGCTCTCTGAATTAAGAGACCTAGTGGTGAAACCGATTGCTTGTTCGACTTCACCCGCTTCCGCTTTTCAGGACAATCCTCTTGTCTGGGTGAAGTAAATTCCCGATCAGAATCAAACATATCTTTATTCTCAAAATGGATCGGGCGTGCGTTGCTTAGGACTACTGATTGGCAATCTCGCATTCAAAAACGAGCCCTGTCGACTATGGTTAGCAGCCCGTCGACTTTGCCAACTCCTTTAATTGCCGCGGCTACTCTTTATGGTTCCGGTGTTCATTCCATATCGCGCTGATATAAGAAAAAGGCAGTATGTTCCGAAGCGATGACCGGGTTCAAAAGGAGATCCGTTGGCAGGAGAAGGCTGGTTAACGCGCTGGATTTCAAAGAAAACTCATCATCGAAGCGTTGAATGGGATTCAGTAAAGGCCTTCCAAAAGAAAAACATTGCGATTGACCCCTATTTAGGCGAGTGACGTTCCCTGCCTGCCCACACAATCATTGCGGAGTCGCACTCAATCTCAGACTCCGAGGAAAATGGTTGCATACAACGCCCGATAGAACTATCTTTATGCGGAATAAAATTCCAAAGGACTAAAAGTGGAGCTTATATATGAAGTTGAGGGCCGAGGTGCTCCGCCAACTCGAAGATCCTTCACTCGAACCGGATGACCGTGCGCGGCAACGTATCCAGTTATCGAAGAAGTTCGAAGAGAGCGGTGATTACGAAGCTGCGCGACAGGCATTAGGAGATTTGTGGCAGGGTGTAGGGGTGCGTCCCCGCCTTGAACAATTGGGTGACAAGAGTGCACTTGGTGAAGTGCTTTTGCGCGTTGGTGCTCTAACGGGTTGGATTGGAAGCTCAGAACAAATCCAGGGTGCGCAGGAAAAAGCAAAGGATTTGCTGAGCGAAAGTATTGGAATCTTCGAACGGCTGGATGACAGTGCTCACGCGGCCGAGGCTCAGACCGAACTCGCTTATTGTTATTGGCGTGAAGGCGCGTTTGATGAAGCACGTGTGATCCTGACGGAAGTTTTGCGCCGTCTCAGTCAGGACGATCTTGAGCGGCGAGCCGTCGCCATTCTGCGTCTCGCCATCGTCGAATCCTCCGCCAAACGCTACAACGATGCTTTGCGTATCCTCATGGAGGCTGCACCAGTCTTCGAGGCCAGCGTCACGCACGCGATCCGCGGCAAGTTCTATAACGAACTAGCCAATGTGCTCAACTACCTCAGTGTTGCCGAACGCCGACGGGATTACGCTGACCGCGCACTCGTCGAATACGCGGCGGCTGGTTTCCACTTTGAGCAAGCCAAGCACACTCGCAATCAGGCAGCGGTCGAGAATAACCTTGGATATTTGTTCGCCACTCTCGGGAACTTTACCGAGGCCCAGGCACATCTGGATCGCGCCCGGCGCCTCTTCGTCCGTCTTAAAGACACAGTTCACGGGGCGCAAGTCGATGAGACGCGCGCGCGGGCCTTCATTGCAGCAGGTCGCTATGCGGAGGCTGAAAGGCTCGCGCGAATAGCAGCCGGCATTTTGAATAAAGGTGGTGAACTCGCGTTACTGTCCGAGACACTCATCACACACGGTGTCGCGCTCGCGCGGCTCGGGAGACATGTTCCCGGGCGGGCAGCTTTGATGCGGGCCCAGGAAGTGGCCGAATCAGCGGGTGACCTCGAGGACGCGGGCCTCGCTTCGCTCTCATTAATCGAGGAACTCGGTGCTGAACTGACCTTTGAGGAACTGCGTGTCGCTTATGAGCGGGCCGACGAACTCCTTTCTGAGTCGCAGCACCCGGAGATTCTGAACCGTTTGCGCCGTGCGGCGATAAAAGTTTTTGCAGCCGATTCACTTCGAAACAAGGACAAGAGCGAGGCGCAGCCCGCCATGTCAGCTGCCGTTGATGAGACCGAGCGTTCGGACAAGCACACATGGGAACACTTCTCACTCAAAGAAGAAGTGCGCCGACTTGAAGAACGATACATACGTTTGGCTTTGGAAGACTCCGGCGGTCGCGTTTCGCACGCGGCGAAGTTGCTCGGCTTTCAAGATCACGGTTCGTTGAACTCTTTGCTAAAGAATAAATTCCAGCACCTTCGCACTGCGCGACTGCCAGCGTCTCCGCGTAAGCGAAGTATTATCCGTCGTTAAGCCAAGCCCCTTAGAATCCGGAACAATTTTCCAACGATCTGTAAATTGTTCAAGATCAATATTTAAAGCTTGACAACCGATTTGTATCACGTAGAATGGGCCCTCCCCAAAGATTCAAGGCCCCTGACAATTGGACAGGTGGTTAAAGCGGGCACTTCACCCTCGCGTGGAGTTATAGAAGTGGCCCAGCTGAATAGGAGTAGGTGAGAACGATGAGACGTCAAAGAGGTGTTCTGGGGTCTTTTACTGCCGGACTACTGACGCTGGCACTCTTCTGTGACACCGTAGCGATACCAGCTATAAGTGGTCACGCGATCGGAGTAACGCAACCACACCCGACCATTTTTTCCGTACCAAACAAATTGGCCGAAAAGAATCTGGATCGGCCTAACTCTGCCGACACTTACCGCAAAGCCCCTTTAAGTTTTGAAGCAAATGTGGGGCAGGCTGACAAATCAGTAAAATTTGTTGCCCGAGGAGTTGGCTACCAACTCCACCTTACTTCTACCCAGGCCGTGTTGTCCCTCAACAAAGAGGCAGGAGGAAAGAACAAACAGAGCGAAAAGAACCTTCGTCCGCGACAAAACTCGCGAACGTCGTCTGTGAGTGATGTGGTCAGGATGACACTTTTGAATGCGCGTCCAGATGCCACGGTGAGCGGCGAGGACGTGCTGCCTGGTAAGGCTAATTACCTGTTGGGAAATGATCCGCAATTTTGGCGCACTAATGTCGCCACGTACGGCAAAGTTAGATACAAGAACGTCTATCAAGGTATTGATCTTGTCTACTACGGCAACCAGCGTAGTCTCGAATACGACTTTCATCTTAGTCCAGCTTCAAACCCGGAGGAGATTCGACTCGGTATCGAAGGCGTCAAACGAAGGGAGATAGACTCGGTAACGGGCGATCTAATCATGCGCCTTTCGAGTGGTGAGGTCATCAGACAACACAAGCCTGTGTTGTATCAGGAAGTGGACGGCGTGCATCGGACGGTAGCGGGTCGCTTCGTATTTCGCGGACGCAACCAGATCGGGTTCAAGGTTGGTGCTTACGATAAGAGCCTTGAGCTTGTGATCGATCCTGTGCTGGTCTACACGACCTATTTCGGCGGATCCGGTGACGAAGCTACTACGGGCATCGCCGTCGATTCGGCGGGGAGTGTTTACGTCAGTGGGTGGTTTAGCTCGTCACCCGGATTTCCACTCACGCCAAACGCCTTTCAGAAAACGCAGAACAATTCAAACGGCAACGGTGAGGTGTTCATCACAAAGTTCACGCCAGATGGCGCAGGCATGGTCTACAGTACTCTTCTCGGCGGCAATAGCACCGACACTAGTAGAGGCATCGCACTGGATACTGCAGGTAACGCTTATGTCGTTGGTTGGACCGACTCGGCTGACTTCCCCGTACGAAACGCTTTCCAGTCGACACTGCGCGGGTTCCCAAATGCTTTCGTTACGAAGCTGAACACGACGGGCAGTGACTTGCTTTACTCGACTTTTCTTGGCGGCAGCGGCAATTCTGATTCCGGAACGGACATCGCCGTCGACCCTTCTGGTAATGCCTACATCACGGGCGACACCACATCGATAAATTTTCCGGTGACACCCGGCGCTTTGCGAACCACCCATATTCGCTTGCTAAGTCCAATCGGTGAGCGGGACGGTTTCGTCGCAAAGTTCAACACGAACGCAGCGGGAGCGGCTTCGCTCGTCTTCTCAACGTTCTTCGACATCAACGATTCCTTCGCCAATGCCATAGATATAGACGCTGCCGGTAACGCCTATGTGACTGGTGACGCACGTGTACAGAAACTCAATCCGGCCGGCTCCGCGCTTGTTTATTCGTTCATCATTCCGGATGCGACAACGGGAACCAACTCCAGACTCCACACTACAGACATTGCCGTTGACGGGAGCGGCCAAGCCTACGTGACCGGCTTCGAGACTCGTTTCGCCGGTGAGACCTCGGCAAATTTGAGAGTAGTGAATGGGTTTCAGCCTGCGTTTGGCGGCGGCTTAATCGATGGTTTTCTCGTAAAACTGAACGCAGCCGGAACGGCGTTGCTTTATTCCACGTACCTGGGCGGCGGAAATATAGAAGTTGCAGACGCCGTCGCGGTGGACTCGACCGGGCACGCTTACGTGGTGGGCGACACAGCCTCCGCCGATTTTCCTACCCGCGATGCGTTCCAGACTATTAAGGTTGGTGGAAACGACCTCGACCTCTTCATAACTAAGATTGATACAAATACCACCGGAGCAAACTCGCTCGTCTTCTCGACCTATTACGGGGCTAGCAACTTCGACGAAGGGGCATCCGGCGTCGCCATCGACGCGGCAGGAAATATATACGCAACTGGTTATCCTTTTAGGGTCAGCCTCGGTGGCATCATCCACACCGGCAGCGTTCCTGGCGATAATAGTCAGGGCGATCCTTTTATCCTGAAGATTGCTAACACGAGTTCAAACGTTATTCGGTTCGGCAGCGAACGCCTATCTGTTTCTGAGGCCGCAGGTTCGTTCGAGGTGACGGTAGTGCGCGAGGGCGACTCGTCTGCGGCCGCGAACGTTGACTTTGCGACTTTAGACGGCAGTGCTCAGCGTAGCTCCGACTATACATCCGCCAACGGCACGCTCCAGTTTGCGGCGGGTGAGACAGCAAAGACATTTCGCGTGTTCATCACCGACGACCCTACTCCAGAACCCAATGAAACACTTTTCGTCATCCTGCGAGAAAGCATAGAGGGGGTGGCACTAGCGGCCCCAAGCGTGGCTGCGCTAACGATCATCGATGACGACCCCGCTACGGTGCAGTTAAGTAACACCGCCTTCAGCGTAACTGAAGGAGAAGGGTTTGTGAACCTGACTGTTACGCGCGTGGGCGATACCTCGAAAACAGCGACGGTGCTCTATGCGACAGCCGATACAGCCGGCTTGCAGAGTTGTACGGTAGTTAATAACAAAGCGTCTGAGCGCTGCGATTACAGCACCGGTGTCGGCAGAGTGCAGTTTGGGATTGGTCAAACAACTCAGTCAATCATCATTCCCATCGTGAATGACGCACTGGTGGAAGGTGATGAGACCTTTACCGTGAGTTTGAACGGGCCAACAGGCGCGCTGCTTGGGGCCGCCAGTACGGCCACCATCACCATCATCGATAACGACTCGTCACCTGCGTCGCAAAATCCGATCGATGGCGTGACCTTTTTTGTGACACAGCAGTACATCGATTTTCTGGGCCGCTTGCCTGACCCGATTGGTCTTGCGAACTGGACCGACACGCTCGGTAATTGTCCGAATGGTGGTTTTGGCGAGTTTGAGAATCCGACCTGTGATCGAGTGCACGTCTCGTCAAGTTTCTTCCTTTCAGACGAGTTTCGCAGGCGCGGTTACTTTGCCTACAAATTCTACGAAGTGGGCTTTGATCGACGCCCGACGTATGCGGAGTTTGTGCCTGACATGGCCCAGGTCGGTGGCGCCCAGTCGCCGGAATCAGAGGTGATCAGCAAGGCCGCCTACACGGATGCGTTTGTGCAGCGGCAGGAATTCAAGAATCGCTACGATGCATTGTCGAACACTGCGTATGTGGATGCGCTCGAGACCAATGCGGAAGTGACACTGACGAACAAAGCGGCATTGGTTGAAGCGCTGAACACAAGTCAAAAGACGCGGGCGCAGCTGCTGCGTGAGATCGTGGAATTGCAATCGGTGACGGATAAGTTTTTCATCCGCGCATTTGTGGCGATGCAGTACTTTGGTTATTTGCGACGCGATCCGGACGCGATTGGCTACAACAACTGGGTAACAACGCTGACAGCCGATCCGAGCAACTTCCGGCACATTACCTTCGGCTTCATCTATTCCGCCGAGTACCGCCAACGCTTCGGGCCGTGATCAAGATTTAGCTACTGGATCTCTTTGCACAAAAAGTCGGAAAATCTTGTCGGATACAGTTAGTGCCGGGAGCGTGTCGAGGAGATGTATTTAACAGCCTTGACGACTTCTGATCCCTGTTCGGCTTGTAAATGTCTGACCGAGCCAATCCTCCAGGTGATTTTCCGCTTGAGGATGCTCGAAAGTGTCCTCTTTCAGCGCATCCTCGCCTGGCTCATCCATTGTTATCAGTAATTCCAGATCTTCTTCTCCGATTTGAACCTCCTCCTTGTCGTGTCATCCAGATCAATAATCTCTTACCACTAAGAGTGATATGGTTATAACGGGAGTCTCAAACCAAATGGAATGCAGATTAGCGCTGAACATTAGTAGGACCTTCACCAAATGTGCTCTCAGGGCCCTTAGAGCATGCGGCATTACGCTGCTCATCTATGGCTGTTCAGTGGTTAACGCGAATACTCGCAACCCGAAGTTCAGAGTCATAGCGTTCTTTACTGCCAAACAGGATCAGGCTCATATCAGCTTTGTACATGAAGCCAACCGGTGGTTTCCTGAAGTTGGAGAGAAATACAACTTCAGCTATGAGAGCACATCCAACTGGCAGAATCTAAACTCAGAGTTTCTTGCGAAATATCAAGTGGTAGTTTTTCTGGATTCTCGTCCCGAAGATCCTGCACAACGAGCCGCGTTTAAGGAGTACATGGACCATGGCGGAGCCTGGATGGGCTTCCACTTTGCCGCCTTTGCTTTGACGCCATCCTCATATCCGGCAAATTGGGACTGGTATCAAAACAGCTTTCTCGGGTCAGGCGCATACCTCAGTAATACATGGAGACCTACGTCGGCGATTCTTCGTGTCGAAGACCGCAGGCATCCCGCTACCAAGCATCTGCCTGAGACCTTCAAGTCATCGCCAAGTGAGTGGTACCGTTGGGAGAAAGATCTGCGACAGAATCCTGAGATAGACATCCTGCTCTCCATCGACCCATCCAGCTTTCCGCTCGGTACCGGACCGAAACAGAATGAGATATGGCACAGCGGATACTATCCCGTGGTCTGGACTAACAAGAAATATAAGATGCTTTATCTCAACATGGGCCACAACGACATTGACTATGAGCACAAGTATGATGCTACCAACAAGACTCTGTCGTATACGTTCAACAACACGATTCAGGATAGATTGATAATCAATGGCTTGTTGTGGTTGGGCGACAGAGATAAGGAGGCCTTGAAGTAATTCCAGTTCGCAGACATTCGTTGAACTCTAAAGATGAGAACGCTCGTCGAGGGTGAAAACTACAACTTTTTGTTCATGTTATTTCGTGGATCGCCTAAAGCTGCAGAGAAAAGCGATCCACGAAATAACACCAAGAAAATCCGAACACTCGAGTTTTGACGGTCTGTGGCGTGTATTTGAACTTTTGAGGCAAGGTCACGCGTCATCTTGCGCGTGACACGACTGGATACCCGAGTTCCAACCAACGTTGCAGCCCGCCGGCGAGAGGTCGCACGTTTGTAATTCCTTGCCGTTTGAGTGCGAGCGCCACACGGGCGCTGGTTGCCTCGTTTGGTCAAGAGCAATAGAGCACCAGAGTCTTGCCGTGCGGTAGCTCTTCTCCTTGTTCTTCAAGTTTTTCCGCCGGGAGTCGGATCGCGCCTGGCAGCGTTCGCGGTTCGGTTTCGTCCTCTATGGCATGGCGAAGATCTACTATGAGAACGTCTGCGCCTGAATCTAATTCGGCTTTCAACTGCTCTGGCGTGATACGCGCTACTCGCAGAGAGCGCAGGAATCTTCGTCGCTGCACGTACTTCCATGCTACATAAGCAGCCAGGCCACCGACGACAAGAACGATCAGCAAACCGCCGAAGCGTGAAGCGTAGGCAACGACATCTTCCAACTGATCGCTGAACAAGTAGCCGAGCAGTTCAAACGTTCCAATCCAAAGCAGAATACCTAGTCCATCAAAGATGAGAAAGCGTGAGCGCGATAACCCGTAGACTCCCGCCATCGGCGTTGCCACGGCACTTATACCTGGCACGATCTTGCCGACGATCAGCGTCTTCGCGCCGTATCGCGCAAAGGTGTTTTCTGTGCGTCGGACGCAGTAGTCCGGCTCGAGCGAAACGCGACAGAGAAACTGAAGGACGCGAATTCCGCGCAGCCGGCCAATCTCGAACCATACAAGGTCTGCGATCAACGCAGCACTAAAAGCGACGACGAGCGAAACTCCGAAGCTCAACTGACCAGACTCTGCAAGCGCTCCCGCGGCTATGATGAAAGGTGTGGACGGTAGCGGTAGCCCCAGCTGCTGTGCCAACACAGATGCAAAGAGCACGATGTAACCATGTTTGACGAGGTACTGAAGTGTGTCGTTCATGCCGGCAGTGATATCGATATAGAATCAGTTTTGTTATTCATCGGTGGTGTTTAATTCCAAAGCCGCACTCCGCCTTCACGTGCAGCTTCATCGTCACTTCGGATTGTATCCGCCGGCAATGTCATTAACCGTTTGGAGTTACCACCTCCGAGTGCCACATACTCAACCTGCAATGCCTCCTTCAGGTGTTCAATAATATCGAAGACGTTCTTAGTCCACTTCTTCTCTCCGAGCCTGTTCAGAGCCGCTGCGCCGACTAGTTGTTCAAAAGTTTCTCCATTCTTGTAGGGAAGGTGCGCCAGTTCCAACGGTTCCAGTGCACCGTTAACAATGAGCGCTGAACCCAGTCCCGTACCCAAACCGAGAAACAGCATGCGACCGCCACGATAAGTGCCGAGTGCCTGCATTGCGGCGTCGTTCATGATCTTCACTGGAACACCGAAAGCTTTAACGAAATCGAATCTTACCCAGCCCTTACCGAGGTTCGCTGGATTCTTCTGAGGCTTTCCGTCCAAGACCGGGCCGGGATATCCAGCTGAAATTGCGTCGTACTCCCAACCATCAGTTACCTTCTTTACAGCCCTGACCAATCGTTCCGGCGTCATGGTTGGACCAGACTTAATCTCTAGGCGATCGTGTCCCGGCGCATAGACCTTGACGAAGGTGCCGCCAATGTCGAGAACGAGGACTTTCTTAGCTGCAACATTCACGATCCGTTGCGACATGTCCGAGGCTATTTTGACGTCGTAGTTCTTGCCTTCCCAGCGGTTCTCTTCAATCCACAGAAACGTGAATCGTATCAACCCGTTTTGAGGAACTCGAATGTCGGCATATTCGATACCCAGCGCCGTGGTTTGTGATTGGGTGTCGGTTGAGTTCTGCCATTCATCACTGGTCCAATGAAGCAGGAAAGGCATGTCAGCTTGAATGCGAAGAAGCGCACCCGGCGGCACTGTGGGAACTTGCCGATTAAATTTCCAGACCTCAATTGCATTTCGTTCCAAACTTCCAACGACGTAGCGATTGTAGGCAGCCTCAATTCGGTCAAACACTTTGCCGTCTGCGGCCGAGCGTTGCAGCTTCAAATATTCAGAGTGCGCCCACAATAGCGGCATTGCCGAGTTAGTAGGGCCACCGAAACGCAAGTACGCGGAAGGCAGATCCGGTCGATCCCAGATCTGTTCGGGGATGAGACCAATACCCTGCGCGAAATTCTCCATCGTTCGCAGGAAGGGAGTTGCGTCTCGTCCAGCCGCGATTTCGTAATGACCTCGCTCGCCAGTTAACAACGGCCATGGACGGCCCCTTCCCCAATCCGTATAGCCGCTGCCATCTTCGCGCTGGCCGAAACCGTCATGATTGTAGCGACGCCAGGCTGGACCATACGGCGTATCGACCCTGAGCACAGCATCGACCACACGGAGGGAATCCTGAATGATTGGGTCGTGGGGATTACGAAGTCCATAGCGGACCAATTCAAGAAAACCGGCATCGACGATCTCTTTCGCCGGGAATTCAGCGCGTGCCCCAGGAGGCTGATTCGCGAGAATCAAAGTACCGTGGTTTGGATTCTCGTCCGTGCAGTCGACCGCGCTACAAGGATTCACACGGATGTAGTGTTGCGTGATGCCTGGTACCAGTGTTCCTTCAGTGGTTACCGTCCACTGTTCAATATGCGATTCGAGAAAGTCGGCATAATCACGAACAAATGCGGCTGTCGCGTCATCTCCACGATCAGCGAAGAACTCCGCCGCGCAGACAAGAGCCACGATGTGGACCGCAAGAGTCGATGGCGAATACCCGCGTGCTTCCTCCCAACGATCTTGAGGAGTAATCGGTCCCTCGCGGATGAGGAACCCACAAGCGAGACGAACGGTCGGAAACGGATCGAAGTTTCCCAACGCATCGTTCTTCCATAGCCGCCAAGCGAGTAGAACAGGAAAGGCTACCTCATCCAATTGAATTCCAGACCAATAAGGCCGACCATCGATCCAGAAATTTTGATGGAACGCGCCGTCTTCACGCTGAGATACAGCAAGATAGATAAGCGCGCGCAAGGGTGTGCTCAAATCACCGACAGAAAGCAATGCGCTGACCGACTTCACCAGATCACGCGTCCACACGAGATGATAACCACCTGTTGCGTCATCGCTCTGTTCATCACCCCATGGAATACTGAGCGAGGCAATCATTGCACCCGGATAAGTTTTGTCCTCATGGGCCAGGAGGAGATTGACGCTTCGTTCGAACAATTTGGAATCATTTGAAACCGCCTCGAGGGCAAATCGTTTTGATGTTCGTTCCCATTGACGAATAAACGTCTTGCGCGTCTCTTCGAACGGAATACTCAATGACTGGACGAGTGTGCTTAGGGCGTCGTGTTGAGAAGTGCCAAATGCCAAACCGATCGTGAACTCTGTGCTTTTTGAAAGATCGAGCCCGCCCGTGAGAGCAATGTTTCCGTCTGATGCCGAATCATATCGCCAATCGAGACGATAATTGTCAGCGAGATCGGTCCAACCATCATTGACACCTACATACCCGACAGAACATTCCGTTAGCGGGATGCTCGCGCCAATTACCAACCAGGTATTGCCTTTATGTGCAGTCAGCACTGTGCGTTCGTGTAATCGCAACACTTCGCCATTGTTATGCCATCCTCCAATCTCGAGGTGTGGCGCGCATAGCACATACATCCGAAGCTTCCGCAATAACTCCGGTGGCGCCTCGACTCGAGTGTGTACCAGAAGACACGTTTGATGTGGATCACCAAGGACCGTTTTGTGGATGGTGTAGCGCCCTTCCTTCTCTCGATTGATGATCTCGAATCCGAGCGCCGCTTCCGAAACGCAGTCAATCTCTCCGATAAGATTCCTCCGCTCATCGTGGAAGAACGTCTCTCCGTCGGTAATCAGGAATTGGAAGTCGCGAATTTGCGGGGAGTCGATCGTTGGATAATAGACTTCGGTTATACATGCCTGATCGAGTGTGTACCACACACGGCTCGAAGTTGAATATGCAGTACCGACTGCAATTTTGGCACCGCGGGTCCAGCGCGGCTCGATACCCGGACCGCCGGGCGCGACGGTTGGAGAAGTTTGATTGCTCATAAATATATTCTTGCGTCATACCGTTAATAGCTTCAGAAGTGCATTCACCTAGCCAATCCTAACGAACCGTTCCAGAGGCCGCCAGTGTTCATCAACGGGCGAACATCAAAATTTTAAGCGGGCCTCTTGAATTGGAAGCATTAGGGTCGCATCGTTAGAAATTACCTAAACGTTGCTTCGAGTTTGACGAACCGGAATGCTAAGCTCTAACCAGATTCGGGTACCTAATCACTTTAAAGAGACGAAACATGAAAATCATAGGACTTACATGCTGCCTATTGATCGGATTCACAGCAGCCAACTATGCTCAGACAACACATCCTGGTGTGGGGGCCGAGGAGGAAAGAGCAAAAGGTTTGCAAAAGCAATTGAACCTAACCGATAACCAGACCGAAAAAATTGCAGCGATCAATAAGGAGACTCTCGAGCACTGTGAAAAAATGAAAAAAACTGCGCATGGCGACTCCAATAAGATGTCGAAGGGGATCCGCTCGCTACGAACAGCTACGATCAAAAAGGTCAGGTCAGTATTAACACCAGACCAAGCTGCTAAATACGATGTCCTGGTCAAACACACAAAGAACGCCGGCCTCAACGACTGTGTGTCTGCTATTTATTAGAGACGAGCGTAGATCATAAGGTTACCGTCACCACCTTAAGAAGTGGTTCTCATGAATCGTGGTCCACTTTCGTATCCGTACACTCCCTGTGTCGAGTAACCCATTCACGTACGTACGCTGGGCAGTTTCTAAGTTCGATTCCGTTCGACTCCGCAACAGTGAGAACCTCGACCGCTTCGCGACTAACGAGAGTCACCTCGCTGAGATCAATCGCCAGCCCTTTTGTCTTGCGTTTCCGCATCAATTCCCGCAGTGTCTCCACGTGTGTACCGTCAATGCGTCCACTCACGCGCAAGACGCCAAAGCCATCCGAAGTTAGAACTCGTTCGATTTTGCAAGTCATCGCGTGCCCCACGATTTAAGCCCGCGCAAGTTACACCAGTCTGCAATTTTTTCGGTTCGCGTATAGAACTTCGAGAGGGTCGTTCGTAGTACGGCCCAGCTCAGGGTAGCGTGTCAAAAAATAGATAAATTGCGGCAATCCGACCGTCGCGGGCGATAATGAAATCAGTACCGGCGACTGTTGGCGTCTCACCAGGGCGGCCCTCTACCCATCTGACTCGCCCGGCATTTCCCAATTCCTCGGGCTCAGTAAGCGGCTTATATCGAAAGTCAGTGTGAGTAGCCCTGATCACGCCTGCGATGCGATCGATCTCGTCGCGCCCACGGTAGACGCCCCCGTTAGGTTCGTAGAACACGCAATCTTCGGTGAAGATTTCGTCGTGGCCTTGCGCCGGCGCGTTGGATCGTTTTCACCGAAGACGTCGTTAAGATTGCGGGTTAATAAGGTCGATATACTAAAGGACATGGTTTGTCTACTCTATGCTTTGGTCAGCCACAAAGCTTGATTCGCCAACAGGTGACCGTGAGTGAAGATTCCCTGCCACGCTGTCTGGGAGGCCACCGGCACTGATGCCGCCTCCTCAAAGGAGAGGTTGAATGGTTTCTTTGCGACCAAAGCCGACTTGACAGCCAGATACTCCGCGTACGCGCCTCCCGTCTCGTTCGCTGCGAACAACGCATCACCTGGCACATATGCCGCAACGTCACTGCCAATCTGTTCGACAACGCCGGAAAACTCATGACCGGGGATCCACGGCAGGTCGATTGGGAGTATCTGTCTTGCTGTTCCCGAGGCCTTAACAAGATCCAGATGATTGACGGCAGTACTCTTGATCCTCACCAGGATCTCGTCGCTTGCGATCGTCGGCGTCGGCATCTCGTCGAATGCCAGCTGCCCACCGTATTCCAATATACTCTGACAGCTTTCATGCGAGCTCTCCTTCAGGTTGGGGTCGACCTTTCACGGCGGAAGCGAAGTCAGGCAGCACGCCCATTTGCTTGAGCATGATGTTGACCGCGGGGTAGCAGTCGAATCGCTCGATCTTGCCGTCCCTCATATAGAAGAAGTCCGCGCACGGAATGTTGACCTTTGCTCCTGTTGGCTGGATCGAGCCGACGGGTGTTTCCATCGGGCCATGAAACGTCCCTTGAATGGCGAGTTCAATGGCCAGGACATCACCAATGACATTGACCCGGTAAAGTTCGCGGTGAACGTCGGGAAACATCTTTGCAAAGTTGATCACGACGTCTTTGAGATGCTCGCCTCGATATGACTCTTCGCCGGGGACGTTGTTAAAGACGCCATCTTCGGTGAAGCTGCCGATCCAACCGGGAATGTCCAGGACGTTCCCTTCAGCCGTGTGATAGGCGTTTCGCACGATTGCTTCATTGTCATGGGCCATTTATTTGCAGATTTTGAGTCCATGGCATACCTTCCTTACTCGATTAGTTTGTAGCTATTGGGGGCGTCTCCCGCCGGGGTTGGTTCAGGGGTTTTTGAAATACTTGAAATGCTTCTTGTTGATTTTTAAAGCCTTAATTCTATGGTCCAGAGTTGAGGACGGAACTCCAAGCTTGACAGCCGCACCCGATGGTCCAGAGACACGTCCTCGAGTCTCAGCGAGTGCGGCCTCGATGATCTCTCGCTCCCCGCGGGCCTTAGTGTCACTCTGAAAGCTCGTCGCCTTTTCTGGGGCAGATGTGGGTCGAAATACTCTACGAGCATCAGAATGTCATCTTTCCTTTGACGGAGCGAAGGCATTTCGAGAGGAAACACATTCAAACGATAAAATAAATCCTGACGGAATGTGCCGCCTGCTACTGCTTCCTCGAGATCCCGATTCGTAGCAGCAATGACCCGAACGTCAACGCGGATAACTTGCGCCCCTCCGACTCGCTCGAACTCGTGTTCCTGCAAGACTCGTAGTAACGCGACTTGGACATCGGGCGACAGTTCGCCCACCTCGTCCAGGAATATCGTTCCACCGTCGGCAACTTCAAAGCGACCCAGCCGCCTTTGTGTCGCTCCTGTGAAGGCTCCTTTCTCATAGCCGAACAATTCTGAGGTAATAAGCGATGGCGCAAGTGCGGAGCAGTTCACGCTGACGAAAGCACGCGAGGATCTATTGGACCGTTTGTGAATCACGCGGGCGATAAGTTCCTTTCCAGTCCCCGTTTCTCCGGTAATGAGGACTGTTGATTCACTGGGCGCAACTTTGGAGACACGAGAGAGTACTGCTTTCAATGCCGATGATGTTCCGACGATCTCCTCGAACATCGATGCCTTGTCGATTTCTTCTCGAAGAGCAACATTCTCTTCTTGAAGTTTCTCCTCAGCTCTCCTGCGGTCGTCGATGTCCGTACACGCCACATACCAACGCGAGATCTGGTAAGCGAAAAGACTTCGTTCGTGGGATTGCGCCGATTGTGCTCGGGCTCGCACTCACCTCATTTGCCATTGTGACGCATCAAGCGTAAGCTCTTTACCAATCGGCTGAGTTGCTAAATGTAGCTCGCCAAGTGATTGCCGGGGTGAGGACGGTGATCACAAAATTCACGGTCTTAATTGATTGTGAGAACGATAGCGGTGAGATTCACCACGAATCTTGCCGCTTTCGCTTTTCAATACCGAAACCCAAAAGGCTAGCCGAAGCTAGCCCCTCGATTTCGCAGGAATAATCTTCACCCCTTGTTCTTAACGTTCACAGTAGCGTAACGCCCGTTGGCAAGTCCTGATGAAGCTATCACAGTTTCATTCTGAAGTTGTTAGTCGGCAGCAGCTGGAAGGGTTGTTAATGCAACTTTAAAGGGAAAGTTAATTCTTCGGCGAGGCAGTGCGAACCAGCAGAGGGTACATCGCATTATTGGGATCTGAACTTCTCAATTAGTTCCATAAACATTTCGGGATGAATAGGCTTTCTTACGTGAGTATTGAAACCTGCAGCGAGCGCTCGTTCGCGATCGTCGTATTGGTCGAAGCCGGTTACAGCCACCAAGAGAACATCCTGATATTCAGGAATCGAGCGTAATGCTCTAACGAGTGAGTACCCGTCCATTTCAGGCATACCAATATCTGATACAACCAGATCAAAATGTTGTGTGTGCGCCAATTTCAAAGCTTCCGGTGCTGATATCGACATTACAGCATCGTAGCCCGCATGCTGCAAGATCATAACCAGCATGATGGCAATGTCTGTCGAATCATCGACGACAAGAGCCGTTGGTTTTTCGTTGGCGGTTTGGAGGTCTGTCGATATTGGTATTACGAGTTCACGTCGACGCCCCGAATGAGCGGTCGATTCTCTGGCTGCGCGCATCCCGAGCTTTTTCCGATAGGTGCCTGAGCGTATCGTGCACCGTGAGAACGATATCCAATAGCTCTTTGGGATCGCGTTTAAGTTCTCTTTGTCTGGTTAGAATTGAGGCGGCTACTTCATTACTGATCTCGTCAGAAATCGTCGTCACCATAGTGTGATTCATGAATGGTTGAGCCTTTATGGAAATTTTGAAAGAGTTTCGCCAACTAAGTCTACTGATCGGCCGTCA
Organism: Pyrinomonadaceae bacterium; assembly: GCA_036006355.1. Taxonomy (GTDB): domain Bacteria; phylum Acidobacteriota; class Blastocatellia; order Pyrinomonadales; family Pyrinomonadaceae; genus PSRF01. The sequence continues at coordinate 5,011 of DASYPT010000019.1, read as the reverse complement.
ACGCTGGTTGTTTCAAGATTGCAGCACGATGGTTAATAAATGCCTTAGTGAACCGTACATTCCATTGCAATAGGATTATTTCATTCGTGCCAAGCGCGAAACGGAGGATTTGCTTCAAGCAAATTCCTCTTCACGAAACATTGATGGACCGTAGTGATCGCGATGGAGTCTGCGTCTTTAATAATTTGGATGCAAGGAGTAAAACAGGATACGCAACTTGAGATTCAGATGGATTTTAGTTGGATCGTTCACACCCAACAAAATCAGAGATTGTCAGTCGAAATGAAGATTGCTTAGTCCCCTTGCTCAATCAATCCGAACGCCAGTCAATTGCTCGCTCAGCTGCCAAAGTCGTCCCGCAGCAATGGGATCGGTTGCTCGCGGTCGCACGCCGCGCAGTTCCGTACTGTCGTCAGTAGGAAGCGCCGGTGCGATGTCGCAGTCCTGGCAGTAAACGCCGCCCACATCGTTTCAGCTGAGGACTCATCCAGCGTGAGTTTACTATCGATACCACGTCACATCCTGTTCGCGGGGTGTGAGTAACGAATACCTTTCGCGCAATGCATGGAGACTCGCGTCTATCACGCCCAATAGTTTTGCCCAATAGGCTCACTACCAATCAAAGTCGTACTCGTAGTGCGATGCAAAGGTTGATTGTCAATGCGCAGGTGGAATCTTTTGGGAATCTTATGACTCGCTTACTCGATTGAGGTATCTCGGAATTAGGCCTATGAGGTAGCGAAAAAGACCTCCATCGCGGGATGTCGATCAGTAAACAACCGTAGAGAATGACATTCACCAGATAGGCGCGATGTGCTATTGGTCCAAAACGGTTTGATCAAGGAGCGCAGACATGCTGTTCGGAGTCCTGATTAATTTGCCCGCCACCGTGCCGCCGGAGATAGCGAAACTTCTCGCCTCCGGCGGTCCTACCCCCACGGCCGCAGAGAGGCACACCACAGTTTCGGGTTATTGCAACTACCAACGGTGACGAGACTGCTGCGCTACTAATGAATCGATTAGCTCATTGTTCGTAAGACAAAACAGAGCGTGCTTGATAAGAGCAACTGGGCCCAATGAAAGGAATGAAACGATGACTGAGCAAATCCGAGGCGCACAAAAGAAGCGAGCTTTGGCATCACCTGATAACAAACGCCGTCGCTTTCTCAAGGTGAGCTCGATGTTAGGTCTGGCAATCGCGTTTAGTCCAAGAAGCATTGCCGATGTGCTTACAAAATCGAAATCTGGAATCACGACAAAGGAAAAGACCATGACTAAGACTGGAGTTGCCCAACACAGCAAAGCGCACGCTACTGACAAGGATGCGATTCGGCCGTTTCAATTTAGTTTTTCGGACTCAGAACTTGCCGACTTGCGGCGACGCGTAAACGCGACCAAATGGCCCGAACGAGAATTAGTCAACGACGCATCGCAGGGAGTACAGCTCGCGACGATACAGAAACTCGCGCGCTATTGGGGCACCGACTACGACTGGCGCAAAGGCGAGGCGAAGTTGAAAGCTGTACCGCACTTCATCACTGAAATCGACGGACTAGACATCCATTTCATTCACGTTCGTTCGAAACATGAGAATGCTCTTCCGATGATCGTCACGCACGGTTGGCCCGGCTCGATCATCGAACAACTAAAGATCATCGAGCCGCTAACCAACCCGACTGCGCATGGCGGGAGCGCAGAGGACGCCTTCCATCTCGTGATTCCGTCGCTGCCTGGCTACGGGTTCTCAGCCAAGCCGACGAAGCCGGGATGCAATCCCGTTAGCATTGCGAAAGCGTGGGCGACGCTCATGCAACGCCTCGGCTATACAAAGTATGTGGCGCAGGGTGGCGATTGGGGCAATGCCGTGTCGGAGGTGATGGCTTTGCAGCAGCCGCCCGGATTGCTCGGCATTCACACCAACATGGCAGCCACGGTTTCCCCCGATGTGTCGAAGGCGCTTGCGATGGGCGGCCCACCGCCCGCTGGTCTCTCGTCTGATGAAAACCACGCGTGGGATCAACTCGCTGACTTCTACAAGAACGGGTTGGGCTACGCCCTCGAGATGAACAACCGGCCGCAGACGTTGTACGGAATCGTCGATTCTCCGGTCGGTCTTGCAGCATGGATGATCGACCACGACATTCGCAGCTATCAGATGATCGCACGCACTTTCGACGGCATACAGGAAGGACTGACGCGAGACGACGTCCTCGACAACGTCACGCTCTACTGGCTGACGAACACCGCGATCTCCTCAGCACAGCTCTACTGGGACACTCGGCATAATCTTCCCGCCGGCGGTTTCTTCGATGTGCGAGGCATCAAGATCCCGGTCGCCGTGAGCGCATTCGCCGAAGAGATTTACCAGGCGCCGAAGAGTTGGGCGGAGAAGGCATATGCGAAACTCATTTTCTTCAACAGCCACGACAAAGGCACCCACTTCGCGGCGTGGGAGCAGCCGGGGCCTTTCGTGTCCGATTTGCGCGCAGCGTTCAAGTCACTGCGATAGTTGGTCAGCCCAACAATTATTTGGGAGAATGACAGTCGCACCCGATTCGAAACATGCGATGAAAGCGTTGCGAGATTAATTGGAAGAGAGAATGAACATGATCGATTCAACACGCAACACCCGACTTCAACTTAGTATGCTGTCGTGTATTACAGTGGTTTTTAGTCTTGGATTGTTCGTCGATTCTGGCAACGCTCAAGGCAACAAACTAAAGGCCGATCAAAAAGAAACAGTAACGACCAGTGATGAAAAGACCGTCTCTCCAAGTGCGAAGGATGTCCGCGGTGCTACACCTTACGTTGCGATTGAGAACGAGCCCCCACGCAAGTTAACCGGGCGCGATGAAGGAGACGGGTCGCATAATCCTGGGCAATGGTCCTGGGATGACTATGTTGGTCCCGACGGCCGGTATGCCTTTGTGTGTTCCAGCTTCACGCCGGTGCTGACGGTGATCGATGCGAAGTCGCATCAGATCATCAAGCGCGTGCTGCAGGCAAGTCCTTTTTGTCCCAACATTGCCGGCGCGCAACCGCCTTTTGAAGAGAAAGCTTTGTTAGACTCACTAACCACGTGAACCTGGTGAACAATCGCAACGGCAAGTTTGCGTACGTGACTATTGGCGGTGCCAACGAAGTGAAAGTGTTTCGCCGGGGCCAGACGCCGGAATTGATTGCCACCATCTCCGTGGGGAGTCTGCCACATGGCATCTGGCCATCGGGCGATGGCTCGCGCGTTTATGTGGCTTTGGAGAACGGTGAGATGGCCACTGCTATCGACACGCTCACCAACCGGGTAATCGCCAACATTCCGATCGGCCAAACCACGCAAGCCCTCGTTTACGTGCCCAATGCGGCGCCCAACGCCAGCGCCACCAATTTGTTGCCGCTCGGAGAAGCCGGCAATACCACGCAGCTCGATTTCGAAGCAGCGGGACCTGCCTTACCTAACGCGCAAGCATCGGCCGCTGTTAACTCACTCGGACTCCTCGATTTGGTCCAAATCGCTGCAAAGGGTTTGAGGCCTAAGACTCAATATAGAGTTTATCTCGCGGATTCCTCTCGACCACCTTACCGAGGGTTGGTGCCGCTGGCCTTAATGAGTACGAATCCTGATGGTGCGGGCATTGTACAAACAATCGGCCCTTTGAAGACGCTGGCAGCGAGTTCATCCGCAGCGGCCACACCGCAAAGATTCCTGATTGTTACGGAGTTGAATGATTCATCGCACGTGGTGCTACGACAGCGCCAGTAGGAGGTAGTAATGGGAACTGGATACATCGCAATTGCAGCAATCAAACTCGCAGCGGCAAAACTGACTGGAGTGAAGGCGTGGTCTCTACTATCGTTTATCGCGGGCATGGCGGTGACCCTGGGTTTCAATCTTGGCAGATCGAATTCCCCTCAACATGTTTACGAGCTGCGCATGTATCAAGTTAACGAGGGCAAGATGGATGCGCTAATCGCTCGCTTTGGTGATCACACCGATGCCATTTTCAAGCGACACAACATGAAGAGCGTTGGATTTTGGCGTCCCGAAGACGCACCGTATTCGCAGAATCTGTTTATCTATATCCTTGAGCATCCGAGCCGCGAAGAAGCAAAAAAGAATTGGGCCGCATTCCAGGCAGATCCGGAGTGGAAGCAGGTCAAAGCGGCCTCGGAGGTCAACGGACCATTAGCAAAACATATCGACAGCTATTTCATGGATCCGACCAGCTTCTCAGCACTCCAGTAAAACTTTGGAGTGCGGTGGCCTGCCACCGCTTTGTTACGGGGCACGCCACGCTTTGAATGGTTAGCTTCGCTATAACAAAGCGGCGCCAGGTCGCCGCACTCCAAAGAATGCACGATGCCGCGACTTGCGTTTATTTGAGTGGAGGAGTTTTCTATGTCAAACACGAAAGGGGCAATCAAGTCAGACGCGGTGGATGAAAAAGTTCGCGCACATCAACCAGGCCAAGCTGTGTTTAAGGCAATCATGTCTGAGGATATTGATTGGAAGCCCTTTGCAGCTTTTCCGCATTCGGTACGTCTCGCGGTTGTTGTTGGTCAACCAGCGGACGCGAGCCCATTTGTTGTGAGAGTCAAAGTGCCTGCTGGTGTAAAGTTGATGCCACACATTCATCCCGAGGATCGAGTGTATACGGTGATCTCCGGCGTCTTTTATATAGGACTCGGAGATCGCTTCGATGCTGACAAATTAGAAGCATATCCGCCCGGTAGCGTGATTATCCTGCCCGGTGATACGCCGCACTTTCATTGGGCTAAGTCCGGCGAGTACGTCACTCAGGTAAGTGCCATTGGACCACTGGGCCTTCATTACATAAACCCGAAAGATGATCCGCGGTACCAAGTAAGCGGATTGTGATTTTGAAAATTGAAAGACTTAATTTTTTGTAACGTGATGTAGATCGCTACTGAGTTCGAACGGAGGCTCAATGTCAGACACTCAACAACCGAACCCGCAAAATCCAACTCGTCGCGAATTTCTTTCGACCACAGG
>DASYPT010000018.1:0-25493 GCA_036006355.1 Pyrinomonadaceae bacterium | reverse complement strand
CAGACATCGGCCAGTGTTTTTCTACGATGTCGAACATCCGTGTTTTTATCCTCTGTTCGTCTGCTCTAAACCTTACTCGGACTCTAACATAGCTTTGCGAATTTCCTCAACGATTTGTGTCGGCGCCGCTTTGTGGCGTGCGGCTTGAATGGAAGTATCTGAGATTTCAGATTTAAGACTTCAGATTGACGGAATGCTGATGTCCCACTGTCGAGGCTTGTTCAAGCTTAATTCTGAAATCTTAATTCTGAAATCTTAGAGTGGAGGTAACGAGCATGGAGGTTCTGACAGCCATTTTTGAGACTCGCCCAGAAGCTGAGAACGCTGTGAGGGAGCTTCGGGGGTTGGGTATACCTGAGTCACGTATTGGTCTGGTAACTCCGGAGGGCAATGCCCGAGGAGATACAACTGTACCCATAGCAGATACTGAGTATCCCGGAATGGGAACAGCAATGGGAGCGGCCGTGGGCGGTGCGATGGGCGCAGCGGGCGGTGCAACACTCGGACTCGCGGCGGCAACACTTATTGTTCCAGGCGTCGGACCAGTGTTGGCTTTTGGTTTACTTGGGGCTGCTTTACTCGGAGGAACCGGAGCTGCGGTAGGCGCAGCAGTTGGAGATAAGCTCGAAGAAGGACTGGGTGAAGGGTTCCCGCATGAGGATGTCTATCTCTACGAACATGCATTGCGACTTGGTCGCTCAGTTGTGATTGTTCATGCTGAGAACGATGAGCAATACGCGAAGGCTCGTGCGTTATTGAATCGCACCGGAGCGTTGGACCTCGACCAACTGCGTGACGGCTGGTGGTCCGAGTTACGCGAAAGTGAGCAAGCTCAATATGAGGCCGATGGTAGGGACTTCGACACGGATGAAGTAAGCTATCGCCGCGGCTTTGAAGCTGCACAACATAAACAGCGACGTGGAAAAGCCTATTCAGAATGTGAAGCGGGCTTGCGCCAGGATTACTCAGACGAGGAGTTGAACACAGCATTTCGTCGAGGGTTCGATCGTGGTGTCTATTACTACGTGACGACTACGGAGATACGCAAAGAGTGAGAGACTTCTTATTGAACGCGGCAGTCTTAGTCGGGATACTCGGTATCAGCGCGTTCATTACGAGTTGGTTCGCTAAATTAATGTACGTTCGTTGTCTTGCTTGCGGCACTCTAAACGCTCGACGGCGGGCTGAGTGCCGCTCCTGCCAGACTAAACTCTAAAAGACATGGCCCAAACTCAAGTGCCCCCTGATTGGCAAACACCTGCCGAAAAGACCAGCTATGCACAAACACCTGATTACGCGGAAACGATCGCATTCGCCAAACGATTAGCCTCGGAATCAACTTCAATCCAATTTCAGACGTTTGGCTTCAGCGGGCAGGGAAGAGCGTTACCTTTGTTGGTGTGCTCAGAAGCGGGAGTGTTTTCGCCAGAAGCTGCGAAAGAAAAAGGCAAGGCGGTTGTCTTGATCCAGGCGTGCATTCACGCGGGGGAACCCGATGGTAAGGACGCTGGTTTTGCATTGCTGCGAGATGTCGCCATAACAAAGTCCGCTGCAGGTCTTCTCCAAAACGTGGTTTTGCTCTTTATTCCGATCTACAACACTGACGGACATGAACGTTCGAGTCCATACAATCGAATTAACCAGAACGGGCCTGCCAGCATGGGTTGGCGCACAACGGCAACTTATCAGAACCTGAACCGCGACTACATGAAAGCGGATACGCCGGAGACGCGGTCGTGGCTGCGACTCTGGAACCATTGGCAACCCGATCTCTTCATCGATTGCCACGTGACGGATGGCGCCGATTACCGCTGCAACATTACGTATCATCATGAACACCACAGCGGGATCGACCGCGGTGTCCTTGCGTGGGAACGAGAAGTCTTTGGTGGCAAAGTTGTGCCGGCTACTGAAGCGGCCGGCAATGTGATCTCCTGGTATCTTGAGTTTATTGACAACCGCGATCTAAAACTCGGTACCAGAGACTTCAATGGCTCTCCGAGGTTCTCAACCGGTTACGCCCCTCTGAGAAATCGTCCGGGTATTCTGATCGAGACCCATATGATCAAGGACTACCAATCAAGAGTGATTGGAACATATGACTTTCTTCGATCGGCCCTTTACGAAGTGAATCTCGATCCTTCGCGTCTCATTGAGGTTGGTCGCAAGGCAGATGATCAAGCGATGCGACTGCTCGATAGTGATTCACTCTATCCGTTGGATTTCACGCTCACTGACGAAGTAACGCCGCTTGAGCTCAAAGCATTCTCTTACGTTACCGAAGAGAGTGACATTTCTGGTGATCTACGCGTGATTTTTGGGAGGGAACCTCTCGATCTCACGGTTCCGATGTATCAAACATTTGCAGTAACAAAGACCGTCAAACCACCGCGCGCCTACGTCATTCCTCTTCAATGGCAAAGCGTAATCGACGTAGTGAAAGCCCATGGCTTGCAGACTAGGGAACTTTCAGACACAACGTCGATGAATGTAGAGAGCTATCGTTTCACAAATGTGGAGTGGCCGTCTGAGCCGTTCGAGGGTCGACACATGCCTCGATTTGAACTGGAAACGATTATCGAGGAACGAGTTTTTGCCGCAGGCTCAGTCATTGTCCCTCTCGAGCAGCCTCTGGCAAGAGTAGCGCTGAACTTACTTGAACCAGCAGCACCCGATTCACTCGCGCGTTGGGGATTTTTTAATGCGGTGTTTGAAGAGAAAGAATACGCTGAACACTATGTTCTCGAGGAACTGGCTCGTCAGATGATGCGCAACGATCCGTCACTCGCCGATGAATTTGTTAGGGCAATCGCTGAAGATCCTGAGTTCGCTTCGAATCCGGCAGAACGGCTGAGGTTCTTTTACAAACGTTCGCCCTACTGGGATCCACAAATGAATCTCTATCCAGTAGGGCGTGTTTTCAATTGATATTGGTGGCGCCCAACACAATCGCTCACTCGGCAATCGTGTCGGTGTCGGGCGCCGGCAGGGCAAACAGTGTGCGCGTTTGCCTAAATAACTGTACGGCGTCCGCCGATGATGTTAATGAGTAGCACTACCAACGCCAACACGAGCAAGATGTGAATGAACCCACCTATCGTGTAACTGCTAACCACACCTAATAGCCATAGCACTAACAAGATTACAAAAATCGTCCAGAGCATCGGTTCCCTCCTTTGTTAACCACCTTCGAATTACCAAAGATTCGCTGGTACAAAAGCTCTTCGCGCTAATTCGCGAGCAACGAGTATGCCAACCTGCTGCATCAAGCATCCTGTGAGTCTAAAGTGCGGTATTGCGCTACTTATCAAGTGTGTCGCGATAAGTTCTTGCTTTGTTCGGGTGGGAAATGCGTACGAAAACATGCCAGTGAACGCTCAGCCGATGCGATTCAATTCATCGTCGGCCGGATTAATGCAATTCTGTTGGATTTTTCATAATGTTCTTCTGGACTTGAGAGTTGCTGGCTGGTAAAGTGAAGTCCAGCGCTGCGTTATCCGCGAGCGCGTCGTGGGTTTTTAAGAGACAAACTCTCTTCCGCGTGCGGTTCCTTCCTTCCGAAGTCCGTCGCTTTTCCTAACCCGATTTCATCCTGGTCTTAGATATTTTGAGCGTCACGGTGTTTTGATCCAGTCGCTCTGGAGGTCTTTTTTTTATGCCAACCCCCGCTCCAAGAGTATCTTTACGGACACGTAGGACAGTCCTGGTTGCCCTTTCCCTCGTATTGCTAACACTCGCTGTTGTCGCATCCATTGTTCTATACGCGCGGCAGCAACCGCCCGTTCAAAAGATCAACTATTCACAGCTTTACTCGCTGTCAGGTGCCACCGGCATTTCGGCATTGACCGTTGAAGGTGAAACGGTGACGGTGACGAAGCAGGATGGCACACTTGTCGAAGCAATTGTGACAGGCGAGGCTGCGCAGCACGAAATCGTTGAGTCATTTCGCAAGAACAACATCCCAGTTGAATTCCGAGCTCTACAGCCTGGAGTTATCACAACCGCACTGAACTGGGCATTGCCATTCTTCTGTTTGGCGTTCCTTGGATTTGCAGGCTGGAAAATTTACGCAAGCATGAATGGCCGTGGTTCGTTTGATCTCGAGAACCAGAGTGGTAAACAGAGCGTGGGCTTCGAAGACGTCGCCGGTGTAGATGAAGCTAAGGCTGAACTGACAGAGACGATCGAGTTTCTGAAAGACCCGGCCCGTTTTGGTCGTTTGGGCGGCCGAGTTCCGCGAGGCATCCTGCTCTACGGCCCTCCGGGAACTGGCAAGACTCTATTGGCGCGTGCTGCAGCAAAAGAAGCCTGCGTTCCGTTTTTGGCAGCGTCTGGTTCGAGCTTTCAGGAAAAGTTTGCTGGATTGGGCGCCGCCAGAGTGCGACATCTCTTCGCAAAGGGAAGAAAGTTGTCGCCGTGCATTATCTTCATCGACGAGATTGATGCGCTTGGTCGTCAACGGGGACGCGGTGGTGATTCGGCTTCAGCCGATCAGGATCAGACATTAAATCAGTTACTGGTTGAGATGGATGGTTTCGATCAGTCGAGTTCTGTTGTTGTAATCGCTTCAACTAATCGACCTGACATTCTGGACAAGGCTTTGACGAGACCCGGTCGGTTTGATCGGGAGATCGCAGTCAATCTTGCCGACGTTGGTGGTCGAGAAGCAATTTTGAAAGTTCACGCACGTAATCTGACACTCGAGAAGGATCTGGATCTGAAATGGATTGCTCGGGGTACTCCTGGCTTCTCAGGCGCGGAGTTGGCAAATCTGATGAATGAAGCGGCGATTGCAGCGACGCGAGATGCATCAGAGGCCGTCGCACGCAAGCACATTGAATACGCGCGTGATCGCATACTGATGGGCGCTGAACGACAGGGTTTCATGATGGACGAGGAAGAGCGCTACGCGACTGCGGTGCATGAAGCGGGACACGTAGCTGTTGGATTAGCGGTAGAGAATGGCGATCCAATTCATAAGGTTTCGATACTGCCCCGGGGACGTGCGTTAGGCGTGACGCAGTCGTTGCCGGAACGTGATCGACTCATGAAGAAACGTGAATATCTTGAAGATCAGATCGCGCTGTTGCTCGGTGGCCGCGCTGCTGAGCAGGTCTTGCTCTCGACGATGACCGCGGGTGCGTCGAACGATATCGAGCGCGCTGTGGAGATCGCGCGGAAGATGGTCAGTGAGTTCGGGATGAGCCGCTTAGGTCCCATTCATCTTGGACAGTCTGATCAACCGCATAGTCAGAATTTGCTTGATCGAATTGAAGAAGCAACGAACGAGATTATCAATGAACAGTTGGAACGCGCTTGTGAAGTTGTAACTAAAGAGACTGAGTCGATAAATCGACTGGTTGAGTTACTGATGGAGCGCGACACGCTGGATGCCGAGGAGATTGCCGGCTGTTTTCCCAGGAATGAAGCACGAGCTGCCTGAGCAAGTGTCCGATATGCTTTAGCTTGTCGTGACACAACCAACCGAGCCCCGAGTAATCTGAAGTTCTCTCGATCACTCAGGGCTCGGTTTGTTGTGTCACGACAAGCTAAAGCATATCGGACATTACTCAACGCGAAGCGTCGCCTTATTGCTAGTTACGCCACGCACGCTAACACTCACATTCAGATCGCCGACTCCGACGAGTGCGTCAGGTAACCGCAGGGTTACTTGTGACATCCAGCTCAAATTATTCACCCGGGCCGCGGCTTCACAAGGCAAATCGAAGACGTGTTGTTGCCCGTCTTCTGCCGTCGCTGTGATAAACGGGACATCTGAAGCCTGCAGCAGTACACCAACAACAAAGAGAGTAAGTCGCGTGTGGTTATCCGAACTCAGATTGCGAGATGATGTGACGTGGAAAGGCTCTGTCTCTTTCGTTACTGAGTCCAGTGCAATCGCGCGGCCGGTTAAACTCGACACGAGCAATTGTGGGACAGGCAGTTCGCTTCCAATGTGGCGTTGACCGAAGGAGAGGTTATCAATAAGCGCGCTTGGAGTCGGCTCTGGAAAGTCCAGCGAAACTGTCAGTGATTGAATGGGCTGATCCGAGACGAAACCCACGAACGATGATCCGTCTGACTCGTTCATTGTTACGCTCTCACCCGTTGATATCGAAACAATCATTGGCGATACAAATTGGTCACAACCAACCGCAGTTGTACCTGGCGGAAAGAACAAAGTGATCCGCGTGATCTCGCCCACGGTCGACCCTACGAGCACGGTGTTGCCATTCACCTTACTGATGCCCATGCCGCCGATGCTTTCAATGAAGATACTATCGACCTGATGGTTGAGTTCCAGGCCCAACGGTGTTATCGACTCAAAGTCGACTGTGTGCAGGTTCTGCGACGCGGCGTTGAAAGCGGTGCGATTGCGGAATACCTCACCATGTGCCTGGGAGTTCCACGTGCCGAAGCAAAGGAAGACAAAGAGAGCTACGAAAGAAAAGGACTTCACTAGACGCCTCCTGGAGGTAACGGGGCGAACTTAAGCTGTGGGCCCTTATACCACTTCTTGGCTTGCCGGAGAAGGACTATGCTTCCAGCTCACCGGGCCAGAGCATCCGGGTGTTCGCTCATTTCTCGAACAGCTATACTTCTCCCACGTCGCGTTACTACTCCAACACCCGAAAAGATCAGGACTGCCGCCACGACCGATCTCGAACTCCATTTCTCACCAAGCAATAGTGGAGCAACGCCGAAGGCGAATAGTGGTTGAAGATAGATGTACACGGCCACAGTGCTGGGCGTCACCTTTGTCAAAGCCCAGGCATTTAAGTAATAAGCACCAACAGTCGGAAACAGAATAATGAATGCGATCAAAAACCAAACCGTCGCAGGCAGAGTATGGACGGGAGAGTGAGTGGTCGAGTAAGCCGCAAAAGGAATTGTAACGATCGCACCCACCAGAAAGATCCATGTAATCACATTGAGTGCTCCATAACGTTCGAAAATATCTTTTGAAATTACGATATAAGTTGCATAAAGAAGCGAACTCAAAGCGACCAGAAGATTGCCGATGGTAGTATGCGCAGAAACATCGGCTTTGTTTGGGTTGACCAGATAAATCACGCCACTCGCTGCCAACGCGATACCGATGAGGCGTCGAAGTGACAAGCGATCATGACCGAGAACGATGCTTACGAATAGCGTGAATACGGGAATGGTTGTGCTCAGGAGAGTTGTGTTGATAACGGTGGTTAGCGATAGACCCGTCAGGTAGATAAACTGATTACCAACAACACCCATCATGCTGCAGAGTGCTATCCAGGCGACGTCTTTCTTTGGCATTTTTATGAGCGGCCGAAAGCTTCGCTGAATTAGTGCAAGAACAAGTGCGGCGCCAATCAATCGACAAAGCATCAGGCTTGTCGTCGACATTGAACGAAGAACGATCTTTCCGAAGATCGGCCAGGTACCGAATAGGATTTGGACTCCAATCAGCGCGAGGTGAGGCGCAAGGGAATTATGAGACCGGTCGGTCAAGTTATACGACCAGGTAGAGAGGATTCTCCAGGATCTTCTTCACGGTCTGAAGGAACTTTGCGCCAGTCGCACCATCAATCACGCGGTGATCGCACGACATGGTTATACGCATAATCTGCCTGATGACGATTTCATTATCACGAACAACCGGTTTCGGAGTTACGGCGCCTATTGCCAGAATGCCTCCTTCTGGCGGATTGATTACGGCTGTGAACTCGTCGATTCCAAACATACCGAGATTGCTGACTGAGAATGTTGCGCCCGTATATTCCTCCGGCTTCAGTTTCCGTGACCGAGCGCGTTCGGCCAGTTCGCGGACCTCGCCTGCGATCTGACTCAGTGATTTCTGATCTGCGCTACGAATCACCGGAGTTATCAAACCGTCTTCAATCGCAACCGCTACTCCAACGTCGGCGTGTTCGTAATACCGAATAAATTTGTCCTGGAAAGATGCGTTGACCGGGGGATGTTGAATCAGCGCACTCGCTACCACCTTAATGATGATGTCGTTGATGCTGATCTTCAAATCCGGGTCCAGCGCATTGATGCCATGCCGCATTTCAACGGCACGATCCATTTCGATTTCGCTCGTTAAAAAGAAATGGGGCACGGGCCCGATGGATGTCACCAGCCGTCGCGCGATGGTTCGGCGGATTTCGCTTGCAGGTTCATCTCGATAAGGTGACGCAGACGCCACCACCGCCGGCTGAAACCGAAGCGGCTCGACAGCACGTGGAAACGCGGAAACCGGTTTGGTTTCACTGAGTGCTGCTTCGATATCGCGTTTTATTATTCGCCCGCCTGGCCCACTGCCGTGTAACGTTCGCAGATCGAGCCCGGCTTCTGCTGCCATGCGCGCCGCTAAAGGCGACACGATCATTCGTCCCGACTCGCTTTGAGCCGGTGCTTGCCGAGCATGCCCATTCGCATCGGCGGCAGCAGGTTGAGGCGCGGGAGCAGGTGCTGGTGCAGGAGCAGTTGTTGGCGCAGTTTGTTTTGCGGGAGCTTCGCTAATAACAGATGAAATGTCTTCATCTGCCTCACCTATCACGGCAATCAGTTGTCCAAGCGGCGCTGATTCACCCTCGTTAACGAGAATCTTCCGTAACACACCGTTGGAAAGAGCTTGCATCTCCATGGTGGCCTTGTCGGTATCGATCTCTGCTAGTGGTTCGCCCATGGAGACCTTGTCTCCTTCTTTCTTCAGCCAACGCGCAATTTGACCCTCTTCCATCGTTGGAGAGAGCTTGGGCATGATTACCTTACTGGCCATGCGAGTTCCTTCGTCCGAAAAAGAATAACTAAAAACTTTAGGGCCCAGCGATCAGTCGAGATATGCAACTTCACGCACTGCCGCAATCACGCGCTCGACATCAGGTATTGCGAGGTTTTCGAGATTCTTTGCGTAGGGCATTGGCACATCTTCACCTGAAACCCGTTTGACCGGAGCGTCGAGATGATCAAATGCTCGTTCCATAATCTCAGCGCTAATCTCGGCATTGACACCGCAAACAGGATGCGACTCTTCTGCCAACACAACTCTGTTCGTCTTCTTTATCGACTCAATAATTGTATCGATATCCAGGGGACGAATCGTCCGCGGGTCGATTACCTCACAAGATACGCCCTGCTCCTGAAGCTTATCAGCAGCCTTCAACGCAACCGGAACCATCAGTGATCTTGCAACAATCGTCACGTCGGTACCTTCGCGTTTGACGTCCGCTACGCCCAAAGGAATTGTGAAGTCAGGATCGTCCGGCACCTCGCCTTTGTTTCCGTACATACGCTCCTGCTCGATGAAGACGACTGGATCGTCGTCACGAATGGCAGACTTCAACAGGCCCTTTGCATCAGCCGGTGTTGAAGGCATCACTACCTTGAGGCCAGGGAAATACGCGTACCATGACTCAAGAGCCTGTGAATGCTGCGACGAAACCTGGAATGCCGATCCTCCTGGACCACGAAAGACAATTGGAATGTTGTACTGACCGCCTGACATGTACAGCATCTTGGCTGCAGAGTTAATAATTTGATCGGTGGCCAAAATCGAGAAGTTGAATGTCATGAACTCAACGATCGGTCGCAAGCCGGCCATCGCGGCTCCAACTCCGAGACCTGCAAAGCCCAGCTCAGTAATAGGCGTGTCGATTACCCGTTTGGGGCCAAACTCTTTCAGCAGGCCTTTGGTAACCTTGTACGCACCATCGTACGCAGCCACTTCTTCGCCCATTAAAAAGACGCGCTCGTCACGGGCTAACTCTTCCCGGATCGCTTGATTGAGCGCTTCGCGTATTGTGATTGTCGGCATATTTAAATTTATGAACTGTGTGATGGATCGATCGGATTGGCGTAAACATCTGTGTATAGCTCTTCAGGTGCGGGCAGTGGGCTTTCTTCGGCAAACCGTACGGCAGCTTCCACCTGTTCTTTGATCTCTGAATCCATTTGTTGGAGAGTTTTATCTTCGACGATCTTCTCTTCCTTCAGCGTAGATAAGAATAGCTTCAGCGGATCGCGTTCCTGATATTTTTCAATCTCCGCCCTGGTCCGGTAGTTACCCGGATCGGACATTGAGTGTCCCATGAATCGATACGTGCGGACTTCAAGCAGAGTCGGCAGAGAGTCCTTTCGTGCCCGCTCAACCGCCCGAGTGGTGGCTTCGCGAACCGCAAGTACATCCATGCCATCAACAAACTCAGACGCCATCTCGTACGCGCAGGCTTTCTGTGCAATGTCGCGCAACGACATCGCACGCTCGAGTGAAGTTCCCATTCCGTATTGGTTGTTTTCACAGATGTAGATACATGGAAGCTTCCAAAGTTGGGCCATGTTCAATGATTCGTGAAACGCACCCTGATTCACTGCTGCTTCACCGAAAAAACAAAGAGTGACTTTATCTGTATTCTGATACTTCGCCGCGAAGGCAACTCCAGTAGCCAGAGGAATCTGCCCCCCAACAATCGCATGTCCGCCAAGAAAATTAACTTCCTTATCGAACATGTGCATGGAACCGCCCTTACCCTTGGAACAGCCGGTCGCCTTTCCGTAGAGTTCCGCCATCACTGATTCGGGAGACATGCCTTTAGCTATGGCTTGACCGTGCTCACGATAACTGGTCAGAACGTAGTCGTCCTGTCGAATCGCAGAAAGAGCGCCAACCGCTACGGCTTCCTGACCGATGTACAGGTGGCAAAAACCTCCGATTTTCCCCGCGCTGTACACTTCGGCAGACTTCTCCTCAAAGCGTCTGATCAACAACATCCGACGGTAGAGCCCTATCAGAGTCTCCGAATCGAGACCTGCAAGCCGTCCCTTCTGACTTTGTTTGGCGGTCTCGTGATCCTGTTTGAGTGTCTGACGATCGACTTCAGGGGCGTCGAGAACTCCGGTTGAGCTTTTTTCTTCGGCGCCAGCGGCCGACCTTGGTTCTGCAGTTTGTTTACTCATGCGTTAGGCGAACTCTTGCAGTAAATAATGCCCGCTTGATCGCGGGCTGATTGTGTCCAGCAACTCTTGTTGTTGATCTGCGCTAGAAAAGAGTCAGGGAATTATACGCGAGATAGACAAAGCGGCGCAAAAGAGCACCATTTCTTAATTCTCTGCGCTATCTCTGCGTGCTCTGCGTCTCTGCGGTTTTGGAGTGCCATATTATCCTGCACCGCAGAGACGCAGAGCACGCAGAGATAGCGCAGAGAGTTTTAAGAAGCCCGAAAGCGTTGAGACAAGGCAAAGACCGGACGGTGCCGGTTGCTAACACGTCGAATGGGTACGCAATGCCGCGACCACTACGTCATCATGTCGATCTGTTCCAAATGGGAACCCGCGATCGTCAGTACGGTCTTTCGACTGTGTTTGTCGCGCTGCATGTTCCGCGCGGCCGTGGTTAGTAACTCTTCGGTAGTTTCTCCATCCTCCGGGAAGGAAGCGTAGCCTGCACTTATTCCCAAACCAATCATGGTTCCGGTGCGAACGGAGAATAGTTGCTCCTCGACGGTGTTTCGAATGCGGTCCATCACACTTGCCGCCATTGTGCTGGAAGCCATTGGCATGATCGCCACAAACTCGTCGCCCGCATAACGAGTCAGAATATCCATCTGACGCAACTCGCGACGAATAGTTCCAGCGACGCTTGCCAGAAGGCGATCACCGATTGAATGCCCGTACTTATCGTTGATGATCTTGAAATCATCGATATCCATGCTGATAACAACCAGAGGCTCACGATTCATCCGCTGGCTCTCAGCGATTCGTTGTTCCAGCATCATGTAGAAACCACGAGCATTTGGCAGCTCGGTTAACGGATCGATCAGAGCGCTCTCGCGCGTCTTTTCGTAGGTGAGAGCATTATTCAACGCACTCGAAGCGTGCTGACAAACAGATTCGAGCAGGCGAACGTGCTCGGTCGTGTATGACGTACGACTCTTTGAATAGAGACTGATGGCGCCGAACGATCCATCTTCTCGTTGTAGTGGCGACACCAACACGCAGCGATATTGCTTTACGATCTCGTCCTGAACGCCAACCATATCCAGATCGGGCGAGGCATTACACATGGAACGTGAATTTGCGATCACCCAACCAGTAATCCCATCGCCAACATTCATTCGGCGTCTGGAGAAGAGTTCGGCCTCATCTCCAGCAGCATGGGCCGCACTTGCCTTTCCTGTGCGTTCGTCGACGAGGAAAATGATGCAGCTATCGAAGGGGACGATCGATTTTAGTTTGTTTGAGACTAATGTAAGCGTGTCGTTGAGATTGAGCGACGAGCCTATGGTCTGAGCAATTTCGTGAAGCGCGAAAACTTCCCTTTGTGCCTCGGTAATAAAGCGGAAACCCGACAGACTATCATCGGGTGTTCCCAGAACATCCGAAGCAAGACCCGCGTCTGGTTTTGTTTTCGTTTCGTTATCGACTGCCGGTGTTTCTGAAGGAACTTGCTCCTGGATGTCCTCCAAACCAATCAACTGATCGAACTCTTCAACGTGGGCGACAAACTTATCGACGACTCGCGGATCAAAGGCACTACCAACCATACTCCGTAATAACGCAATTGACTCTTCGCGTTTCATGCCTTTGCGATATGGACGATCGCACCGCGTGGCATCGTAGAAGTCCACAACTGAAATGATGCGAGCGATGAGAGGAATTGCTTCGCCCTTTAGGCCTTTCGGATAGCCGCTGCCGTCCCATTTCTCGTGATGGTAACGAACGATGTCTTCCACAGGGTAAGGGAAGTTGACTCGCCGCAAAATATCGCCACCAACCGTTGGGTGGATCTTCATTTTAGCGAATTCGGCTTCTGTGAGTTTGCCAGGCTTGTTCAGTATGTACTCAGGGACGGCTAACTTACCAATGTCGTGAAGTAAAGCCCCGGCGTGCAGGGCCTGAATGTCAGACTCATTCACGCTCAACAGTTTTCCCATCTCACGTGCGTAGATTTGCGTTCGACGAACGTGTCCATGAGTTGTTTGATCTTTTGCGTCGATCGCAATCGCCAACGACTCGATCGTGTTCATGTGGATATCTGCCATTTCCTCGATGTGTCGTCGGCGTTCAGCTTCAGCGGCACGAACCTCATCGACGCGATGCTGATTGAAGCGGTAGAGGAGATGCGTCAACGCGGAAATTAGCAAGCCCAGCAGACTGTATGAAATGTCTCTATGAAGAATTGCCAGATAGAACAGTGCCGCGGACGCGGCGGCAGCGAGTTGAGTAGTCAATGTCCAGACAACGCTCTCTGACGAGGGCATTAACTTAAACTTGCCCGTATCGATGCTCCAAAACCAGGTCGTACCAATCGTATTGAGCAGATACTGCAGAATTGCAAGTGCGAACAGCGGCACTAACACAACGCTCAATGGCAAACTGCTCGCAGGGAGCAGAGACTCTCCGCCAAAGAAGTCGATCAGAATTCCGTAAGAGGACGCTGCGACATACGTTGAGATGACTGACATGCCGATGGTCACAATCATCTCGCGCCTCGTGCCGAGACCATATGTTGAGGCGAAACCAACGAAGGCAGCGAGCAAAAGAGGCGGTCCCACAATCGACGTTGGAGGCGCCGCATAAAAAATGACGGCGAGAAAGACAAAGGCTTCGGCGAGGGATTTGCGGTTGTTCTGACCACTCTCCGTATTGGTGATTGAAACGGTTAGACGACTCGCAGCGATGGTGAGAGCAAAAAGCACTAACCACGAAGCTATCCCTGCACCACCAAAGAACGAGAGTCTGGTCATCTGCAGAATTCCCAGGCAGACGAACACACTGCTGACTACAGAGATAACAGCCAAAAGAGGCGTACTCTTCCAGTTACTCTTCATTGCCGGGTGACTCGTCCTTCCTGGTTACGAATTCTGAAATGGTCGGGCAGCCCTGGGAATGTGTGTGGCGTGTCGATGATTACGACGTACCAGATGGGTCTAACGAGTGCCAACATTGTTTGGCACTCGCTAAATATAGGTGTTACAGGCGGTTGACGTCAAGCAGGGAGAGACGCGAGCTGCCGGCGCAGACCGTCGAGGTCGACGACCGGCTCTTTGCACACATAATGCTCACAGACATACGCAGTGGTTTTGTCGTCGATCATCCCGCGATTACGAAGCAGAGCGATGTTCCCGCCAGTCTTTTGCTCGTTCACTTGAGCGGCGATAACCTTGTTTGGAAGGTATTTCCCCCAAATATCACTTAGAAACAAATTCAGCGAGCCTTGATCGCGCGCAATCACCGCAATCTCCTTTGGAGTCGCTAAGAGAAAATCCACTGCTGAGAGAGCGTAGCCAAAGCCGGAAGGGTATTTGCGGGCAGAATCGGCAATCTGATTAAGCACTGCAATAGCAAGATTTCTATACTCTTCGTTTTCGGTGAGTATTGCGAGCCGTTGGAGCACGATTGCCGCCACCGAATTTCCGGAAGGCGTGGCGTTGTCAAAATAGTCTTTGGAGCGAACGATCAATTCCTCATGACTGTTACCAGTGAAGTAAAAACCGCCATTCGTCTTGTCCCAAAATTCGTCAATCATTCGGTCCGTCAAAGTTACTGCTTCATCTAACCAACGGGTCTCGCCAGTAGTTTCATAAAGCGTTACCAAACCTTCGATCAGAAACGCATAATCTTCGAGATAAGCGTTAAATTTCGCAACGCCGTCTTTATAAGTCCGTAGTAGAAGCCCGTCGCACCGTAAGTTTGACAATAAAAAGTCTGCATTGCGACGCGCAGCTTCCAGATAATCCGGCCGATTCAATGCCGCACCCGCTTCAGCAAGACTTGCCAGCATCAAACCATTCCAGGCAGTAAGAATCTTCTCGTCGCGATCAGGTTTGATTCTTTGCTCCCGAATTTCGAACAGCCTGGCTTTACTTTTCTCAATCGAATCTTCTACGTCCGCTAAGGACGTTGCGTGTTTTTGGGCCAACTCTTCCATTGAGAGTTTCACATTAGGTATGTTCTTGCCTTCAAAGTTCCCGCCTGGCGTGATGTCGTAGTACTCGCAAAACAGTACTGCATCACGCCCGTTCAGTACCTTTTGGACTTCCTCGTGATCCCAAACGAAAAACTTTCCTTCATGACCTTCGGAGTCTGCGTCCTGGGTTGAATAGAAGCCGCTGTCCGGCGAGGTCATCTCGCGAAGCACGTAATCAAGTATGCCGGTCGTTGTATCGTTTGCGAGCTTGTCTTGAGAAATTTGGAAGTAGTGTAGATAGAGTCTTGAAAGAAGTGCATTGTCATAAAGCATCTTTTCAAAATGCGGGACGAGCCATTTCGCATCGGTGGAGTAGCGATGAAAACCGCCGCCCACCTGATCGTACATCCCACCCAGTGCCATCTTTTCCGCGGTGTGTCGAACCATTTCGAGGGCTTGCGGATTTCCGGTCCGAACATGAGTGCGAAGCAAAAACTCCAAGGTCATCGCCGGCGGAAATTTAGGGGCACCGCCAAAACCTCCGTTTACCGCATCGTAACTCCGGATAATTCCAATGTAAGCTGCGTCAAGAAGCTCTTTTTCAATCGGTTGAGCAGTTGCATTTGTTTCGCTTAGGCGTCTTAACTCATTAATCAGTGACTGCGACGTCTCAGCGATATCTGCCTGTCGGTCTCGATAAGCCTCCGTGATGCTGAGCAGCACACGCGGAAAGCCTGGCATGTTGTAGCGATCCTGCGGTGGAAAGTAAGTTCCTCCATAGAATGGAACGGCGTCTGGAGTGAGAAACACTGTCATTGGCCAACCGCCATGATGAGTCATCATTTGGACGGCATTCATGTAGATTTGGTCCAGATCGGGACGCTCCTCTCGATCGACTTTGATGTTCACGAAGTTCTCGTTCATCAGCTGCGCGATCTGTTCATCTTCAAACGATTCGTGCGCCATCACGTGACACCAGTGGCACGCTGAATAACCAATGCTCAGCAGCACTGGTTTGTTTTCGAGTCGCGCTTTGGCAAATGCTTCTTCGCCCCAGGGATACCAGTCGACAGGGTTGTGCGCATGCTGCAGCAAATAAGGACTGCTCTCGTTGATTAGATGGTTTGTGAACTCGTGTGATTCGGCAGTTCCTGCTTGCTCGCTCAATGTCTACTCCTTGAACCAATATTTGGTCTTCTTTGCCCAGGTTGTGTTTGGATATTTGCGATGTAAGAGATCAAAAGCGGCTTTAGACCAGCGTCCGGTTTCTTTATCAGTGCAACCGTGGCGAGTTGCATTGACGGCTAAATGCAATGCTTCCGGCACCCGCTTGTCCGCCGGGTTTTTCGTTGCCCATTGAATGACTTGTTTGCTGAGGTAGTTTGGCATCGCGCCTAAACTCTTTAGCTTGAGCCACTCTT
Organism: Pyrinomonadaceae bacterium; assembly: GCA_036006355.1. Taxonomy (GTDB): domain Bacteria; phylum Acidobacteriota; class Blastocatellia; order Pyrinomonadales; family Pyrinomonadaceae; genus PSRF01. The sequence continues at coordinate 9,185 of DASYPT010000018.1, read as the reverse complement.
TTGTACCGGCCTGACGCTGAGCCTCGTTCAAAAAGAGTGGGCTGGAAATCGAACTCTTCGTAAATGAAGCACTCTCCTCTTCATCCTTAGCGACTGGTTCTGTTGGAGGGCCGAACGTTGCGCCGCACCACCAGTTGTCACGATAACTGTCCTGTTGATTCAAAGGCATGTCGCGGCCAATACCCGCATCAACGACTGGCTCCATTCCGGGAAGTTTAAGCCATGCATACAATCCGGAAAAATTCTTATCGTCACCTTGTGAGATGCTGAAATCACCTAGCGCGGTGGAAAGTGTGGGAATTAAGCTCCTGAGTGTCGGCACTAACTCATCGGCAGTTTTGTAGTCTGCGAGCAGAACAGCGCGAATCCAGGCTGCTTGCGTTAAGTCCTGTCTTAGATGATTTGGAAGAGATGGGTCTTTGACCGCTTCCTTCAAAACCGACAGAGGCATCTGTTCATTAAGAACTCGTGCCGCGTCGAAGTCATATAGCGGTTTTCCAATTAATGCTTTCGCTTCATCTGAGACTTCCGAAGGCTCAGTCGGGATTTCGCGACCATCATCATTCCAACTGAGGGCGGCGGGAATAAGCGGAAGATGGCTCAAGAAGTCCGCGAGATTGGGCGCCAGCATCATTCGTTCGTTAAGAAGCAGATTTAGCGATGAGGCATCAAACTGGGCGCGATTATCTTTCAGCGTCTGATCCAGAAGTGTACGAGCGTCAATCGGCTTTCCGGATTCGATCATCAGGCGAATTGCGTGGTATCGCGCCGACGGGAATGCGGAAGTCCCACTCTTTACTTTAAGTGCTTCTGATATGAAGTCCGCCGCCTTTGCGTTCTTGCCGTTTACTTTCGAGAGCACACAAACCAACCAGGCATTCGAGTGGTCTTTCTGCCACCGTGACAGCGCATGGTTGAAATCTTCAGGTGAGTTTCCCTGTAAGGTCGAAAGCCAATCCGTTAGATCATCCGTTTCGAGATCCTGCTCTTGTGCTGCTGAAAGTTTTTGACCTTCTGTTTCCAGTACGCCATCAAGCAGCGTAGTGTAATCCCAAAGATCCTGTTTGAGATGATCGTTTGTATTCTTATCAACCAGCTTGTGCGCCAACTCGTGCATGCGTTCTGAGGGGTGCAAGCGAAGGCGAACAAGGTCCAGTAGTCTGCTTGCCGCCGAGTGGACGCTCGTCAGATTTTTATCAGCGCCTATTTTATGGAGTTGGTCTTCTGCTTTTGACAATGAAGTCGTCTTGTCTTGTTCAGCTCCAAGGTTCGCTTTACGCACAAAGGTCCGCGCGAGCAGGTATGATGCAAGTGGCCGCCATGGAGAGGACAAGTCGGTAGCAATTGCCTCAAAGCCTTGTTGAGCATCGTCGAACTTGGTTGCGTAAAAACTTGCAGCTGCGATTTGATAATTGCGGTCGGCGCGCGCAACTTGATCGGCGTTTGTTGACAACATCGGCGGGATGTTCTGACCCTCGCCGCAATTCGAAAACACCTGGTCCTGCGCTTCAACCCACGTTCGCACGGACGATGTGTCAGCTCCGTAAGATCGAAGACGCGCATTTAGAGTTGAAACAGCCGTCTCGAAAGCATCTTTTGGACAGTTCAGGAAAGAGTCGTACTCGTTAGGCTTTTCTCGATGCCGAAACACATCGATCTTCGGAGGCTCGGGCAATCCAGGAAGCTTCTGTCGCGCGTCGAGCCAACTCTTGATCCAGGTTTCGCCAGATTCCCAAGTATCATTAGTCTGCCCTAATCGTTCCTTCCACAACTGTGTCAACGCTTTTTGTTCTAATGAAGTAAATGGTTGGTTATTCAGATAACGGTATGCGGCGTACAGGTAAGAACGCGCATAACTTGGTTGAATAATCCCGAGCTCACCTCGGGCGTAGTTTTCGAGTGGATAGGCGGGATGAACAGTAAAGACAAAGACCGCTTCCATTGAAAACGGACCACAGGCAAAAGCTGATTGGGGAAACAACGCAAACAACAACAGCAAAGAGACGAGTGACCGTGCGAGTCTTTGCATAGTTTTCAGGGCCTCCGCGGCAATTTGCGAAAGTGTACACCAGAATAGCATTTGCTCTTCGCATTTTGTCCTTTGTCTGCGGGCCTTGGGTTTCGGTGGTGACTTCGTGCATTTCGTGTGATTCGTGGATCGTTTTTTCCGTGATCTAAAGCACGATCCACGAAATACACGAATTACACGAAATCGACGACGAGACCGTACAAGACGAGAGCGAAGGATGCGCACAGAGTTTCTAACGTGACCAAAAGTCCGGGCAGGTAACGTGAACATAAAGCGTTTGCTATACTCCAACCACTGAATGACCATTCATTTTTTTTGCGAGGTTAGTTAATGGATCGTGAGACTTTAGACTTTGACGTCGTATTTGTTGGAGCTGGGCCAGCAAACCTCAGCGGCGCGTTGCACCTTAACCGTCTTATTAAGAACCACAATGAAGTGTCCGGGAATGCACTGGGCGACATTGAGATTGCGGTAATCGAGAAGGGAGCAGCAGTTGGCGCTCATATTCTTTCGGGCGCGGTAATGGATCCCAAAGCGCTTAAAGAACTGATACCGGATTTCATTGAACAGGGTGCACCGCTCGAATCCCCAGTACTTACCGACTCGTTCCTGTATTTAACTTCGAAGAAAGCAATTCGATCTCCAATTACACCGCCGCCGTTAAAGAATCACGGTTACTACATCGTTTCACTCAATCGTCTTACAGCCTGGTTAGGTGAAAAGTGCGAAGAAGCAGGAGTGAATATATTCCCGGAGTTTCCCGGCGCAGACTTGATTTACGACGAGCACGATCGAGTGCTGGGTGTTCGCACCGGCGACAAAGGAATTGACAAGGAAGGGAAGCGCAAAGCCAATTACGAACCGGGCGTTGATCTGCGTGCGAAGGTCACAGTGCTCGGTGAAGGACCAAGAGGATCGTTGACTAAGCAGTTAGTACAGCGATTAGGTCTGGATGAAGGTCGCGAACCGCAGGTCTATAGCATCGGAGTTAAGGAGCTGTGGGAATTACCTGACAACCGTTACCCAGCAGGCACCGTTACCCATACTCTCGGTTTTCCATCCGACAGCATGACTTATGGCGGTGGCTGGATCTACGGGATGCAGAACAACATCATCAACATCGGATACGTCACTGGCCTGGATTACAAAGATCCGCTGCTCGATCCGCATGCTGAATTTCAACGGTACAAGACACACCCGCACATCGCAAAGTTGCTCGATGGCGGAAAGATGATTCGATATGGAGCTAAGACTATTGCTGCCGGTGGCTATTTCGCGATACCCCGCACTTACGCCGATGGCGTCTTGTTAGTCGGCGATTGTGCTGGTTTTCTAAATTCTCAACGGTTGAAGGGAATCCACTCCGCGATTAAGACCGGGATGTTAGCGGCTGAGACGATTTTCGCATCGCTGCTTGCAGGAGACTTCTCAGCAAAACAACTTCAGAAGTACCAGCAGCTTGTTAATGACAGCTGGGTTGTTCCGGAACTCAAGAAAGTTAGAAATTTCCACGCTGGGTTCAGGCATGGCCGCTGGTTGGGTATCGTAAATACTGGTCTTCAGTTCTTCACGGGTGGACGCGCGTGGGGTCTGTTCAATCGCGACAGTGCAAACCCGGGTCACGAAGAGATGCAGAAGCTTTCCGCGTATGGATACCGCGGAGACAAACTCGAGCAGCGTTACGATGGCTTACGTTTTGACGGAAAACTCACGTTCAATAAAGTCACTGACGTATACCACGCTGCGGTTGGCCACGATGAGGACCAGCCGGCACACCTTCATGTTCTGGACACGAATATCTGTTCGACTCGCTGTGCTGAAGAGTATGCCAACCCTTGTCAACGATTTTGCCCAGCAGCCGTTTACGAAATGGTTGACGATGGTGGGAATGGTAAACGACGCTTGCAGATTAACTTCTCAAACTGCGTGCACTGCAAGACCTGCGACATTATGGATCCATACCAGATTATTAACTGGGTGACGCCGGAAGGAGGCGGCGGGCCGGATTATAAGGGCATGTAAGGTGGGTGAAATAGGACCTATTAGACCTATAGGACCTATTGACCACCTAGACAGCCGGCGACTTGATCTCCTCTTCCTTAATACTGAAGTGCACGCGGCCTCTAATCACTTCTTCCAAAGCAATCCTTGTAGGCTTATGTTTCTGAGGGTCGATGTCGATGCGAGGTTGCGCGCCACGTTGCAATTGCTTACTGCGCTTCGCTGCAAGGATTATCAAACGATACTTTGAATCCACCTCGGGACTCTGTGATCCATCAACTGAGTTGTCGATCTCATCCATACTTGTCGGCATCCTGATCTGCTGCTCCTTAATAAGAAAAGGTATTACATGTGATTGAATTTCTGCATTACTTCCGTGATAAGCGTTTCCTGCCGCGATCGTCTCGCTCGTTCAGCCGAGACGATTGCAGCGAGTTGGGCCGATGCACGCTCGACACGATCATTAAAGATAACGTAGTCGAAGTTCAAGTATTGCCTAAGTTCTTCCGGCGCGTTTGCCAATCTTACCCTTAACTCTTCGGCACTGTCCGTTCCGCGCGTTAGTAATCGTTCCCGCAGTGTTTCGAGTGACGGCGGCAAGATGAAGACACTTACCGAGTCCAGGCCCAATCGTTTTACGCTGGCAGCACCCTGAACATCAACCTCAAGGACAATATCCTTGCCTCTTTCGATTTCGTCCTTAACCTGCTGCCGAGCGGTTCCATAAAGGTGGCCGTGAACGTTGGCCCATTCCAGAAACTCATCGGCCGCAATCATCTCCTCGAATCGTTCGCGGTCTACAAAAAAATACTCGCGGCCATCAACTTCTCCGTTACGCGGCGCGCGAGTCGTGTACGACACAGAATAACTAAGATCTGGCACAACATCCAGCACGCGCCTGATTAGAGTGCCCTTGCCGCCACCTGATGGTGAGCTGACAACATACAAAATGCCATGCGGTGAGGATGTCGCCTGCTGGCATTCGGGGGTTACGTCCTGCACTTTACTCGACATTCTGAACTTGTTCGCGAAGTTTCTCTACTTCTGCTTTGATGGCTAAACCCGCCTCTTTAATTGCGAGATCCGTCGATTTCGAAAGCGTGGTGTTTGCTTCCCGGTTAAGCTCCTGCAATAGGAAGTCAAGCATCTTACCCGTTTCGCCTGGTGCATCCAGTGCTTCCTGAAACTGCGCTAAATGACTTCGAAGGCGTACCATTTCCTCACTAACGTCCGACCGATCCGCAAGGTAAGCCACTTCCTGCGCCAGGCGAGCGGGATCGATTTCAACGACCTGCCCGCCGCGGTTCAGCAGTTCCGTAATTCGCTTCTGCAATCGAAGCCGATAGGCATCAGCCAAACCGGCTGCGGCATTCTCGATTGTTGGTACGAGTGATTCGATTTTGCGCAGTCGCTCTTGCAGCTCGTTGCGAAGAGCTTCGCCCTCCTGCTGGCGCATCTTCTCGAGTTCATCAAGAGCCCGATCGACAGCTTCATCGATAGCTGTGATTATTCGCTCATCAATACCGTTGCGCGCAGGTTGAAGTGCGCCTGGAATTCGAGCCAGCACGTTGATATCCAACTCACCGCCAATCGAAAAATCCTGCTGCATCTGCTTAAGCGCACTGACATAGCCCGCAATAAGTGGGCGATTCAATTCGTACGCAACCTGAGCGGTTCGGTCCAAACTAACAGTCGCGTCTACACGGCCACGCGACAACCGCGAGCTAATACGGCGTTTAATCGAAGGCTCGAGCGAGGTCAGTTCCGCACCAACCCGCAAATGAATATCGAGAAACCTGTTGTTGACGGTTTTTAGATCAACAGACACAGAGAAGTCGTCTCCGTTTACCGTTCCCTTACCGTATCCGGTCATTGATTTCATAACTTTTGGTCTTCGGTCTTAGGTCTTTGGCCTTCGGGCGTTAGTTAGTTCGCTTGGAATAAAAGGCCAAAGACCGAAGGCCAAAGGCCAAACGCAGTCATGAGATTCCAGCCAATTCCTCTTCCTCATCCGCAAATTGCAACTCGTATAGACGCCGATACTGTCCGTTTCGTGCCAGCAATTCAGAATGTGTGCCCATTTCTATGATCCTGCCGCCTTCCATCACGACGATGACGTCCGCACGACGAACCGTTGAGAGTCGATGAGCAATTACAATAGTCGTACGATTACGAACGAGATTAGCAATAGCTTGTTGTACCAGTCGTTCGGACTCTGCGTCGAGGGCTGAGGTCGCCTCATCCAGAACCAGCACGGGAGCATTTACCAGAATTGCACGCGCAATCGCAAGGCGCTGGCGTTGTCCCCCTGAAAGAAAAATGCCGCGTTCGCCAACGATCGTTTCGTAGCCATTGGGCATTTCCTGAATAAAATCATGCGCGAAAGCAACTGTCGCGGCGTTCTGAATCTCCGTGTCTGTAGCTTCGGGCCTACCGTAAGCGATGTTATGACGAACAGTATCATTGAACAGCACGGTTTCCTGAGTGACTAGCGCAATGTGATGACGCAAGCTCGAGAGTTTCGCATCTTTCAAGTCAACGCCATCCCACAGAACTGATCCTGATGTCGGATCATGAAAACGTGGGAGAAGTTTGGTTAGAGTTGACTTACCACCGCCAGACTCACCAACGAGTGCCACCATCGTTCCCGTTTTGATTTTGAGGCTCACCTCCTTCAGCACAGAGCGACTCTCGTTTGCATATCCAAATGAGACGTCACGTAATTCGATCTCGCTGGTGAGCGGTCGTAGCTCTTTCGCATCGGGCTTTTCAGGAATAGCCATGTTTTCGTCCATGACTTCCCAAACGTGATGTGCTGCAGCAAGCGCTTGTTCCAAACTGTTCTGCAGACGCGAGAGTTTGCGCATCGGATCGTAGCTACGAAATAGAAAGAACAGAAACGTCACGAACTGCGCGGTGTTCATGCGTTGAGCGATGATCTCGTTTTGACTGAAGAAAAGCAGCAAGACAACGAACAGAATTCCGATCATCTCGATAGTGGGAGGTGCAATACCCGCGATGCTGGCACTGCGAAGATTGGCCCTCACAATAGTCTTTGCTACTTCAGCGAAACGAACCTTCTCTCGTTGTTCTGCACGATACGCTTTTACAATGCCCTGGTTCGCTAAGGCCTCCTGCGCTGTATCGGTCAGTTTCTTGCTTCCTTCAAAACTTTCGCGGGCCAGGTTTCGCAACGCTTTGCCGAATTTGGCCGTGAGCACGGCGATGATTGGAGCGATCGCAAGTGAGCCAAGAGTCAGGCGCCAGCTGTAATAAAAAGCAGCAGCCAAAAATGCGATCAGTGTGAAGCTCTCCCGAAGCATGTCCCTGATTGTGCTTGTTACAGCAGTTTCGATCGCAGCAGCACTCGACACTAGTCTCGAAACAAGGTAGTTCGTTCGGTGGCGCTCGAAGAATGTGGCTGATTGAGATAGAAGGTGCCCGTAGAGATCCTGCCGCAGTCTCAATACGGCAGCCTGACCAATTCGCGCCATCAGGTAGGTTGAAAGATATTCAGCAATCCCTTTCGCTAACGTAAAAGCGATTAACAAAATAGAGATCATGCGCCAGGCGCCAAACGGAGCTTCGGGGATCAAATGTTGAAGACCGAAGAGAGTAGACGTACGGTGCCCGGCTCCCTGCAAAGCCTGATCGAATATCGGAACTATTAAGGCGCCCGTTGCACTTTCAAGCACCCCCACAACAACCATTGCTACTGTTGCTAGTAAGAAGATTGGCCAATGAGGAGTTAAATACTTTAACAGTCGGCGAAGATCACGCATCTCAGGTTGCTAAACTCTTGCATCAGTTGCTATAAGGAAGGTAGAAGACGGACCAAAGCTCTGAAAAGCAGACTATACTTACCCCCGCCTTTTTGCGTCAAGGCTGTCTGATTTTGCCCTACCCTTATTGCTTTTGCGTTTTACCGAGAGGCGAGTCTTCAAGAAACTAAGTTATACTTTTGACAAGATCTAGTAAGAAACTCCGGATCCGTCCCCGACTGGATCAAAAAACTTGGGACAGCAAGCACAAGTGAACAGCAAGTACGCCGGTAAGCGTCTACTAATCGCAGACGACGATACGGATATGCGTCTGCTCCTGGCGGAATACTTTCGTCGCCTTGGTTTTCACGTTGACGAACGGGAAAGTGGCCACGCCGCACTCGATGCAGCATTGGCTGGTAAGTTTGATTGTTTCATTTTCGACGTTTCTATGCCGGGGATGTCTGGATTTGATCTTCTCAAACGCGTTCGTGATCGCGGGATCCAAACGCCCGCCTTATTTTTAACTGCACTCGATGCACTCGCAGACAAGGTGGCCGGCTTTGAGGCCGGCGCCGACGATTATCTCGCGAAGCCGTTCAGTCCCCGCGAGCTCGAGTATCGAGTCGAAGCGTTGTTGCGACGTGGTGGAACAACCGTCGTCGAACCGACAGACGGTGAGCGCATCGAGGTGGGCGACCTGGTCATCGATAAACGGCGACACGAAGTGTTAAGAGACGGTTCGAGGATCGATCTTACGCCGCTGGAGTTTCAGATCCTTGAACTGCTTGCTTCTGAACCGGGCCGAGCCTGGTCGAGAAATGCTTTGCTTGATCGCGTGTGGAGCACAGACTACGAAGGTTATCAACGTAATATCGATCCCCATATCAATCGACTTAGGAAGAAGCTTGAAACCGATCCAAAGAATCCCAGATACGTACTCACCGTCCGCGGCGTCGGATACAAACTTAACGAGTCTCCCTGAGCCTAACAAATGATTTGGAAAGTCGGCAGTGGTCTTTTGATCGCGTGGGCCATTCTTTATTTCCTTCTGCACAAACGAGGATGGATCCACATGCTCCTTCTGGGCGGCATCTCGCTTCTCTTCATTCATCTCCTGGCGTATCGGAAAACAAAGTATGAGGCCGGGAAGTAGGCCTTGGGCCTTTGGTTTTTGGCCTTTGGTGTTTGTTTGATGATCTTGTCGGAACGCCAAGTATTCAAAGGCCTAAGGCCAACAATCAAAGACTCGATTCCTTGACCTCCTCTTTGTGTTCGGCAACAATGCGGTCGTTTGCGGCATCAAGAGCAATATAAGTTCTGTGCACAAGCTCTCCGTAAACCACTTGAGTTGAAAACAGGGAGTAGTTAGCCATGACTTTAGGAAGCATTAG
>DASYPT010000017.1:0-33579 GCA_036006355.1 Pyrinomonadaceae bacterium | reverse complement strand
TCTGTTCGCTGTGTGGATCAAAGACGGTTTGCTTGTAGCCACCGAATGGGGTGGTCAAACAATGAGTGCGCTTAACACAAGCGTCGACTTACGAGTTCTGATTTTTACGCTGGCTCTTTCATTTTTGACAGGCGTCGGATTCGGTTTGATACCTGCATTTAAGTCAACGCAGTTTGATCTAACTCCGTCGTTGAAGGACTCAGGTCGCGGTTCAAGCGTTATTGGCCGTTCACTGTTAACGCGTTCGCTGGTGGTCGTTCAGGTTTCATTGTCAGTGCTGTTACTGATCGGCGCAGGGCTTTTGATTCGCACACTGCGAAATCTGCAGCACGTGGATATTGGCTTCAATGCCAATAATCTTCTTCTGTTCAGCGTCGATCCAAGCCTGATTGGTTACAAAGAAGAAAAGCTGGCGAGCCTTTATAAGCAACTTAACCAGCGAATCGAAGCAGTGCCGGGAGTTCGAGCTGTAACTTTCTCGCGTCATCCATTGTTGGGTGGAGGAGGAACAAATAGCGACTTGTTCATTCAAGGCGTTAACGGACCTGACGGCAAGCCACTCGATCTTGGCATTACCTACATTCACAACGTTCGCGAGAACTTTCTGGAGACGATGGAAATGCCATTGTTGCGAGGCAGAACGCTCTCAGTCCACGACGACGCTCGATCGCCGCAAGTGGCCGTTGTAAATGAGGCGTTCGCCAGGGCTTTTTTCCACGATGAGAATCCGCTTGGCAGGCGTTTCAGTTATGAACAGGATGGCAAAGAGTCGATCGAAATTGTCGGAGTCGTTAGAGACGCTAAATACACAACACAACGCGACGACGTTCCACCCACGGCATATCACTCATGGGCCCAGTCGGTTGCTTTTATGAGGTCTGCGACGTTTGAAGTGCGTTCAAGTGGCAATCCCTCCTTATTGACTTCCGGCATCCGTCAGGCTGTAAAGGAAGTCGATCCAAATTTGCCAGTCATGAATGTAAAAACACAGATCGAACAAGCTGATGAGCAGCTCGCAATGGAACGAATGTTTGCAAAGCTGCTCTCAATGTTTGGATTGATCGCACAACTTCTCGCTGCAATTGGGCTCTATGGCGTAATGGCTTACTCAGTAACGCAGCGTACTCAGGAAATTGGTATCCGCATGGCTCTCGGCGCAAACCGAAGCAGAGTGCTGCGAATGGTTCTACGTCACGGAATGGTTTTGACCCTGATTGGAATCGCAATAGGTCTGACAGCTGCTTATGTTTTGACGAAATACCTCGAGAGTTTGACCAGCATGTTGTTTGGAGTGAAGCCGCGTGATCCAATCACTTTTGCAGTTACAGCGGGAGTGTTGTTGCTGGTGTCATTGATTGCATGTTTGATTCCGGCGCGACGCGCAACCAAAGTCGATCCGTTGGAAGCGTTGCGGTACGAGTGATGGTCTTGGGTCTTTGGCCTTGGGTTCGAATGACAGAGGACGAAGGACCAAAGACCAAAGGCCCAAGGCCAAAGCACAAGGAAGGTCATCATGATGTTTTCCGAAACCTACCAGGACTTTAAGTATTCCTTCCGACTGTTGCGCAAGAATCCGGGTTTTGCGTGTGTAGTCGTACTCACACTCGCGTTAGGTATCGGGGCCAACACTGCGATCTTTAGTTTCGTCAACGCAGTCATTCTGAATCCGCTGCCAATTCCAGACGCCGATCGACTCGTAGTGATCAATGAAATCACCAACCAGCATGAGGAAATGAGCGTTTCGCTTCTTAACTTTCGAGACTGGCAAGCGCGCGCGAAATCGTTCGAGGAAATTGGAGGTTATCGATTCGATACGTTCAACCTAATTGGCTTGGGGAGTCCACAACGTTTGATCGGACAAGAAGTCACGCTGAATTACTTCCGCATTCTCGGAGTTCAACCACAGTTGGGTCGAATTTTCACGGAGGAGGAAGAGAAGTTCACGCCTGTGGGTACGGCAGTACTCATAAGTGATTCCCTCTGGCGGAACACGTTCGGCTCGGATCCAAATATTTTGGGACGGACCCTAAATCTCGGAGGCTACATCTATTGGGTCATCGGTGTAATGCCCCCTCGTTTTGAATTCATTAGAAAGACTGACCTTTGGGCGCCACTGGGCGGTTGGTTGGCACCCAACTCAGCATGGTTCGATCGCGGAAACCATATGGGACTTGTTGCAATTGGCAAAATGAAAGAAGGAATTTCGGCAAGTCAGGGCGACATTGAGATGCGACAGCTCGCGGCTCAGCTGGCGAACGAGTATCCGGATAAAAATAACGGTACCAGTGCGTACGCACGTTCACTTCAAACGATGATCGTTCACGAAGTGCGCTCGACGTTACTGGTCCTGATGGGTGCTGTTGGATTTGTCTTGCTTATCGCATGTGTCAACGTCGCCAATCTGTCGATTGCACGTGCGCTCGTTCGGGAACAAGAGATGGGAATCAGAATGGCTCTTGGAGCTGGACGTCGTCGCCTGATTCGTCAGATGTTGAATGAAAGTCTGCTGCTGTCACTGCTGGGAGGTTTGGCCGGAATGCTCTGTGCGCGCTGGCTATTGTCTGCGTTGATAAAGCTGTCCCCACCGAATCTTCCGCGCATCGATGACGTGCGATTGAGTGGACGAGTGTTTCTGTTTACAGCAGGAATCACTTTGTTGACAGGTTTGACGTTTGGACTTCTACCTGCATGGTCTGCGACGCGCACTAAGCCTGCCATGGCGTTCAATCAACGATCGTCAACCTCCGCGCCTTTGCGTCGCCGTCTTTTTGATGGCTTGTTGGTGGCCGAGATTGCTCTTGCACTAATGGTGGTAACTGGCGCCGGTCTGATGACTCGCACCATGTACAAGATTGCCAACGTCGATCCTGGGTTCCAATCAGATCACGTGCTCACTATGCGGCTCGATCTTCAGGATCCAAAATACGACCTCGCACACCAGGAATCCTTCCGGCGCGACGTACTAACTAACGTCAATGCTATTCCGGGTGTCGAATCCGCGGCGTTCACACTCTCGTTGCCGATCGAAGGATCGCACTGGGGATCGGTGTTTATTGTTGGAGATCAGCCTGTACCCGAGCGCACGCAAATTCCGAACGCCGCCTTCAATCCCATCAGCCCTGAATACATCAAAACAATGAGAATCCCATTGTTGAAGGGCCGGCTTTTTACTGAAGCAGACACAGACAAGTCACAAAAGGTAGTTCTAATCAATGAAACGATGGCGCGACGGTTCTGGCCTAATGAGAATCCAATTGGCAAAAGAGTGAAGCAGGGTTGGCCGGAATGGACGACAGAGCAGTCGCCGTGGCGTGAGGTAGTCGGGGTTGTTGGTGACGTCAAACTGGATGGAGTCATTGAAAAGACTCCGCTTCATGTTTACTTGCCCCTCTCACAAAATGGCAGTGGGAGTGTGTATTTAACTGTGCGAACGCAAGTTGAACCCCAAAGCCTAAGCGCACCAATTCAAGGCGCTGTCCATGCCGTTGATAGCCAGGTTCCACTGTATGAAGTTCGCACGATGGAAGATCGCATGAAGCGAGCAGTGGTTTCGCAGCGAGCGGCGATGATCTTACTCAGTGCGTTCGCTCTCGTCGCAATGTTACTTGCGATCGTTGGTATCTATGGCGTCATTTCCTGGGGAGTGGTCCAACGCACGCGTGAGATGGGGGTGCGTATGGCATTGGGCGCTTTACGACGAGACGTAATGTGGTTGGTTCTGCGTCGATGCAGCCTGCTTGTTCTTGCGGGTGTATCGGTTGGTCTGTTGGGCTCGTTTGTACTGACCCGTGTGCTCGGAGCTTCTCTATCAGAAGTTGGGCCAGGCAAGACGCCATTGTTATTTGGAGTGAAAGCACTCGATCCGATCACGTTTATTGTTGCTCCAGTCATGTTGGCGCTGGTTGCGTTTCTCGCGTGCTGTTTGCCAGCCCGGCGAGCTACGAAGATCGATCCTTTAGTCGCGCTGCGGTACGAATAGATGAACTTTGTGCTTTGAGCTTGGAACGGGTCAGTACCACCTCGCGGTAGCGGGTGGGTGCGAGCCGATGAAATAACTACGAATACTGCGTATCCACCCGCTACCGCGCGGTGGTACTGACCCGCTCCAAGCGAAAGGCACAAAGCACAAAGCACAAAGCACAAAGTACAAAGTACAAAGTACAAAACACAATGCTCAAAGACTTCCGCTTCTCATTACGAAACCTCTTCAAACGACCGAGTTTCACGGTCATTGTGATTCTTGTGCTTGGTCTTGGAATTGGAGCGACCACGGCAATCTTTTCGATCGTAGACGCACTTTTATTGAGATCGTTGCCTTATCCCAATGCCGACCGACTCGTGATGATGCGCGAGGTGGGCGCGAAGGGAAATCTGATGTCTGTCGCGGAAGCGAATTATCTCGATGTTGCTAGTCGCAGCAAGAGCTTTGAGCAAATCGGAGTTTGTGCAGGCAGTTTTCCCTTGGTTGTAACTGCGGAGAATGTAACCAACCGAAGCCGGATGTCCTACGCATCGACCGCCTGCTTGAAGGCAATGGGTGCGCAACCGATTGCTGGTCGCCTATTCCTTCCAGATGAGGAGAAGTGGGGCGGACCAGTCGCAGCCCTCGTCAGTTACGGGTACTGGCAGACAGCCTTGGGAGGTCGCTCCGACTTTGGCGCGGCGAGACTGAACGTCGATGGTGTTGCATGCAACATCGTTGGTGTGTTGCCGCCAACGTTTGATTATCCAACACGGACTGAAGTTTGGATCACGCGCAACACAGAGCCGCCGATCACCTCTCGCACCGCACACAACAACCCAGTCATTGGTCTACTCCGTCCGGGCATCACTATTGAACAGGCAAGAGCGGACGTGAGCCTTATCGGCAAGCAGCTGAAACAAGACTACGGCGAGAAGATAGACCTTGTGGACTTTGCGCTTATTCCGCTTCAAACCTACTTAACTCGAAATGTGCGACAGGGGCTCTGGCTGCTGCTCGGTTCCGTCGGATTGTTACTTCTTGTCGCTTGTGCAAACTTTTCGAATTTGCTTCTGGGCCAGTTGATCTCACGTCAACGAGAATTCACTTTGCGAGTTGCGTTGGGTGCATCGCGTGCACGACTTACACGCCAGGTGTTAATCGAGAATCTGGTTTTTACTTTGCCGGGTGCGATATTGGGAGTCTTGCTGGCCACAATAGCGGTGAAGTTATTGCTGGTTCTCGACAAAGGGACGCTGCCTCAGTTCAACGCAATCGCGGTTGATACACGAGTGATGTCGTTTGCCTGCTTACTCGGAGTCCTCATCGCGATCGTACTCAGTTTCCTACCGGGACTTCGTTCAGCGCGCAATTTGAATCCGGGTCTCAAGGCTGGTTCGCGCAGTCAAGCGATTGGGCGGGGCGAACGCCTGCGTGGCGCGCTGGTTGTTGGTCAAATCGGTTTGACATTGGTGCTGTTAACTGGCGCGGGATTGCTCGCTCGGAGTTTCGTGAAGGTAATGCAGGTTGGCACCGGCTTCAACATTGAGAGCACGATGGTCATGACTCTGTCGCTTCCGACAACGATTTCGGTGAAAGAGGACGAGCAGACTCGCCAATTCTATGTGCAGATGCTTGATCGGGTTGCACATCTTCCCGGAGTGACAGCAGTAGGAGGCATCAACCGTCTGCCGCTACAGGGCGGAGGTGCAGACGGACAGTTTCAGATCGATAACGATCCGAATCAAAAAGGCTACGCTGAATATAGGGTCGCAAGTGCAGGTTACTTCGATGCGATGCGGATTCCTTTGCTGCGCGGACGAATGTTTGATGCATCGGACAGAGTTAATGGTCAACACGTCGCTGTTATCAGTCATTCACTCGCACAGCGTTATTGGCCCAATCAGGATGCGATTGGTAAGCAGATCTATTTCGGCAACATGGATACCGATAAGCATCTGATGCAAATCGTCGGCATTGTCGGCGATGTGCGCGACGTGAATCTCGAGCGACCTCCTGATCCAACGCTCTATGGTTATTCGTTGCAGCGACCTCAGTGGTGGCAGGTCGCTAGTTTGGCTGTTGTGATACGCACCAGCAACGAGCCGCAAAGTTTGATTCCTGCTTTGCGATCGACAGTGCAAAGTCTTCGGTCAGATGCGCCCATGAGTTTCTCCACGTTGAGAACCGTTTATTCGGAGGCGTTCGCCGCCCGACGTTTTAGTTTGACTGTATTTGGAGTGTTTGCGGGTGTCGCACTTCTGATAACGGTCATCGGTCTATATGGATTGCTCGCCTATTCAGTTACCGAAAGAACTCGTGAGATGGGAATTCGCATGGCGTTGGGCGCACGACCATTTGATGTGTGGAAACTCGTTACAAGCCACGGACTAATGCTGACGATTTTAGGTGTTGCTCTTGGGATAGCGGGAGCGTTTGGCCTGACGCGTTTGATGTCAACACTGCTTTTTGGCGTCACGCCAATTGATCCACTCACGTTTTTTGGTGGCGCAGTGTTGTTGATCCTGGTTGCGCTCTTAGCTTGTTATGTGCCGGCGAGACGTGCAATGCGTGTGAATCCGCTCGAAGCGCTCCGGTACGAATGAAAAATATTTCAGATTTCAGATCTCAGATTTGAGCTTTCAAACAGACGATCGAAATCTTAAATCTGAAATCTTAAATCTGAAATCAGGAAGCTTATGCACAGCATTCTTCAAGATCTTCGTTTTGGGTTGCGAAGCCTAATGAAACATCGTGGCTTCACTGTTGTTGCAGTCATCACACTTGCCCTGGGTGTCGGCGCAAATAGCACAATCTTCAGCGTGATCAATGCCACGCTGATGAGGCCCGTGCACGTGTCTCAACCGGACAGGCTGGTGTATGTCTTCAACGGTACTCCGGGAACTATCTTTTCCTATCCTGACTACTCGGAACTCCGCGATCAGAATAAATCCCTCGATGGTTTGATGGCGTGGGGTGGAATTACTGCAAGCCTCAACAGCAACGATCGAACAGATCTCGTTAGTGGCGCGATCGTCACTGGAAATTATTTCCAGGTACTGGGTATTGGCGCATCCACTGGCCGCATCATCACACCCGACGACGACAGAGTACCCGGCGCTCATCCTGTAGCAATGATTAGTTACGGTCTTTGGCAGCGGCGATTTGCGGGTGACCAAACCATCGTCGGTAAGCAAATCCTTCTCAACGGTAACAACTTCACGATCGTCGGAGTTGCTCCGAAGGATTTTAGCGGGGCAGAGTTTGGAATAGTCCGAGACGTGTATGTCCCTATGATGATGCAGAGCATCATTCGACCGCCTCGCGGTGGCTACTCGGGCGAGATGGATCCGGACTTATTGAAAAAGCGGAGCAGTCGATGGCTGTTTGCAATAGGCAGAATGAAGCCAGACGTGAGCATAGAACAGGCTCAAGCTGATTTAGCTCTCATAGCGTCCCAACAAGCCGCGGCATACCCCGAAACGAATCGTCGTCGTACGGTCCAGATTCTGGCGTTCAGCCAAACTGATAACCCACAGCAGCAACAACAGCTCGGTTCTGTGGCGCGCCTGCTGATGTCAGTTGTTGGTCTTGTACTTTTGATCGCCTGCGCAAACATTGCCAACTTGTTGTTGGCACGCGGCTCAGCTCGAGGAAAAGAGATCGCCGTCAGGCTGGCTATCGGCGCAACTCGATGGCGAATAATGCGACAGCTCCTGACCGAAAGTGTTTTGCTTGCGGCCTTCGGCGGAGTACTTGGTTTGTTGCTGACATGGTGGGCCACTTCATCGTTAAGAGCGCTGCCTCCTCCCGCAGGTGCGTTGCCACTCGTTCCGCAGTTTGCGATTGATCTGCGCGTATTGCTGTTCACCTCCGTCCTTGCTTTGGTCGCCGGAATCATATTTGGAATGGCGCCCGCCTTGAGGATTTCTCGTCCGGCAATCGTCCCAGCTCTGAAGGATGATTCGTCGAGTTCAAGAGACCGCCGGTCGTATTTCAATCTGCGCAATCTGCTCGTCGTAACGCAGGTTGCGCTCTCGACAGTTTTGTTAATTGCGGCTGGCCTGTTTCTACGCAGCCTGCTGTTTGCACAAACAATCGATCCTGGTTTCGATTCCGAGCGAATTGTCACAGTTCCTCTAAACATTAATCTCCTCCGCTACACGAAACCTCAAGGGCGAGATTTCTATCGCCAGGTTGTTGAACGAGTCGAAACGGTGCCAGGCGTTGAGGCGGCGAGTCTCGCGAGGAACCTGCCGCTGGGAGGCGGATCATCAGTCCGCAGTTTGTTGATTGAAGGACGCGAAGGTCCTGACAATGAATCACGCAGCGAAGGTGCTGGCTCTGCCGGTAACGATGCCAACAGCATCAACGTGAATGTGGTTGGTCCTAAGTATTTTCAGACCATGGGCATTCCTCTATTACGCGGTCGTGACTTTAGTGTTCAGGACACTGATGACAAACCAGGTGTGGTGGTTGTCAACGAAGGTTTCGTCAACCGGCATTTGCCCGGCCAGGAAGTCCTGGGACGACGTATCAGCTTCAATGGAACGAAAGGACCCTGGAAGGAGATCGTCGGCGTCGTTCGCGACAGCAAATACATTTCGCTCTCGGAGCCGCCAACGCCTTTTGTATTTCTTCCTCTACAACAAAATCACGAAACAGGAATGACCTTGATAACGCGTGCCGCCGGAGATCCCTCAAGCATTGTTTCGGCAGTGCGAAATGAAGTTCAGAGCATCGAGAAGAATCTGCCAATCAGCAATCCAATGCCGATGAGCGAGTGGATTGTTAATTCGCTTTACGCGGCACGTATGGGAGCGATGCTGCTCGGCATTTTTGCCGCTCTGGCTTTGGTGTTGGCGTCGATCGGTTTGTATGGCGTGATGTCATTTGCCGTTTCACAACGCACGCGAGAACTCGGTATTCGAATGGCACTCGGTGCTCGAACAGCCGACGTTTTCAAACTGGTCCTGCAACAAGGATTCGGTTTGATCATGAGTGGCGTTGGTCTGGGATTGGTCGTGTCGTTTGCCGTGAGCAGACTGCTTGCGACTTTTCTTTACGGGATCAAAGCGACAGATGGGATCACGTTTGCCGTCATTCCAATCGTGTTGACGATTGTTGCCGGAATCGCGTGTTACATCCCCGCTCGTCGTGCGACGAAGGTCGATCCGTTAGCTGCGTTGAGATATGAGTGAAGGAATTTAGGATTTCAGACTTCAGATTGAAGATTTGGTCTTTGGTCTTGGGCTTTTGGTCTTTAACCAACAGCAGGCGGTAGCTCCGAGGTTATCAGTAAGTACGAAGCACTTCCGGATCAAAGACCCAAGACCATTTGAAATAAACATCATGGAAAACTTACTTAAGGACATTCGCTACGGCTTAAGAAGCCTACGGAAGAGACCAGCGTTTGCGGCAATCGCGATCGTTACTCTTACGCTGGGTATTGGTGCTAACACTGCAATTTTCACACTTGTGAACGCAGTAATGTTCAAAACACTTCCAGTTCATGATCCTCAGGAATTGGTTTTGTTTAGCGATTCAACGGGTGAAGGAACATCCATTGACGATCCGCCGAAGGCTGGTAAATGGGATCGATTCTCCTATGCGTCTTTCGAATATCTTCGTGATCATCAGCAATCATTCCAGGAAGTCGCTGCGGTTCGCAGCGGCGGTAGTCCTTTAAGTGTGCGCCATAGTGATGCGGATCGTTCGGGAGTTCAGCAAGCGATAGGTCAGTTAGTCTCGGGTAATTACTTTTCGGTTCTTGGGGTGACGGCAATGCGCGGGCGTCTGCTGACTCCGGAAGATGATAAACCAGGCGCACCTCCGGTAGCCGTTATTAGCAACCGATATTGGCAAAAGGTCCTGAACAGCGACAACGGTGTGGTTGGAAAATCGTTCATTCTCAACGGAAACGGTTTCACAGTTGTGGGCGTTACGCCGCCAGAGTTTTTTGGAGAGCGAGTGCGACAGTCTCCCGATCTCTGGATACCGCTGGCGTTCCAGCCGCAGATTGAAATCCGCGACTCATATTTAGCAGACAATCAGGTTTACTTTCTGATGTTGATGGGTCGTTTGAAGAATGGTGTGCGATTTGAGCAAGCACAAGCCGAGATGAACCTTGCGCTTCGTCAGTTTTTGACTGAACAAGCCGGAAGCAACCTCAGCGAAGACCGACGTAAAAGGATCGCCGATACCTACGTGCAACTTGTTTCCGGCGCCGGTGGGATTTCCGGCTTGCGATCGCGTTACTCCAAGCCGTTAGAAACGTTGATGGTGATTGTCGCGATGGTGCTTTTGATTGCCTGCGCAAACATCGGAGGCTTGTTGTTGTCTCGAGGCGCCGCAAGAAAGGCGGAAGTGTCGCTCCGCATGGCACTGGGAGCAACTCGAGTAAGGATTATTCGGCAGTTTCTCACCGAGAGTTTAATACTGGCGGCGCTGGGAGGCGCCTGCGGAATATTAGTTTCATTTTGGGGAGTCAGCCTGCTGGTCAAGTTAGTTGCCAGGAATTCACCGTTGGACACAGCGCCTGATTTGAAGGTTCTCCTGTTCACGATCGGTGTCTCCTTAATATCGGGTGTGCTGTTTGGATTAATGCCTGCAGTTCGCGCTAGCAAGACCGATTTGGCATCAGCAATGAAATTGAAGAACCGCCAGGGTGGTGGACGTTTGCGTTTGAACTTCTCGTCAACCCTGGTGGTTATGCAAATAGGCCTGTCGATGGTTTTACTGACCGGGGCGGGTTTATTCCTGCGCAGTTTATTGCTGCTGCAAAGCGAGAAAGTCGGCTTCGAAAAATCCAACGTTCTGCTCATGAGGATAGATCCCCGTCTGGCCGGCTATAAGACTACTGAACTGTCAGCAATGTATACCCAACTACTTGAGCGTGTGAGTAGTCTGGCCGGCATACGTTCAGTAAGCCTCGCCACTTACTCACCGATGAGCGGGTCTAATCGTTCCAGCACTATAGCCATCCCGGGTTATACACCCCAGCCCAATGAAGACATGGATGTTCAGGATATGTTGATTGGACCAAACTACGCCGACACGCTAAGACTTCCGCTGTTGCAGGGTCGCGAGATTACCCAACGCGATACACCGTCCTCACAGAAGGTAGCGGTTATTAGCAAAACCTTCGCAGACCATTTCTTCAAAAACCAGAATCCACTAGGCCGGTTTATCACGTTTGGAGATCCCGCAAAGAAAGATGAATTGATCGAAGTCGTCGGCGTGATGGGTGATATGAAGTGGGAAGATGCGCGTGACACACCGCTGGCCACTGTCTTTCGACCGATTCTACAGGTTCAGGAAGGAGGCGCGTACACAGCCAGACTTCAGATTCGCACGAATTCAAATCCATCCGATCTTGCACAAACCGTTCGCCAGGCAATTGCACAAGTGGACGACCGCATGCCGATCTCCGAGGTTACGACGCTGAGCGATCAATTTCGAGAAACTCTGAATCAGGATCGTCTCGTCACTCAGCTGGTGAGTTTTTTCGGAAGTCTGGCATTGCTACTCGCATGTATTGGCCTCTACGGCATGATGGCCCACAGCGTTACCAGACGAACAAACGAGATTGGTATTCGAATGGCGCTCGGTGCTGAACGCAGCACGATTATAAAGATGGTCCTGAGAGAAACACTTCTGCTGGTGAGTGTCGGCTTGTTCATTGGAGTTCCATCCGCGCTTCTTGCGGCACGATTTATTTCGAGTCAGCTGTACGGTCTCGGGCCGGGCGATCCGCGAACATTCATAGCCGCAGCCGTTGTACTCGTCGGAGTCGCAATCGCGGCAGGTTACGTGCCGGCTCGCAGAGCATCACGAGTGAATCCGCTGACGGCGCTGAGAGAGGAGTGAACGCTTCTGGTCTGGCTTTTGGTGCTCTCACTCCGAAGGAGTGAAATGTTTAAGACCAGGAAATTCTCAGATTGGATGTCCGACGAACTTTAGTTTGTCGGTGTTGAGGGTCAAGACACTCGGAGGGCTTGGGGCTCGTAACCGACGATCCGACAAACTAAATTTCGTCGGACATCAGAACATTCGGAAATGACATGAACAACCTAGTCAAAGACATCCGCTTTGCCATCAGAAGTCTGATGAAGCACCCAGGCTTTACTGCAATCGCGGTAATCACGCTCGCGCTCGGTATTGCTGTGAATACTGCGATCTTCACGGTCGTAAACGGAGTGTTGCTGCAGGCGCTCAACTTTCCGCAACCCGAGCGTTTGATGGTTGTAAATGAGGTGAACCTTCAGCAGGCCGTCCGGCCGTTTGAACTTTCATACTTAAATTGGCTCGATGTGCAGCAGCGAAATAAGTCGTTCGAGCAACTCGCCGGAATTGAATTTACCGGCTTCACGCTCAAGCTTAACGGATCGACGTCTCGAGTATCTGCGATACGTGTGTCCTCGAATCTATTTCCTTTGCTTCGCGCAAACGCAGCCCAGGGAAGAACATTATTGCCTGAGGACGACAAGCTCGGCGCACAAAAAGTCGCGATTGTAAGTCACGGATTTTGGCAACGTTACTTTCCGAATCAGACCTTGAGCGGACAAGCCATGACGCTCGACAACGAAGCAGTTGCGATCGTTGGGGTGATGAAGAGCGACTTTCAGTTTCCGGACGACAAGATGGAAGTGTTTGTTCCAATAGGCCCAAACACCGGAGCAGACATGTATAGGGATCGGAGCGTTCACTTTCTCTTTGGTCTCGGTCGTCTAAAACCCGGCGTGTCACAATCGCAGGCGGCTAATGATCTGGCGAGGGTTTTTGCGGGCATTGAAGCAGAACATCCCGGTGAAGACGCTGGACATTCACTAAGTCTCACCCCTTTGCAGGAACGCATTACCGGAGATCTAAAACCGGCGCTATACGTTCTGCTTGGAGCTGTATTGTTCGTTCTGCTAATCGCCTGTGCCAACGTTGCAAATCTACAACTCGCGCGCACATTGTCCCGTGGGAGGGAAATGGCGATCCGGGTTGCATTGGGAGCAAGCCGCTGGAGAGTTGTTCGCCAGTCGTTGGTTGAGAGTCTGTTGCTTTCCCTGGTAGGCGGAGGATTGGGGTTGCTTCTGGCATTTTGGATCGTCTCGTGGCTCTTGAGTCACCTCCCGGAAGGCTTTCCGCGGTCATCTGAGATCAGCATCAACAAAACAGTTCTCTTTTTTACCGCATCTGTTGCGATTCTCACCGGCATTATTTTTGGACTAGTCCCTGCGCTTCAATCAGCCAAGACCGATGTCAACGAAGCGCTGAAGTCGGGTGGTAAAGGAACTACTCAGAGTAAAGGTCATCTGCGAAGATTTCTGGTCGTTGCTGAAGTCGCATTGTCGTTGATGTTGTTTGTTGGAGCAGGTTTGCTGATCAAGAGTTTCTGGCAACTCACAAGAGTCAATCCTGGTTTCAATTCTGATCACCTCCTAACACTGCACGTTTCTTTGCCGGAACTGAAGTACCCCGAAGATAAGCAAGTCATTCAGTTTTATAAGGAGCTACCTGAGCGCCTTTCCAGTTTGCCCGGCGTACAGTCGGTTAGTGCTGTCAATCGACTACCGATTAGCGGCGGTGACCCTCACGGTGACATGGCGATCGATGGAAGGCCATTTAGCCCTGGCGAAGCACCGGGCATCAGTTTTCGACGGATACTTCCAAACTACTTTCGCACCATGGGCATTCCGTTGCTTCAGGGCCGTGAGTTTGATGACCGAGATACAGGTGGCACACCTGATGTCGTGATCATCAATCAGGCTCTGGCAAGGCGCTACTGGCCACTTAATGACGCTGTTGGAAAGCGAATCAGAATCGGCCCCGAAGGCGAGCCGTGGATGACCATTGTCGGTGTAGTCGGCAACGTAAACCATGTTGGCCTTGATTCAGAACCCGACTTTGCTTCTTACGAACCGCATGGCAAACGACCCTGGAGCGAGATGACAGTAGTTGTCCGAACAACCGTTGAGCCCGCTAACTTGGCTGTTCCGGTTCGGGCAGCTTTGCGGGCCGCTGAAAAGGATCTCCTCATCGAAGACGTCATGACGATGAATCGGCGAATGCAAAACTCTATTGCGCCGCAGCGATTGAACCTTGTGCTATTGGCCAGCTTTGCTTTCATCGCACTCCTCCTTGCCACTGTTGGGATCTACGGAGTTATGGCGGAGGCGGTCACACAACGAACTCAGGAAATCGGGATTAGAATGGCGCTGGGAGCACAAGTGAAGGACGTGCTGGCGCTGGTACTGCGAAATGGAATGACGTTGGCCCTGATCGGAGTGGCGATTGGCCTCGCAGGCGCACTCTGGCTTACGAGACTGATGAGCAAATTACTGTTTGGAGTGTCGCCAACAGACGCCGCCACGTTTGTAGTTGTTGCAGTGATCTTGCTGGCCGTCGCGTTTGTGGCTTGTTACATCCCCGCGCGCCGCGCATCGAAAGTCGATCCGCTGGTCGCTCTTAGATACGAATGAAAGAGATTTAAGATTTCAGATTTTAGATTTCAGATTAGCTCGAATGTCCGACGAACTTTAGTTTGTCGTGCGTTGAATTCGAGCTCGTTGTTTTCACGAGGTACTTGCACCGACTGCACGACAAACTAAAGTTCGTCGGACATCCGAGCCAATCTTAAATTTGAAATCTTAAATCTGAAATCGAACCAGAGGGAGCATTATGGAAACATTAATTCAAGACGTACGTTACGGCATCCGCATGTTACTCAAGTCGCCGGGGTTGAGCATTGTAGCGACTGTTGCACTCGCACTCGGTATCGGAGCAAACACCGCAATTTTCAGTGTGGTAAACGGGGTGTTGCTAAGACCCCTTCCATTTCCGAATCCAGATGCGTTGATGGCCGTATTCGAAACTGATCAGCAGCGCGGTCAGGTACGAGGCTCCTACACTTACCCAAACTTTTTCGACCTGCGCGAACAGAACAATGTCTTTGAGAAGATCGCTGCGTATCACAGTAGCGACTATATATTGACTGGCAGTGGCGACGCTACAAGGTTACAGGGCGCTGTGGTGACGTGGGATATTTTTCCATTACTGGGCGTTGCTCCTGAGCTCGGGCGTTCGTTCGTATCGGAGGAGGATAAACCTGGCGACAGTGGCAGAGTGGTCGTTCTCAGTCATGCTCTCTTCGAAAAGCGGTTCAATTCTGATCCCGGCTTAATCAATCAATCGATAACACTGGATGGTTACAAGTACACAGTGGTCGGTGTGATGCCGCGCGCGTTTCAGTTCCCAGTTCAAAATGAGCCAGTCGAGTTGTGGACGACGATTGCGGGTGATGCCGCCGGTGCATCCCCCATGACCGCCCAAAGAGGAGCGCATTTCCTCAACCTCGTTGCGCGTCTCAAATCCGGAGTCACTCAAGATCAAGCACAAGCCGATGTAAATACCATCGCCACACGACTCCAACAGCAATACCCCGATACAAACTCACGCAAGGGAATCCTTGTTGAGACCGCGCTCCACGCGCTTGTCGGAGAGGTCCGTTTTCCACTTCTGATGCTGTTGGGCGCAGTTGCTTGTGTGTTGCTGATTGCGTGCGCGAATGTCGCAAATCTGCTGCTTGCACGTGCAACGAGTCGCTATAAGGAGATGGCCATTCGATCTGCACTCGGCGCAAGTCGAGTTCGAGTTATTCGGCAGATGTTGACGGAGAGCGTGTTGTTGGCGGTTGTTGGCGGTGGCGTCGGTTTGGTTCTCGCGGTTTGGTGGTCCGATCTTTTGGTTGCGCTTGGTAAAGAAGACATCCCGCGCGCGTTGCAGGTCGGAGTCGACTGGCGAGTCTTGTCGTTCACTGCTGGGTTGTCAATTCTAACGGGACTTGTGTTTGGCGTGGTGCCGGCTTTCCACTCATCGAAGACCGAACTCACAGACTCTCTTAAGGAGGGGCGTGGAGCTGGAGGTGGTTCACGGCGCAATCGGATGCGCAGTATTTTGGTGGTTGTTGAGCTCGCTGTCGCGGTCGTGTTGTTAGTGGGCGCCGGATTGTTGATTCAAAGTCTATGGCGATTGCAAAGAGTTAATTCCGGTCTCAATACGGAAAATGTTCTCACGCTTAGCGTCACTCTTCCTGACGTTAAGTACGATGGCGAAAAGCAGAGTCAGTTTTTCCAGCAACTGCGATCCAAACTGGAAGCACTACCCGGTGTGCAATCGGCGAGTCAAGTGTTGCCATTGCCCCTGAGTGGTGATCGCTTCAATCTCTCATTCCAAATTGATGGCCGTCCTGTTCCAAAAAAGGACGAACCCGTAGCCGATTTCTTTGGCGCCGACGCAGGCTACTTCAAGACAATGGGCATCCCCGTGCTGAAGGGTCGGGACTTCAATCAATTTGATCAGCACCGGTCGACTCCGGTGATCATCGTGAATGAGACCTTTGCCAAGACCCACTTCCCGGGTGAAGAGGCGATCGGCAAACGGATTCAACCAGGAATTTCAACCTTTGATAATGAGAAGGCCCCGATGCGCGAGATTGTGGGTGTAGTGGGTGACGTCAGAAATCGTGGTCTGAGCACACCAGCACGGCCTGCCTTTTACGAGCCGATTACACAGGTGCCTTTCCCGCAAATGTCGGTCGTCGTGAAGACAACGGGCGACCCTCACAGCCTGATTCCAACGATAACCGGGGAAGTAACTCGGTTTGACAAAGATCTCCCCGTCTTTAGCGTGAAGACGATGGATGAATACCTTGCATCTTCTGTTGCTGCGCCGCGATTCAATACGACTCTGTTATCCATCTTTGCCGGTGTTGCACTCGTTCTCACGATCATTGGTTTGTATGGTGTGATGAGTTACTCCGTAGCGCAAAGAACAAATGAGATCGGAATACGGTTGGCTCTTGGCGCCCAGACAGGCAACGTGGTCTCGCTGGTGGTGTTTCAAGGCCTTCGACTTGTGCTGCTGGGACTCGCAATTGGGTTGGCAGGAGCATTCGCAGCGAGCCGGATTGTGAAATCGTTGCTGTTTGGCGTGACGACTAAAGATCCGCTGACGTTCGCTCTGGCTGCTGGGCTTCTTGGTGCAGTCGGTTTGTTGGCGTGCTACTTGCCGGCTCGCCGCGCGACGAAAGTCGATCCGATCGAAGCGTTGAGATGCGAGTGAAGAAACTATTTCAGATTGAAGATTTAAGATTTCAAATTGAATTCGGGCTTTGGTCTTGGCCTCTCGTTTTTGATCTGGGCAGGGCCGGCTCTGGCGCATTGTGCCACTCAAAGATCAAAAGCCCAGGATCAAAGAACAAATCTTCAATCTGAAATCTGAAATCTTAAATTTGAAATACGATCATGGAAACATTACTGAAAGACATTCGTTACGGCTTCCGAGGTTTGTTGAAGCATCCGGGGTTCGCACTAGTCGCAGTTCTGACACTGGCGCTCGGCATTGGCGCAAACACCGCAATCTTCAGCGTTGTGAACGGCGTCATACTCGCGCCTCTTCCATTCCCCGATCAGCACCAGCTATTGACGCTAGGCGAAGGGGGACGAGGACAGGCGTTTCCCGAGCGTGGTTCGTTTTCATTTCCCGACTACAAAGATCTGCAAGGTCAAACTCAGACCCTCTCTTACGTGTCGGCGTACCTCAATTCAGGTACGATCTTGCGAAGTGAAGGATTTCAGGATGAGCGGATTTTTGGTGCGGATGTGTCGCCAGAGTTCTTTGATGTTCTTGGAGTGAAGCCTCAGCTCGGCCGAGTCTTTACGAGGGAGGAAGACAAACCGAACGCCGGCGTTGTGTTAATAAGCCATCGCTTGTGGCAGCAACGCTTTCACGGCTCGCCTGATGTTGTTGGTAAACAGATACGGATGACTGCATCGACCGTTAGCATCATCGGGGTGATGCCACCCGGTTTTGAGTATCCGTTTCGCTCCGAGCACCGGGATTTTTGGGAACCGCTCAGTGATCGTCCGCTTCCCGGTTCGGATCAACGCGACAATCGCAGCTATGGCGTGATTGCGCGAATGAAACCAGGAGTAAGTATCGAACAGGCTCGAGCTGAGCTTGATACGATCTCTCGACGACTCGAACAACAGTATCCCAACTCCAACACTTCAGTATTCATCGGAGCTGCCAACCTCAGCGATGACCTCGTTCGTGATACGAAGCCGGCGCTCTTGATTCTCCTCGGCGCAGTTAGTTTTGTTCTACTGATAGCATGCGCCAACGTTGCCAATCTTCTGCTGGCTCGCGCCGCCTCGCGCCAAAAAGAGATCGCAGTGAGAACTGCGTTGGGTGCCAGCCGCTGGCGCATCGTGCGTCAACTGCTGATTGAGAGTCTTATCCTGGCGTTAATTGGTGGAAGTTTTGGTCTGCTGCTCGCAATCTGGGTTGGTCGATTCATAGTAGCTTTTGGTCCGGGGAATATTCCGCGACTCAGCGCGGTTCACCTCGACGCTCGCGTGTTGGCATTCAGTTTTGCTGTGTCGATCTTAACTGGGATCGTCTTTGGTCTCGTGCCGGCACTGCAGGCCTCAAGTCCCAATGTTACTGCCTGGCTTAAAGACGGCGCACGAGGATCCAGCGGTGGGCCACGAAAGAACCTGGCGCGCAGTTTCTTAGTGATATCTGAAGTTGCGTTGTCGTTAATGCTTCTCGTTGGCGCGGGACTGCTCCTCAAGAGTTTTGTTCGACTACTCAACACAAATCCGGGCTTTGACTCGAGCCAGGTCGTAACGCTCGACATTCCATTGAGTCGTCAACGCTACGATACCCCGGAAAAGCAGGCACAGTTCTTCGCTCAACTGGTCGAAAAAACCAAATCGGTCAAGAGTGTTGAGTCGGTCGGCTTAGTCAACAATTTGCCGCTGTCGAACTCGATCGACGAGCTCGACTTTGAAGTCTTCGGGCGTGCTCCTTATCCACTCGGAACGATTCATCAGGCGCATTACACACTAGTCACGCCCGGCTATTTCGATGCTCTCAAGATTGCGTTAAAGCGAGGTCGCTTCTTCAACGATGCAGATCGTGAGGACAGTCCGCCGGTGATGCTCGTGAGCGAATCGCTGGTTAGTACTTACTTTCCTTCTGAGAACCCGATCGGATTGAGATTAACAATCGATCCCGACCAGCCACCGATCGAAATTGTTGGAATAGTTGGTGACGCCCGTCGCATCTCCCTTGCGACTCGAGCGGCCCCTGAGTTCTACGTGCCATATGCTCAGGCACCCATCAGAAGAATGAATGTCGTAGCTCGTTCGACGAATGCGAATCCGTCTGCACTCATCAGCGCCATTCGCTCTCTGGTCACTGAGATGGATCGCGACCAGATCATTTGGCAAACCCGACCGCTAGACCAACTCGTCGACGCTTCAATAGCTGATCGCCGATTCAATATGTGGTTGCTTGCGGGTTTTGCCGGCTTGGCTCTGATTCTTGCTGTCCTCGGTATCTACGGCGTTATGACCTACTCAGTCAGACAGCGGACACACGAGATTGGAATTCGGATGGCGTTGGGAGCAAAGGCTTCTGATGTTTTGGGACTCGTGATTCGAAACGGGATGACACTCGCAATAATCGGGGCCGTGATTGGCCTTGCAGGTGCGTTTGGATTGACCAGGTTGATGACGACGCTTCTCTTCGAAGTGAAGGCCACGGATGTGTTCACGTATGCGACAGTCGCAATCGGTTTGCAGGTAGTGGCTTTAGT
This sequence comes from Pyrinomonadaceae bacterium, assembly GCA_036006355.1. Classification (GTDB taxonomy): domain Bacteria; phylum Acidobacteriota; class Blastocatellia; order Pyrinomonadales; family Pyrinomonadaceae; genus PSRF01. The sequence goes on along the minus strand of DASYPT010000017.1, from coordinate 13,963 downwards.
TGCGTGCTATATCCCGGCTCGCCGCGCAGCGAAGGTCGATCCGTTGGTGGCGCTTCGGTATGAATGAACTTGGTGCTTGGTGCGTTGTGTTGTTGTGTTGGGATCGGGTCAGTAGCCCGACTGTCAAGGAGGGCTATTGTGACTTGCAGGGCCTGGAGTCATCGTAAGCCCTCCTTGACAGTCGGGCTACTGCCCGATCCCAATACAAAGTACAAAGGACAAACCGCAAGGAGATCCAATGCTTCAGGACTTTCGTTACGCCATACGAACTCTTAGCAAGCGGCCCGGATTCACACTGGTCGTCATCTTCACGCTGGCAATCGGTATCGGCGCGAACACTGCGATCTTTAGTGTTACGGACAAGCTTCTGCTGCGATCGCTTGCGGTAAAGAATCCGGACCAACTGTTTCTTATTACTTCCGTCAGTGTAAGTCCGCACTTCGTCAGTAGTGTCTTCTCGTATCCGATTTATAGTGACTATCGGAAAGATAACAATGTCTTCTCTGGCTTAATCGCATTCGAACGCGGTGAACTCGAGTTGAGCAACGGTGCGACGACCGAAAGAGTCACGAGCGAGTTAGTTTCTGGAAACTATTTTGATGTGTTGGGAGTCAGGGCAGCGCGCGGCCGAACGTTTGCTCCTCAAGAAGATGTTACCAGGGGTTCACAGCCCGTGGTCGTCATAGCTGATGGTTTCAGGCGAAAGAAGTTCCCAAACCAGGATCCAATCGGAAAGACCTTAACGCTTAACAACGTCCCATTGACGGTCATCGGCGTTGCTCCAGAGACATTTGAAGGAATGACCCTCGAACAGCCTACCGACGTGTGGGTGCCGGTTCTGATGCATCAGCAACTTCGTCAGTCGAAGTTCATCGAAAGTCGTAATGATGGATTCCTTCGATTGATGGGCCGTGTGAAAGATGGTCTGGCCGTCACAGAGGCAGAGAAGCAGTTGGATGTCCTGGCACAACGGGTGAAGGAAGCACACACACCAGCGGGAACGATCACTAAGGGACTACCTTTTTCTGAACAGCACATCAAGTTTGAAGCGGGTGGCAAAGGAATTTCACTACTGCGTAAGAGATTCGCTTCGCCATTGAAACTCTTGATGGTGGTTGTTCTTCTGGTATTACTAATCGCCTGCGCAAATATCGCGGGGTTGTTGCTGGCGCGAGGCGTCGCGCGCCGAAAGGAAATGGCGATTCGGCTATCGCTTGGCGCAAACAAATGGCGCGTGGGTCGTCAGCTCCTGACTGAGAGTCTTTTGTTGGCGCTGACTGGAGGGGCAATCGGACTACTGATTGCACCGTGGTTAGTCTCACTACTTGTGAATAGCCAGTCGCGACTTGATGTTGCGCGAAGTTTGTTAGGACAGACTCTGGACAAACGTGTCTTGTTCTTTACTGCGTTGACCACCATAGCCGCAGCAGTGCTCTTCGGCATTTTCCCCGCGTGGCAGAGTTCAAAAGCAGAACTCGTTCCGATGTTGAAAGATGAAACCACCGGACTGAATCAACGTGAACGGCGAATCAGTTTTCGTGGTCTGTTAGTTGTAGGGCAATTGGCGCTCTCCATTGTGGTTCTGATTGGAGCAGGACTCTGTATCAAGAGTTTGCGAAATCTTCTGTCGATAGATCCCGGATATCAGTCACAGAACCTTGTAACCATTCCACTCGAGCTCGATGAGAAGAAATATGACGAGGTTAGTGGCGCAAGTTTTCAGCGTGAAGTGTTTTCACGTCTGTCAAACATTCCGGGAGTTCAGTCGCTAAGCTATGGGCTCGTTATGCCATTCAGCGGCAGTCGTTATGTAAGCAGTATTTTTGTTGAGGGTAAACAACCACTTCCGAACGAACAGATGGCTTTCGACGCAAGCGTAGTTGGTCCACGCTATCACGAAACGATGGGCATCCCGCTCCTCGAGGGTCGAGGGTTTACGGAACAAGACAAAACCGGAGCACCGCCCGTTGTCATCATCAACGAAGCGCTGGCTCAACGTCTCTTTCCAAACCAATCTGCGTTAGGAAAGCGGTTGAGCCTGAAAACTAACTCGCCTGGTCTCGAAATCATCGGCGTTACGCGCAGCGTTAAGCACCACGAGCTAACTGAAAACCCTTTACCTCACTTTGATCTGCCCGCCATGCAACGAGGCTACGACAGTTATACCAACGTCGTGTTGCGAGTGAACGGTAATGCCACGTCAACTATTCCCGAGGTTCGCAATGTTCTTCTCGGACTTGATCCAACTCTGGACGTCAAGGACATCACGCTGATGTCGTCTCTAATTGATAAGACGCTCGCCGCAACTCGTCTTGCGTCAACGCTGATTGGTGTTTTTGGAATCGTTGCAATGTTTCTGGCGTGCATTGGACTCTACGGCGCGATGGCGTGGATGGTGGGGCGGCGGACCAGGGAAGTCGGCATCCGTATGGCTCTTGGTGCTCAGCGAGCCGATGTGCTGCGCTTAGTTTTGAAACAGGGACTGATACTAATTGCTTTCGGAGTAATGGTTGGAATCGCGGCAGCGTTCGCAGCCACGCGCTTCATTGATACGCAGCAACTCTATCAGGTGAGCGCGACCGATCCCCTGACGTTCGCGGGCATCGCTTTACTTCTGAGTCTTGTAGCATTGCTCGCTTGTTACTTGCCGGCGCGTCGCGCAACCAAAGTAGATCCGTTGATCGCGCTGCGCTACGAGTGATACGTACGACAGGCTGTCAGCCTTTCGTTGCGTGCAGAGTGGAAACCACGACAGGCTAACAGCCTGTCGTACAAGTGCCGCAAGTCCAAAGACTAAAGACCAAAAAATCAATGAACCAAGATCTAAAATACGCAGTCCGCATTCTCCTCAAGAACCCGCTGGTCACAGTTGTTGCTGTGGTGACGCTCGCACTCGGCATTGGAGCTAACACAGCGATATTCAGTGTCCTCAACGCAGTCGTTCTTCGACCCTTGCCTTATGCCGATCCCGATCGCCTTGTGGTGGTTTGGGAAACGATTGCCGGCAATGACAAACGCTCTGTAGCACCCGGCAATTTCACCGACTGGCGCGCACAGAACAAATCCTTTAGTGATTTGGCCGCAACCTTCTATGGCAATTTCAATCTCACCAGTGATGGTCCAGCCGAGCGAATCAACGGCGCGACTGTAACGTCAAACCTAATGAGCACACTTGGTGTCTCCGCTCGACTCGGCCGCACATTCCAGGCGGAAGATGACGAGCATCAGGATCAACGTTTGGCAGTCATAAGTGATTCGCTATGGCAGCGACGATTTGGCGGCGCTCAAGATGTTACCGGAAAAACAATCACTATCGATGAGGCTTCATACACAGTCATTGGCGTGATGCCGCCGGGCTTCAAGTATCCAGTGCTATCGGACATCTGGGTATTGGGTCGTGACCGCAATGCAGTCTCGATGAGTTTGATTTCACAGTTCCCGAAAAACGATTGGAGTCACGAACGCGATGCGCACTTCATAAGCGTCATAGGCCGTCTGCGACCGGGCATTGGACTATCGCAGGCTCAGTCCGATATTGCAGGTATCGCTCAACGCCTCGAACACGCCTTTCCCGCGACCAATGCCGGCCTTGGTTCCAGCGTGATCCCGCTCCACACACAAATCGTGGGGAACGTCAAAGCGTTGCTGTCGATCCTGCTGGGTGCAGTTGCGTTTGTTTTGTTAATCGCTTGTACGAACGTTGCGAGTTTGCTTCTAGCCAGGGCCACTCAACGCGATCGTGAATTCGCAATTCGCAGAGCTGTGGGCGCCAGCCGTTCTCGACTAGTTCGCCAACTGCTGACAGAAAGTGTTGTGCTGAGCTTTCTTGGTGGTCTCGTCGGTTTGGGCCTGTCCGTTTGGGCCGTTTCTCTTTTCGTGAAACTTAGTCCGGGTGACATTCCGCGTCTCGAGGAGGTAAGCGTCGATCTGCGCTTGCTTGGTTTCACTTTCCTTGTATCGATGTTGACCGGCCTTGCGTTTGGATTGTGGCCTGCTTTGCATGCAACCGGAGGATCGCTAAATCAATCGCTCAAAGACGCCGGCTCAAGAGCCAGTGAAGGGAAGCGTAGCCTTTTTTCACGCAATGTGCTGATCGTCACTGAACTTGCACTCGCCCAGGTCTTGTTAATCGGAGCGGGTTTGCTAATCGCGAGTTATGTTCGGGCCAGTCAGATCGATCCCGGATTCAATCCTGACCATGTTCTCTCCGCAAAAATTGCTCCTTCCGCAAAGAAGTATCCAGACCCAAAGAGTCGAGTGCAGTTTTATTCGCAGGTAATTGAACAGCTGCGAACGCTGCCCGGCATTAATTCGGTTGGTATGGTGATGAATCTTCCTTTGAGCGGCGCCAGTATGAATCGCGGCTTCAGTGTGGAAGGACGACCGGAGCCAAAGCCCGACGAAAACGTGGCGATGGATTATCAGGTGGTTAACAGCGATTACTTTGCCACTTTAGACATACCAATCCTGCGAGGTCGCGGATTAACCGAACAGGACAATGACACTGCTCCACGTGTAATCGTGATCAATGAAGCGATGGCTCGTCGCTATTGGCCTAATGAGGACCCGGTCGGTAAGCGGATGGCAATCGGGGAGAGCTCAAAGGACACGTCATGGCGAACTATCGTTGGTATTGCCGGCAGTGTGCGACATGCAAGTTTGACAGAAGAGCCGGTGCCCTGTGCCTTTATTGATTATCGCCAGGATGTCGAATCGTGGTCGCGAATGGCGTTTGTGATGAAGACAAAAACAGATCCGGCGAGTTTGATTTCAGAAGTTCGCTCAAGCCTCGTTGCTATCGATCCGCAGCAACCAGTGTACGCCATTGAACCACTGGAAAAGCTGGTCGAAGGTTCAGTAGCTCCTCGCCGCTTCGTAATGTCTTTGATTGGCTCGCTTGCGTTCGTTGCATTGACTTTGGCGCTCGTCGGGATTTACAGCGTGATCTCTTTTTCAGTAAATGAGCGAACCAGGGAGATTGGAATTCGTATGGCATTGGGAGCAAATCGTGGCGACGTTCTGAGAATGGTACTGGGGCAGGGAATGCGTGTATCCGCGATTGGCATCGTTGCCGGCCTGGGAATCGCCTTCGCGGTTACCCGGTTGTTGAGAACGTTGCTATTCGAAGTCAGTGCGACAGACCCAAGGACGTTCGCGTTAGTTGTGGCGCTTTTGACTTTGGTTGCACTCCTCGCGTGTTACTTACCGGCGCGTCGCGCAACCAGGGTCGATCCGTTAGAAGCGCTCCGATCTGAATGACGACCTTTGGACTTTGTGCTCAAGATCGGGGCAGTAGCCCGACTGTCAAGGAGGGCTATTGTGACTTGCGCAGCTTTTAGTCATCGCAAGTCCTCCTTGACAGTTGGGCTACTGCCCCGATCTTGAGCACAAAGTTCAAAGCACGAAGCACAGAAGAGGATCAGGATGCTGAAAGACCTCCGATACGCCATTCGCATGTTAACTAAGACCCCGGGCGTCACCTGTGTGGCAATTGTGACTCTCGCACTTGGCATTGGCGCCAACACTGCGATCTTCAGTGGCGTGAGTGCGTTTATTCTCCGCGACATGCCGGTGCCTGAGGCCAATCGTCTGGTGCGTCCGGTTGAGATGGGAGAGGACGGCGGTAGGGTTGATGAAATCTCCTACCCGGATTTCGTTGAGTACCGAAATCAAAGTACATCCTTCACTGGCCTCGCTGCGGAAGACATGCTGCAGGTTGCGATCGACACCCAGGATCAGAACGACGTGATCTGGGGCCAGGCCGTCAGCGGTAATTACTTTGACGTGATGCAGGTCAAACCTTTGATGGGTCGCGCGTTTCTTCCCGAAGAAGATGGAGCTCCGGGGGCACATCCAGTTGTTGTATTGGGGCACAGCCTATGGGAACGACGCCTCGGTTCAGACCCGAACATCGTTGGTAAGAAGTTGCGGCTGAATAACCGACCGTATGAAGTGATTGGAGTCGCACCAAAGTTCTTCAAAGGATCGAAGTTTGGCCTGTCGATGGATTTTTGGGTACCGATCGCGATGGTTGAGGAGTTGCGCGGAGTGACTGATTGGCTAAAGTCGCGCAACAGCCACTGGATGAATGTAATTGGCAGATTGAAGCCGGGCGTGTCGCTTGCTCAGGCGACTGCTGAGGTGAATGCAATCTCCAGCCGTTTGAATCAAATCTATCCCGACGATCGCGCCAGCACCACGCACGCAAAGGTATTAACGGAAGCTGATGGTCGCTGGGGAAACGCTGGGGTTGTTTTTAAGAGTGGCAGCGGAGTGGCGATGGCAATTGTTGGACTCGTACTCCTCATTGCCTGCGCAAACGTAGCTAATTTGCTTTTGGCACGTGCTGCCGCCCGTCGCAAGGAGATCGGTATTCGCATCGCGCTCGGCGCCAGTAGGAGCAGATTGATTAGGCAGTTGTTGACTGAGAGCCTGCTTCTTTCATTAGCCGGTGGCGGCCTGGGATTGTTGTTGGCGTATTGGATCACTCATTTGATGGAGGGATTTATTCCCATCCTCCAATACAACATCATTGAAAACTTCTTTGATCTTGATTCGCGGGCTCTTCTCTTCACCTTTGTGGTTGCGGTGGCCTCTGGTCTGGTTTTCGGATTGGCGCCAGCATGGAATTCTTCGAACCCGGACATCGTGCCAATCCTGAAAGGCGGATCCGATGTCAGACAGCGAAAGACCAGACGGCTGACACTGCGAAACACGTTGGTCGTCGCACAAGTGGCATTGTCTCTGACAGTCCTCGTTTGTGGTGGACTGTTCATCAAGAGTTTCCGACGAGCTCAGCAAATGGATCCTGGTTTCGAGACCAGGAACGCTTTGTTGGCAACGCTAAACCCTCAGCTCGTTGGATATGACAATGAGCGTGCAAGGAATTTCTACGAGCAAGCTGTCGCCCGGGTTTCGAGTATCCCGGGAATCTCGGGTGCAGGCGTCGCCCGTCTGATTCCATTGGGCGATAGCTCCAACTCAACTGGGCCAGTATTGAAAGAGGGTGAAGTCTTACAGCGGGGCAGTACCGGACGGAATATCGGGACAAACGTTGTGAGCGCCGGCTATTTCAACGCACTGCGGATTGATTTTCTTGACGGCCGAAATTTTGATGAGCGCGACAAGCTAAACGCGCAAAAAGTAGTCGTCATCAATCAGCACATGGCAGAACAACTCTGGCCAGATGAGAGCGCGCTAGGCAAACGAATATTTATTGGAACTGACGATCATGAGGGCATCGAAGTCGTCGGTGTTGTCAAGACTGGTAGGTATCGTAACCTGGCGGAGGATCCACGTTCATTCATGTATTTCCCGGTCACTCAAAGACGCCCGGGAATCATGACGCTGGTTGCGCGCACCAATGGTGACCCACGCAATTTCGTCGGTGCTATCAGGCATGAAATGCAAATGCTCGATCGCACTGTTCCGCTATCAAGTGTAAGGACGATGCCCGAACACATGACGTGGCCACTCTGGGCTCCAAACATGGCGGCGAGTCTATCGCTTGGTTTCGGGCTCGTTGCGTTGCTGTTGAGTTCAGTTGGGTTGTACAGCGTCATGGCGTACGTCGTTTCCCAGCGCACAAAGGAAGTCGGAATTCGAATGGCGTTGGGTGCGAGTCGCAAAGATGTACTGCAGATGATTACCAGCCAGGGGATGCGATTGGCATTGATTGGAGCTGCCATCGGGTTGGCGTTGGCGCTTGCATTGGCGAAAGTTGTTTCGTCGTTGTTGATTGGAATAAGCGGCTACGACGTCACCACGTTTGTTGTTGTGTTCGGGTTGTTGGGAGTGGTCGCTTTTGTTGCTTCGCTTCTGCCCGCACGTCGTGCAACCAAGGTGGATCCGCTCGTTGCGCTAAGGTACGAGTGATAGAGAGTTTCAGATTTAGGATTTGCCCCGTGGTCTTCGTGTTGTTTCGTGTTAATTCGGTATGAATGATCTCAAATTTCAGATCTCAGATCTCAGATTGCATGTCCGACGAACTTTAGTTTGGCGATCTCGGTATTTTGGACCGTTGTTGTCGCCGTGTACCCTGCATTCCACGATCGACAAACTAAAGTTCGTCGGACATTCAATCTGTTAATGGTGGTGGTGCTTCTTGCGTCGTACATTTCAGATTTCAGATTTGCGTCGATGTCCGACAAACTAAAGTTCGTCGGACAATCTGAAATTTCGTTGAGGGCCCATGTCTAACATACTGAAAGATCTTCGCTACGCAATTCGAGGTCTTATACGGCAACCAGCCTTTACCGTCGTCGTTGTAATCACCCTCGCCCTCGGTATTGGCGCTAACACTGCGATCTTCAGTGTTGTGTATGCAGTGCTGTTGAAGCCGCTGCCGTTTCATCGGGCAGACAGAATTGTGTTGTTGTGGGGTCATGACAAAACTGCGGGTGACACACGCAGTCAGGTTTCGCACACAGACATCAGCGACTATCGGACTCAGCAATCGACGTTCGAAGCAATCTCAACATACAGCAGTTGGACTCCTCTCATGTCTGGAGGCGCTTCACCTGAACGCATTGGGGCGGCTCTTGTCGGTGACGATTTCTTCAGAGTCGTTGGTACTCAGCCGCAGTTAGGAAGAGTGTTCCTTCCTGAAGAACAGCAGGACGGTAAGGATCAGGTAGTCGTCCTGAGTGATCAATTGTGGCGCCAACGCTACAACGCGGATCCGGCCATCGTTGGACAAACTATTCTGTTGAATCTTCGTCCACACGTCGTTGTGGGAATCCTGCCTCAGGGATTTGCTTCATTGCCTACAACTCTGATCGGCAAACCTGCTTTGCTTTATCGACCCGTGGCAGAAAGTACAGACGAGAAAATGCGTTCTGCTCGACATCTCCGAGCGATTGGCCGGTTGAAGGATGGGGTTAGCCTGTCGCAAGCACAGGCAGACATCGATGTTATTGCTCGTAGACTCGAGACTGAGCATCCGGAGTCGGACAGTAATTGGGGGATTCATCTGGTTGGCTTGCAACAAGATTATGTGAGGGACCTTCAGCGATCACTCTGGTTGATATTAGGTGCTGTGGCGTTCGTGCTTTTAATTGCCTGCGCGAACATTGCGAATCTGCTGCTTGCTCGTGCCACTCTTCGAGCTTCAGAGATCAGTATTCGCACGGCACTGGGCGCATCACGTTGGCGTTTGCTTCAGCAGTCATTAATTGAGAGCCTGGTTCTTTCTTTCGTTGGCGCGTCCGTTGGAGTTGTACTTGCCATTTGGGGCATCGACATCATCAAGATACTCGGCGGCAAAATGCTTCCGCAGCTCGAGGCCGTTCAACTGAGTCAGCCGGCCCTTCTTTTCACTTTGGGCCTTTCCTTATTGACTGCGCTGTTTTTCGGGTTACTTCCTCCGCTGCAAAATTCCCAATCTAATCTCATCGAGTCATTGAAAGCACACGGTCGAAGTTTTACGACTGGACATTTCCGTAGTCGATTGCGTGCCGCATTAGTAGTTTCCGAAATCGCATTTGCACTGGTGCTTCTGATGTGTGCCGGCCTACTCATTCGTAGCGTCAGTCGGCTTCAAAAAGTCGATCCAGGTTTTGATTATTCGCAAGTGCTTAAGATGGATCTGGGCTTGCCGTCACTCAGGTATTCCACAGATGACAAAAAGATAAACTTCTATCGTGAACTTACCACACGCCTTCGTTCTTTAACGGGCGTAACGAGTGCCGGTGTTACCACGCCCCTACCTGCTAATGATTTCGATACGACGGGAATCGACATTGAAGGGCAGCCAGTGCAACCCGGACTCGAACCGAGCGTAGACCGTTACATCGTCACACCTGGTTACCTCGAAGCGATGCACATTCCACTTGTGCGAGGCCGATCACTTGAAGAACGCGATGTGCACGACACGAGGCAGGTTTTGTTGGTCAGTAAGAGTCTGGCCGATCGTTTCTGGCCCAACCAGGATCCAATCGGGAAGAGAATTAAGCTGCCGTGGAATCCCGGGCGCGACGATGATCCGTGGCGAGAAGTTGTTGGCATTGTCGGTGATGTTAAGCAGTATGGACCGGACAAGCCGACGTCAATGGCGTTGTATTTACCGCTCCCGCAGTATCCCGTCTCATTTATGACGCTGGTAGTTCGGACTCAGGGAGATCCTGGTGCAATGGCTGGCGCATTGAAGCAGGTAGTTCAGTCGCTGGATCCGGACCAGGTGCCAACAGATGTCATGACAATGGAGCAAGTCATGGCTGACTCGATTCAGACGCGCCGTTTTTCGATGATTTTACTTGGAGCGTTTGCCGCGTTGTCACTAACGCTGGCAGCGATCGGAATCTACGGCGTTATGTCATACGCCGTTGCGCAACGCACACATGAACTCGGCATTCGCATGGCCTTGGGTGCGCGCGCTTCAAACGTCCTGGCTCTGATCTTCAGAAGTGCGGTTGCGCTAACCTTGACTGGTGTAGCCATTGGTTCGATAGGCGTGTTTACAGTAACCAGGCTCATGAAGAGTCTTCTGTTCGATACTGCGCCAACCGACCTTACGACCTTCTTTCTGGTCAGTGTCGGCCTGATCATGGTCGCGTTGATTGCTTGCTATTTACCCGCGCGCCGCGCAACGCGAGTTGATCCGTTGGTAGCGCTAAGGAACGAATGAGGACATTGCCGATTTCCGATTGCCAATTGCCGATTTATGTTGGCTTCGGAATCTTGGCAAATCAACAATTGGCAATTGGAAATCGGAAATAATATGGAATCTCTACTTAAAGACATTCGCTACGCCTTTCGTGGGTTGACCAAGCGCCCGGGTTTTGTCGCCGTTGCGGTGATAACACTCTCGCTTGGCATCGGGGCCAATACGGCAATCTTCAGTTTGGTCAACACAGTGCTCTTGCGATCACTGCCAGTCGACAAACCCGAAGAGATCGTTTCCGTCTCAGTGCGTGGGAAAGACGATACGATGCAGGCTTTCTCATATCCAAACTACGTCGATTTTCGGGATCAAAACCAGACGCTGTCCGGCTTGCTCGTCTATCGATTCGCGCCTTTAAGCATGAGCCGGTCTGGTAACAATGAGCGCATATGGGGCTACGAAGTGTCCGGCAATTACTTCGACGTGCTCGGCGTCAAAGCAATTAGAGGTCGGACATTCGCGCCTGAAGAAGATCGGACCAAGCTTACTCACCCGGTCATCGTTGTTAGTTACGACTCCTGGCAGCGGCGATTCGGTGGCGATCCTGATTTGGTCGGCAAGGAAGTACTGCTGAACAACCATCCCTTCAAGGTTATTGGAATCGCGCCTGCAGGGTTCAAGGGGACTGAGCTTATTTATTCACCCGAGATTTGGGTGCCGGCACACATGATGGAATGGGTTGAACCCGGCGCGACCTGGCTCGACAGTCGAAAGTCAAATAATTTCTTCGGTGTTGGACGGCTCAAACCAGGCGTTAGTCCGCGCCAGGCTGAATTGTCGTTGAACATGCTGGCGATGCAGCTCGGGAAACTATATCCCAACGAGGATGAAGGGATCTCGATCAAGATTGTCCCAACAGGATTCATTCTCCCTGAACTACGCGGCGCCGTAGTCAGCTTCACATGGATCCTGATGGGTTCGGTGGCGCTGGTACTGCTTGTCACATGCACGAATCTCGCGGGCTTGTTGTTGGCTCGGGCTACTGATCGTCGACGTGAAATTGCAATTCGTCTGGCTATGGGCGCCAATAGAATTCGTTTGATTCGTCAACTGCTTACGGAAAGCATCCTGCTTTCAATCATTGGAGGACTTGGCGGTCTGTTTTTGGCCATCTGGATCATTCGCAGCTTGTTGGCATTCAAACCTCCACTCGACTTTCCTTTGTCCATGGACGTTGGAATTGATTGGCGCGTTCTTCTTTTTTCGATGGGCATTTCCCTGATAACGGGCGCAGTCTTCGGTCTTGCGCCGGCCCTGCAGGCCACCCGTCCAAGTCTTCTTGGTTCACTGAAAGACAACGCCGCGCAGGGAGGTGCGAGTCGGAGTCGCCTGCGAAGTACTTTGGTTGTCGCACAAATAGCTCTGTCGCTGGTCGTCTTGATTGCAGCGGGGTTGGTCGTTCGTACACTTCAACACCTGCAAACAATGAATCCGGGATTTAATACCAACAATGGTTTGATGATGTCATTTGATCTCGGCTTACAAGGTTACGACGAAGCTCACGGACAGCAGTTCTATCGAGATGTAACCGCGCGCGTGCAGTCAATGCCGGGCGTGCAATCGGCGGCGGTTGTTAATTGGGTTCCGCTCAGTCTGAACTACAACAGCAATACGGTTTATGTGGAAGGTCACGAAACGCAACGTGGGGCAAATGTGCCTACGGCCATGACTGCTAACGTCACGCCACGCTACTTTGGAACGATGGGGACTCCGATCCTGCAAGGACGCGAGTTCACCGAGCAGGATGCGGAGAAGAGTGAAGCAGTAGCAGTTGTGAACGAGACTTTTGTGCGACGCTTGCTGCCATTCGTTAGTTCAGATGCCGACGCACTCAATCGACGTTTCAGTTTCCGTGGTCCCGAGGGGCCATTCATTCGAATCGTCGGTGTGGCGGGAGACGGCAAGTACTTCAACATTGCCGAGGAACCACGCCCATTCGCCTGGACGCCTCTCGCTCAGGATTACTCGTCGAATGGCGCGCTTGTAGTCCGAACTACAAGTACTCCTACGTCGATCTTCGGCAACGTTCGTAGGGAAATACAAGCTGTAGATCCAAATCTTCCTCTCTTCGACGTGAAAACATTTACTGAGCACATGCGTCTATCTTTGTTTCCGGCTCGCATCGCAGCTACGGTCCTGGGGGTTTTTGGTTTGGTTGCGCTGCTGCTTTCGGCAATTGGCATCTACGGAATTACTTCATACGCGGTTGCGCAGCGCACACGTGAAATTGGAATACGCATGGCGCTGGGTGCTCAACTCGGCGATGTGTTGAAGTTAGTGTTGAGTCACGGTGTGAAGCTGACGATTATTGGAGTTGCGATTGGGTTACTTGGCGCTTACCTGGTTACGCGCGCGATCACTAGTGTGTTGTATGGGGTTAGCGCCACTGATCCTCTGACATTCGTTGCAGTTTCCTTGTTACTGGTGTTCGTCGCATTGCTTGCTTGCTATGTGCCGGCGAAGAAGGCCACGAAGGTCGATCCGCTGGTAGCGCTGCGATACGAATAACGATTTACCCCTGCGTTAGCTCTGTGTTCTCTGTGTCTCTGTAGTTTAGGTTGGTGCATATCTTAACCACAGGGTCTCTCTGCTCATTTTGCAAGCAGATAACGACTGAACTTGAAAAGAACAAATAAGGAAGGGTGGCTTGCCCCGCTGGCCTAAACCTGTTTGCTTTAAGGTTGAAATTGGGTAAGGCCAGCGGAGGCAAGCCACCCTTCCCTACTTGTTCTTTTCAAGGTTGAGCTTGTGATCCTGTCCACCTAGTCTCGAAGGGTTTTTTAAGACGCCTGAGACGACTAATGGAAATGAAATTGAAACTACTAACAACATTCATACTTCTATCTGCATTGCTAACCACTGCGATCTCGTCAGCGCAGACTCAGAAGCTGTCATTAACTTCAACGCAAGATCTCAAGCTCGTTAATGTGACAACGGAATCAGTTACGTATAACGGACGTGCCGCCGTTCGTGTGACGGATGCTGCACCGACAGGTTTAGGCGACGAAGGCAGGCTGGCCGTATTGTCGAACACTGATTTTCAGGACGGCACGATTGAGGTTGATCTAACTGGTGCGCCATTGCCGAATGCAAGCGAAGGTGCAAGAGGATTTGTTGGTCTCGCGTTTCGTGTGGCTCCGGACCAATCTCATTTTGAATGCATCTATTTGCGTCCCACCAACGGCAGGGCTGACGATCAGGTGCGTCGAAATCATTCGGTGCAGTACATCTCAATCCCTGGTTTCCCCTGGCCATTCATGCGGAAGAATTTCCCCGAGAAGTATGAGACTTATGTTGACCTGA
>DASYPT010000016.1:0-30538 GCA_036006355.1 Pyrinomonadaceae bacterium | reverse complement strand
GCATCATAACACGCCGCCTTCTCCCATTCAGCTTCGGTGGGAAGTCGTTTGCCTGCCCACTTCGCAAAAGCTGACGCTTCAAAGAAACTGACATGACAAACGGGTTCGTCTTTACGTTCTGAAACAGATTGCAATCCGTTGAAGTCGCGAATCATCCACTGGCCGTCGTGAAACTCCCAGTAGAGTGGCGCCTGCCAGTGTTCACGATTGACAGTTTCCCAGCCCTCTGAAAACCACCAGTGATAGTTCTTGTATCCACCCTCCCGAATGAATTCAAAATACTGACCATTCGTAACCGGCGCCCTGTCGATGGCAAAGTCCTGGATAAACACCTCGTGCTCCGGCTTCTCATTGTCAAAAGCAAACTCTTTGGAGTGCGACGGCCTGCCGTCGCTTTGGTACAGCGCGCCGTCCAATCCACACCCCAACTTCATCAGCCCGCCTTCAAACTCCGCCATCCCGTCAACAGTTGCAACAGAAACCGGTTTCGCAGCGGTCGTCACATCAAACTGATCGCACAGCAGGTGCTTGATGTCGTAAACAAGCAACTCCTGATGCTGCATCTCATGTTCGAGACCCAGCCTGACTAACGAATGGACAGTTAGATCGTCTGTTCGTTCGATGAACCGGACCATCTGCTCATCGATGTGATTCCGGTAAGCCACAGTCGCATTCACAGTAGGTCGTGACTTAGTACCGCGCTTCGGCCTTTCGATTCGTGCTCCAAAACCTTCGTAATAAGAGTTGAAGTAGAACAGGAAATCGTCGGAATAGACTTGATAACCGGGTTGGTGGGCCTGCAAAACAGTTTCAAAAAACCAGGATGTATGACCGATATGCCAACGAGGCGGACTCATGAACTCGGCGGTTTGAATTACATAGTCTTCAACCTCGAGCGGCGCGACGATTTCCATCGTGCGCCGGCGAACGTTTTGATAAAGCTCGATGAGGGGCTTCTTACCAGCGGACTCTTTGATTGCTAAAACCATTGAAATGCTCCCGGTTGCCGCAATAATACTCGGTGACACTAGGGAGCCAAAGTCGTCATCCGCAGATTACACAGATTACGCAGATTAGATGACCCTTAACCGTTTTGGTCCGCGACTCACTACATTGCCTATTATGCTCGCCCCTGAATAATTCTCTTTCAACCTCTTGAGCAGCGACTCAGATCTGTTTTCTTCGATCGCAATCAACATCCCACCAGCGGTCTGTGGATCAAAGAGCAGCTTCACAAGGTCAGCATCAACAGAGTCTGCCATACTTACGTCGCTGCCAACGTATTCGCGATTTGTTTTGTCTCCGCTCGTTAACATTCCCTGATTCGCCAGCTCCAAAGCTCCTTCCAACAACGGAACTGAAGCTGAATCGATTTCAATAGTGACTTTACTCGCGCAGGCCATTTCCCACGCATGACCGAGTAACGAGAAACCAGTGACATCAGTGGCGCCCTGCACACTAAACTCGCGCATCGCTTCGGCTGCATATTTTCCAGGAGTTAGCATCGTATCAACTGACTTCCGCACAACAACGTCATTCGCCTTTCCCTTCTTGATTCCAGTTGAAATCACGCCTGTACCGATGGGTTTGGTTAGGATGATCACATCTCGGGGGCGGGCGCCTGTGTTTCGCGCGACTTTGTTTGGATCAATCGTCCCGGTAACTGAATAACCAAACATGATCTGTTCGTTGTCGACGCTGTGGCCGCCAACAAGCGTCACACCATACTGATTCAGAGTCTCCAGACCACCACGCATAATCTCGGTCAAGATTGCGGGATCGATGCCTTTCTTTGGAAAACACGTAATCGCCATCGCAGTGATCGGTGTTCCGGCCATTGCCCAGACATCGTTAATTGAATTCAAAGCAGCGATGCGCCCAAAGTCGAACGGGTCATCAACGATCGGCGTGAAGAAGTCGAGCGTCTGCACTAAAGCGAGGTCGTCGCGTAGACGGTATACTCCCGCGTCGTCGGCGGTATCAAAGCCGACGATCAGATTGGGGTCATGTGGCTGTTTCGGAAGCCCGCTCAACACTTGAGCGAGTAAGCTCGGGCTAAGCTTCGCCGCTCAACCAGAGCATGAAACCATCTCAGTCAGACGCATCGATAGCTACCTCCCTTCACGGGATCTGGGTCGAAAATAAGTCTCTTTCGTGTGTTTCGTGTGATTCGTGGATCGTTTTGTCCAGGTTCCAAAAGTACGATCCACGAAATACCACGAAATGACACTGACTGCATCCAAGCTACATCCTGTTCTTTCCCCCTGAGTTCAAATCTGATAGTAAAGCCAGCTAGAATTCACCGGCAAGTTTAAGTCAGCGCTGGAGTGTTTAGCATGAGCATTCTGAAGATTCGTTATCTAACAGTCGTGTTGGCTCTCTTCTGGGCTTCACCGGCACTGTGCCAGCAGGCTGATTATGTCCGTCACTTTGACTACGACAAATCCGCGAGTCTCGAATTAAAGACCATCGGTACGGAGAACAGAGGAGACGTCACCGTCTACGATGTCACATACGCCAGCCCGAAAGGCGGCGTCGTTCCGGCGTACTTAGTCGTGCCAAAAGGTAAACGAAAATTCGCGGGAGTCGTATGGGGCCATTGGTACTGGGGCAACTCGCCAATGCGCAATCGCAAAGAGTTTCTCGATGAGGCAATAGCTATTGCGCCTGCGGGCGTCGTTTCAATCCTTCCAGACGGTCCAATTGCGCGGCCTGGATTTGTAGAAGACAAGACTCCACTCAATGTGAAGCAGACTACGGACATGGTTCAGGCAGTGATCGACATGCGACGCGCGTTTGACGTGCTCCTGGCACGAGCTGACGTTGATCCCAAACGTCTTGCTTATGTCGGTCATAGTTATCACGCAATGGTTGGGGCTTTCCTGAGTGGCGTGGATCGGAGGGCGAAGGCTTATGTCCTGATGGCGGGACCTCTATCTGATGAAGTCAATATGAAGTCGAAGGAATTTCAGGATTACCGGCAGAAGATTGGCCCGGAAAAGCTTGATGCCTTTATGAATGAATACAAGTGGCTGGACGAAGGGAGGTACGTCTCGCATGCGGCGCCTGCGTTTGTGTTCATGCAGTTTGCGACGCAGGAGAAATTTCTAACTCCTGAGCGAGCCAAACTCTATGATGCGTATGTGAGCAAGCCCAAACTCATGTTGTTCTATGACGCGCCACACGCCTTAAACGCTGAGGCTCGGCGCGACCGGGTGAAGTTTTTAATGGAGCAACTGAAGTTACCGCGATTGGATCCAGCGGTAATTGCTAAAGTGCCGGACCTTTATCAACCACCCGATCCGAACTGAAATGTCCATATGCTTCAGCTTGTCGTGACGTGACCAACCAGGCCCCATGTTCCTAACGAGCTCCAAATGATCGGGCCTGGTTGGTCACGTAACGACAAGACAGACGCAGATCGGACATTATTTGATCATTTGTGCGAAGGAAACCGGCAATCCATCGGGGTCAATCGCCACCGCCAACTTGATTCCTTCCCCTTCTCTTTGCGTTGGTGGCATCACAAAGCGCAAGCCTTTAGCTTTCAATTCATGATAAGTCTTATCCACATCGTCCACATTGAAACCAATTGAACACGAGCCTGCCATTTTGGATTGATCGCCAGTGTCGTGATACTCGCGCGACGTCCCGCCACCATGTAACGCGAGTGTCGTCGTGCCCGTGGCGAATTCCGTCCATTCAGGCGATTCGAACTTCAGAGGAATTCCTAACTTGTCTCGATAGAACTCAACCGACTTAGCCATATCAGAGACAACGATCATTGTGTAATCAATCTGTTTGAACATAAGTCTTCCTTTACTTCTTACGTGGCTTGCTGTTTCCCATCGCCACAATCACATCGAACTCATCCCTGCTCAACGACATTACTGACAACTGCGACTGTCTAATCAGCGGAAGATTGCTTAAGCGCTTGTCATAGCGGATCGCGGCGAGTTGCACAGGATTCGCCAGGGCCTTCACTGGTTTTAAATCAACAGCGACCCACTGATCGTCGTCAGCCGTTGGATCCGGATAAGCACTCTTCACTACTTCAGCAAGGCCGACCACTTCCTTTCCTTTGCCCGAGTGATAAAAAAGCACGCGATCGCCCACTTTCATTCCGCGCAGGTTGTTTCGTGCTTGATAGTTTCGAACTCCAGACCAATCCGTACCTCCGTCCTTAACAAAATCGTCCCAGGAATAGGTATCGGGTTCCTGCTTAACCATCCAATAACCGTTCTTTGTTGCCTTTTTCATGTGATTGCTTTCGGAGTCGTTATTGTTTTGTGTAGTTCTGAGTCTTAGAATGCGATTGATCCTGTTACCCAACTAATGGAGAGAGTAAATGGTTAAAGAAGGAAATGCCGCGCCCGCTTTTAAAACGACGGATGCGAACGGTGAACCTGTCAACTTGAAAGACTTTCGCGGCAAAAAGGTCGTGCTCTATTTTTATCCCAAAGACGATACACCAGGTTGTACAAAGGAAGCCTGTTCATTCAGGGATGCGTTTTCCAAGTTCAAGAAGCAAGGCATTACCATTCTTGGCGTGTCGCCGGACAGTGAGAAGTCGCATCAGAAGTTCACCGCCAAGTACAACCTTCCGTTCACACTGCTAGCCGATACCGATCATTCGATAGCGGACGCTTACGGCGTTTACGGTGAGAAGAAATTTATGGGGCGAACATACATGGGCATTCATCGAACAACCTTTCTGATCGACGAGAAGGGAAAGATCAAGAAAGTATTCGAAAAGGTAAAGCCCGAGGATCACGCAGATGAGGTACTCGGAGCTTTCTCGGGATGACGGCCAACGATCAATAGGCCTATTCGACCCATAGGACCTATTACGCATGGAAATCTTAAATCTGAAATTGAATGGGGCTAGGCTGCCACCCAGCCTCCAATCTTCTCCGGTTCACCTTCGGGATTCTTTCCTGGCATCAATCCATGCAAACAACTGAACGAGCTTGGAACGTCACGTTTCCGCGGCGGGAGTTGCGGTGCATCTTCCTGGGCTGCGTCTGTTCCATCGTTCAGAAAATACAATCTGGTATTGTCCTTGATCTGGGTTCGAATTTCGCGAGTCCAGAGCAATAGATTTGCCAGGGCATCACCGATCTCATCCTTGCCGAGTTTCGTTTCCTGCGCGATTTCTCGTTGCGTTCGTGCGCCTCTGCGAATCGCTTCCCGCACGCGCTCGACAGGAGAAAGCTTACTGACGGATTTTGCGGTGTACGCAATACTGGCTGAATGATCCGCATGTACCAGCTCGCTTAGTTCAACCTGCCGGGCAATGTACTTTTTGCGAGCCGATTTGTATTCCTTTAACGCGCGTCTACTCTCTGTAACCTTGTTGCGAATACAACTCTTGCAGTAAAGATTTCGTCCATCCTTGCGTGCGCGGCAAATTCCAAACTCTGATATCGGTAGCTCCTGCGTGCAAATTGGGCAATGCTTAACATGGGGGGCTAACTCTGTCTCTTCTCTCATTCGGACACTCCAACAGGCAACAGACATTCGGGGCGAACAGTCTTTTTGAGAAACACTACTCCTCAGTCCGGTCTAGATTACTCTCCGGTCTGGGCACTTGTTTTTAGTGTTTATTGTTTGGCGAAGGAGCCCTAATAGGGGGCGATCGCCTGGATTGCCTCTGCGCAACTTCCCTACTAACTTGCGCCCCACTACTAACTGACGTTGACTAACGAAGAAGGCTTCCGGGCAATTGCGAGAATTTATGAGAGCGAGTCAACCTTCTTTACGAATCAAAAATCAGTTCGCTGATCAACTTATAAACTGGCAATCAATGCTTCAGCGAGGGAATCGCATTATAGTGATCGAAGATTTTTTTGCAAGGCCTTTTTCAAAACTTTTATGATGCGAAATGAAGCAGAAATTTTTGCGAATTCGCAATGTCTTCATTCGATGTTTTTGAAGTTGCAAACGTCTCTCTTGAGTGAGGATACATGATCACTTAAGACACTCCTTGATGTTGTACTAAGTATTCAAGGAGACGATCGAGATCAAAATGAGATCAAAAATTCTTAGGAAAACAGTTGGTTGAAGCTCAAGTAAAAAACTGTTCGCCGTCTGTTAGCACGCGTCTGGTTTGCTAGAAAGCACCTCTTCAGCATCCGAAAAAGTAAACTGCCTTTTTCGCTGGTCCAACTCGCAACAACAAGATCATATTTCTCACTCTTCAACTCAACTGTTGCTGCGTAACGGCTTTGCTGAACGCCGCTAGTGTGTGCAAAGTGTTCTAAGTTTCCACTTGTAACAGATTTGTAAAACGAGGCAGTTGGATTTCCACAAAGATTTCCTCAGAAGCTGTGGAAAACTGTTGTTCAACCGAAAAGGAGAGCATCACGCGAATTAGAACGGTGAGCGAAGCGACCGATTGACCTCAACCAACACGAAGCGCGAAGAGTATTGAGGGCGAGGTCAATCGGTCGCTTCGCTCACCGTACTGATTCGTCACCTCTTCTTGCGGTCTTTCAATCGAATTACAAACTTAAGACCAGACCACACGTCATCGACGGCGCAAATTTTTACGTCGACTAATCCGCAGTCCAGACCGATACGTTGAACCTTTTCAAAAACAAGATCCGTTGCAACGCCAGCGCTCTTCTTTGGCCATGCGACCCAAATCATCCCATTGCTCTGAAGTTTGCTAGCCAGGATTGGAAACTGTTTGGCCAGCGTCTGTTCGCGATCAACAAACAATAGAACCAAGTCCAACGGGCCGTTTAGTCGCTTCACAATCACGGCATTTTCCGGCAATCGACCGAGAACTTTCGCGAAGTCGTTCGGAGCGTTCACTAAAGCGATTCTTTGGTTGGGCTTGACGCCAAGTTTCTTTGGAAGAGGGGTGCCAGAATATCCTGCCATCGGTTTCTCTCATTTGGATTTTGGGTTCTTAAGTCCTGTGTTCAACTTATTTCGCACTTCCCGCAATACTCTTGGTGCGAGTCGTTTTTCATGTTCGGCAACGAAAGCCCTGACACTCAAATGATCTCGCTTGGCAAGTTCACGCAACGACCAGGAGAGCGCTTTCACGACCATATCGTCACGATCGTCAACTACCAGCCGACAAATTTGTAAGGTTCGAGCCAGATCACCTCGCCCACCCCGCGTCTTATTGTTGAGCGGGACGGTGCTCACAACCGCTGCTCGACGCCACCAACGATCTTTCGAGCCAGCCCAGGTGACTATCAGTGAATCTGGTATTTGATGCTCTCTCCAAACCGGCCCGGCAAGAAAACAAGCGAATGAGTCCACCGCAGCCCAATTACCTATTCCATTCCCCAATTTCTTAATGGTTCTGGAATTCAGACTTCTCAACGCCGCTCGATGATGTTGCACTAACTCGTACGCGAAGAACCGTGGAACGATGACACTCTCGATTAAGTTGATCGCCAGTTGAACGACATTCTCAGCAGGGAGTTCAGCTATTCTTTTCGAAAATTGGCGACGGAGCTTGCGGACGTTAAGCGTTGTGGGTTCTGTTATTGAATTGAACTGGCGTCGGACGTCAGCCGTTAAGTTAAGCAGATCAATATTTGTATTGCGCTTCACCAAAGTCGCAAAACCTTCCACCACGCAAACCCAACGATCGTCCAGACCGTAATAGTCAGAAACGAGACTATTAACCCAATCAACCACCACGTTCGCTGCGAGACGTAACCGGCGCCAAAGTAAATCGGTGATGCGGTTGTACCGTAGTGAGTGACTGCAGCGCCCAGGTTGGAAAAGTAAGCAAGTGACAAGACTGCTAAATATGGCGGTGCGCCGGCAGCAAGGATGACTATCAGAAACGGTGTATACATCGCAGTCGCATGAGCAGTGATACTTGCGAAGCCATAGTGGGCGTAAAAGTAAATTAGCAACAAAACTGCGAGGGCCAGCCACCACTTCCAGCCAAGCGTTATCGTCGCAGCAGCTTCTGCAAATCGTTTGGTAATCCCTGTTTTGCCAAGCGCTTCTGCCATTCTTACCAACCCGCCGTACCAGATGAAGACGCTCCATCCACCTCGTTCACTAATCAAGTCACCGAAATTGAGCACGCCGGTAAGCACCAAAACAGCGATGCCGATCATTGCGACAGTCGCGTAATGAAACCATGGACTAATCCACAAGGCTGCGACAAAAACGAACACCAGCAGCATCAGCCATTCTGACCATTTCGGCTTACCGAGCTTTGCGAGTTCCGTCGAAGCAAACTCGGATGCTGCGGGTGTATGTTTTATCTCGGGTGGAAAGATTCGATAGATGAGTAACGGCACAAGGATGAGACTGACCAAAGCGGGCAACAATGCCGCTGTTATCCAACGTGCATACGTGATCTCGATTCCTGTCACCTCCTTAGCAAGTTTCGCGATAATTGGATTTGAAGCTTGACCCGTTAACCACATGGTGCAGCACACGATGTTACCCTGCGATACCGCCACCATGAGGAAAGCTCCAAGACGACGTGCCGACGCACCGGGTCGCGATTCGTACGCCTCAGCAAGACTTTTGGTTATCGGATAAATGATTCCGCCGGAACGCGCTCCTGTTGATGGAATGACTGCGGCCAGCAACGCTTCGGTTGAGATGAGGGCGTACGCCAGGCCAATCGAGTAACGGCCAATCGCCTTAATAAACAACAAAGCGATTCGTCTTCCAAGGCCGGTTTTGATCATGCCTCGTGAAATAAAGAAAGCCGCCAGCACTAACCAAACAACTGGATCTGCGTAGCCACCTAATGACTCTTCGATTGTCATCACGCGAAATGCGGATAACGCGGTGACACCAAGCAGAACCATTGCTCCACCCGGAAGCGGACGCACCATTGAACCGGTTATGGTGGCGGCGAAGATGGCAAGTAGACGCCATGATTGACTCGTGATACCCGCGGGAACTGGGATCAGTAGGATTCCGAAAGCAACGGCCAGGACAACTCCCCAGCGAAGTAGCCGGCTTCGAGTCGAAATGTGATCTGAGGGTTCGTTATCGGGAGTCAGCCGGGTCGGTTGTTCCACGTAATCGTCCTTGGGTTTAGGCGACGACATTAAGCCACAGATCAACACAGATATCACAGATCAATTCATTTAAAGGCTCGGATCTGTCTAATCCGAGCTCACCTATGGCTTAGTTTTAACCGTGATCTACAATCCAAATGCCCAGGTAATCCCGTAAGTAATTAGCGAACCCCGCGACAAATGTGTGGAGTCTAACGAGTAGGTTCGAGATGGAAGAAAAGATCAAATCAAGTGAAATCACGGATAAAAAGACTTATCTGAATCGCAGACTGTTCATCCAGGCGGCGGTTATGGCTGGGACGGCAACGGCCAGCACTTTGCTTTATCGACGATTGAATCCCAAGGCAGTTGAAAAACCCGCGGGCGAAAAACTTCAGGAAGTGGCGAAAAGTTCGACTGCTGACTCTACCAGCTCGGGATTCCGTGTGGACGAGAAGTTAACTCCGATTCAAAGCATCACGAACTACAACAACTTCTACGAGTTTGACACTTCAAAGAGCGGGGTGGCGTACACTGCTCAGGGTTTTGTAACCAGGCCCTGGGCAGTGTCGGTTGACGGCCTCGTCAACAAACCAAAGGTCTTCGATCTAGACGAACTACTTAAGTTTCAACAAGAGGAACGAATTTACCGGTTGCGTTGTGTTGAGGGATGGTCGATGGTGATTCCCTGGATAGGTTTTCCCCTAAACAAATTGCTGGAAAAAGTAGAACCGACGTCGCAGGCTAAGTACGTTGCCTTTCAAACACTGCTCGACCCGAAACGCATGCCTAATCAGGGCACCGGCATTCTAAGCTGGCCATACGTCGAGGGATTGCGTCTGGATGAAGCAATGCATCCACTCACGATTATGGCAACAGGCCTCTACGGCGAAACGCTTCCGCCGCAGGACGGCGCCCCAATTCGGCTCGTTGTGCCCTGGAAGTATGGCTTTAAGAGCATCAAGTCTGTGGTCAAAATCTCGCTGGTCGCCGACGAACCACCGACAACCTGGAATATCGAGGCGCCTGATGAGTACGGGTTTTATTCGAATGTAAATCCGAAGGTGCCGCACCCCCGATGGAGTCAGGCAACCGAGCAGCGAATTGGCGAATACGGCAGACGCAAGACATTGTTGTTCAATGGCTATGGTGAACAGGTTGCCAAGCTTTATGAGGGGATGGATTTAGTTAAATACTTTTGAGTTTGGTTTTTGGCCTTTGGTCTTTGGTTTTAGTCAACCGGGTCCGAATTAGGAAACCAAGGCCAAAGACCAAAGGCCAATGGCCAAAGACCGTATGAACAACACTCGCTTTTTCAAGCTGGTAATCTTCGTCAACGCGCTAATCCCGCTCGTTCTGTTGCTCTGGGATTCTTATCGCCACAACGTCGGCGCGAATCCTCAGGAGTTTGCCATTCGCACCACGGGAATGATGACACTTATCTTTCTGACGGCAACTGTTGCCCTGACGCCACTCAGAAAGACGTTTGGTATTAATTCACTCGTGAAAGTCAGGCGAATGGTCGGACTCTTTGCATTCTTTTACGGGTCGCTTCATTTATTGACTTATGTCTGGCTTGACCGGCTCTTCAACTTGTTGAGTGTCACGCAAGACGTGGCACGGCGACCGTTCATTCTCGTCGGCATGACAGGCTTTCTTCTGATGGTGCCTCTGGCGATTACGTCAACCAACAAAATGGTGAAGCGGCTGGGCGGGAAACGATGGGCATTACTTCATCGCCTTGTCTACTTTGCGGCGATTGCCGGTGTTATTCACTTTTGGCTGCTGGTTAAATCTGACACGCGACTGCCATTAACCTTCGGTTTTATTGTTGCGCTGCTGCTCGCCCACCGGCTGTTAGTGCGATTCGCTCCAAGTCAGCCGCCACCAAAAACAGCCGGCCTGTTCCCGAAGTAAGATTGAGCCATAGATAAATACAGATTAGACGGATCTGACTGTTTGAATAAGCTGATCTGTGTTATCTGTGTTTTATAGGTGGCTCAAATTCGCCACTGAGGATTCGACATGTCGCATTCTGTAGAACGATTCTCCAGCCGTATCGCTGACTACATTAAATACCGCCCCGGTTATCCCGCCGAGATCGTTACACTCTTGAAGACAGAATGCGGCCTCACGCCTGATTCTGTAGTCGCTGATATTGGCTCAGGCACTGGCAAGCTCACCGAACTCTTCCTCGCCAATGGCAACGTCGTGTTTGGTGTTGAACCGAACGCTGGAATGCGGTCAGCCGCTGAGCAAATCCTCGGCAGCTTTCCAAACTTCAAGAGTATCGATGGAAACGCGGAATCTACCGGTATCAAGACCTCGAGCGTTGATTTCATTACGGCTGGACAAGCTTTTCATTGGTTCGATCCTGACAACTTCAAGTTGGAAGCCAGGCGGATCCTGAAGGCAGACGGCTGGGTGACCATTACCTGGAATGCTCGCAAGCTCGTGTCTGCTCCGTTCCTTGAAGACTACGAGCTCCTGCTTCTGACCTACGGAACTGACTATCAGGACATTCGTCACGAAAAGGCAGAGGATCTAATCCCGCAGTTCTTCGCACCAGGAGCCTGCCAGGTCGCGTTATTCCCGAACGCACAGGTGTTTGACTTCGAGGGATTGAAAGGTCGCCTGCGTTCATCGTCTTATACACCTGAACCAGGGCATCCAGCATTTGAGCCCATGATTGAGGAAGTCAAAAATGTTTTCGATCGCCATCAAACTAACGGCACTGTGATTTTTGAATATGATACAAAGGTCTTTTACGGCCAACTGTGAAACAAGCCTATGTCTGACGAAAGAAGAAGCAGCGAAAGAAAAACCGTCAACCTCGTCGTTAAGTGGGATTCGCTTTCCGGTAGTTATGAGGCCAAACTTGAAGACATCAGCCTGAGCGGCTGTTTTATTAACACCACCGGCCTGGCGGATATAGATGAAGTCATGAATCTGGAAGTACTGCTTCCTTCGGGTGAGTGGTTACCACTGAAAGGAACCGTTACGACTTCTCAACCAGGTATCGGCTTCGGTGTCGTATTCTCCTTTTTGACTGAGGAACAGACGCAGGCCGTGGAAAAACTCTACCGCGACATTCACTGAACCGCACGGTTCTGGATCAAAGCGATCGCATGCGCAAGCTCGCCACGTGTAAAAGAGTTTTGGGGCCGGAACGAACTGTCTGCCTGAATAAAACCTCTTGAAACTGCCACTGACACGTAACCTCGCAATTCAGCCGGAATCGTCGACGCGTCAAGAAACGAAAGTGGCGTGTTCGCCTTCGCTTCAGCCTCCGCCTTTAACCCGGCCGCGCTTACCATTGCCACTGCAGCCACAAGACGCGTAACCCCCTCAGTCGGGCGGAACCTTCCCCCCTTCACGACATCCGTGAATAACGCCCCGCTAGGCGAGGCCTGGGCAGTTTCCACGAACGCCATCGTCGGCAAGTCTCGTACATCGTTGTAACTCGGTGCGCCCGGTAAGTACTGGGGCACTCGAGCACCTAAGACCAACGCCGACGCCAGGTCCGCCCGACTGATATCAAACTCCGGTCTAAACTTCGAGCCAATAGGCCACATGGAAAAGGATCGAAGAATTTGATTCACATCGGTACGCAGGCTCGTGTTTAGTAAACCGGCATCCAAAAGGTTTCCGTAGCTGACGCGATTAAATTGCACGACACCGGCAAAGTTTTGAGATAAACCCAGAATCGATCCGTTCTTTACTCGGACTCGCCATGTACCTGCCGTTGGTAGATTCAGGACAACACGCTCAGTTTTCCCGGTAAGTCCGGGTAGATTTATTGAGTTTGACTGAGCGCGCAGGTTTCCAGCGGAATCGTAAACGTAGAGGCCAAGATCGCTCACGCTCCACAGCGGCCCCCAACCTATCTGCACCGTCGCAAAAACGGTGTCTGCCGGAATTTGAACCGTCGTATCAACCGAACCGCCCGGCAAAACTGTGCCGGAAAACGTAGAAAGTGGATCGTTGACAAAACTTACTTGACCGCGATCCAGAATTGAACGCCAGCACCCGAAGTTTCGTGATGAGAAAGCTGCCTGGAGTGTGGCCGCATGAGCGTTAAGCATTCCTGCGCCAACTTCGTGCTCGTAGTAAGGCGCTAAAGGCGTCGCGGTGCGCTGGAGAATATCGCGAACGTTTGCCGGCGTCAGACTCGGATTCGCCTCCAGCATCAACGCGATAGTCCCGGCAACTTGCGGAGCCGAAAAGCTGGTTCCACTTGCAGTCGTGTAGTAAGGCAATTCGGAGAGCGTGAGTCGTTGCGCATCCACGTTTGCGAGTCCGGTTGCACCCGTCACATTCAATACTCCGGATCCTCGCAAGCTGACAACATTGACACCGGGAGCAACAACCGTGGGCCTGAACAAGCCACTTGCGAAATCGCCGCGTGACGAGAAACTTGCAAGTCTTCCCTGCGTGTCGGTCGCGCCAACGCTGACAACCCATGGGGCAACCGCATAAGGATTCAACGTGTGTTGTCCTGGGCCGGTATTGCCGGCTGAAAAAACAACGTTAACTCCTCCGTCAGTCAGCATCTTCGTCGCTACGTTCACGGGATCGTTGACGTCAAACACCGTGTTTGCAGAGAAACTACAGTTGACCACGCGAACATTCAGACCTGGATTGGCAAGCAAATAATCAAGACCATCCAGAACGTACAGGAGCGTTAGATCACCGGCATTTAAGCCCACCAGGTCTGCGCCCGGCGCGACGCCCTTGAATTTTCCGTTGGACACTGCGCCGCTTCCGCCAATAACTCCCGCGACGAAACTGCCATGCCCATAGACCAGATCGGTATTGGGTAAGTTGTCGGTACTGACTGGGTAGTTGAATCCCACGCCAAGGCTTAAGGTGTCAGCGAGTCGTATGTTCTTCGTGACGCGACCCGCAACGTCTGGATGAGTTGAATCGATGCCCGTATCCAGAACAGCTACAGTAACTCCTCGACCCGAGAGTGACGTGCCGTTTCTGGCTATGAGATCAGTGTCCTGCCACGCGCGATCGACTCCCGTTGCCGATCTTACTTCTGGTTCACTGTTCAGTTGAAGAGTTCGATTTCCGTAGATTGACCTTACATTCGGTAATTTCGAGGCAGCGATAATCTGTCGACGTGTACCGGTCACCATAACAACAGGCAAGACCCGAAAACGAGTTCCACCCAGAAAACCGATGTTTTTCAATTGTGTGATGTCAGCATCGGTGGGCCACTGGTGATAAACGATCGCTGCACTCACATTGCTGTCGTCAGTTAACCGGTTCAACGTGATCGCCAGTTCCGGATCTACGCTGCGCAAGCCTGTTGCTGACGCTCCAGTATTCACCAGTGATGTCAAAGCATCTACACCAGTGTCTGTAATCGAGTCGGCACCGGTGATACTGATGCCGTGCGCGTTTGCTACGACGAGCAAATCCGCCCCTACAAGCGTCAATGCGGTTACTGGGATTGAATAAACAGTGCCATCTGCGCCGGTCGCCGTAATTCCGTCGGCGCCGGAGATGGTTATGCCGTCTGCTCCCGTTGCGGTGATTCCGTTGGCATTTGCAATGTCACGGGAATCTGCGCCGGTGGCCGTTATGCCGTCCGCGCCGGTGGCGGTAATTCCATCCGCGCCAGTTGCCGTAATGCCACTTGGGAAACTAATTTGGATCGCATCTGCCTGGTAAGTTGTGCCGTCCGCTCCTGTCGCCGTAATACCATCGGCTCCTGTTGCGGTGATTCCATCAGCAGTGTTGATTAGAAGCGAATCCGCGCCGGTCGCAGTGATTCCGTTGGCGCCTGGATAAGTGTATCCGTCCGCGCCCGTGGCGGTGATTCCGTCCGCGCCCGTCGCTGTAATTCCGTCCGCTCCGGTTGCAGTGATTCCGTCGGCGCCAGTAGCCGTTATGCCATTCGGACCGAAAGTTACGATGCCATCAGCACCCGTTGCCGTAATCCCGGAAACACCGGTGAACTGAACCCCGTCTGCACCAGTCGCAGTTATTCCATTGGACCCAACCACAGTGATGCCGGCGAAAATTGGTCCAGCGTTCAGCAGCAACACCAGCGAAAGCGCAACTATGCTGCGGCAACGATTTGTAAGACTGGAAGTAAACAAGCGAGACTTGAGCAAACTATCACCTCAGTCGGGTTTATCGGCGCAGCATGCTAGGGGTTGGCGAAGGGGCGATGTTCTTGCTAAAGCTGGAGCCCCGATGCTTTTCGGCATCCGCGCTGTGTCGGTCGGGCGACACCGACAACCATCTGCTCCATTCTCAATTAGCGCCTCAAGAATTGGTTCGTATTCTAGGTTCACTGCCTTACCTGTTTTGTTGCGTTACGCTTGTGTTTTCCTAAGAAACTCGACGCAATCGTTCATTCCTGACCAATTAGGTCTTGATAAATCTTCCTGGTTTCGCGACCAGGCTCGACCCCTAGCTCACGCTGCAACAAGCGTTTCAGAGCTTCATACTGGTCCCTGGCGGCGCCGCGATTGCCCATGTTTACGTGAGCCCTCATCACGACGCAGTGAATGTCTTCTCGAAATGGATCCTCATGGAGAATCTGCTGGGCCAGTTGCAGGGATCGGGACCACTCCTCCCGCTTTTCGGCCACCGCCGCCAGCGACTCCAATAAGTGAAGATACTGTTCTCGGTAATAACTTCGTTGCTCATCTACCCATGGTTCGTAACTTCCCTGCGCAAAATCGCCTCTATAGATCTCGATCGCTTGTTCGTAAGCCTTGACGCAATCGTCAAAGTGTCTCGCTCGCCGCGCGTTCTCTCCCACCGCAACCAACCGATCAAACTCCTCGATGTCGATGCTGTATGAGAGTTCCGGATTTAACTGGTAGTCGCCATCGCGGTAGAGAATGAAATTCTGTTTAAGAGACTTCTTGCTGTTCAGGGCCTTGCGGATGTGGGAGATTGTCGGATGAAAGTTCTTCTCCACGACGGCCAGATCAGTCTCACCCCAAAAGGTGTCGATGATGGTGTCTTTTGACGCGCGGCGATGCCGGCGAGAGGCAATGAAACACAAGATGTCTCGAGCACGACGCGTGACCCACGCATCAGGCGCCAGCGGTCGCGAAAACTCCCGGAAGATTTCAACCGGACCGAGCATGTTGATTGTGAGATCCGGTACCGGCTCTGCTTGAAGCGTTAGCTCTGTACTTACCGGGACGGTTTCAGGCTTGGTTGTCACTCTCTCGACAAGTTGGCGTCTTAGGTCCGAAGGCAACAGTTCGGCAGCTTCTTCCGACGCAAACAATTCATGACTGGCAAGAGCCTCGCGTCTCAACCAGTACTCGTAATCAAATCGCATTGCCAAATCCACAACACGACGCAGACACTCGATCATTTTCGGTTCATTGCCTAATCGAAGCTCTGTCACAGCACGTGCTAAAGACGCCTGTGCTTCGTAGTAATAAAGCGTATGGTCATGAAAATAATGTTGGGCCTGGATCAGATCGGATCGCGCAGCATCAAAGTCTCCCTGGGCTATCATGATGCGGGCCCTGGTCAAACTTGCGGTATGAAACCCAATCTCGTTCGTGGCCAGGGGACGCGCTTCGATCAGACGCTCGATCTGATTTCGGGCTGCAACCGCATCGCCGACCGCGAGATTCAACAGCGCCCGTTCTTCTATGAGCTCTGTACGCGCGAGATTGACGCCTGCTTCGTCATATGCGCGAGCTGCTCTCTGGTAGTATTCATTGGCTTTATCAATCTCGCCCCGCTCGCGGTAAAGATTTCCGTAAGTCTCGAACGCGTCTGCTCGCGCCGCTATGAGGTTGAAGAGCTGACATCGCTCAATAGCCTCGTCCAGGTTCCGTTCGCACGCCGCAAGGTCACCAAGGTAGAGGTAACAGTGGGCCATGTTGAGATGCGCAGTTGCCTCCTGTGGCATTGGAACCTGGTTGCCATCTCCCAACATGCGTCGAAGCCATCTGAGAGCTTCGCCAAAGTCACCTCGCATCATTGCCGGCAGTCCCAGGTTATGGGTAATCAGCCGCACGTAGCGTTCATCGTTAGCTTCCTGAGCCAGTTGCAAAGCGGTTCGGAATTCAACTTCCGCACCCGTCCATTCGCCAACTGATACCAAACACAAACCTCTGGTGTTGGCACTTTTCATCCGAACCGAACGGTCATCAGTTAATTCCAGCGCCCGGTCAACGAACTTTAATGCCGACGAGTAATCCCCTTCGCGACGGGCGAGGGTTGCGAGCGAATGCTGCGTTTCCGCCTCTCCTTCACGGTCTCCCAGTTGCTGCAACAGCGACGCCGCTCGTCTGAAGAGCGCGCGGGCGGATTCGTATTCCCCACGAAGTCTCGCGACTTCCGCCCGGTGAACGATCGTTCTGGGATATGCTTCGGTCACCTCCGCCGGCAACAGGTCCGCCATCGCCGCGAGCGAGTTCAAGGCACCTGAAGAGATCCACTGAGCGCCTTTCTCCGAAATCACTTCTGCTGCTCTATTGAAGTCTTCGGCCCCCAACAGATGTCTGACCGCCTGTTCCCACAAACCACGTTTCAAAAAATATTCTGCGTAACGCTGTTGTTCAGCAGCTACTCCGCTTCTGCCAATCTCGCTGCGCAAGCGTCGTCTCAGAAAACTTTGGAACAAAGGATGCAGACGATATTCTTCGCCACTACCATCACTCGCGGCTGTAATGAACACGTTGCGACGGACCAGAACCGGCAGGAGACGGGCGCAATTCATCTCTTTGAATAATGCGGCACAGGTATCGAGTTCGATGTTGTCAAGCAGCGCGATCTTCAACAGCAGTTGTTGAATTGATTCAGACTCGTCAGTGAAAACTTCTTCAGCGAAGTAGTCGAAGATGTTGCGTTCTGACTGTCGTAATACATCGACCAGATCAGTTTTACCGTCCTGCAGATTTGTGACGGTTTTCTGAGCGACCTGGCGAACGAGCTGTAAAGCCGTGATCCAGCCATGTGTGCGCTCGCGATATTCAACTAGCTGCTCGGCAGTGAGTTCCAAATCAAAAACCTTGCGAAACAACTCGCGAGTCTCTTCGTCAGTAAACAGAAGTTCTGACCGATCGATTACCGCCGCCGGCGTTTGAGAACGCAGCCGAGCCAATGCCAGCGGGGGCATTTCGCGGGAGATCATTACGATGTGAAGAACATCGGGCAGGTAAGCGAGTAACCTATCCAGAACAGCATGAACGGGAGTGTCCTGCCCAAGATGATGATAATCGTCAAGCACGACGATGATTTGTTGCTCGACCCGTTCGAGTACTTCGTTAATCAAAACGTCTACAGCCCGTTCGGGATTTTGAGCGAGCTCGCCTGAGGCTTCTCTAAGATACGCAAACATCGCGTTGCCGAAGTCAGGAACGACCTGCTGAATGCCAAACGTCAAATAACCCAGGAACACGAATGCATCGGCGTCCGTGTGGTCGAGCTGATACCAAACGAACTGCCGGTCCTGCGTCCGCAAGAAATCTGCGACAAGGGTTGTCTTGCCCGATCCGGCATTTGCTGTTACCAGGGTCAGTGGATTGGTCAGGTTTGTAACTAGTCGCTCGATCAGTCGAGACCTGGAAAGTAATTCCGGCGCGGGTCGTGGCAGCAGTAGTTTGGTGCGAAGAAAAAAGTTGGGACGAACGGTGGCAGACTGCTGTTTTGCTGCCACGAGCGAAGCGGCGGGAGGTTTACCCTGTCGGGTTTTCGACGGCATTACCCTTTGCCTCTGGGTCTTGTTCTCTAAAACCCGAAGATTAGCATAGGGAAATCCCGGTGCTCCACCAGATGGCGAAGTACCGGAAGGGGTTGCAGGGTGGGCGATTTCCTCGTGCAAAGCCATTGAAATGACCGTGTCAAACCAGGGATGTTTCACTCCGCGTGGCTTCTTCAGCAAAATGCAACGTTGCCGCTAGATCCGAAAGTGAGGCCGCACGGCCTCGCGAATGTTCCATGGCAACGGCTGCTTGTTCACGCGTTAGTCCGTAGTGCTCAAACAGTGTTAGTGCTTCCTGTGCTGAAAACAGAAGCATCTCTTCATCAATCACCGACAGCGTTTGTTTGGAGCGCATCCGCCAAAAAGATGCGGGCGGCATCGTTCGACTCGTAATGATGACGTGGACGTCGGCCGGTAGTAATGGCAGGAGCCGTCTGAAAAAAGGAACCAACCACTCCGCGTCACAGACGAGATGCAGATCCTCGATCACGATTAACAACGGATGGGCGGGTTGAAGTTGCAGCTCATAAAGAAAGACGTCCGCCAGTAATGGAATCTGGTGTGTCTCGAACGACTGGTCTATCAACGAGCAAAGCGAATAGCTACCAAAACCTGGCCGTTTCGCGTAGATGCTGGAAATAAGGTACTCAAAGAAGATTCTCAGTTGAGTCTCCGGCGCATCCACCTTGTACCAGGCAACACGGCGCTCGCATTGGTCGGCAAAATCGATCGCCAAAGACGTCTTTCCCGATCCTGCGCGGCCAGTAATGATCGTTGACGTGCAGGAACGGAGACTTTGATCCAGCAGTGCCAGGAGACGTGGTCTTCGAACGCTCGCAGTTGCTGTCGGGAGGGCTATTTTCTCCGTTATCAGCTGCCACTGACTTGTATTGGATTCAATTGGGATTTGCTTGTTCGGCATGGGGTTGTCGTTCTGAGACTTTCTTTTGGTTTGTAGCTAAGAGAGGTTGAGAAATTCTTGAGGTTTTAAACACGGTTGGACTGGGAGGAGCAGGAGCAGGAGCAGGACCCTGCTAGTCGTCTGGCTTTTTGTCGTAAAAGAGAATTGTGAGGGCCAGTCCCAAACCAGCCAACGCTGCCAGCATGAACAAGATCATCGCGAGGCCTGGATATCCGAAGATTCGGAATGCCGTCTCAACGCGCATCAGCATTGCCGCACCAACAATCAAAGCCGCAACGACTAAACCCAAAGTTATGCGGTTAGCAACTTTTTGCAGTCCGTCGAGCACGATCTTCTCGTCGATGGCGTCGACCTTAAAGCGAATGTCGTTGTTTCCAATAGCATCGAGAATTCGGTTGACTCGCGATGGTAGTTTCTCTGCAAACTCTTTTACGTCAACGGCGCCCGCCAATAAGTTACTTGGCGACATGCTCCGGATGATGTTTCGCTCCAAAATCTCGGTCGCGCGCTCGCGGATGATGACATTCGGATCGAACGAAGAATCAAGCGTGTAAACCACCTTATCGAGGTTGAGCAAAGTTTTTGCAATCATTGTGAATTCGGAGGGAAGCCTGAACCAGCAATCCGCCGAAATTCGCGTGATCTCGAGCGTCACCTTGCCGGCGTTCATGCGACTCAAGACAGCATCTCTATTCTCCGCAACGAGGTCACCAACACGCCGAGTGAATGCTGTCCTGTCGAATCCTTCTTTGGGCTCACCCATTTTGATCGCAGCCTCAGCAGCTTCGTCACCTCGGCCTTCACTGATTGCCAGGAGCAGTCTGAGCAAATTGTTTTGAAATGCTCGAGTGACTCGTCCAACCATTCCGAGGTCCAACAACCCAATTTGATCGTCGGGTGTGAGAAATACATTTCCAGGATGAGGATCGGCATGAAACAGTCCGTCGATGAGTATCTGCTTCAGGTACGCGCGAAAGAGTTCATCAGCAAGACCAAGACCGTCTATCTCGACAAGTCGGATCGGACTGAGCTGGGTAATCTTCTTTCCCGGAATGTACTCCATGGTGAGGACCCGCGTCGTCGTGAAGTCTTCGACAGGGTCTGGAATGACGATGTTCTCAAACTCGTCCAGATTCTCTGCAATCGCAATCAGATTCTGAGATTCAATTGTAAAATCGAGTTCACGAAGGAGACTCTTCCGCAAGTCGGTGAGCATGTTCGCAAATTCGTAACGCTTGCCGAGCTCCGTGTGTGCGTCGAGAAACTCTGCTATTTCTCCGAGCGCCTCCAGGTCATCAACGATCAATTCCCTGATATTCGGTCGTTGGATCTTCACGACAACCGAGCGGCCGTCACGCATAGTCGCGCGGTGCACCTGCGCCAGCGAAGCTGCTGCGATCGGCGTTGGGTCGAAGTCAGAAAAGGCCTTTGAGATTCTGACACCCAGCTCACTGGTGACGATTCTTTCAATCTCTTCAAATTTGAACGGTTCAATACTGTCCTGAAGCCTGGACAACGCCTCGAGGTAAGCCTCTGGCAACAGATCCCCACGAGTGGAAAGAAGTTGACCAAGCTTGATGAAGGTGGGACCGAGCCTTTCTAAATCGGCGGCTAGTTCATCTGCAGAGGCGGCAGTTGCGGATTCAAGTTCTCCGGGCAAAACGCTTTCTTCCAAGCCGGCCTTGCTAATCAAATCGGAGCGACCGTATTTGATCAGAAGCATTGCTACATCTTTGTAGCGTTTGAGTCGATCCGGTTTTAAAAGAAGCGCCATTGCCTAACCCCTGCTCGCTATGGTTGAACCTCGTGCGAGATATTCCTGGTTAGATTTTTAGGACCAGTTGTTGTCGGAAGTCTTACAGAAGGGTCACGCGGGGGTTTGGTCCAATGTCCAATCGATCTCAGATTTAAGATCTCAGATTTGATCCTTGGGGTTCCGTCGGGATCTGAGATCTGAAATCTGGGATCATTGCCTACTGAGGACTGGCTCCAGTCTTCGGGGCAGCAGCCGCGTGGTCAATCGCCTCGCGCAAACCATCTGCGCTTAGGACTCTCAACATAACGCCGTTGATGAAGATCGTCGGCGTGCTTCCGACACCGTACATCTCACCGTCGCTGACATCATGCTGGACCTCTGCCGCGTAAGTGCCGTTATCAAGTTCGCTATCAAACTTCGTTCGATTAAGGCCAAGCTCACTTGCGTACTTCTTCAACGAAGGCACGTCGAGGGCTTTCTGCCGCTGAAATAACAACGCCGCATATTCAAAAAACTTGCCCTGTGCCCGCGCCGCGTTGGCTGCTTCTGCGGCTTTGCGCGCCCATTGGTGTTGGTTCAGCGGGAAGTCGCGCACAACAAAGTGCACCTTGTCTCCATACGACTTCAGTACGTCATTAAGTACGGGATGCATCGCGGCGCAGGCAGGGCACTGAAAATCTGTGAACTCAACAATCGTTACAGGCGCGTTCGCTGGACCAGTCGATGGATCATCGTCCACGCTAATCAACTGAACTGGTTGCGATGGTTCGCTGATTAACCACTTTATCTGGGCGTTCTTTCTTAAGCGATCGGATAGTGCTTTTTCCAGACGCTGTCGATCCTCGTTTTGGAGGTAGATCGCTAATTGATTACGCACTGACGGCAGATCACCAGTGATGCGCTCTTTGTTCTCGTTATAGAACTTCGACACTTCATCATCTGTAGGCGTGCGAACCTTGTCGCTGATTTCAGTGCGAATGATTTCTTCCGAACCAATACCCTTTCCTTTTGCCTCAGCCAGCAGTAACTCGTTGTCCACCAACTGATCAACTTGCTGCTTTTCGATCTGGTATGTCTCCATCTGAATCTTGTAGACGATTGGCTTCAGTCTCTCGATCAACTGGGATGCCTTGATCGGTACGCCTCCCACGGTGGCTAATACAGTCTCATTTGCAAGATTTGGAGTCGTGACATCCGCTACTATCAAAACCGGCACGGCTTTGCGCAGGCGGTCCACAAGATCATCAGCAAGTTTGTTCTGAGCCTCGTCATGTAGATAGGCCTGTATTTGAGTGGTTGCGGTTGCCAGATCCGCCCCCTCGAATTGCGATTTGTTCTGATCAAAAAACTGTTTGACTTGAGCGGGGGTTATAGCCGGGATTCGCTTTGTGACCTCGAGCTCATACAGTTGATGAGTGCTCACTCCACGCCGTTTGGCCTCTATCTCCAGAAGCGCGGTGTTGATTTGTAGATCGAGGACGTTTCGTTTCGCCTCCGCAATCCTGTCAGCAAGGTCTTCGACCTGTTGTCGAACTTGTGGATCCAAATCAGCGGTGCCGAACGTTTGACCGTTCACAACGACAATCGGGACAGGAGGAAGCGAGGGCTTAGCTGCCAGGGGCGGATTATTGGCTGTTTGTGGCGTTGGTGTTGGCTGGGATGTAGCCGTAGCCACTGGTGGTTTTGGTCGAACAGTTGCCCGTCGAGTCTTTTGTGCAAGAGAGACGGAGGTGACAAGGATAAAAACAAGAAGCAGGGGGCCAATTCGATTCTTCATAATCACGCTCAATCGACTGTCGTTTTGAAGGAGTAATCGATAATAGAAGAACTGTTGTTAGAGCACAAATACAGCAATAGCGCTGCCTTTGGTTAGGTCAGCGCTATTGGAAAAAATTTTAAAGCTGAGGTTTCAGTGGAAACGGATGATGCTTTTGCGACGACGTTTTACCGGTGTTCGAATCGCCAGCAGATCGCTATGACGTCCATTCAAAATAAACGCCAGGCCCTGGTGCGTAACGCCAAGTAAGCGAGCAGCGCGGGTAACACTGCCGCCCGTTTGTTGAAGCGCTTTCCGAATCAGATTTGCTTCGTACTTCAGGACTTCCTCTTCAAGAGACAAACCGGTTGTCGGAATCGATCGATCGCTCTCGAGACTTACAGACAATACCGTTCTGGCACACTGGCCCAGTCGAGCCTTCAGACCGCTATTCTGCGAGTTTGCTAGAAGAGATTCCGCGGTCTGGTAGTATTCCAGCAATAGGTTCGAAGATAGTTTGCTTCCCAATTCTTCGATAGCACTCACCGCGGCAATGCCAGCGCGCTCAGAATCACCGGCACTTCGAGCAACTTCAATTGCCCGATCTAATCTCGTCTTCGCTACTTCATGGTTTTGAATGCGAGCCAGCGCTTTTCCATGTGTGGTTAAGGCCTCGGCTAGAATCGTATGCTCTTCGCCGGCCATTAGATTGCGCACGGCATTGGCAGCTGTCTTTTCCGCTTCAGTGTTTTTACCTTCGAGCAGGAATGCTTGTGCACGCGCGTCGTCGCAGCCTGCCACGCCACCCTGGTCACCTACACTCAACAGTACCGATCGCGCACGATTTAGATGTTCATGCGCTTCTGGAAAGCGTCTCAAGCTCGCGAAGAGAAATCCGACGTTATTTTCAACGCGACCCTGAAACCGTTTGTGGCCCGCCTTCTCAAAGTGAAAACTCGCAGCTGTGAACTCCACCAATGCGTTGTCGATGTACTCTTCGCGATTCTCAGAAAAACCAAGACTCCTAAGAAGTGTCGCGTACGAGTTATGGAACTTTCCCTTCAAGGCATGATTCGAACTCTCCTCAAAGAGCGGGGCTGCCTGCTTATAGATACGCAAGGCTTCGAGGTCACGAGTTGCGTTCTTTTCGATGATCGCGATGTTGAGCAGTGCACGTAGCCGTTGTTCACTCTTCGACTCTCCTAACGTCTCAAGCACGTGCTTTAAAGTGACCCGGGCTTCATCAACAGCACCCTGTCGCCAATAGCAGATAGCGAGATCCACATGGGCCTCAGCTACCTTATCCGTTGAGCCGGCCTTCGCGAACAGTGCCGCACTCTCGCTAATAAGATCCTTCGCTAATTCCTGGGTTGCAGGAATTTGTTTAGCGGCACCCAGCCAACCGGTAAGAGTTCCCGATCGCAGGAGAAGCTCGGCCTCAGCCTCAGTTGACAAACCACTGGTTAAGGGGCGCTCGCCCAATTGTTTCCAGAAGGGGCGGAGCGTTTCAAACGCCTCCTCAAATTCACCCGCCTCCTCAAAACCCTTAGCCAACTCACACAATGGGGTGACGTCCTCTGCGGTTCGGGAGACGGTTTCTTGGACAATAATGGATCTTTGTAACTCCATCTTAAAACTCCAGTTTTAGATATAGGTAAGGAACCTTGCAAGCCTCTTGATTGACGGATATTATCATAAACAAGCAATTAATCGAGCTTGGTTGCACACACCCTCACGGCTTTGACTACAAAATCGAGGAGAAGATCAATGAAACTTTTCAAAAAGTTCGCCGTTGCGGTGATTTTTGTGTCTGCCCTGGCCCTTCCAACCTTTGCCGGTGAGCTAGATACACCGGGCAAAACGCCGCCGCCGCCGGGGAGCTCAACTAGCACTACGACTACCAGCGAAACCGCTCAGACATCCACAGGAGGAGCCACCAGTACTACCGATGAATCCTACCAGCTGGTTTACGACGGCTTTATGGCCGTGCTGGGACTGTACTAGGCACAATCTACAACTAGACTTCTTTCCATGATTGCCGGGCCCAGCGGCCTGCTGTCCTTGTGTGTGCAGGTTCGCTTTCGCACGCCGAAACCCGTTTGAGAGGGCGGTGACGAAGAGCATCCTAACTCCAAGGCGAATCTATGGCAATAGCCATCGGCGATTTGCAATAGACCACGAATAGCCCAGAATTTCAGGTCTTGTCACTCCCGTCGGGCCGGCTGCTTATTCCGAGCCGGTTTCGCCAGCCAGTCTTTTCACCGTCTCGAGAGTGTCGATCTCATTGGGCCCTTTGTCAGGTCGTAACCGTACAATCCGCGGAAATCGAAGGGCAAAGCCGCTCTTGTGCCTCTTCGATGGTTGAACTCTATCAAAAGTAACCTCAATAACTATTGATGGTTCAACTACTCGTACTCGGCCGTGTGCGAACTCTTGAAGTGTGTGATGTTGGAACCATTCCGTGAGATCGATAAGTTCGCGGTCCGTCAAACCCGAATAGGCCTTACCGATGTTCAAAAGCTCGTCGTCTGATTCAGATCGGCGGACCGCAAACGTGTAATCGGAGAGCAGGCTCCTACGCTTGCCATGTCCCACCTCAACGGCAGTGACAACGACATCGAGCGTTGCGATCGCACGCTTGAGCTTCAACCAATCACGACCCCGTCTCCCTGGTTTGTAAACAGAATACGGACTCTTGATCATCAGGCCTTCATTGCCGCGATTACGTGCGTGAGTAAATTCATCGTCCAGGCTGGCAGCATCAGTAAACAATTTGCCCTCGGACATCCTCAAAGGTCCGTTTTGCGGAATTATTGTTTCCAGGATCTTGCGTCGGTCCGCAAGCGGGTTGTCTATCAAAACCTGTCCGTTCGCGAAGAGCAGATCATACGCAACCAGAATGACGGGAACTGCGACGAGCAGCTGACGGCCCACAGTCTTGCGACCGAGTCTCTTCTGCAGTTCACTAAATGGCAGGATGCCATTGTCGTTCGCCGGAACGATCTCGCCGTCGATAACAACGTCTACAGCCAATTCTCGTAACGGTTGGACCAGCTCGGGAAAGCGATGAGTGATCTCGTCCATCGTTCGCGAATAGATAGCAACTCGATCGCCTTTTGCGTGAGCCTGCGCGCGAATACCATCAAACTTATCTTCAACTAAGAATTCCGCCGGCATTGTTCTAGCGATATCACTCAAGTCAGCCGCCGGCGTTGCTAACATGAATTTAATCGGATGGAAGAGCCGCATATCCACGTTGTGGAGATCTGACGATCGAGCACGTACCGCTGTTTCGCCGATATCACCGAGCAACATGTTTGCATTGGCAACATCCGAAAGCGGCTGATCGAATGCACGCGCGATCGCGTCTTCAACCAGGCCTTCGCGCAAGCCGATTCGCAAATCTCCGGCAAGTAATTTGATCAAATATTTTGCTTCGAGTGGTGTGGACCTCCGAATTAGAGCAGTTAACAATGCAGTCTTGTTCTTGATGCCGCGTGTATCACTAAGACGAGTAATCAACGATTCGGTTTCCACGAGAGTTATGGTGGGCGGCTGGTTTTGTCCCGCTTCTTTGACGATTTCCTCGGCGAGTTCGCCGGGGTCACCTAATCGCACATAGCGCGGATAGAGGTCCTCGCCACTAAACCCTGTGGCTTCACTAAGCGCAGCACTAATAATGCTGCCGCCAACATTCGTCGTTCGAGAATCTGCCTGCGCAAACTGCTGGCCTGCGAAGTACCTGGTGGCGCGATTTAGATCCGGATCTGAAAGCTTATTGAGATACCTACCCAATATCGCTGCCTTCTCGAGTTTCTTGGTTGTTGCCGCAATTGCTTCAGCCGTTTCGGCAAAGTCCTGCAGCGTTCCCGTCTCCTCCATAAGTGATCTCTACTCGATATGCTCGGTTGTTGCCTTCTGCTTTTTCATAGTGCGCGATACAATCCAACCGCGGACGATTACCGTTGATAAATTCCAAAGGAAGGCATAAGCAGAATTGTTAGCACTAATACTCGATTCACTTGGAAGCACTGAATTGCTGTTCATCCTCGTGGTCGCCCTGATCTTCTTTGGACCTCGTAAACTGCCGCAACTTGCCAGGTCTATGGGAAAGAGCATGGCTGAGTTTCGCAAAGCGTCCGAAGACTTCAAACGCACCTGGGAACGTGAAGTTGCACTCGAAAGTGCACGAGAACCCGACAACTCGACGTTCGAAGAAACTCAATCAACTGCGAGCGTCGAACAAACCGAAAATCACATTCTTCCAGAACCTGCGAAGCCCGATCACGTAATTGCCCGCCAGAATCCCTATCAACCGAACGCTGCCGCCGAAGAAGTTCCCGCTGCAAATGATCAACCTGAACCTATGCGCAAACACGACTGGCTGTAAATGTACCCGTAATGTCAGCACTTCTTAGAGCTCTATCCACAAACAAGTCTAACGAAGAAGAACTCGGTGGTCAGATGTCATTTCTGGAGCATCTGGACGAGCTCCGCCGGCGTTTAATTCGCTCATTCATCTTTGTATTTTTGGCTGCATCGGTGTCCTGGTTTTTTGCTGATCGTATATACAACTTTCTTGCCATCCCGGTTGAGCGGGCGCTCGCGGAAGCACAGCGAACGCAAGTACCAATAGCCGGCCAGGTAGGAAATGAAACGATTACTTCAATTGCTACGCTCAAGGAAAACGACACAGGTCGCTACGTCTTTGCTCAGGAAACGAAATTAGGCACCAGTTTAATTCCTGCGGGCGCTTCCGTGACGGCGCGAGTCGTAAAGGATTCTCAAGGTAAACTCGGACTCTTCACCGACGAGGCACTGTACTCGGGGACCACCGTCATTCCCAAAGGAGTTCGACTGCCAACGGACCTTGCCGCTAATGATGCTTATTCGGGAATTAACGACAAACTGATCGTCACCAGTGCGCTGGAGCCGTTTTCACTCTATGTCAAAGTATCGCTTTACGCCGCTGTTTGCGTGTCAGTCCCCTTTCTACTCTGGCAAATCTGGGCTTTCGTATCACCTGGTCTTTATCCTCACGAGCGCGCCTACGTGACACCTTTTATTGCTCTTTCATCCATCTCATTCGTAATTGGGGCCGCATTTGCTTACTACATTATCTTTCCGCCGGCGGCTAAATATCTGCTCGGACTGGGTAGCGACTTTCGCCTCCTCCTGAAGGCCGATGATTATTTCGACTTCATAATTATCGTCATGCTGGGCATGGGTGTCGTGTTCCAGATGCCCGCGATAACGTACGTTCTGGCTCGCATTGGCCTGATAACCGCCCGATTAATGATCCGGGTATGGAAAATGGCCCTGATTGTGATCCTGATTGCGGCGGCCGTCTTATCCCCGACGAACGACATACCCAACATGCTTCTTTTTGCGGCCCCGATGTTGGTTCTTTACGTCGTCTCTATTTTCGTTGCCTGGATTTTCAATAAACCAAGGACGGCCACCTGATCTCCATAACCAATCAAAGTTGCCTAAGTTTTAAGGCGTTTTGGGGCAACGAAGGCCAGCATCTACCGCATCTTGACTGTATTCTTTGGAGGATCTTAGAATCCGGGGTCTCCGATCGTTTTCCGACGTCAGTCCGTATCACTGAATCGCATAAGTCTTCATAGGAGTTTCGAATGTCTTACCAGAAAGTTGCTCTTCGTCTGGCTCTGATTCTTAGCCTTTTTGCCTCAGCCAGCTCGTTCATCGCTGCCCAGGATTCCCAGGACCCAAGTAACAAGCCTCGGAATGTGAAACCTGAATTAAAGAAGGCTTACAAGGACTGGCTCGACAAGGATGTCACTTACATCATTACCGACGAGGAGCGGAAGGCTTTTAAGAAACTGGCGACCGACGACGAGCGCGAGCGATTCATTGAAGAGTTCTGGCGGCGACGAGATCCGGATCCTGACACTGACGAGAACGAATTCAAAGAAGAGTATTACGAGCGCATTGCGTATGCGAACGAACACTTCGCCTCCGGAATTCCGGGTTGGAAGAGTGACCGTGGACGCATCTGGATTATGTATGGCAAGCCCGACGAACGTGAGACACACCCAATGGGTGGCTCGTATGAAAGACCCAGCTACGAGGGAGGAGGTTCGACGAGTACATATCCCTTCGAGACATGGTTCTATCGCTATATCGCGGGCGTTGGTTCCGGAGTCGAGATTGAATTCGTCGATCCAACGGGCAGTGGTGAATATCGAATCGCAAGAAATCCAAACGAAAAAGATGCGTTGTTGATGGTGCCGGGAGCTGGCCTGACTCTCGCGGAACAGATGGGACTATCTGATAAGTCGGATCGAATCTCTGGTGCAAACGGAATTGGAAATCCAAATTATCAACGCGAACAGGATTCTCCTTTCTCACGACTCCAGTTGTTGGCCGACTTAAGCAGGCCACCTCAGGTTAAGTTCAACGATCTGGCAACGGCGGTTAACACCGGCGTGGTGGAGGAGAATCCACTTAACTTCGATCTTCGGGTTGATTTCTTCCGCCAGTCAGACGAAAGGGTAATAACTGCTTTTACGATCCAAGCTGAGAATCGCGACCTCGTGTTTGAAGATAGCGGCGGTCTCCAGCAGGCCCGCATGAACATTTTTGGCAGAGTTACTTCGGTGGCTGGTCGTCGCGTCGGGATTTTCGAAGACCCCGTTATTACAACCGCAACTCCAGAGGAACTCAGCGAAGCAAAGGATCGCAAGTCCGCCTATCAAAAGGCCCTGCCACTTTCGCCGGGAACTTATAAGGTTGACGTAATTGTCCGCGACGTAACATCAGGCGCGACCGGAATCAAACATCTCGGCTTCACAGTTCCAAAGTACGATCA
Organism: Pyrinomonadaceae bacterium; assembly: GCA_036006355.1. Classification (GTDB taxonomy): domain Bacteria; phylum Acidobacteriota; class Blastocatellia; order Pyrinomonadales; family Pyrinomonadaceae; genus PSRF01. The sequence continues at coordinate 570 of DASYPT010000016.1, read as the reverse complement.
AGCAAGACTCTCAACCTCAACGATGATTCTGGCTGCAAAGCTGGAGAGTCTTTCTGACCAACCCGCAGTGGGACAGTTCGTCATTGGTACAACCAAGGTAATTCCGAACGTGTCGGGTGTTTATCACCGGGGACAACCCGTCGGTTTGTATTTGCAAATCTACAATGCCGGCATCGATCAAACGACGTTGCGACCATCAGTCGATGTTGAGTATTCGTTGACCAAAGACGGCAAAGAGGTAGGCAAGCAAACCGAAGACTGGCGCGGCTTGAGCGACTCCGGACAACGTCTAACTCTTGCTCGACTGATCGATACGCGAGCGTTACCAATGGGCGAGTACGAAGTTTCAATTCGTATACGGGATAAAGTGACCGGTCAATCTCTGGCACCGTCGCAGAAGTTCAACATCGTCCAGTAAATCCGTTTTAGGCCACAGATAAACACGGATTACGCAGATCGAAATGTCTGATGTGTAATCCGTGCATATCTGTGGCTTAAAGCATTCTTGTCAGCGAATGCTAAGATAATCTCAATGAAGCAAGTTGAGCTACTGGGATTATCAGAGTCGGA
>DASYPT010000015.1:0-12796 GCA_036006355.1 Pyrinomonadaceae bacterium | reverse complement strand
TGTCCGATATGCTTTAGCTTGTCGTGACGTGCCCAACCGAGCCGTTGGTTTCGAAGAACTCTGAACTTTGGGGCTCGGTTGGGCACGTCACGACAAGCTAAAGCATATCGGACAGTTCGTCGGACTTTCTTGCACTTAATCGAACGCCTCGCTATTCTTCACGCACTCCGCTCATGAATCAAAATCTTGAACAGCTGATCGCGAACATCAGCAGGTTTCTTCGTGATGAAGCCTATCCGCTCGAGCAGTCCTTCTTACAACAACCATTCAAAGAGTTAGTCTCTACTCTCGCAGCGAAGCGTGCGCAAGTGAAAGCCGCTGGCATGTGGGCTCCGCATTTGCCCAAAGAGTACGGGGGGTTAGGGCTAACGTTGTCAGAGTTCGCGCGTGTGAGTGAAGAATTAGGCCGCACTCCAATAGGTCACTACCTCTTCAATTGTCAGGCGCCTGATATTGGCAATACGGAGATACTGATCGCACATGGCACGGAGGAACAAAAGGAACGTTATCTACTGCCTTTGGCTCGTGGTGAGGTGCGCAGTTGCTTCTCAATGACTGAACCAGAACATCCAGGATCTAACCCGACATGGATGAGTACGACAGCTACCAGAGAAGGTGACGATTATGTCATCAACGGACACAAGTGGTTCACGTCGTCTGCTGATGGTGCAAGCTTCGCGATCGTCATGGCGGTAACTAATGCTGATGCACCGAACAAGTACAAAAGAGCTAGTCAAATCGTAGTCCCGATTCCTACTGAGGGTTTCGCAATCGTTCGCAATATCAACGTTATGGGTGAGCCGGGAAGCGACTATGCAAGTCATGCTGAAGTTACTTATACGAACTGTCGCGTTCCGCACACGAATCTGCTGGGTCAGGAGGGAGCTGGATTCACAATTGCTCAAGAACGTTTAGGACCAGGTCGCATTCATCATTGCATGCGCTGGATTGGCATTTGTGAACGGGCATTCGATCTGATGTGTGATTACAGCGCGCACAGACAATTGATGCCCGGCGTCTTTGTTGGACATAAACAGATTGTCCAGGAATGGATCGCGGAAAGTAGAGCTGAAATTGATGCCGCGCGACTGCTGGTGCTGGACACGGCATCAAGAATCGATCGAGACGGCGCAAACGCAGCGCGTCACAACATTTCAATGATCAAATTCTACGTGGCCGGAATTCTTGGCAAGGTACTCGATCGCGCTATTCAGGTTCACGGAGCTCGGGGACTAACTAACGACACGTTACTGTCGTATTGGTACAGGCATGAACGCGGTGCTCGCATCTATGACGGACCTGACGAAGTGCATAAAACTGTGGTCGCTCGTGAGGCGCTGCGCAAGTTCGGATTGAATTTGTAAGTGCCTGCGACCTAACATTGACGAAACACACTTCTTGTTTTTTGCGCAATAATCTCGAATCCGGCTGTGCCCTTTGTTGTGAGGAATGGCTGTGCCTTTCCGGTAGCTGGGTTACTCGAATTCGGCTATGCCGTCCACTTTGTAAGCTCCATTGATGAACGGATCGGGAACACGAGGGCGTAGCCCAGTTACAAGTATCGTGTTTACGGAAAGGCACAGCCATTCCTCACAACAGGCGGCAAAGCCAAATACTAATTGCAAGTCAGCTGCGGTGTGTAATCTGTGGATTAATAATTGATGTCCTCAATCGATCAATCAGGCCCCGTCCGCTCGGGTGAAGAACTCGACCTGGTCAGTCTCACCCCGTATCTCAAAGAACATTTACCGCAACTTGACTGTCCGGTAGTCGTCGAACAGTTTCCATCGGGCTTTTCAAATCTAACGTATCTTTTGCGGATCGGTCAGCGAGAGGTTGTTCTGCGTAGACCACCAGTTGGCGCGAAGATTAAATCCGCGCACGACATGTCGCGCGAGTATCGAATTCTCTCGCACCTTTATCCGGTTTATCGAAAAGTTCCGCAGCCCATTTTCTATTGTGACGATTTGTCGGTAATTGGTGCGCCGTTCTATGTCATGGAAAGAGTGAAGGGAATTATTCTCCGTTCACAAACTCCCAGTGACGTTGAGCTGACACAGCAGACTATGCAGCGTCTTTCACGAGCCTTCGTGGACAACCTGGTTGAGATTCACCAATTTGATTACGAGTCGGCAGGGTTAGGTGACCTTGGGAATCCCGCAGGATACGTGCAGCGTCAGGTGGACGGTTGGACCAGGCGCTACTATGCAGCGCGCACTAGTGAAGTAAGTGAAGTAGAAGACCTGGTCAGGTGGCTTATGGATCATCAACCCGCCGAGTCGTCAAAAGGATCTCTCATCCACAACGATTACAAATACGACAATCTGGTCTTATCGCCTGAAGATCTGTCTGAAGTCCTGGCAGTTCTGGATTGGGAGATGGCGACCATTGGAGATCCGTTGATGGATTTAGGAACAGCATTAGGCTATTGGGTGGAGGCAACGGATTCAGAAGAATGGCAACAGTATGGGTTCGTCTTAACAAAACTTCCGGGCAATCTGACTCGCGGCGAGATCGTAACTTACTACGCCCAACGGAGCGGACTTGAAGTTACGGACCCGGTTTTTTATTACGTTTATGGTTTGATGAAGATAGCCGTCATCGTTCAACAGATCTATTTTCGATATAGTCAGGGCTTGACCAAAGATCCGCGATTTGCCGGGCTTCATGCTTTGGTAAGAGCGTGCGGGATGCAGGCGCAACAAGCGATTGCCGCCAATCGCATTGAAAGTCTTCGGCCATAATCGGGCAGTGTGGGTTCTGCGGTTGGGAAGAATAGCTTTCCAAGGTTATCCTACGTCCTCAATTCCGAAGTAAAACTAGAGGTGCTCGAATGCCAAGCGGAGTCTGTGTTCACATCGATGAGATTTCAGAAATCAAACAACCTAAACGCAAAGTTTGCGAAGAGTGCATAAAGATAGGGGCGCATTGGGTTCACTTGCGCACATGTCAGGAGTGCGACGCGACTCTTTGTTGCGATAGTTCTCCGAACCAACACGCAACGAAGCACGCGCGGGCGACCAAGCATCCGGTAATCGCGTCAGCCGAAGTGGGTGAAAGCTGGTTATATTGTTATCCGGATGATGCGTTTGCAGAATATTAAAAGCCCAATCACAACCCATGCCCTTAGAACAACTGCCACCTACAAATTTCAAAAGTCCGTTCTCCTCTCTAACCGGAAATCACGTTGCCGTTCGCGTCCCAGATTTGGAAGAGGCAAAGCGTTGGTACATTGAGAAACTTGATTTTCGACTCGTGATCGAGTGGACTTTCGGTGATCTGAACCTTGCCTATGTGGCGCCACCTACTGACAACACGTTTTATGTTGAACTCATCGGCGGAGGCTCGCCAATTCCCGAGCGACCATATTCTGATCTCGTGAACAGTCTCGAACTTGCTGGCTATCATCATCTTTGTTTTATGGTTGAGAGTGTCGATGAAACTCTCGACGAATTAAGAAACCGAGGCGTGAAAATCGTACAAGAGGCTTTCGAACTTCAAGAGATCGGACGGCGTCTGGCTTTCTTTGCGGACCCTTGGGGGAATCTATTGGAGTTGGCGCAAATTCTAAACTGAGTTTACGTGAACTAAGGAGAATGCGATGAAACCGGAACTCGAAATGTTGAAGACGAAGCTGCGAGCGACATGGACTGCTGGTGACTTTAGTCAGATTGCGAAGGCATATACAAAAGGAGCAGAACAATTCGTGGAGCGCCTGCAGTTAAAACCTGGCGTGACCTTCCTCGATGTGGCTTGTGGTTCTGGCAATCTTGCGATTCCCGCAGCTCGTGCTGGAGCGACTGTAACAGGCATGGATATTGCACCGGTGATGGTTGAGCAGGCACGCGAAAATGCTCAACGTGAAGGACTGCAGGCGCAGTTTGATGAAGGCGACGCAGAAGCTCTCCAGTATGCAGATGAAAGTTTCGATGTGGTTGCTACCATGTTCGGTGCAATGTTTGCTCCACGGCCCGATGTGACTTCGGCAGAGCTGCTGCGTGTGTGCAAGCGCGGAGGGGAACTAGCGATGGCGAATTGGACGCCGACGGGTTTTATCGGTCAGATGTTCAAGGCGACGGCCGCGCACGTTCCTCCTCCGCTTGGGATGGCTTCACCTGTGTTGTGGGGTGTCGAAGAACAAGTTCGCGAACGACTTGGTGCGGGCATTACTTCCCTTCAAACGAACCTGCGTCACGTCAGTTTCAAGTTTCCTTTTCCACCAGCGGACGTCGTCGAGCATTTCCGAAATTACTACGGCCCTACTCAGAAAGCTTTTGGTGCACTGGATGAAAATGGACAGGCGGCGCTGCGGAGAGACTTGGAGAAGCTCTGGGCGGATCACAATCGCATGACAGATGGAACGACGGATGTTGCGTCGGAGTATTTGGAGGTAATTGCCACGCGTGCTTAACGCGCCGCTTCGATCCCCATGAGTTACAAACGGCTCTCGGGGTGTGCCCGTTCAAACGCCCCCTCGAAGTACAGTGGCTCCAGACCCGAGGCCCAGTATTGGACTGCGGCCCGATTAGGTTGCGTGGTCTCTCGCTCGGTCCGGAGAATCAGATTACTGTCATCGCTTGGATAAAACTCGAGCCAGCCTTCCCAGGTTCCCTGGATAGTCTCTTCACCCCAGGCTGCGATCGCATAGGACACTCCATCGTCGTCGCGAAGTTTTGGTTCGTAGCGTTGAATCAATTCCGACATCACTAAACCTCGTCCCTTAGTTGATTTATCTTGCACCCTTTTCCTGACAGATGGCGAAGGATAGATCAAAAGCGTCTCGATAACGCGACATGTAGTTTGCAATTTTCTTACGAGCGTAATTCAAACTAAAACAGGTTTGCTGCTTTTCGATCGCCAGGTTTCGAGTTTTGTGGTGAATAGAATCGGTGAGGGACTGCGGGCCTTTGCCTCAAAGTCCAGTTTCATTGGATTCGGCTTTGCCAGCTGTTGTGAGGCATGGCTCTGCCCTGCCGTACGCGAGCAATAATTAGTTTTGGGCTTCGCCCGCGATGTGTTTCCAGGTTCAAGCGCTTGAGGCGTAGCCCAAATTGAAATTTAAGCCCACTTACGGCAGGGCAGAGCCATGCCTCACAACAGTTGGCAGAGCCGAATGAATGCAACTTGGACTTGCGAGGCAAAGCCGCACCGGAACAATCCTGCCTTATGACTTTGCGGCGATTCCGAAGACATGCTTCTGGCCGCGGATAATTATCATCCCGCCGCCTATCGCGGGTGTAGCCATCACCACTTCTCCCATCGAATTTCGAGCAAGCAGTTCAAACGTAGTTCCAGCTTTGACAACAAAGACATCACCATCTTCGCTGACAAAATAGACCTTTCCGTCCGCGGCAACTGGTGACGCGCTGAATGACCCGCCACTACCGAGCCTTGCCCGAAACGTCGGTTCGCCGGTTTCCGCCTGGTACTGACTCACTATTCCATTGTCAGTGCAGACATACAAATAGTTCCGATAGACAATCGGCGTGACGATGTGTGGTCTGATCTGTTGGCTTTGCCAGGCAATACTATTTGCGTTCGCGTCAGCGGAACTAATCTCTCCCTTGACTCCCGCACGCACTACATAAAATCGTTGGCGCGAGTTCGAGGAACCGCCGCCAAGAAAATACAAACCGTTTATGGCAATTGGCGTCGGAATTTTCACATCCACTCCGTCAGCCAGTCGCCATAGCTCTTTGCCCGTCAGTGGATCATATCCACGATAATACTTTGTTCCGCTCGTTATTAATTCGGCCTGGGTCTTTCCTTCGTAAATTGTGGGAGTGCTCCACGAACTGTCTTCTTCTCGTGTTGCTTGCCACACACGTTTCCCATTCGTCAGATTGTAAGCCGCTAAGAACGCCTGGTTCTGCGAGTCGCACTGCACGATAACGAGATCTTTGTAGATGATCGGAGAACTGCCAAAACCCCAGTGAAAGTTAGGACCGGAACTCCAGCCACCATCGAGGATACCGAGATCCTGTTTCCACAACAGCTTTCCATTCAGATCAAAACAATAGAGGCCTTCCGAACCAAAAGAAACAACCAACCTCCTGCCATTTGTAACTGGTGTCGGATTTGCAAAGCTGCCCTTAACGTGACGTTTGACCTTCGGCACACCTTCATAAATTGTTTTCTCCCAGATGATGTTTCCAGTGTTCTTGTTCAGGCAATAGACGCGGAAACTTTGCTGCGAAGTATCCTCGGCAGAGGCCGGTGTTTCGGTCAGTCCATGAACGAATTGGGAATTCGCGTCGCTGCTTACCGCCGTCGTCACAAAGATCCGATCGTCCCAGATGATTGGACTCGAATGACCGAGGCCCGGGATCGCCGTCTTCCATACGATATTGATCGACTTAGCGGTATCCCAGCTTGTGGGTGGATTACTACCATCACCCACTCCCGCACCATTTTGTCCTCGGAAGGATGGCCAGTTCTGCGAATGCACTACAGATAGGAGCGCGATGGAGAGGACACATGCAAATAATGGCTTCATGACTTTGTCCGTTCCTACTTTTTCTTCTTCTTATCGATGTAGTCCTTGGCGAAATCGAACATCCGACCCTGACCAGGCATACCGATTTTATTGGCCTCTTCCAGTGCCTTGTCGAAATCCCAACCATCCCGCAATACACGGCGAATCATCCAGAAAGCGCCAACCCGATTACCTATTGTGCAGTGAATGAACACTGGTCCATTCTTGAGTTGTTCGTCCGTGAGCTTGAGGAAATCATCAGCATCAAGTTCATCGGGCTCGCTCGAGGAAACGGGAATGTTGAAATAACCCATCCCTAATTCCTTCACTTTTGCTTCCTCTCGCGCACCGTCGTATTCGGCGTGTGGACGCAAGTTAATGATGATCTTAATGCCGGCATCTTTAAGCTTGGGAAAATGCTCTTGCCACGGTTGGCCTCCCGTCCAGACTTGATCAGATAACTTAAGGAAACGAGGGATTCCGGTTAACTCACTCATTGCCGCAGTCTTCTCAATCAATGTCATGTTGCACGCGGGACAGTTGCCTGGTTCGTTGTGGGTAGTGCCATCATCGCTGCAACCGCAAGGTGGGCATACATACTGCTGCTTTTTCTCCTGCGCGGCGGTGTTTAGCCTAAATGCTGCCAGGGTTAAGGAACCTGCAACAACAAACTCTCGACGGTTCATTGAAAATTTGTCCTTTCAAGATTTATTCGATTCGAAAACGTTTCAGTTGTGAGTTCTCAATAGCCTTAATGTACGCACATTGTCTGTCGACCGATGACTTTTGTAGCGGACCGTCTTTAGATTGGGAGGAAACGCGTGAAACTTGTGACGAGTTGCTATGTGGCTAAAGTAGCTTGAGCGTTATTCATGATCCTGTTCGAAACACCGGTCACATTTGACCAGATCCATCGAAACTTTCTTCATCCCAATAAAGAGAAGTTAACTATCAGCTGCATACGGCTCTTGACGTGTACAATAGAGATACCCTAAGGAGGACAGCATGCGTTACGGCTTAACTCTCTTAATTTTTGTTTTCATTCTGACTTGCACCGCTCAAAGACAGGAGTTGACTTCGGCAGACGAATACTCGCAGAGAGGGATTGCTCGTTTTGAAAAAGCCGATCTTGATGGCGCGATCGCTGATTTCACCAAAGTGATTGAAATGGATGGCAAAGACAAGGCCTTTTGTTTTTACTTCCGTGGCATGGCTTATTACCAGAAAGGTAATTCCAATCAGGCGATCGAAGATTTAGGCAAAGCCATCGAGATCAAACCCGATCCACGATTCCTTGATGATCGCGGGAACCTCCTGGCCAAACATGGCGAACTGGATCGAGCGCTGAATGACCTCGACAGGGCCATCGAGATTGCGCCACAATATGCGAAAGCGTATGGCGATAGAGGCCTCATCAGACTTCTGCGGGGCGAGACAGCGGATGCAGAAGTGGATTTTAGAAAGTGCTTCGAGATTGATAGTGCACTTGAGCCTCAATTCAAGGCAGCTGCAAATCAAATAAAGCAGCGCGCGATTTCTCATTATCTGCAGGAGAAGCCAGCCGGCGCCGAGATCACAAAATTCAGTTGGACAGAGTCACCCACAAGAACTCTGGTTCCTTCAGAAACTCCTATCAGTGTTAGCACATCCCCGGTAAGTGCAACTGGCACGCGTGTGTTAGCGGACCCAAATGCCAAAGGTGAGTCTGGTTCTGGCGTAACACTAACTCCGTCGGAAGTAACTGCATCTTCCTCCCGGACCGTCTCCGAGAATAGCCATGATTCCATCGCCTACAAGTTCACGATCTGCATAAAGAACACAGGGGACAAATCAATCGCTGCTGTTAAGTGGGCATACTTTTTCGAACCTAAAGACCCGGCTCGCGAGGGTCTGGCTTACTTATTCACGACGCGCACAAATATATCGCCAGGAAAAGAAAAGACCCTGAACGACTCCCTTCCAGTAGTTCCGGGCAAAGGACTTACGATCAAGTTGCCTGCGAAGCGCAATCAGGCGCTGTTCAGTGAACGAGTGGCAATACTTAGGCTGGATTACTCGGACGGAACTTCGTGGCAAAGTGCCGCGGACAGGGGTAGTTCGGCATCAACTAATTCTTCTCACTTGAACAAACCAGAGTGATGGAATTGCATTAGCTGTTGTTATTCTCTTCAACTCCTTGAATTGAAAACACAAGGAGGGCGCAGCCCGACTAATTATTGCATCGCGCCTGCCAGGCAGAACCATGCCTCAAAACAGCGGGGCCGAGCCGAATTGAATGCAAGTCTGGACTTTTTAGACAAAGCCCTTCGGGGCACCGTATCGCTGGTGAGAACTCCGTATAGAATATGCCCCCAATGAAGATCTCAACCAAAGCGGTTGTCGCTGCTCTCGTCCTTTATTTACTAACCTGGTCCCTTGCCAGGCTTGCTAATGCGCAACAGCAAAGTGTTTCACCTGGCGTCGATACATGTGCGGGATCGTTTGCCAGTGAATCTTCGTCGCTGCCCGGACCTTTGACGCTCTGGTATCGACGCCCGGCAACCAATTGGAATGAAGCCTTACCAATCGGGAACGGCAGGCTCGGCGCGATGATATTTGGCGGGATCGAAGGCGAACGTATTCAACTGAATGAAGATACGCTTTGGGCCGGCTCACCATACAATCCAAACAATCCTGAAGCACTCGCGGCATTGCCTGAAGTACGCAAATTGATCTTTGCCGGCAAATACAAAGATGCTGAAATGTTGATTCAGCAGCAGATGATGTCGAAGCCTATCAGGCAGATGTCTTATCAAACGGTTGGCGATTTACGACTCTCGTTTCCAAAAGCGCAGGCGGTTTCCGATTACAGAAGAGAACTCGATCTGGATGAAGCTATCGCGCGCGTGACTTACAAAATCGGTACCACAACTTTCACGCGCGAAATGTTCTCGAGCGCAGTTGCTGGTGTAATCGTCATTCGTTTGACTGCCGATAAGAAAGGACAAGTCTCGTTTCAGACGGCTATCCAGTCGCCTCAACAAGCAACAGTTGCAAATGAGAAAGGCGAGACGCTTGTTTTGAGTGGAACTAACGGCAGCGAGCAGGGTATATCCGGCAAACTAAAATTTCAGGCGCGCGTCCGCGTCTTGGCGAATGGCGGTAGTGTCGGTTCTGCGTGTGAAGCAAGCCAGTCACTGTCTGATCCGTACTGGTTGCCCGGTCGCACTGGCGCAAACCCAGTGCGCTCCCTTCCAGTTAATTCTGATAACTGTATCGCTGTTGCGAACGCCAATTCTGCAATCATCCTGATCAGCGCTGCTACCAGCTACAGGAACTATCACGACGTTTCGGACAACGAGGTGGAGAAGTCAAAGACCGCGGTTGAAAAGGCTGCTCAGAAGTCGTTTGCTGCACTGCGTCACGACCACGTTGCCGATTATCAAAAGTTCTTCCGCAGGGTTTCACTTGAATTGGGTACCAGCGAGGCAATGAGAATGCCGACTGATGAGCGCATTCAGCGATTTGCCACGACTAACGATCCGCAACTTGCCGCACTGTATTTTCAGTTTGCCCGCTACCTGCTGATTTCCAGTTCTCGTCCGGGAACCCAGCCTGCCAACTTGCAGGGTATCTGGAACGACCTCATGGCGCCGCCCTGGAGTAGCAAATACACCATCAACATCAACACCGAGATGAACTACTGGTTTGCTGAACCGACAAACCTTTCCGAGCTGACCGATCCGCTCGTGAAGATGGTTGAGGACATCTCCATAACCGGCGCTAAGACGGCGGCAGTGCAATGGGGCGCGCGCGGCTGGGTAACGCATCACAACACCGATCTATGGCGCGCCACTGGACCAATTGATGCGGCGCGGTATGGCATGTGGCCCAGCGGCGGCGCCTGGCTTACGATGCATCTCTGGGAACACTACGAGTACACACAGGACACGGTCTTTCTGAACCGAATTTATCCAATCTTGAAAGGGGCTTCACAGTTTTTCCTCGATACTTTGGTAGAGGAACCGAAACACAAATGGCTGGTGACAAATCCTTCGATGTCGCCCGAAAACACTCATCCGTTTGGGACTTCAATCACCGCTGGCCCCACGATGGATGCTCAGATCATCCGGGATTTGTTCGCTAACACGATTCGCGCTGGAGAAATTCTCGGTACCGATCAGGACTTTCGCTCCATCTTGGCGAAGACCCGCGCCCGGCTCGCACCGAATCAAATCGGGAAAGGCGGCCAGTTGCAGGAATGGCTCGAAGACTGGGACTTGGAGGCTCCGGAAAAACACCATCGCCACGTGTCGCATCTTTACGGTGCGTTTCCTTCCTGGCAGATAAATGTTTTCGACACACCGGACCTCGTAAACGCGGTGAAGACGACTCTTAATCAAAGGGGCGACGAAGCGACGGGTTGGGCCATAGCGTGGCGGCTCAACCTGTGGGCCAGATTGCGGGATGCGGAAAGAGCGTACAAGATTCTTGCCTTGCTAATTCGACCGGAAAGAACCTATCCAAACATGTTCGATGCGCATCCGCCATTTCAGATTGATGGCAATTTTGGCGGCGCGAATGGTATCGCCGAAATGCTGATGCAGAACCATATGGTGGGGAATACTGTTGAGGTGGAACTGCTCCCAGCGCTGCCGAAAAAATTTCCTACCGGGAATATTAAAGGGCTGCGCGCTCGCGGAGGCTTTGAAATTGACGTTGAATGGAAGAACGGTGAACTCACAAGGACGACGGTGCGGTCATTGAATGGGAATTCCATCCGCTTGCGTTTCGGACAAGTTCTGCGCGAGCTGAAGACGCGGAAAGGGCAAACAATTGTCTGGGACGGGAAAGGTTTGTAACAGCAGTCATCCCTTGCTGGAGAAGTCCGAAATCACGTGGGAACGGAACCAAATGACTAATACCAAACTCTTACATGTAATCGCGCTGACGATTACCTTTGGACTCGCTGCTGAACTGGTGGCCCAGATCCAGACCGACGTCCCGCCGATAGTCCCCGGCGCCAAGCCCGTGACGGTGGAGCACATCAAGATTCACGGCACCGCTCTTGAAGGTAATCTGGAAGGCGATGCGGTTGATCGCGAGGTGTTGGTATTTCTGCCGCCCAGCTATGCCAAAGAGAAGTCGCGGCGCTATCCGGTCGTTTATGCGCTGCATGGGTATTCAATCGGGGCCGAGCAATGGAGTAAAGAGATTCACGTGCCCCAAACAATTGAAGGCGCGTTCGCCCAGGGTGCTTCGGAGATGGTCGTCGTGCTGCCTGATTCGAAGACTCTGCACAACGGTTCGATGTACTCCAGTTCGGTTACTACTGGAGACTTCGAACAGTTTATTGCGCATGATGTGGTCTCCTACATCGACGCTCACTACCGCACGATTTCCAATCGTGCGGGCCGGGGCCTGGTGGGTCATTCGATGGGCGGGTATGGCGCCACTCGCATAGGCATGAAGCACGCGGATGTGTTCGGCACTTTGTACATCATGAGTCCGTGTTGCTTGGCGCCACGAGGAACACCGCCGCCAAATTCAGATCTGGAAAAGACCCTGGCAGCAGTAAAAACACCGGAAGACTCGGCGAAGCTGCCGTTTGGTCCGCGTGCCCTGCTTGCGAGCGCGGCTGCCTGGTCTCCGAATCCGAAAAAGCCTCCGCTCTATCTGGATTTGCCGCTGAAAGACGGCGTCGCCCAGCCGGATGTTGTGGCGCGCTGGGCCGCGAATGCGCCGCTGGCGTTCCTGGACCAGTATGTTGGGAATTTGCGGCAATACCGCGCAATCTCGATCGACGTTGGCGATCAGGATGGTCTAAAGGTGGACTCCGGCAAGCTGCACGACCTGCTTGATAAGTACGGCATCGCGAACGGCTTCGAAGTGTATTCTGGTACACACACGAGTAAGGTTGCCGATCGCTTCCAGAACCATGTGCTGCCGTTCTTCAGCCGCAATCTTTGCTTCCACGCAAAAGCATGCCGCTAGAGCGGTGCCCTCTGACATGCTGAATCGCTCACAGTAATCGGCAAACTGCTAAGTTTCCTCGTCGATCCAGGCAACACTTGCGAGACCCACTCTAATTTTTGGTTAATGCCACCGCTGTGGCACCGAGAACGCGACGCGTTCCGCGTTCCTGCACGAAGACCACCGCCCGCAAATTGTCCCGTTGCCAGCCAACATTAAGGCTCGCTATGGACTCCGCTTCAAAGCTTAATTGTCCTTCGTTAATATTTCCCACAACCGCAAGACTACGAACGACTGCACTATGCCTTAGGTAACGTCCGGCATTTTCACCGCTCGCCACGTCAGAGCGAAGGTTGCTTTCAGTAATCG
>DASYPT010000014.1:0-47183 GCA_036006355.1 Pyrinomonadaceae bacterium | reverse complement strand
ACGGTTCGATTCATTGAAAACAATCCGGTAAAGGCTCGTCTCTGTAAGGAGCCTAGCGATTGGCCGTTTAGTAGCGCCTGGTTTCGTAAGCACGGACGGAAAAGATAGAGGGTTCTGATCGACGGGGGCGGCCGAGGACGGAATGCGCTCCGACAGAAGAGCGTTCGTGTGTTACAGGATGGTGGTTCTGATCGACGGGGGCGGCCGGGGACGGCCGCGCTCCGACAGAAGAGCTTTCGTGTGTTAGAGGATGGGGCTTCTGATCGACGGGGGAGGCCGGGGACGGACGCGTTCCGACAGTCCACTGTCGGTTGAGTTCGGTGGCTGCCACTTTCACAGTATTAATTTTGCAGTGAACCTCGTCCAGTTCAAACGCGTTCTTCACATAGCAAAACCACGCAATTAATTTAAAGAATAATAATGAAGACGAAACTAATCCTTGTTCCCAAATTCCTGGCGCTGGTAATTCTCTATTTGGTTCTCTTCTCTTTCATCTCAGCGACAATCCTCCCAAGGCTTCAACAATCGCCAGCGGACTACGAACCACTCTCCGTGCTCTTTGCATTGCTCTTAATGAGTCTCCTTAACACCGCGCTCCTGACATACATAACTGTTCGCTCTCGTTGGTCTGGTTGGAAACTGATTGTGACGCTGGCAGTGGTCTTCTTTGGTGTCGCGACGTTTATGCCGCAAATCGAAACAGCGGTGTTTGTGCGAACACTGCCGCCAGGTTTTCTCTCTCGTCTAATTCTTGCCGGCTTCCTATTTTCATTCCTCTACGCACCGTTGCTGGTTTTGCTGGCCGGAAACAGAAGGCAAAGCGAGTTCACCGCTCCGAAAGTCAAAGTGAATTCGTCATCGGTTATCAAAATTACCATTGCCGCGTTCATCTATGTGGTCCTCTATTTCTCTTTTGGATATTTCATCGCCTGGCAGAGCCCAGCCTTACGTGCTTATTATGGCGGCGGAAATGCGAACGGCATCTTCACGCAATTGAACGAAACGTGGCGAGCTACTCCATGGCTTTTTCCATTCCAGTTTCTCAGGGGATTGCTCTGGACTCTTCTAGCGCTCCCAATCATTCGAATGCTTCGAGGGCAGCGCCTTGAGAAAGCAGTTGTTGTTGGGCTGTTATTCGCCGTAGTAACCTCGCAACTGTTACTTCCGAACCCACTCATGCCCTATGAAGTTCGGATGAGACACCTGGTGGAAACCGCGTCTTCAAATTTTCTCTTTGGATGCATAGTTGTATGGCTGTTAAATAGCAAAGATGCTGAGACTGACACACGCCCTTAGCCATTGCGTACTCACTCTGATCCTTATCGCCTCCGCTACTGTTGAATCGAGCGGACAGTCTTCAAGGCAAAAATGGAAACTGATCTGGCAAGATGAGTTTAATGCTCGAGATGGTTCACCAATTGATAAAAGCAAATGGACGCCTGAAGTTGGCGGGCACTGGTGGAACCATGAACTTCAGTACTACACCGATCGAATTGACAACGCTTTCCAGTCGAACGGCTCACTCGTTATCAAAGCAATAAAAGAAGAATTCACAGGCCGCGATAATATTACGCGTAGCTATACTTCAGCGCGGCTGATCACCAAAAAAACCTTCACCACTACATTCGGACGATTTGAAGCGCGGATGAAGCTGCCTCGAGGACAAGGAATCTGGCCCGCATTTTGGTTGCTGGGTAACGACATCGGCCAGGTAGGTTGGCCCAAGTGCGGCGAGATCGACATTATGGAGCTTATCGGGAAAGAGCCATCGACCATTTATGGCACAATTCACGGGCCCGGTTACTCTGGCGGCAAAGGCCTGAGCTCGTCGCACTCTCTTGCCGATGGTAAACAGTTCGCTGATGCTTTCCACATTTTTGCAATTGAATGGGAGCCGAAGACAATCCGTTTTTATTGCGACGATGTACTGTACAAGACGGTGACTGCCGCAGATCTTCCACCAGGCACAACCTGGGTGTACGACCATCCATTCTATATCTTGCTTAATATCGCCGTGGGCGGCGACTGGCCGGGCAACCCGGATTCTACGACTTCGTTTCCTCAAGCGATGCTTGTTGATTACATCAGGGTTTTTAAGAAATCATGACGACACCACCGGGCTTCAGCCGGTGGTACTTCAATTTTTAAGCTGCAAACACTAGCTCCGGATGGTCCGCAAGACACCACCGGGCTTCAGCCGGTGGTACTTCAATTTCTTAGCTACAAACACTTTCTCCGAATGATCCGTAAGACACCACCGGCTAAAGTTGTGGTTTCCTGAACAAACACCTCCCCTCAATCCAAAAACAACCTGGGAATAATCGATCGCCATGACCCAATCCCGTCGCCGATTCCGCGTTATCAAGTGTTGGATTGAAAGTTAACGAAAGCTGCGGGGGCATAGACGGAGGTAAATATGAAAGCAACGTTGTTGAGAGTTACAGTAACTTTAGCGATTGTAATGGCATTCGCGTCGGTTTCGGCATTTGGCCAGAGCGTGATCAAGCACCAGTCTTTTGTGATTCCGTTTGCATTCAGCGTGGGCAATAAAGTGTTGCCGGCGGGTGAATATCGCGTCTCCAGCGAAGCGGAAATGATCCGCATTCAAAGCAAAGATGGCAAACGCACCATAACCGCGCTGCCCATTCGAACTGGCGGCACGAACCCTGTCACCCAGGTGAAACTTACGTTCAGGCTTTCCGGCAACGATTACCAGCTTTCCCAGGTGTGGCTGGCAGACGGTGTGGGACGTGAGTTAAAACGACAGCGTTCTAACTCAGACGTTTCGCAGAACGTCGGTGTCGTTGACATCGTCGCTGGGAATTAAGAAGTTTGTAGTTCGAAAGACTGTCCGACGAACTTTAGTTTGTCGGACAGTCTTATTTTTTTGCGAGGTTCTTTAATCGAGCAATCGTATTTAATAGTGCACGTGTTTCGTGATAACACTCTTTCCAAATTCTCGACTTCGTATTGTCCTTGACTGACCCGTCACGCTCGACCGTATCGAAAATCCCACCATACTCTTTATCGACCTGGTGATCTCTGATGAATTGCCACTGCTTATTAAACGCGGTGAGATATGTGTCATTCTGATTTCCGTACTTCTCATGCATCAAAAGCAACGCGTTAAGACCTTCAAACTGCACCCACCATTCCTTCCGCTTATCTTCGGCTGAACCGAAAGTGGTTCCTTCCCGATAAAAGCCGCCGTAGGTGTCGTCCCAACCGTAAGCGAGTGCGTGATCAACTAACAACTTTGCCATCCTCTCGGTTTTGACGCTGGTCCGATGATCTAACGTCGCTTCCGCTTCCAGGATCAGATACGCCGTTTCCACATCGTGTCCGTAGGAATCGTGGTCGGGAATAGATTGCCACGAGGTTGTGAAATACAGATTCATCACGCCAGGCTCGACGCAAATCTTGTCGCGAACAATCTCGAGCAATTCCTTCAACCGACTTCGCAATAGTTCGTCAGGCCAAACTTCATAGAGCTGCGTGAACGACTCCAACAAATGAATGTGAGTGTTCATCGATTTGTAGCCAAGCGGGAACCCTGCAACCGGAACACCTTCTAACGTTGAGCCGCCTTTTGTTTCGACAATCTTTCCGTCACGAGTTAACCACTCGTGGTATCCCCCATTCGTAGAGTCATGAGCATGCTGATCGATCCAACGAAAAGTTTTCTTTGCAAGCTCGAGTGCCTCGATGTCTTTGGTTGCCTGATAAGCGGCTGTGGCGCCGTAGAGACCAAAGCTAACTCCGTAAAGATGCTTGCCGTCGGTGAAGCGGGATGACGTCTTATTCTTGTCGTCGAGTCCCCAAAAGAAACCGCCGTCTTCCTTGTCCCACAGAACATCATTTAGATAACGAAACCCATGGATGACAATTGGCTTGTAGTCTTGCGCTAACTCCGGCCGCTGCATCATTACTTGAGCGGCAACCCAAACCATCCGGCCCTGGAATACTGAGAACTTCCCTTCGCTGGTTGTGCGGTGCCAATCACGACTAAAGTTCGAATAGAAGCCGCCGGCGTCTTTGTCGACCGATCGCGGAAACCAAATGGCAAGGACATCGCGGTTCAATGTTTGTTCCATCTCGGCGGCGAGTTTTTGGTAATCAGGTCGTTCAGGCATCGGCTTTTGCTGCGATTGAATGGGGCTAATCAGGAACGAAAGAACGAACGCGATTGTCAAAATCTTCTCTGCGCTTTCTCTGCGTTCTTTGCGTCTCTGCGGTGAAGGGTTTGAAATGCGTGAAACCGCAGAGACGCAGAGAACGCAGAGGAAACGCAGAGAGTTTCGAAAAGTCTCGCAGCTAATTCTCTCGCAGCAGCTCCAACATCCTTCGATCCAACTTATGTCCCTTGTAATCTTCGTACGTAACATCTTTCCGACCGCTGTCGAGAATTCCAAACGACCCGCGCAGGTTCCACATTGAAAAACCCCAACCCGCTGCTTTCCAAAGAGACAAATAGTCAGACATCCACGCGAGTGCAACGTCATGCGGCGTTTGGTTGTAACAGCCCCATTCGCCAACATGAATCTGCACCCCTTTCGCAACCAGAGGGTTGTATGGATCGATTGACTCAGTCTTCAGACGAGCCTTGTCCCACACATTTCCTTTGTCGTCTTTCAACGGCCACGTTGGGAGATTAAAAGATTCAAATTCATCTTTAGGAACCCAGGTTGCCGTGTAATGCGTGACGGCTTTGGGCAAGTAGCCTCGGGTACTTTGCACCAAACCCAAATCAGCGATTCCCATTACTGGAAGCTGACCAATGTTAATTCCGTCAGCGAAGATTAGGCGTTTCGGATCAATCTGGCGGATTGCTGTGACAAGTGCTTTTACGATCTCAACGTAACGTTCCTCCAGATACCCTTCATACGATCGCATCTTCGGAGGTTCGTTAATCAGATCAAAACTTAGTCTGCTATTAGGAATTTCCTTGTAACGTCTTGCGAAGACCTGCCAATGAAAGATTGCAGTCTCCAGTGCTTTGTCGCGCTGTGCTTTTGTGCCGGAGAAGAGATCAGCCGGTTCGAGCTCGCGTTCATTTATGCAGTAGCCGGGGATGCGGTGAAAGTTGAGGTTGATGTGAATGCCGTATTGGCGGCCAAGGTCGATCGCCTGATCAATCTGCTTGAGCGGATCTTCATTGATGAATGACCAATCGTCTTTACGACCCCAGACCCAATACGATAGCGGCAATCGTGCGAAGTTGAATCCCCATTCGGCCATCATTGCGAAGTCGAACTCCTCGTAGGCAGCACCGCGATTTGGTTTATCAGAAGTGCCGAACCAACCTTGCAGATTGAACCCACGCCAACGAGGAATGTGACGCGCGTCTGTGTCACTCGTGATGGGGACACTCGATAGCGTTTTATGTGCAGCCGCTAGTCCAACCACACTGGCACCAAGACTGTTAATGAAGTTTCGACGATGCATCGGCCTATTCTCTGTGAATCTCTGTGTCTCTGCGTCTCTGTGGTAAGGAAACACCTTCATTCATCACATATGCACGGAGACACAGAGAAACACAGACTTATTGCTTCAAGAACTCATCGACCGCTGGATTCAGTTTGTTCGCTTCACACGCCGTCGAAATGTGACCGCAATCACCCTCAAGCACCATGACCTTTGCACGAAGTAATTGAGCAAATTCCAGTGCAGGACCAGGTGTAACTACGTGATCGAATTTAGCAACAACGACAAACACTCTTGCTTTCACTCGACCAGCCGCTTGTTCGAGCGAACCACTGAAGGGTGCAGACACGTCGAGTGCCATCATCGCCTGAACCTGACGCACCTTGTCATTAGCATCGAACCCGCCACCCTTCGCTTCTCTTGCCTGCTTAAGTTCGTCGAGCACTTTTGCCCGCGTCATCTCTTTGTTGAAATGATCCGGCGTAGTTAACAACAAAGAGCTGAACTCATACTCGGGAATGCGAGCCGGATTGACGGTGTAATCGCCGTTGTTCCAGTTGCGATCGTTCATGATGCCATCTAGTTGCGATTGCCAAAGCAGCAAGTCATACGGCGCCAGCCTGGGTGAGCCTACAATCGGAATTCCTAAGTCCATGAAGTCTGGATATGACACGATCCATTGAAAGGTTTGCATCCCACCCATTGAAATACCAATCACAGCTCTGACGTGATTGAGCTTCAAGATTCGTGTCGCCAATACATATTGCGTATTGACACTATCGCGCAATGTGATGTTGGGGAAACTCATTCGCGGCTGTAGCTTGCTGTTCGAAGGCGACGAGGAAACTCCGTTGGCAAGGGCATCGACGGCAACCACGAAGTAGCGATTGCTATCAACGAGTTTTCCAGGACCAATACTTCCCTTCAGTTGTTCAGTAGTGCCGCCCGCCCAGGTTGGAAAGATGATGGCATTCGACCTGGCCACGTTGAGTTTTCCAAAAGTGCGGTACCCGACTCGACAATCGCGAATGACCTGGCCGTTCTCGAGTTTGAAGTCGCCAAGTTGTGCGAACTGAAGGTCCTGGGCGGATGCGGAGAAGCAAAACAGACCTAAGACTAAGACAATGCGACAGGCAAACATGCAATGTGTTCTCATTCTAATTCTCTGTGATTCTCTGTGACTCTGTGCCTCTGTGGTTTACGAGCCCCTTTTATTCACCACAGAGACACGGAGACACAGAGACACACAGAGATTAACGTAGTGATCTGAGCATTAACTCGCAATCGATCGACGTCACCGGGCTCGCAACTAACCGCGTGTTGTACTTTTCGATATAGGCCTGTCGCTCCGACGTTAACGGGTACGACTCGGTTCGTCCGTACGGATACTTCGACATTCCGTGAAACGGCAACGGATACACTTGATCAGGACTCGCCGAGTTAATGTCCATCTCTTTACTGAAACCATCCGAGTACAGGAGAAATGTTCTCGTCCAACCTGCTCGCAATGACGGCAAGGAGTGTGCGTCAAACGTCAATCTAATCTCATCACCTGGTCGCGCAATCACGAACATATCATCAGTACGCGTCAACAACTCGCGGACATCACCTTCGCGAGTGTAACGTCCGGTCATTACTTTCCACGGCGACGTGAACGACACGTTCTTATAATCGTAACCAAAAGGCTCTCGCCCATCAGGAGTAACCTCGGCAGAGAATCCGCGCCAGTGAAGATCAGCTTTACTTGGATCCATTGGCACTGTTCTAACGATTGGCGAGTTTACAGAATCAGCTATCAGGATCTGATCCCAGTAGATTCGCATGTTGGTGACAATTCGCACCTCACGACTTGCGCTGAGAAACTTTCCGGTTAGATCGACAGTCACCGTCTGGGGCCGGCCAACAGGTATTCCGACGTCTTCGATCACTGTTCGCCAACGTCCAGCTTTGTCTTTCACCTGCAGCGCCGGAAGCATCATTGCTTTCTTCCCTTGGGATGCAGCGACGTTATCACTTGACCACGCATAGTCGGTCCAACCAGTTAACAATAAGAGAGGATTTCTGATTGGGGACGGCCCGAAATCCATCGTCAGCGTGTGAAGCTCGGCGTAGCCCCGAATTCGATCAAGCTTGAACTCGTCCGGGTAAGTGCGGTCTAGTTTTTTAATCCGATCCAAAACATCGTGACCGTGATTATCAACGGCTGTGATCGGTGGACGAGCGTCCTGCGTCACAAACATTCGAAACGGTCGAGGCGGATCGGTCATTCCTTCATTCGGATAGATGTCGTTTTTCGAGAGATGATCGATAGCGATCAGTTGGAACTTGTCTGCGTAGAGTGTTTCTTCCAATTCATTAGTAACTCGCAACTCATAACGCCCGTCTCGTTCTTTCAACTGGTCGCTTCGAATGCGAACGTACTCAACCGGATCCGGCTTGTTATGACGACCTGGTTCCTCGAGGTAACCCATTTCGCCACCACCCATGAAGTCGGTGATGAATTCGAAACGTTCGCCGTTCCAGGTATAGAGAAAAGGACACGATGAAGGTTTGCGATCCAGCTCAGTCGCCGCGAGCGTCGTGAGGTTGGGCATGGCGGTATTCTTCGCAAACTCAGTTTCGGCCTGAACAATTCCGGACGGCCAGATGATGCGCACCGCGTCGGCGCTGCTGCGATTACCCAATCCAAAAATAAGACTAGCGGGAGCAGGCGAGGGTGAGGCGGAATAGATCTCGGTCTTCTGTTGCAAACTGCCAGCCCGTAGATCAATCTTTGCACCAACACCAGTCCGATTACTAACAAGCCCACTCAACTGGACCCGAACCGATCGATTGCGATTGCCGCCTTCGTTCCGCGCAACCCGTAAGCCACCGCCAGGTATGCCGAAAATTATGTCTATGTCGCCATCGCCATCGATGTCGCCCGAAGCCATCACGCGACGACCCGACAAAGGATGATTGATTGCGCCGACCTTGCTTGCAATGCCTTGCGCTTTTTCGCTGACCTCTGTCCACCCATCACCGACGTTTCGCCAAATACGAAGTTGAACAACAACGCCATCGTCGCTGCTCGCAGTGACCGCTGTGACAAGATCTAACAAGCCATCATTGTCGTAATCGATTAGTTGGCTGGCATTATTCGCTTTTGCAGTTTTAGCATCCGGATCAGACGCTCCGTCGGGTCCGCTCTTCCATTGAAAATGAGTGCGACCGTCGCTCAAGGCGAAGTCACCCGCGGATGACCCTTCACCAAAGTAGAAGTCTTCAAACCCGTCCTTGTTAATGTCTCCCACGGCGGCACTCGTAAAGAGTTTTGACTGGCTTTTGAGTCCAACATCCGAAACGACATTTGTAAACGTTCCATCGCGCATGTTGCGCCAAAGTGAGACGTCGTTGCGTGCAGCAACTAAGAGATCAATGTCGCGACGATTATCGAAATCTGTTGGAATAATTGCGTAAGCCTCATTCGGATTTGCCAGTTTTGCTGCTGCAGTTTGATCAGTGAAAGTACCGTCGCCGTTGTTGCGTAATAACAGATTCGGAGCCGGCAGCATCGTCACGCTGATCGTGTTGGACATGTTTGAAGGAGCGTTGCGAGACTTTTCAGCAGCCTTCAGTTCTTGTTCTGCGTCGGCGTTTCCTGCGATGAAGAGGTCAAGATCGCCATCGTGATCGTAATCAACGAAAGCTACCGACGTTGATAGATATGGATAGTTAGGAAGTTTTGCTTTTGCGGTTACGTCGGTGAACTTCCCGTTGCCATCGTTGTGATACAACGCACTCGCACGATAACGGAGGATGAACAGATCGGGCTTGCCGTCGTTGTCGTAGTCACCAGAGACAGCGCCAGTGCCAACGCCGCTCGCCAGTTTTGCAAGATCGCCCGATTGCGCCGTAACGTCAGTGAACTTGCCGCCATCGTTTCGATAAAGTCGCTGGGCCGTACTCGAGACTTCGAGGAGATCAAGATCTCCATCGCCGTCATAATCGAAGAGCAACACTGCTCCACTGTTTTGTTCGAGCAATGGATCAGTAAAAGGCCACGGTTCACCTTTGGGCAACACATCATTCGTAACATCTTTAAAAGCAACGTCTGGTGTTTTCTTATCAACAAGGTCAGGCTCATTCCCTGTCGAAGCGATGGCATCCGCGTACCGACCCTGTTCAAGGTAATTGTTTCCCAGCGTGCTTCCACTACCACGCTGGCGTAGCTCTTGAAATTGTGCGATGACTTTCTGACCTTCTTCACGCTGAGCTGAGCGAATCAGTGTTGTCCCAAGGTTGTAGAGGGCGGTTGCGTTGTAAGGCTCCGCGGCTACTGCGGTGCGAAATGCGGCGATGGCTTCAGGGTATTTCCGCTGCTGTGAATAGATCTGTCCCAGGTTCACATTTGCGCCAACGTCATTTGGATCAAATTTCAACACCTGCTGAAATGGGCCGATTGCATCCTCGGAACGTGCTTGTGTCTTTGCGATTAGGCCGAGAATGTAGTGCGGCTGGGGAGCATTCGGTGCGAGGGCTATTGCAGCCTGAGCTTCACGTTGTGCGCCAACGAGATCGGGAACGTTGTAGAGAGCAATAGCGAGGTTGATGCGAGCCAGAGCTGACTTTGGATCGATCTGCAGTGCTCGCTTGAATGCGTCTGCGCCTTCCTTATATTTGAACTGCTCGAGCAGAGCGACGCCCAGATTATTTGCGCGATAAGCGTCTTCGCGGTTCAGGGCAGTTTGAGTTGGTTCAGCGCGTGATGATTCGATAATAAGTGCAACTACGGTAAAAACGACGAGTGCGATTAATAGTTTGCGCATTGTTCTAACGTCTTCTCTGGTAGCTCTGTGCCCCCGTGCCTCTGTGGTTGAAGAGCGGCTAGTTCACCACAGAGGCGCAGAGACACAGAGATACACAGAGATCATTGTTGGCCTACCTGTATATTCGCCGGCTTAATATCAGTCGGAATGAACTCTCGATCAACCAAATCTTTCATGTCGATTGGCTTCTGAAGAATGCCGGCTTTAAGCGCCATGTCGTGTATTCGTTGCAACTCTTCATCGGTCGGCGTCAACATCCGATAACTCACCCGGTCAGGTGGTTGTGTTAGTACATAGCGCACGAGCTTTTCGTCTTGTCGAAAGTAAGGGGAAACTACTTTTGCCGCCTCTATTCGATGCGTTTCAGCCCATTCGCCACTCTCCGCGATCCCTCGCACCAAATCGCGAACAACCTCCGGACGTTCCTGAATCAACTTGTCTGTTACTACCAGCACGCATGAAATGAAGTGCGGCCAAATGTCTTTGGCGTGATACAACACGCGCCCGGTGCCATCCAGTTCTGCTTTTGCGGCATGTGGTTCTCCAACAAAATACGCGTCAATTGCTTTGGCTGCGAGCGCGCCGGGCATATCCGGTGGTGGTAGCTCGACAAACTTTAGGTCCTTTGGATCGACGCCCTGATCGGTCATCAGTTTTGTGATCACGAGATATTGATTGCTGTACTTGCTCGGTATCGCAAACGTCTTTCCTTTTAGATCGCGGAGGCTTTGCGCCGGAAGATCTTTCCGCACAATCACAGTCGAGCCGTCGCGATGTCCGAGATAACAGATCTTTACCGGCACTCCTTGCTCGCGTAACTTCATGGCAAGCGGCGCGATCATGAACGTAGCGTCCAGACGTCCGCTCTTTATTGACTCCACCACCGTGGGAAAATCCGTAAAGCGTTGGGACTCGAATCGCGTTTGCGTGCTGGTTCGCGTGGCGTAGTCAGTTACCGGGCAAGTGAGATGACATGTTACCGGTAAGAAACCGACTTTGAGTTCAGCACGAGCTTGCGCTTGCTGTTGGCTGGTTCCACGAAGCCGCCACGGCTTAAATCGGATGACTGCAAGAACCGCGATCAGTAGGATAAGTCCAATTAACCAACGACCAACTGAAGAACGAAACATACCTTGCCTCCACCGGGATCTCAGATTTCAGATCTCAGATTTGCGTCACATTTGAGATCTGAGATCTGAAATCTGAGATCGCGTGTTTAGTGTCGTGTTCGAACCCAAGCTCCGCCAGAATCTTGTGCACAGTTGTTACAACCGCCGGGTGTGTAAGTTCACGAGGTCGCGGAAGGTCGACTTCAAACTCCGCGCAAATTTTAGCCGGACGATCCGATAGGACTATGATTCTGTCCGCAAGCTGAGCTGCTTCTTCAATGTCATGGGTGACCAGAACAACTGTACGTGGCAGTTGCACAAGCATCCGTGCGAGCTCGTTGCGCATTCGAATACGAGTCAGATAATCCAACGACGAGAATGGTTCGTCCAAAAGCAGAATATCGGAATCACCAACCAATGCTCGGGCCAACTCAACCCTCTGTCGCATTCCGCCAGAGAGTTGATGTGGGTAGTGATTTGCGAAGCTCTCGAGTTTGATCAGTCGAAGCATTTCATTCAACTGACGTTCGCGATGCGCTTGTTCCTTCAAATGTCGCAGACCTAAGGCAATGTTTTCACTAACTGTTTGCCAGGGAAACAGGCTATCAGTTTGATAAACCATTCGCAGTCGTTCTGAACAAACAACCCTTCCTGCGTTCGGCTTTAGAAACTGCGAAAACAGATTTAAGAGCGTAGTCTTCCCGCATCCCGATGGTCCGACTACGGCAACAAACTCCCCGCGTTCAATTGCCAGCGAAAGGTGTTGAAAAACACTGATCGAGCCAAAGCTGAGCGAAACGTCATCAACTACAAGGGGCTTATCGTTCATAGCCCCACCTCACGCTGGGAATCTTCGTCAATTGGAACAGGATGCGATCCAGAAGGATACCGATGACTCCGATCACAATCATGCCGCAAACGAGCAGATCCATTCGCAGGCCATTGCGCGCATCCCAGATCGCAAAACCAAGTCCAGCACGTCCTGCGATCATCTCGGCAGCGACTACAACTAGCCAGGCGAGTCCTGCAGTGACTCTCAACGCCGTTATGACCTGCGGCGCGATCGCCGGCAGGGTAACATTCGTGAGAATTTCGGTGCTGCTAAAACCGTAATCACGAGCGACACGAAAGTAGACTGACGGAATGTTCGCAACGGCAGCAATCGTTGCGAGCACTAACGGAAAAAAGGAGGCCATAAAAATCAAAAACACTGTCGGCAGATCACCGATACCAAACCAGAGAATGGCAAATGGAATCCAGGCGAGCGGTGACAGGCTACGAAAGAAGTTGATCAATGGCAGAAACGCTGAGCGCGCCCGAGCATGATTGCCAAGCCACAGTCCGACAGGTATTCCGGTGAACACGGCAAGGCCAAAACCAGTCGTGACGCGAAAGAGCGAAGCTACGATGTCATCAACCATCCTGCCGCTACGCAACTCTTCAAAGAAGCCATGAATCACTGCCATCGGCGACGGAAAAACAGATTCAGGGAAGAATTTGAGCGCAGAGATCGCAATCCAAATCAGAATAGCCACCAACAGCACAACAATTGGAAGAGTGCGCTCTTTGAACCTCATTAGTAGGATCTTCTCACTGCTCTCTCCGGGTTCTCATGTCTTTAGTTCGTGATGTTTCGTGTGATTCGTGGATCGTCTCCTGTCTCGATAAGAAAAGCACGATCCACGAAATGACACGAAACGACACGAAAAAAAACGACGAGACTGTCAGAGCCATCAAGCTCACAACGGTCTCTAACAAGACACAGAGAACGTTAAGACAACCGCGACAGGATCGCTTCCTGATTTGCGAGGATTCGTTTTTGATTATCCATCACGCTATCCAACTTTGCCTGGTTTTCGAGAATTGCTGCCTGGTTCGCGATGATTCGTTCCTGATTGGACAGCATACGATCTAGCTTGTCTTGATTGGATTGAATCTTCTCCTGATTGGCAATTATCGTTCTTTGGTTGGCAATAATCTCATCAGTCGACATGGGGCATTCTCCTCCGGTAGATGGGAACCTATAAACCTATATGGATTTTGTTGCGCGAATCATGCCTTCTATTGTTGAGCTAGGCAATCAACCTTTAGTTTGATCTGGAACTCATTCCGAAGTTGTATCAGCACTTATAAGCGAGTGTGCTATCTTGTGCGGCACAAATTGGACTACATTTCAGTTCCTTCTGGCTGGTTCTCCTGCGAATCGGAACTCCCGAATGCGCGCAAATATGAAGCGAAAACATCAAGCCGTTATTGTGCTTGCCTTGCTGTTCCTGGGGTCTTCAGCTTCGTGCCGGCGGGATACGTTGCCCAGAAAACCATCCGCTGCCTACAACGAGGCCGTCAAAGTCTTTTACGTCGGACTCGCGGCGTTGCAGGTCGGCGATGATATTCGTGCAGATTCGAAACTCTCCCAACTGACACAACTCGTTCCCGACGAACCAAGTGGATGGGGCAATTGGGGAGTCTTGGCTCTGCGACAACGGAACTTCGATGCGACAGCAGAACGATTGAATCGAGCTCGCTCGCTCGCGCCTGGGAACGATCAGATTCTTTACCTCATTGGATTGATGGAAAGTGCGCGTGGCCGTTCTCAGGAAGCGATCGATGCTCTGGAAAAATCAGTAAAACTGAACCCCAGGAATCTGATAGCGCTTTACAGACTTGCGGAAGAGAAAGAACGCCTGAGTACTGAAAACAGCCTCGCGGATGTCCAGGCGTTGCTGAACGAGATCCTTGCTGCTGATCCGCGCAACCTTGCTGTGCTGGTCGAACTCGGACGCATCGCTGCCAAACGTGGTGACACACAAACTCTTCGAACTGCTGTTAGCAGCATCTCCGAGCAATCGAGCGGTTGGCCCGACGACGTCAAACAACAACTCAGCGCAGTGCAGACTGTCGTAAACGGAACCGATCCCGCGGCAACTGCAGTTCGACTTACGTTCCTGCGCAATGTTCTGGTACGAGTGCCCGTCTATCGTCAGAACCTTAGTTTGATAAAACCTCCGCCAGGTGAGGAGGCATCACCGTTCACGAGATTGCTTCGGATGGAATCACCTACCTTCACTCCCGCTGCTCCAGATACCCAAATGAGCTTTTCTGAAGAGCCTGTCTCAAGCTCATCATCCGACAAGTGGAGCTGGATCGGCGCCGTCTCACTGAGTGGCGAAGGCTCCCCTGTACTGGCGCTGGCGAATACACATGAACTGCGCATTGGAGGCAAGTCCTATCCATTTCCGTCTGGACCATCAGCGACACCTCCAACTGCAAACGCGGTCGCTTCGATAGATTTTAATTACGATTTCAAAACGGATTTGGTATTAGCCGGTGCCGGTGGTGTTCGTTTCTTAAAACAGGAGACGCCAGAAAAGTTTTCCGACGTGACTGTCGAAACGAAGCTGCCACCAGATGTTCTCAATGCAAGTTACACCGCAGCATGGCCAGCGGATATCGACGCTGACGGCGATCTCGATATTGTGCTGGGAACTGCAGAGGGTAGACCCGAAGTTTTGAGAAACAACGGCGATGGTAGTTTCAGTCAGAGCCAACTCTTCTCTTCAGTTTCCGGGCTGATTGACTTTGCGTGGGCAGACATTGATGGCGATGGAGATCCAGACGCGGCAATGATTGATGCCAAAGGAAAGCTTCATGTCTTCACGAACGAACGAAGTGGGCAGTTCAATGAACGCCAGACTCCGGGTGCGCTTGCACCGCTTAAAGCACTTACGGTAGCTGATCTCAATCAAGACGGCGTGCTGGATCTAATTGTGATCCTGAATGACGGGTATATTGTCCGCCTTTCAGATCGCGATGAGGGAAACGACTGGCAGATTCAACAGATCCTTCGCTGCGAGGCTTCTCCCTATGGTTCTCAAGACTGGCATCTGGCGTCGGTCGATTTAGATAACAATGGCGCGAACGATCTACTGCTTACATTCAGTGACAATCACCTCGGCAAGAACTATTACGGGTCATTTATATGGTTGTGTGATGGTGAAAACAAATTCACCTCACTGATAAACAAGAATCCTCCAAGTGGTACGTCGCCCTCGGCAGAAATTGGACCCTACTACGGGTTTTCGGTATCGGACATCAACGGTGATGGTCGACTTGATCTGTTGGGACTGGACAGCGGCGGCAAGGCTGTCCAGGCAATCAATCACGGAACTAAAAATTATCACTGGCAAATCATTCGACCCCGAGCAGCTAGAGCCGTTGGCGATCAGCGCATCAACAGTTTTGGTATTGGGGGCGAAATGGAGATCCGTGCTGGAACACTTGTTCAGAAGCAACTCGTGACCGGACCGATTGTCCATTTTGGCTTAGGCGAACAAACAGGCGCAGATGTGGTCCGAATTGTATGGCCAAACGGCGCGGTGCGCGCGGAGTTTGAAACAAAAGGCGACCAGGCAATTCTCGCTGAACAACGTCTCAAGGGTTCCTGCCCATTTCTTTTTGCCTTTAATGGCAAAGAAATGAAGTTTGTCAAAGATGCCGTGCCGTGGAGCTCCGCAATCGGTTTACGCATCAATACCCTTGGAACCGCCCGTGTTGAAGCAACCGAGGAATGGTACAAGATTCGAGGCGATCAACTTCTTCCCCATGATGGTTATTACGATCTGCGGATCACCGCCGAACTCTGGGAAACCTACTATTACGATCAACTTGGCTTGATGGTGGTCGATCATCCAGCCGGGACCGACGTCTTTGTAGACGAACGTTTTGTCATTCCACCTGCCAAACTTGCAATTACCACGGTCGAAACACCTCACAAAATTGCGCACGCATGGGATGACAATGGACAAGATGTGACTGACATCGTATCCACGCTCGACGAAAAGTATCTGGACACTTTCGGCCTTGGACGATATCAAGGCGTGACGCGCGACCATTACGTCGAGCTGGATCTCGGCGATGAGTTACCGGCCTCTGAGCCGGTCTATTTGATTGCCCAGGGATGGATGCATCCAACCGACTCTTCTGTGAATGTTGCTATCAGTCAGGGGAACAATCAGCCTGCCAGGCCGTTAAGTCTCGAAGTGGCGGATGGAAAAGGTGGATGGGTAGTAGCGAAATCAAATCTTGGTTTTCCTGCAGGCCGAAAGAAGATTAGCCTGATTGATCTTAGTGGAGTCTTTCAACCCGGAGCGCCGCACCGTATTCGACTGCGAACTACCCTCGAAATTTACTGGGACTCATTCGAGTGGGCGAAAGCCATCTCAAATTCGCAACTGAAGAGTGTGCGATTAGATCCAACAGTTGCTGATTTGCACTTTCGAGGCTTCTCAGAAATTACACAGGCGGATAATTCATCGCCGGAAATCCCAAACTACAATCGATTGGCAAGTTCGAAACAGATCTGGCGCGACCTGATCGGGTATTACACGCGTTTCGGCGACGTGCGCGAATTACTCGCGAAGATCGATGATCGATACGTGATTATGAACGCTGGTGATGAAATGTCGTTTCGCTTTGCCGAGCAACCAGCACCACCGTCAGGCTTTGTACGTGATTACGTCATCATTGGAGACGGCTGGATCAAAGACGGCGACTACAACTCCACGTTCTCAAAGACTGTCTTGCCATTGCCATATCATGCAAAACAGGAATACATCACACCACCAACCACTCTGGAAGACGAATGGGTGTACAAGAAGTATCCTGATGATTGGCAGAAATACCATACTCGCTACATTACTCCCCAGGTGTTTCGCAACGCTCTAAGGACTCAGCAACCGTAATGAATAAGCGTTTCGCCAGGATTCTGTTGGCTGTACTTTTCGGTGCTTTGATTGTTACGCCCGTGCTTCTGCGGCGTCTCTCAGCTCAGCGACAAAAGAGCCTACTCACTGCAGATGCTCGCTCAGCTCTAAATCGTTATGGTGTGTATTTTGAGGAAGTCTCACATGGCGCCGGCGTTAACTTCGTACACCAGGCGCCAAGTCTTGATCACAAACTCGATCACATCATGCCGCAGGTGGCGTCGATGGGAGCAGCGGTTTCGATTGTTGACTTCGATCGCGATGGATGGCCGGACATATATGCAACGAACAGTGGTGAAGGAAGCAAAAACGCCCTCTATCGAAACCAACAGAACGGCACCTTCAAAGATGTGGCTGCAGAAGTAGGTTTGGCTGATCTGAATCAGCCGGGCACCGGCGTCTCGATGGGAGCTGTGTGGGGTGACTACGATAACGATGGTTACGAGGATGTGCTGCTATACAAGTGGGGACGACCCGAGTTGTTTCACAACGATGCGGGAAAAACATTCACGCGGGTAACCGATAAGGCTGCTCTGCCTTCGTGGGTAAATGCAAACACCGCAATCTGGTTTGATTACGACGGCGATGGAAAACTAGACCTGTTTCTAGGTGGTTATTACCCGGAGGATGTTGATCTCTGGCATCTCAAGAACACGCGCATGATGCCCGAGAGTTTTGAGTACGCTCAAAACGGCGGACGCAAGTATTTATTTCACAATCTCGGTAATGGAACGTTCGAAGAAGTTAGCCAGAAACTCGGCATCGATACACGACGTTGGGCGTTGGCCGCCGTCGCGGCTGATCTGCGCGGCTCTGGTCATCCTGATCTCTTCATCGCAAACGACTACGGAATCTCTGAACTCTACTTCAATGACGGTAAACAGTTTCGAGAAGTTGGCAAGCGCGCAGGTGTCGGTTTTTCACCGAAGAGTGGAATGAACGCTGCGGTCGGTGACGTTCTGAACGATGGCAAGTATTCGGTCTACGTTTCGAACATCTCTGAAGAAGGTGTCCTAATCCAGGGGAACAATCTATGGATGCCGAAGGAGGGCACGACCGGCGATTCGCTTCAATTTGAAAACCTGGCACGGGATATGGACGTCGAGATTGGTGGCTGGAGTTTTGGTGCGCAGTTTGGCGATCTCAACAATGATGGAAACCAGGATCTTTACCTCGTAAATGGTTACGTTTCCGCGGATCGAATCAAAAATTACTGGTACGACTTCTCCAAGATCACTGGTGGTAATAGTTCAATCATCTCCGATGCTGCAAACTGGCCGCCGATGGAAGGACGGAGTCTTTCTGGATACCAACAAAAGCGTGTGTGGTTGAACGATGGTTCGGGCAAGTTCGTTAATGTCGCGGCCGCTGTTGGAGCGAATGATGAGTACGATGGACGATCAGTCGCCCTGGTTGATCTTTGGAATCGAGGCGTACTTGATGTGGTCGTGGCAAATCAAAAGGGTCCATTGTTGATTTACAAAAACGATGCGACGCAAGACAACAAGTGGATCGATTTTGAACTCGAAGGGACTGTTAGCAATCGGAGTGCGATTGGTACTGAGGTCAAACTGTACTGGAATGGAAAGCAACAAGTGCAGACTGTCTCAGGGGGAAGCGGCTTTTGCGCACAGAACCAAAGACGTTTGCACTTTGGTTTAGGGAAAAACCCGCGCGTGGAGAAAGCTGAGATCCGCTGGCCGTCGGGAAAGACTCAGGTGATTGAGAATCCGGTAGTTGGACAGGTGAACAAGGTGAAGGAATAGTGCGGTGTTTGCACCCCGTCAGGGGTGGCATGTTTATAGACCAGGGAAGGACAAAGCTCCGCACTCCGTCAGGAGTGCCATGTTATCCGATGTGCAAGCTCGACATATCTTTAAACATTGCACTCCTAACGGAGTGCGTAGCTGCTACTCGACAGCCAGCTATAAACATGACACTCCTAGCGGAGTGAGCGTGAGCTGGTTAGAACATTTAGAGAAGGTGAAGTAAGCCTAGTGAGCGAGACCAGTAATACAGTTGCAGCAGTTAATGTGAGGCGACCGAGACTGCGGCTGGACAATCGATATATCGCTCCGCTCTTCATCACGTTCATCCTACTTGTCGGCCATCTGTCGTACGGGATCCTTGAGAGTTATCCGAAAACGGCGCTCGCAATCGTCACAGCTTTAGTCATCGAGTTAATGCTCGGTCGAATTTTCTATGGGAAGTGGTTGAATCTCGCGAGTGCTTACATCACGGGCATAAGTGTGGGGATGCTCGTGCGTTCACCTGCATACTGGCCGTTCGCGCTGTGCAGCGCAGTTTCGATCATGTCGAAATACGTTCTGCGCGTAAAGGGTCGTCACATTTGGAATCCATCGAACTTTGGCTTGTCAGTCCTGTTCTTTCTCGGAGCCGAAACGGTTGCGGGTTTGAGTATTCAGTGGGGCAACTTCGTTGCGCCAATGTTGGTGATTTGGATCCTGGGATCGATCATCATTTATCGAGCGCGCCGGTTTCACATCTGTTTGACCTACGTGATTTCGTTTTTTGTGTTTGCATTTCTTCGGAGCTGGATTACCGGGCAGCCCTGGCAGGCTGAAGTCGCTCCGATTACGGGGCCGATGTATCAGCTATTCGTGTTCTTCATGATCACAGATCCTAAGACGACTGTTAAGACGAAGTTGGGCCAATGCATTGTTGCATTCCTTGTGGCGTTTGCGGAATTTGTTTTCAGGTTGATGCAGGTTGTGTATGCACCGTTTTATGCGCTGTTCGTTGTGGGACCCGCAGCAAATCTGATTGAGATGTGGTGGGAGAGTCGCAAGACAAGCTTGGATGTAGTCAGTACCACCTCGCGCTAGCGGGGCAGTAGCCCGACTGGCAAGGAGGGCTCATCGTCTTTAGTACTAGAGACTGTATGTGAGCCCTCCTTGACAGTCGGGCTACTGCCCCACCAGAGACGCAGAGAACGCTGAGAAAGCGCAGAGAAATTCATAATCCGTTCATTTTCATGATGAGATTCATTTCGATCCTTTTACTTGCTCTGGCTCTTTTACTCGTTTCTTCATGCAGTAAGCAGTCAGCCCAAAATCCCGCTGCACAACAATCCGAAGTTGCATCGACTGCGTCCCCATCACCTTCAGCGAGTCCAACTCCTCAGCGTCCTTCGGGTGCGATTGAATTCACCGACGTTACCGGACAAGCCGGAATACGTTTCAAACACAATAGCGGCGCATTCGGCAAGAAGTACTTGCCCGAAACGATCGGCTCCGGTTGTGCTTTCATCGATTACGACAATGATGGATGGCAAGACATCCTGCTCGTGAATTCAACCAACTGGCCCGAGCAGAAAGGCGCAAAGTCGTTCCCGGCTCTTTACCACAACAATAAAGACGGAACGTTCACCAACGTCACAGCCCAGGCTGGTCTAGCGGTGGATATGTACGGAATCGGCGTGACAGTTGGTGACTATGACAACGATGGAAACGACGACATCTACATCACGTGCGTCGGACCTAATCATCTCTTTCGAAACCTGGGCAACGGAAAGTTTTTAGACGTCACTGCGAAAGCTGGCGTTGGTGATCCGGGCTTCTCTACGAGCGCAGTCTGGTTTGACTACGATAACGATGGCAAGCTCGATCTTTTTGTTGGCCACTATGTCGAATGGAGTCCTGAAAAAGACATCTACTGCACCCTCGATAACAAGAACAAGTCGTACTGCACTCCACAAACTTATAAAGGTCAGAGCGCAACTCTCTATCACAATCGTGGCAACGGCACGTTTGAGAACGTAACTCAAAAGGCAGGCCTTAATGATCCTTCCGGCAAGACGCTCGGTATTGCTCTATTGGATTATGACTCTGATGGCTGGCTCGACCTTTTTGTAGCCAACGACACCGAGCCTAACAAGCTTTATCACAACAACAAGAACGGCACGTTCACAGACGAAGGCATTGCTGCCGGCGTTGCATTTAGTTCCGCCGGCACAGCACGCGCCGGAATGGGTGTCGATGCGGCTGATTACGATGGCTCAGGACGACCGAGTGTCATCATTGGTAACTTCACGAATGAAAGCATGGCCCTCTATCACAACGACGGGTCAGGCTTGTTTTCAGATGAGGCGGCGTCTGCCGGAATTGGCAAACTGTCGGCCCAGTCGTTAACCTTCGCGACGTTTTTCTTCGATTACGATCTGGATGGGCTGCTGGATATTTTTGCGGCTAATGGTCACGTTTCTGACGACATTGCTGTCGTTCAGCCCAACGTCAAATACGCACAGCCGCCACACGTTTTCCGTAACAAAGGCAAGAAGAAGTTTGAGGAAACGGCTGCAAAACTTGGTCGAGCGATGCAGCGCGCAATAGTTGGACGAGGAGCTGCGTATGGCGACTACGATAACGATGGCGATCTCGATCTCTTAATCATGTCGAACAACGGACCAGCACGTCTGCTGCGAAACGACAACGCGAATCAAAATGATTTAGTACGAGTGAAACTGATTGGCACGAAAAGCAACCGAGATGGAATCGGCGCCACTGTGTCATTGAAGACTTCAAAGGGCGCCAAGTCAGATCAAATGGTGCGCACGGGTTCGAGCTACGCTTCGCAGAGTGAGCTGCCATTGGTGTTTGGATTAGGAAAGCCCGAGGAGGGTTTAACCGTAACGATTGATATTGCATGGCCGAGCGGACAACGTGACACGATACCCAACGTCAAACCAAACCAGTCACTGGTGATTCAGGAGGGAAAAGGGATAACTGCAACGACACCGATTGTGTTCGTGCCTGTTCCGGCTGCGTCGCCGTCACCATCGCCAGTAATTTCGGGGCACTGACGTACACACCAGGCTTCAGCCGGTGGTCCTTAAACTTCCAGCTATAACTTTGGAGAAATCATACTGAGACACCACCAGGCTTTAGCCGGTGGTGCTTCAATTTCACAGCTACCAAAGACAACACACCGCACAGGCTCGCAGCAAACGCTCATCGCACTTAAACAGCTGTGAAATTGAAGTACCACCGGCTGAAGCCTGGTGGTGTCTCAGGCCCTGAAAGGTGCCTTGGAGTAGCTGTGAAATTAAAGGACCACCGGCTAAAGCCGGTGGTGTTTGAGAGTCTAATCTTCAATCTGAAGTCTTGAATCTGAAATCAATCTACATCCCCATCCATTTGAAGTGATACCTATCAGTATCGTAATAACGCTCAACATCAACTGTATTGATCGTTCCCACTACCGATCGAATGTCTACCAGGGAAAGATCGCATGCAGGTGCGACTCCTCGAGCGGAAATCATCGTTCCAAAGTCGCCATTAGCAACCGCCTCCGCAGCACGAGAACCAAACATCATTCCCATTATTCGATCGACCGGACTTGGTGAGCCACCACGTTGTGGATGGCCCAACATAACTGCACGAGCTTCGTAGGGAGTTTCACTCATAATCCTTCGCGACATCACTTCCCCAATTCCTCCGAGACGCACGTGTCCGAAAGGATCATGACGATCGTCGATCGTAACCATCTCGCCATCTTCAGCGCGTGCGCCTTCAGCAACGACGATCACTGCATATCGCGGACTCGCTAAGTTTCCTCTGCTTAGCCCGGGCTTACCCAGCCGGTCTTTGAGTAACTGGAAAACTCGTTCGTATCGAAAAGGATATTCGGGAATCAGAATCAAATGCGCCTGACCAGCAAGTCCGGACCATAATGCGAGATGACCAGCATGTCTGCCCATTACTTCGACGATCTGTACCCAGCCATGTGAACCGGCTGGAGTTCGCGAACGCTCGATGATCTCAGACACATTACGCAATGCAGTATCGAAACCCAGTGTGTAGTCCGTAGCTGCCAGGTCTTTGTCAATTGTCTTTGGAATGCCGACAACCGGCAGACCTTTGTCGTGAAGTTTCGCGGCGACGCCGAGAGTGTCTTCCCCGCCACACGCAACGATTGCTTCCAGCTTTAAAGATTTCGCGTTCTCGAGAACTTCGTTCGAAAGGTCAATAGGACTACCCTGCTCATCGATCTGTTTGAACGGATTAGTACGAGATGATCCCAGGTTAGTTCCGCCGTCGCGATCCCAGCGACGAACGGTCTCTCGATTAAGAGTGATTCCTTCTGGTAAAGGATTTAACAACCCGCGCCAACCG
Source organism: Pyrinomonadaceae bacterium (assembly GCA_036006355.1). Classification (GTDB taxonomy): domain Bacteria; phylum Acidobacteriota; class Blastocatellia; order Pyrinomonadales; family Pyrinomonadaceae; genus PSRF01. Next base: position 23,946 of record DASYPT010000014.1, on the reverse strand, counting down.
TCAAACAATCCAACTACTTCCAGACCAAGTTCTGAACCACGATAAACTAATCCCTTGATAGCAGGATTCAATCCTGGAGCATCTCCACCGCCCGTTAAAACACCAATTCGCTTCTGATCAGACATTTGAAAGTTTTTTCCTCGTTGGTGATATTTGCGGATAAGCTATCATAACGTAATGAATTCTCTGTCAACCTCCAAGAAGAACCATAGACGAATCGCGTGGTTAGTGCTGTTGATAATTCTTATCGTCGGATTAGCGGTAGTAATAACGCCGATTTGGATCATCCAGCCATTCAAACCACAAACGCAGCGAGGACTCGAGTGGTCCTATATATTTCGACGGGTCTCTCCCTTCGTGACAGTCGTTGCGTCTCTTGCTGTCCTCTTGATGACAATTTGGCTGTGGCGAGGTACGCGCTGGTTCTTGAAGATGCTATTGGTTGTGCTTCTCCTACCACTGTTTGCTGCAACATGGATGGCACGTCAAAACCATTTCGAATGGATATTCAGGCCGCACGCGAGTATCGCTTACTCGCCGGTGCCGGAAGCTAATTTCGTCGGCGATAACGACATGGTTCTTGCAGTCAAGAACAATGGCGAGGCCGTGGCATATCCGGTTCGTCTGATGGCTTACCACCATCTTGTTCAGGATGTTGTTGGAGGAACGCCGTTAGTCGCTACTTATTGAACGCTCTGTCACACCGGTCTGGTGTGGGAATCAACAGTAGATGGACACCAGCTTCACTTTCACCTCGCCGGCATTAACAACCAGAACTTCATCATGCGCGATGAGGAAACTGGGACATGGTGGCAGCAAGTGAGCGGCGAAGCGATCCTGGGGCCACTCAAAGGACATAAGCTACGCGAAGTTTTCCATGACGAAGTTACCTTTGCACTATGGAAGCAGGAACAACCTCATGGTCGAGTGTTAAAACCCGATCCGACGTTGTCGCCGGATCAATATGCCCCGGCCGATTGGGAACAACGCGTAGGAAGAGCGCCAGTGCGAATTGCTCGGGGTCTCGATCAATCATTGCCACCGAGAACAATTATTGTTGGTGTAACTGCGGGCAACTCCTCAATGGCTTATCCACTTGATGCATTGAATAAACAGGGACCGATTATTGATGAGCTCGGTGGAGTGCCAATTGTTATCGCAGTTGGACACGATGGGAAATCCGTTCGTGCGTATGAGCGAGTTGTTGATGGACGAAAACTTGAATTCTTTGCAAAGAAGGATTCGGCTCAAACAGTCTTGATTGATGCGGAGACCGGAACCGAGTGGGACTTTACTGGAAAAGCAATGAACGGAAGCTTGAGTGGCAAGCAACTAAAACAAGTCTCCGTGCTTCTAGATTACTGGTTCGATTGGAAGAACTATCATCCGAAAACATTCATTTACGATCAGGGTGTCCGATAAACTTCAGTTTGTCGTGTGTAGCCAAATGAGCCCGGTGTTGATCAATGCGGCTTTTCGGGAATACTCGACAAGCTAAAGCATATCGGACATTAAATCATGCAACACATTCGATATTCAGTCGCGGCGTGTCAAACAGACATGCCCAATCCGATCGATCGAAAGAGCATGCGTGCAAACACTGACCGCATGCTCTCGATGATTGACTCAGCAGTCGCAGGTGCTGCACCGTTTCTTCCTGTTAGACTCATCGTGTTTCCAGAGTTCGCACACGCTGCACCTGTGTTTCAAACAGCCGGAGAGTTGCTGGAAAAACTCGCTGTACGAATTCCAAATGAGCACACGGAACGTCTACAGGAAAAAGCACGCGAACACGACATCCATATTCAAACCGGCACTATGTTGGAAACAGATCCAAAATGGCCCGGACATGTTTTCAATGCTACTTGCCTGATCGGACCTTCTGGAATTCTCTACAAGTATCGAAAGGTAAACACCTGGATTCCGTACGAAGTTCACACCAGCCCTCACGATTTACCTGACTACAATGAACCGCTGTTCCCTGTTGCCGATACACCCATTGGAAAAATCGGGTGTGCGATTTGTTACGACTGGATATTTCCGGAAGCTCTTCGTCAGTTAGCGATGAATGGCGCTGAGATACTTGTAAGGGTCTCCGCTTATATGGATCCGTGGGGCGCAACGGAACCAATGGCGTGGTGGACAGTGATTAATCGTGCTCGGGCAATTGAAAACATTGCGTACGTTGTTGCAGCTAACCAGGGTGCTAGTTTGAAATTTTATCCACCGTATTCGTGGCCGGGTGGTAGCCAGGTTGTTGATTTCGATGGACGCTTGCTAGCTGAGGCATCTCCCGGACCCGGAGAGAGAATCGTAGTCGCGCCGGTGGATATCTCTGCGCTGCGACACGAACGACAGGCGCGGCGCGGACACCACATGCTCGCCCATTTGCGAACGGAAGCGTATCCAACTTATCAGAACCACCAGTATCCTCCGCAGATGGACGATCAAAAAGGGTTGAGTTACGAAGAGAACAATCGCCTGATTGATGAAGCCAAGCGGAAGCTGGAATTTTGATAGAGTCCGAAACTCCGATTCGGTTAACTGAACAAAGTCTGAAGAACAAACGCGGCCCGCGTAGTCCGAAAACCGATTTCGTGTTGTTTCGTGTGATCCGTGGATCTTCAATGGTTACCATAAACATCGATCCACTAAACACACGAATCAACACGAAGTACTGAATGAAATTTGACTTTGTTGCATAACCTTTCGAAAGCGTAAGTTGGCCCAAACTATTCATTGACACGAGTCAGTCTGTTACTTAAGATCGCGCCACTTTCTACAACTCCCCGCACCACGGGATACGGCGAACCTAACTTGACCCTCAAACAGAGGAGACAAATCATGCGACGAGCGTTGTTTTGTTCCCTAGCCAAAGGCAAGGGATTGATTCTTATTGTGCTTGCTCTAGCTGCACTGACCCCAGCGATAAATGCCCAAACTCAAATCACCACCGGAACTATCCAAGGTACAGTCACAGACGCAAATGGCGCCGCGGTGCCAGATGCCTCCGTCGAAGTCAAAAACCTGAGTACTAATGCAACGAGAACGACGGCAACGGACGAACAAGGAAGATTCATCGTCTTAACACTTCAGCCCGGTTTGTATAACGTCACTGTGTCCAAATCCGGATTTGCCACTCTGGTTGCTGAGAAAGCAGACCTTACCGTCGGTCAGGCTTTGAACCTGGCGCTCTCAATGAAAGTTTCACAGGTATCAGAAACCGTGACTGTCGTGGCGACGCCAACCGTTGACACAGCGAATACTCAATCAAGCACAACGCTCAACGAAACTGTAGTCAACACGACTCCCATTCTCGGACGCAAGTTCGAAGATCTGCTAACTCTCACTCCAGGCGTCAGCATTGTGCAGGGACCCGACGGTGATGAGATTACTTTCGCCGGCCAGCGTGGTGTTTTCAACAACGTGAGTCTCGATGGTGGAGACTACAACAATGGCTTCTTCGGCGAACAACTCGGCGGTCAACGTGCCGCAATCGATATACCCCTTGAAGCAGTAAAAGAGTTTCAAGTCGTCGCAAACGGCGCGAGTGCCGAGTTTGGTCGCACCGCCGGAGGCGTCATCAATGTCATTTCAAAGGGAGGCACCAATGACGTTCATGGCAGTGCGTTTTACTTCCAGCGTTTGGAAGCGCTCACTGCAAACACGTCAGATGGAAAACCGCTCAAGGACTTTAATCGCAAACAGTACGGCGGAACTATCGGTGGTCCGATCCGCAAGGACAAGGCCTTCTATTTCGTGGCATTTGAGGGCATCCGGGAAAAGCTGACACGCGCAAACTTGAGCGAACCCATCGGGGCGCCTTGTTCAAACTCAGCGCCCACAATCATTGCCAACGAAGGGTTGATCAATGGCAGTGATGATTGTGCTCGTCTCGCGTTAATCAACTTCATGCGCACCACTCGTAACCAGGAAGAAGGATTGCCCGTCGAACATAAGATCAACAATCAGGCGTTCTTTGGGAAGGTTGATCTCAATATCAATAAAGCAAATCAGTTGGCAATCTCATACAACTTTGACTATTCGAAAAATACCAATCAAACCTTCGACGTTGCGACTTACGGCAATTCAGCCAACGGGATCGAAGGCCCATCAAAGATCAACGTTCTGCGCTTTAACCTGTTTACTACTGTTTCGCCGACAAAGGTCAATGAGGCTCACTTCTCGTACAGTCGTGAATTACGACCCCGAGCCGCAGTTAACTCGAATGTTCCGGCTGATACAGCAATGGGTTTCGCAACGACCTTCCGATTCGGGTTCCCATTCTTCCTCGAGCCAACCGTTGACGAACTCCTTTGGCGTACCCAGGCAAAAGATAATTTCTCGATAATTACCGGAGATCACAATTTGAAGTTCGGCGGCGAATGGCTACACACGCTCAACGATCAAGTGTTCCGTGGCTTCTTCACCGGCCGCTACATATTCGACAGCCCATCAGGTTTCTTACGCTATGCATCGCCGGCCGCAGCAAACGGTTTCGGGCCCACCGTTGGCGAATGTTTTAACGGTGCTGGCGCCTTTACCGGATGGATCACTCAAGGTGCTCCTTTCAATCAAACGTGCGGCGCTGGCAGTAGCGTAGGTGGACCACTGCTTCTTTACTTGCAGAACGGCATACCGACGGGAATTTCGGGAGCTCCACCGCCAGGTAAGTCAACAATCAAGAACGAAGACATTGGTTTATTCGCACAGGATAGGTGGCAGATTCGACCGAACTTCACTTTGAACTATGGACTGCGTTGGGAAGCTCAGATCTTCCCGGACCCAGTCGTTCCTCCCAGTCAAACAGTCTACGCACCACTCTTAACAAACCCGAGTTTTCCTTCTGATGGAACACTGCATAGTGCGAAGAAAGAGTTTCAACCACGTCTCGGCTTCGCATGGGATCTATCTGGTCAGGGAAGATCTGTGTTGAGAGCGTCCTCCGGCATTTTTTACGGAAGACAAAACATGTTGTCTCAGGTCGGTTCGATCACAGACAACGGTGTGCAACAGTTTGGTATTGCATGCGGATCATCGTTCGGCTGTAGCAACGGTCAGGGTTTGCCGGTGTGGCCGAATATCGTGAATGTGCCACCATTAGGCGGCCTTCCTGCATTCGCGTCGATTCGTGTGTTCAGCAAGGACTACGCTAACCCGAGAATCTACACAGCGAACGTTCAGTTCGAGCAGCAGATCGCCGATGACTGGTCCTTCTATCTGGACTTTACGCACACGAAGGCTGTCCATCTCACGCGCTTTATTAATCTGAATCGGGTTGGTCTGTTTCCGGGCTTCGGCGATGTTTTTGTAACGAGCGCGGTGGGTAAGTCTAACTACAATGGCTTTACCGCCGGCATGAGAAAGAGGTTTAGCAAACGGTATCAACTCGAGTGGAACTACACACTCTCGAAAGACAAGGACGACGATTCAAACGAGCGCGACCCGTTTACGGATCGTTCCTTCGATCCGTTGAACCTCAGTTTGGACTATGCGCTCTCAGATCGCGATATCCGTCACAAGTTCAACTTCTTCACCTTCATTAACCTGGGCTGGGGATTTGACGGAAACTTCCGCATTCAGGGACGCACGGCTCAGCCAATCACGCCGGCAACTCGAACGGCTACTAACCGCAACACTCTGCGCAAAGACAACGAGTATTTCTCGTTTGATTGGCGCATTCAACGGCCGATTAAATTGAACGAACGTTTCTCGATCATTCCGGTGTTCGAGATGTTCAATACCTTCAACAACGCCAACAATATTAATCCACTTACTTCTCCAGGCCTGTTTAATTTCGACGGGTTCTTGAGACAAGGCGTTGGCGATCCGCGGCAGGTGCAGTTGGCGGTGAGGTTAACCTTCTAGTTCATGTTAGGAGCGCAGGACGAATCAGTGGTTTTGGACTTTGGTCTTTGGTTTTTGATCTTTGAGAAGGCCCAAGACCAAAGGCCTAAGACCAGTCATTACCACTGAGATCACGCCCTGCGCTCCAATCATTTATTCTGGCCGGACTTTCGTCAGCGGCAACCAACCTTGTTGACCATCGCTGTTCGAACACAACACCCATCCATACTTAGTGGCCATCGGTAAGAGCCGTTCACCAACGCGCGCGCGAAGTTCGACAGCAGAGTAATCGTACTTAGCGCGTGACTCTGTTCCAGTAGTGTCGATGCAATCTTCGGGCACCCAACCAACCTTGCCGTGCTGGTTCTCGCACCAGAGCCAACCGGGATACTCAGAGTCTTCTTCCCCAACGATCAGTAGATCTCCTTGCTCTACCTCAATCGGATCAGCATAAGTCGGGTCGTTGTCTTCAATTACAACCAGTAGATTGGTCATGTTCAGATTATCCCCCTACATACGTCTCGAAAGTACATTCTGCGTACATCTCTGTACCGACGGACCAGGTGAGACATTGTACTGTCACCGCCTCAACCCAAGGCGACATTCCATTCCAAAGGTTCAGGTGAACCACATGTTAGACGAACTCGAAAAGCACCGGATCCTCTACGTCGAAGACCACGAAGATACGCGTGAGATGGTAAAGATCATTCTGGGAAAAAACGAATTCGACGTGATCACTGCCGCTTCGATTGAAGATGGAGTTCGTTTGGCCCAAGATCAGCACTTCGATCTCTACCTTCTCGATCTCTGGCTGCCGGACGGTATCGGACTTGAGCTTGCACGAGCGATTCGTGAAGTAGATAACGAAACGCCAATCGTCTTCTTTTCGGCTGCCGCTTATGAAACGGATCGGTTTGAAGCAATGCAAGCCGGCGCACAAGCGTACCTTACAAAACCGGTCAACCCTTCTGAACTCTGTCGAGTGATTTCGTCATTGATTGAGTTCCATGAAGTGATGCACACCACTCAACATCTGCCAGTCTGTTAGCAATCAAAGACCATCGTGCTGGGACCGCAGGCGTCCCCGCCTGCCCGCGAACGGAAGAACCAATTCCATTTCCTCGAGTGGCTCACAGCAATCTTCTTGGTTAGGTTGGATGCCTGCGATCCCAGCACTCACTCACGGCACTGTTGTTGCCATTTGCAAGTCGTCAGAACTTTAGTGCGAAGAATGCTTGAGAATTGGACAAGACTTCGCTCTCGATGTACGACAGCCATACATCTAACGTTGGCGTTGTGACTGATTGAGCAAACAAGAATATGACCCTGAATGAGAGTTTTCGAAGGTTCTCAGCGTATGCCGCGAGTGTTCTGGGCTCGCCGTGGCTTTTTGTAATCAACGTGGTGTTGATTTTGATCTGGCTAGTCTCGGGCCCTTTCTTTCATTTCTCAGATACGTGGCAGTTATTAGTAAACACTGCGACAACTGTGTTTACGTATCTGGCTGTTTTTCTCATTCAGAATACGCAAAACCGGGATGCGAAAGCGGTCCATCTCAAACTGGATGAATTGATCAGCAGTGTTGCAGGTGCGAGGAATCGTTTGGTTGACTTGGAAGACCTTTCCGATGAAGAACTCGCCGACCTTCAGGATCAATTTCGCAAATTGCGCCGGCGTGCAAATCAAAATAAGGAGGATGACTTACGAGCAATTCACGGAGATATCGATGACGACATTCTCCGAGACACTGGCAGCTTAAATTCAGGTTGAAACAATTCACACTAGCATTGCTGTTGCTCGAACAATGGCAAGCCAGAATAACAAGTCATTTAGGAACGACAGACGAACGCTCTTGGCTCGCTCGAATGTCTACCATTAGGAAACGATAAGGAGGCAAATATGTCTGAGGCAAGAGTGACGACAGATCGCAACAAGATTCAAAGCTGGGTCGAGGAACGTGACGGCTATCCTGCTCGCGTCGTGGGTACAGATGGAAGGTCTGGCGGATTAATCAGGATCGATTACGAAGGCTACAGCGGCGAAGATACTCTCGAGAGAATCACCTGGGACGAATGGTTCGACGCATTTGAGAAAAACAATCTCGCTTTCCTGCATCAAGACGAAGTTAAGGGCGGTGGTAAGAGTCGGTTTTCAAAACTAATCGATCGTGATTCTCAGGAGGCATAAGATTTGAAAGGCTTGATCTGTGTTCATCAGTGAAATCCGTGGCTCAAGTTTGGCATATCAAGTGCACTATCCCCTGTTATCGAAGCTGATTGGCAGACATCCGTAGGGATGGAGGACGTGTTTCTGCACAGATGTAGAACATCCTTTGCAAACGAAAGGGGGAAATCATGCCACCACTTCATCCAGCATTCGTACACTTTCCAATCGCACTAGTAGCCTTCTCCGTCGTGATGGATCTACTCGGTCGTTTAATGAATAACCGTTCACTGAGGGCGGCGGGTTTCTGGTCGCTAATTGTAGCGTTGATAACCGGCGCGATCGCCGGCATCACCGGATATTGGGACTTCACTCACCAACCACTCGGCGACACATCGAAGTATGCAGACTTCCATATGGATGTTGGCATTGTTCTGATCGTCGCTGTTGTACTGTTGACGGCCTGGCGATGGTGGATTCGTCATCGCGAATCGGTTACAGGTGCTCTGTATCTGATCCTTGCCGGATTGGTGTTAGGCCTGACATTGTTCCAGGGTTGGTATGGAGGCGAGATGGTTTATTCGCAAGGCGCTGGCGTGGCTGCGGCCGGTAAGAGCGCAGAGCCTGCGATCAACGGCAAGGAGCGCTTAGACAAAATCACACGCCACGAGCGATAGCTAAACTTACGACGTTCTTTTAGCGTACTTTTAGAGTCGGGGTATCATGTTCCCCGACTCTATGCCTGTAAACTTTTGGCCAATTCTTCTGCCCGTAATCCTTCTTTACCTTGGCGGCGTGTGGCTTCTATATCGGAAGTCGCGCACGGTGGCGGGTGCCATTCTCATCATTACAATTCTCTGCACCGCCGTCGTCTTTCTGAATCTGAGGGTTGAAAACAGGCAAACGAGAAACATGACGTGGAAGGTTTATGAGAGCTCAATCGGATCCGTTGTTAGTGTTGAGCTCAGCGATTCCCGTGATGGATTCCAGACGTCTCTCGCCTCCGCCAGGCTTGCAGATCACTTGAAATTTGCTGACAAGCACGTTATTCCCGTTGAGTTGGTAGAGTGGCGCGATTTCGGATCTCTTCGCGCTTATAGAATTGAGAAGATCGATGGAATAGACATCGCGAGTTGGATTGAAGTGCCGGGTCAGTAGCCCGACTCGCCGGCATCACGTCCGAAAGTAGTGCCAAAATGTTATTAGTCTTTCGACGAACCGGCGATCGCAGGTATGCCGTTGTAGCAAAGCGTGCCGAGATGCCTGACGTCGAAATGGATCCAGCTCCCGGTTATAGCGAACTTATTCCGCATGATCTAATGCATCTGGTTGTTGAAGCAAAGCTTGGTCTTGCTCGCGGTATTTTTGGACAACTTGCAGCGGGTGCAGGCACGTTTCGCCTTCGTGTTACCTCAGACGAATCGTCACGCAATGTAAATCGTTTAAGAAAGAAGTTGAAGAAGCGCGGCGACAAAGTAATGCTACAAGGACGAGACGATTGTTTAGAGTCCGAACGCGCAGTTCATATCTGTTGGCAAGCTTGGTTAGCTCGTTCGCGATCAAATGAGCGCAGTGTGTCAGACAAGATACGAGATATCGGCCCAAAAGAGAATCTCTTGCTCAATGAAAGAACGATGAACGAGATATTTGTACACCTTGATGAGTTAAGCTCCTGCTGGTCTGAACTTAAGGTCGGCCAGTCGATGACCGTACGCTGGCCTGATTTGAAAATCTGCACGGATTAGCCTTAAACATAAACATCATGGATAACAATCAACAACTCCCGCCCTCCGCCCACTTGATGCAGATGATCTTCGGCTTCACTGTCGCCCGAGCCTTAGCTGTCGCAGCTCAATTTCGCATCGCCGACTATTTGAAGGATGGACCGAAAACTGCCGACGAGTTGGCACAGTTCGCAGGCGTTCATCCTCGCTCTCTTTATCGATTACTGCGCGCTCTTGCAGGAGCCTCGGTATTCAGTGAAGACAACGCTGGCCGGTTCAGCCTAACCGAATTGAGTGAACTACTTCGTAGCGATCATCCACAGAGTCTGCGTGGATTCGCAGAACTGATGGCCGACACATTGAACTTTCAGGTTTGGGCCGATTTGTCTTATTCGGTCCAAACGGGAAACCCTGTTTTTCCTCATCAGCACAACATGCCCTTCTTCGAGTGGCTCGAACAGAATCCGGCAGAAGCCAGGCTCTTTCACGCGGCCATGACGAGTCTAAGCGCCGGCGCTGTCGCAGCCGTTGTTGAAGCTTACGATTTCTCGGGTATCAGGAAATTAGTTGACGTTGGGGGTGGACATGGACTGTTAATAGCCTCAATCTTGTCGAAGTATCCGTCGATGCTCGGCGTTGTCTACGATGATCCTAAAGTTGTCGAAGGGGCGCGGGAAGTACTTCAGGCTCACGGTGTGGCTGAGCGGGGAGAACTTATAGGCGGTGATTTCTTCGCATCAGTTCCGGCCGGCGGCGATGCTTACATTCTCAAGCACATCATTCACGATTGGAATGATGATGAATGCGCGACGATCCTTGGCCATTGTCATAGAGTGATGCCGGCAGGCGGGAAGGTTTTGATCGTTGAAATGGTTGTTCCCGAACCGAACGTGCCTTCAATCGGTAAGTTACTTGATCTTCAAATGCTCGTTTACCTGACTGGGCGCGAGCGAACAGCAAAAGAATACGGGGACCTGTTGAGCCAAGTGGGATTTGATCTGCAGCGGATCGTCCCGACGCCGTCACCATACAGTGTTATCGAAGGCTTGAAGAGATGAGATCAACTTTGTGCTTGCGTACCTCACTGATAACGAAAGACAAGGTACGAAAGCACCAGGCAATTGAAGGAGTTCGCTATGAAAGAGTCCCCTGAACTCACTCAACATTGGATCAAAGTAGGCGGTGTGTGTGGCGTGTTGAGTGTCGTTTCATATTTGGCTGCTGCTTTTGCACCCTTACCAGACTTACTAAGCAATGTAACTGCATTCGCATTCGGACCTCTGTTGGCAGTTGGTGTAACCGGATTGTATTACTGCCTTGCATTAGAGCGTCGTGGTCCGATGATTCAAATCGCGACCATATTTGGCATAGCGGGCGGTGTAACGGTGCTGATTATGCTGACTACTCAGCAAGCAATCTTCAGCGTAATCAAACGATCTTCAGCGGAAACTGAACTAAGCCAGTTCAAAGCAGGCTTAAATGCGGTTCAGTTGGGAATCGATGTGGCCTGGGACATTCTGATTTGTGTGGCCGTTGTTCTTTTTGGTGTTGCAATGCTGCGTCACCCTCGGTTTGGACGAGTGTTTGGATCAATTGGAATCATCTCTGCGCTGCTGGCACTCAGCTTCAATCTTTGGTACTTCCCAACTCCACCTGCAGCTGCCAATTCGATCGATTGGGGACCATTGGTTGCACTCTGGTTGTTAGTTACATTCGTGATGTTATTGCGATCGACAAAATGGGCTGGCGACCGCAGTCGAGATCACGCGCAAGTAGTAGTTGACGCATGACAATTCCGATCGTCGCTACCTTAATCCGCATCTCGTGGGTAAACTGTTCTCATAAAGAAAGATCACAAGCTGGTCAGAACAAGTGTTTACAAATACATCCGACATCCCGCGTACTCAGGGTCACTGATTGCTCATCTCGGTTTGGGTTTATGTTTTGCGAGTTGGTTGAGTATCTCGCTGAGTGTTCTTCCGTATGTCGTAGCAGCTTTGTATCGCATGCATGTTGAAGAGCAAGCACTCGTGGACGCTTTCGGTGATGAATACGTTTTTTATGCGAACGAGACAAAGCGATTGATTCCCGGCATCTATTAATACGATCTGACGGATGTTCTAGCGGCCCTCCCCCAGGGATGTTCAGATCACCTGTCGCCAGAAAAGGAGATTCCCATGCGACGTTTGTTAGTATCGAGTGCTGTAGTCGGTCTTTGCGTATTAACCGCAGTGATGTCGCGAGTGTCCTCACAAAGTCAAAAAGCAGAACCGGCGATGGCGCAGGAATCGGAGTCTCCCATCATGGTGGCGTTTGCAGATCTGAAATTCACCGATCTTCCCGAACGAAAAGGCCACCAGTACGCGCTGCTATCAGGCGACCCTAAAACCGGAGCCTACACACAAGTGCGAAAAGTGCCCGCAGGTACGGACAATGAACTACATTCACACAGCAGTGAAATAACGAATGTCGTCATCAGTGGCGTTTGGTACACAGGCAAAACGGCCGATTCGGCAAAGGATTTTGGGCCTGGTTCAGTTGTGATGATGCCCGCGAATTGGGTGCATGTTAGCGGCTGCCGGCGTGGAAGTGAATGCGTGTTGTACCAGCACAGTAAAGGGAAATTTGATTTTAACCCGGTCATGGGAAAAGGTTCCGAAATGAAACCATAGCCGTAGAGTTATCAATGATGACAGCCGATGCGCAGGCAAAAGCAGCCGCTACTTACAGCGCTGCTGCTGATTATTACGATCATCCCGCGAACACATTCTGGGAACGTTTTAGTCGACGAACCATCGAACGCCTCGAGTTGCGCGGTGGCGATCGTGTGCTTGATGTTTGTTGTGGCAGTGGAGCTTCAGCACTATCTGCCGCAGAAGTCGTTGGACCAACGGGCTTAGTAACCGGCATAGATCTCACGGAGCCTTTGCTGAATCTCGCCCGGGCTAAAGGGCGCGATCGCGGCTTGCAAAACGTTGAGTTTCTCGTCGGCGACATGATGAATCTCAACCAACCTGAATATCACTTCGACGCAGTCGTCTGCGTTTTCGGAATCTTCTTCATTCCTGATATGACTGCGGCCTTGCTCGAACTCTGGCGACGAGTGCAGCCAGGCGGAAAACTGGCTATTACGACCTGGGGTCCGAACTTCTTCGAACCAGTAACGGCGGTCTTTTGGAATGCGATACGCGAAGTAAGACCTGACTTATACAAAGACTTCAATCCGTGGGATCGCATCTGCGATCCGACGGCACTCATGGCCTTGTTTCGTGAAGCCGGGATAGATGAAGTGGAAGCTGTCGCGGAAAAAGGTGAACATCCGATTCCGTCGCCTGACGCCTGGTGGGCCGCGGTTCTGGGATCAGGTTACCGCGGAACGATCGATCAGCTTGATGCAGATCAGGTCGATCATGTTCGGAATGTTAATTCTGCCTTCATTCGACAAAACGGAGTTCGAAGTGTGGAAGCGAACGTTGTCTACGCAATCGCGCACGCGCGGAGCAGTAGCCCGACTGTCAAGGAGGGCTCACATCCAGTCTCTACTACTACGACAATGAGAAGTCCTTGACAGTCTGGCTACTACGCCCGCTACCGCGAGGTGGTACTGACTCCATCCAGGACGCACCGAAAGAACACATGAACATTTTGATCATTGGAGGCACGAGATTTCTTGGTCGTCACTTAGTGACGGCTGCTCTCAACAGGAATCACGATGTCACTCTCTTCAACCGTGGCAATTATTCGCCTCCATCCAATACCAAACAGATAACCGGCGATCGTGATCGCGATCTAAGCAAACTTCAGGGAGGCGAGTGGGACGCTGTCATCGACACCTGTGGAATTGTCCCTCACTCCATAGAAGCCTCTGCGACAGCTCTATCGGCAAGAGTGGGTCTTTACGTTTTCATTTCGACCGTATCCGTCTACGCTGACCTCAGCAGTCCAGGTGTACTCGAAAGCGCACCCCTGAAGACTTTAACAACCGAACAACTCGACGAAGCGAATCAAATTCATAGTTCCAACAGTACAAATTACGGATCGCTGTACGGTGGCTTGAAAGCATTATGTGAACAGACGCTACTCGGACTTATTCCCGATCGAAGTTTGATCGTTCGTCCAGGTTTGATAGTTGGACCGTATGACTACACTGATCGTTTTACGTATTGGGTGATGCGCGCAGCTCGAGGAGGAGAAGTACTGGCGCCTGGCCGCCCCGGCCGATCTGTTCAATTCATTGATGTGCGCGATCTCTCGGAGTGGATCATTCAGATCATTGAACTGAAAGCCTCAGGTGTTTACAACGCGAACGGCTTGCCGGGTTCGGTCACCATGGAAGATATATTGACTGAATGCAAGACTGTCACAAACAGCGACCCCACGTTCGAATGGGTTTCTGAGTCGTTTCTAATTCAAGAGAATGTCACGGCGTGGAGCAAGATGCCGCTTTGGCTGCCTGAGGAGAACGCGCCGCAGTTGAATGGTTTCATGTTTGTGAACTGTGATAAAGCAATTGGCGCGGGGCTAAAACTTAGACCACTCAACGACACGATTGCGGCAATCTATTCCTGGCGCAAGAACACCCCATCAGATGAACCATTGTCAGCGGGAATAGACAAGGATAGCGAAGATCGTTTGCTCCGGAAGTGGCATGAAGTGGTCCGGGAGTAAAAATAGGACCCATTCGACCTGTAGGACCGATGATCGACCTGACTATAACCGAGGCTTCTGATCTTCTCCGCCAAAAGAAGCTCTCGCCTGTCGATCTTACGAAAGCCTGCCTTGATCGGATCGACCGGCTCAATCCCACTCTTAATGCCTTCATCACCATCACGCGCGAAGGTGCGATCGCTGATGCCGAAACAGCGGAACGCGAACTTCAACAGGGTGACAGGCGCGGTCCATTGCACGGTATCCCGATCGGCTTAAAGGACCTGATCGATACTGCCGGTGTAAAGACCACGTGCGGCAGTGCGTTGTTCGCTGAGCGTGTGCCGGCAGAAGACGCTGAGATCGTTCGACGGCTCAAACGCGCGGGCGCAGTCATCGTCGGCAAACAAAACTTACAAGAGTTTGCCTGGGGAGGAACGTCGGCCTCGAGTCATTACGGACCGGTTCATAATCCATGGGATGTCGAAAGAATTGCCGGCGGATCGTCGGGTGGCTCAGCAGCTGCGGTTGCCGCTGGAATGTGCTTCGCTGCGATTGGGACGGACACAGGAGGATCGATTCGCGAGCCCGCGGCGTTTTGTGGGATCGTCGGTCTGAAACCAACGTACGGGCGCGTCAGCACACGCGGTGTGTTTCCACTGTCGTGGTCGTTGGATCACGTGGGACCGATTTGTCGAAGTGTTGCTGATACGGCGTTGATACTGGAAGCAATCGCTGGTTATGACCGATCGGATTTCACCAGCGTCGATTATCCAACGGAGAAATATGCTGAGTTCCTGGGTGTTAGCAGGAGACTTCGAATCGGAGTTGCACGACAGCTATTCTTCGACGGCCTGGATTCGGAGACCTCGATAGCTATCGAAAATGCGATCAAAGTAATTGGTGAAATGTCGTCGGATGTAGTCGAGACTGAACTTCCCGATGTACCAACGACAGTTCAGGCGCCCGAGGTCTTCGCCATTCACCAGAAATACTTTGACAGTAGCCCTGAGTTGTACCGTAAGTGGATGCGTGAACGGCTAAAGCAAGCAACGGGGATCGACACGGTCAGTTATATCCAGGGTGTTCAGGACATGCAGAGAACCAGACGTACGATCAATGATGTTTTCGAAAAGGTTGATTTGATCGTTACACCGACTACGCCTGTACCTCCGATCACAATCGCGGAAGCATTGGAGATGTCCTTGCCAGGTCCGGCGGGTGAGTTGTGGTTGCGCAATACACGCCCATTCAATGTCTATGGCTTACCGACGATCTCCATACCCTGCGGCTTCACCTCTCAAGGTCTTCCGATCGGGTTGCAAATTGCGGGGCCACATTTTGACGAAGGACGTGTGCTCGCATTCGCGCATGCTTTTGAACAGGCAACTGAATGGCACACGCGAGTTCCTACACTCCGTTAGGAGTGTGATGTTTATAGATTCGCGAACCACGAAGCGTTCGCACTCCTTTAGGAGTGCCATGTTTCGGGCGACAAAATCGTTAGACGATGGCCGTTAGCGGTTCTTAAGACGAACATGTTTCCGAGCGCAGCAACATAGCACTCCTAACGGAGTGCGGAGGTCTTTCTCTCGCTCCTCCATCTATAAACATTCCACTCCTAACGGAGTGCCGACACCCTCGACGACAGACCACTTCTCTGTTAATTTGCCCCCGACGCTTCAACCATACATTCAAACTAACCCAACAAACCAACTATGCTGAAGACAACTCTTGCGGGCTTGGTGGCGGTGCTGGTCACTACACAGTCGATGATTTTTGCCCAGCAAACTCGTGCTCCGTATCTTCGAAAACAAGGCACCGCTACTCAACTAATAGTCGATGAGAAGCCGTTCCTCGTACTGGCCGGCGAGTTGGGAAACTCATCCTCATCGAACGCCGAGTACATGCGCTCCATCTGGCCCAAGCTTGCCGCAATGAATCTCAACACGGTCTTGATTCCTGTGTACTGGGAACTACTGGAACCAACTGAAGGCAAATTTGATTTCAGTTTGATCGACGGCCTGGTCCAGGATGCTCGCAAATACAACCTGCGACTCGTTCCGTTGTGGTTTGCTTCGTGGAAGAACAGCATGTCGTCTTACGCGCCATCGTGGGTTAAGACAAATCAAAAACGTTTTCCACGATCTCAGGAGCGCACCGGAAACGGGATGGAGATACTTTCACCGTTCAGTAGGGAGAATGTCGAAACCGACGCGCGCGCCTTTGCGGCGTTCATGCGACATCTGCGCGAGACGGACGGCAACGATCACACCGTGATCATGATCCAGGTTGAAAACGAGATTGGAATGATTCCGGATTCACGTGACCGCAGCGCAATCGCCAATGAATTGTTTGCTCAGTCAGTGCCCTCGGAACTGATCAACTATTTACAACAACACAAAGAGGGACTCGTTCCGGAGTTTCGTGCAGTTTGGCAGGGAAACGGCTTTAAGACGCGTGGTACGTGGGAAGAAATTTTTGGGAAGGGACCTGGCACGGACGAACTTTTCATGGCCTGGTACTTTGCTCGATATGCAAATAGAGTTGCGGACGCCGGTAAAGCTGAATACTCGTTACCGATGTTTGTGAATGCTGCGTTGATCCGTCCCGGTCATCTGCCGGGTCAATATCCAAGCGCTGGACCGTTACCTCACCTGATGGACGTCTGGAGAGCCGGCGCCCCAAAGATCGACTTTCTTTCGCCTGACATCTACTTTCAGAATTTTGCGGAATGGGTGCGACGTTTCGATCAGGCGGGCAATCCAATATTCATTCCTGAGGCAATGCCCGCGCCCATCGACTCAGTAAATGGCATGTACGCAATCGGACAACACAATGCCATTGGCTTCAGCCCGTTCAGTATCGACTCATTGGATGAACAGACCACCGACGCGCTAACGTCGAGTTACGATCTACTGAAGCAGCTATCGGCACTCATTCTCGAACGGCAGGGCAAAGACTCAATCGCTGGACTGCTGCCGGAAGGGCCTGAACAACGTGCGCCACAACAGTTGCGATTGGGTGATTTCATTTTGAACATCACTTTCGATCGACCGTCATCTCAGAATTCAAACGTGCTTTCAGGTGGACTTGTGTTGGC
This sequence comes from Pyrinomonadaceae bacterium, assembly GCA_036006355.1. GTDB lineage: Bacteria > Acidobacteriota > Blastocatellia > Pyrinomonadales > Pyrinomonadaceae > PSRF01. The sequence continues at coordinate 6,462 of DASYPT010000014.1, read as the reverse complement.
AACTGGACCGGACGAATATTTGTTCGCGGGCACTGGTTTGACGATCACGTTTGAAACTGAAAAACCTGGTGACCCGATCGTAGGTCTTCTTTCAGTAGATGAAGGTCGGTACGTAAATGGTCAATGGACCCCAGGCCGCAGGTTGAATGGAGATCAAACGCATCAGGGACGTCACGTGCGGCTGCCATCGGGTCGCTTTGGCATTCAACGAGTCAAGCTTTACCGCTATCGATGAATTTTGGAGTGCGACGGCCTGCCGTCGCTTTGTTACGCAGGACTGTGGTTAGCGTTCGCCTAAAGCGACGGCAGGCCGTCGCACTCCAAAATTAGAACAATGGACGACGCACTCGTAATACATCGTCTCCACTTCGCATTCACGATCACCTATCACTATCTCTTTCCTCAACTAACGATGGGTCTCGCTCCTCTCATCGTCATCTTTAAATCACTGGCGCTCAGGACGAAAGATGAACGTTACAACCGGGCCGCACGGTTTTGGGCCAAGATATTCGCTATCAACTTCCTCTTTGGTGTCATCACGGGCATCCCCATGGAGTTTCAGTTCGGAACTAACTGGGCCAGGTTTTCGCAATACTCCGGCGGCGTGATCGCGACTGCTCTTGCGATGGAAGGCGTCTTCGCGTTTTTCCTCGAATCTTCATTCCTTGGCTTGTTCCTTTTTGGCGAAGGCCGTTTTGGTCAAAGAATCCATTGGCTCGCCTCCGCGATGGTCTTCCTGGGTTCGTGGATTTCCGGTTTCTTCATCATCGTAACTGACGCATGGATGCAGCATCCCGTTGGCTACGAGATCGCGGCAGACGGTACAGCTCATCTCAATAGTTTCTGGACATTGATCTTCAACGAATGGGCCTGGTGGCAGTACTTTCACAACATGGGCGGCGCATTGATTACCGGTTCATTCGCAATGGCCGCAACGGGCGCTTACTACGTCCTCTCAAAAAAACAAGAGGAGTACGGCCGAATCTTTTTGCGCCTGGGGATAATTGTTGCGACGCTCGCTTCGTTGTCCCAGATCTTTCCGACTGGTGATCGTCAAGGCAAACTCATTACTGATTATCAACCGGCAACGCTCGCCGCGATGGAAGGTTTATTCGAAACTGAGTCCGGCGCTGCGATAGTTCTGGTGGGCCAACCCGACACCAACAACATGAAACTCGACAACCCTATTTACATTCCAAAAGTTCTCAGCATCCTCACTTATCGACACTGGGAAGCACAGGTAAAAGGTTTGAAAGAGTTTCCGCGCGATCAATGGCCCGACAATATTCCCTTGTTGTATTACAGCTATCACATCATGGTGGGACTGGGAACGATCTTTGTCGCGATCATGCTCACTTCGCTCTTGCTGCTGTGGCGGAGACGATTGTTCACGGCTCGGTGGATGTTGTGGATACTAATGCTGAGTTTTCCTTTTCCTTACATCGCCAATACGGCCGGATGGATTACGGCTGAAGTTGGGCGCCAGCCGTGGCTTGTTTACGGCTTACTCAGGACCAATCAGGGATATTCCGCAAATGTCTCAGCCGGTAACGGTCTTTTCACACTTCTGGGTTTCATGGGCATGTATACGCTTCTAAGCATTCTCTTCATCATTCTGATCTGGCGTGAAGTTGGTAACGGTCCCTCGATCCTCGGGAGCGAACACGAAGGAGTGGAGCACCATTAATGGAAACTGTCTGGTTTATTCTGGTGGCATTGATGATAACGGCTTACGTCGTGCTCGACGGTTTCGATCTGGGCGCGGGCATCATTAATCTGCTGGTGGCGCGAAATCATGATGAACGCCGGCTTGTGTTACGAGCCATTGGACCAGTGTGGGATGGCAATGAAGTCTGGCTGATCGCCGCGGGCGGGGCACTCTTCTTCGCCTTTCCGTTGCTGTATGCGTCGAGCTTCAGTGGCTTTTACCTCCCGTTGATGATTGTTCTGTGGTTACTGATGATGCGTGGCATTGGCATCGAGCTCAGGCACCACGTGCACGATCCATTGTGGTGGACGTTTTTCGACTTCGTCTTTTCCGCTTCGAGTCTGTTGCTGGCAATCTTTTTTGGCGCTGCGATCGGTAACGTCGTTCGTGGCGTGCCACTGGACGCGAATGGCTATTTCTTTGAACCGTTATGGACTAACTTTCGAGTAGGTAGTAACCCTGGAATCCTGGATTGGTATACGGTTGTGACCGGAATTCTTGCGTTCGTGACATTGACAGTGCATGGCGCTCATTACATTGCGTTGAAAACTGAGGGCGAGCTCAATCGACGATCGCAACAGGTCTCAAAAATTGGTTGGTGGTTTTTGATTCTGATTACGCTCGTAAGCCTTTCGGCAACCATATACGTACGACCGCAAGTGCTCAACAATTTTCAGTTGCGACCGTGGGGCTGGATCATTCCAGTTGGAGTTTTGGCATCGTTACTAGCGATGAGATTGTTTGTTTCAAAAGCCAGGTTTCGAGGCGCATTTCTTTCATCCGCAGCCTACATTGCGGCGATGTTGGGAGGTGCGGCGTTTTCTATGTATCCATCTCTGCTCCCTGCGACAACTAATCCAGCATTCAGTCTGACGATTTACAACGCTCGGACTGGTGCTTACAGCTTACGCGTTGGGTTGATCTGGTGGGGTTTGGGAATAGCATTGGCCGTAGGTTATTTCACGTTCGTCTACCGATCGTTTGCAGGCAAAGTGCGGTTGGATCAGGAAGGCTACTAATGTTCGACGAACTTTAGTTTGTCGTTCGCGCCAACATTTGACGTAAGTTGCCAGAGCCTCTTAGAAATCCAGACTACTGACACGCATCACGACAAACTAAAGTTCGTCGGACATCAAAGAAGGATGAATCATGACAGTTGAAGGTTTAGAGATACGTCGAGCAGAACCTGACGATTGCTCCGATATCTATGAAATGTTTAAGTGCCCAAGGGTCTTCGCCGGTACGCTTCAATTGCCGTACCCATCCCGCGAACTATGGAGACAGCGGCTTGCCCATACAACTGAAGGCATCTACCACCTGGTCGCAGTCGTTGACAACAAGGTTGTTGGACTTCTGGGCCTCGAGACGTTTCCAAACAAACCACGTCGCTCACACGTCGGCACATTCGGAATAAGCGTCCATGACGACTGGCAAGGTAAGGGTATTGGTGGAGCTCTGATGCGGGCCTGCCTGGATCTTGCTGACAACTGGCTCAACCTGACTCGACTCGAGCTCGAGGTCTATGCCGATAACGAGTCCGCCATTCATCTTTACCAGCGTTTCGGATTTGAACTCGAGGGAACCTTACGTCAGCATGCATTCCGCGATGGGCAATATGTTGACTCGATAGTGATGGCCCGACTTCAGCCACGAGTGTCTAAATAACGATTGAAAACTCTGTTCGTGTTAGTTCGTGTGTTTCGTGGATCGTTCTTCCTGACACCTAACGATCCACGAATCACACGAACTACACGAACAAAACAACAACGCCTGGATTTCGGTCTCGCAATTCTGAACTTAATAAATACCTTACACGTATCTCACCCTAAGGAGGAACAATCATGTACTGCTCGTCCTGCGGCTCTGCACTAACTCCTAATCTCATCTATTGCAATAAATGCGGTGCACGAGTTGCACAAAACGAGGGGATCGAATCTAAGTCAGACATCGCACCGGAGTTCCTTGTCGGCGCGATAATCACTCTATTTGTCTTTGGACTTGGCGTAATGATCGGTTTGATGGCTGTGATGAAGCGAGGCGTCGGTTTTGACCCGCCGATAATCCTGGCAATCACAATGCTTTGTTTCAGTTTGCTGTTTCTAATCGAAACCATCCTCATTTTCTTCCTGTTCCGTGCAAGCTTTCGCAGAAAGCCAAAAGATGTGGAACAGTTAAAGAAACCGACAACCAAAGAACTCGAAGCCGGAACACCTCCTGGTCTCCCTGCCAACATGGCTAGTGTGACTGAACACACTACGCGCGCATTTGATCCCGTCTACATTGAGAAGAAGTAGCAAATTGTCCGACGAACCTTAGTTTGTCGTCCTCCCTTCTAAAGACCCCTGGAAATTCACAGGCCTCCTCGCGGTAGCGGAGCAGTAGCCCGACTGTCAAGGAGGGTTCACATCCAGTTTCTACCACTACGACAATGAGCCCTCCTTGACAGTCGGGCTACTGCCCCGCTAACGCGAGGGTGGCCGGCGCACGACAAACTAAAGTTCGTCGGACAAAATCTTGTTCACCGCGCGCTTGTCAGTTATCGTGGCGTCATAAAAATCCGTGTATCACTCAAACGGAGGCCGCTATGAAATTCAAACGTATCTTGTGGACGTTGCTAGCGATTTCCATCAGCGCTTCAACTCCAATCGCGCAACAGTCAAATACCACGATACCCGCAGACCCACTGAAGTTCGGCGCATTCACTGTCCGCTTCGATCCCGGCGGAACCTTCAGCATCGCAAGTACCGACTGGCCACCTGTAAAAGGAAATTGGAGAGTTGAGGGCAATGAAATCGAATTCAAGATATCCGAAGGCCCTGGCGGTTGCGATGGACCAGGACGATATCGCATTCGGTCGCAAGGCAACGCGATTGGTTTTGATGTCATAGAAGATCAATGCCAGGTGCGACGAATGATTATTGATCGCAGCACATGGTCTCCAGCATCGGAGGCAAGAGTTATCCCGGTGCGCAACATCGTTCGAACTGGTAATGAGAAAACGATCAAGCTGGCTGCAGCAAAATCCAGCAAAGGAAGTTGGCCTTCATTTCGTGGCCCTGCGGCGTCAGGTATCGCAGACGGTCAAAGCCTGCCTGATAAGTGGAACGTAAAGACAGGTGAGAACATCCTTTGGCATACGCCGATTCCTGGGTTGGCCCACTCGAGTCCGGTTGTTTGGGGTGATCAAATCTTCGTAACTACGGCCATCAGTTCTGATCCGAAGGCGAGCTTTAGACCAGGACTCTATGGCGACGGCGATGCTTCCACAGATCGCACGGTCCATCGTTGGATGCTTTACTCAATTGACAAGAAGACGGGCAAAGTCGGTTGGGAACGTCAGGCTTTTCAAGGTGCACCCGTCGATAAGCGTCACATTAAGTCAACGTATGCGAACTCGACTCCCGCAACGGACGGGCGCATCGTGGTTGCATGGTTCGGTTCACAAGGCGTGTACGCGTACGACGTAAAGGGAAACTTTCTTTGGAAGGTAGATCTCGGCCGATTAGATCTCGGTGCTTACGACATTCCGACCTACGAATGGGGACCCGCGAGTTCTCCAATCATCTGGAACAACCTGGTGATCCTTCAGTGTGATACCCAGGCTGATTCATTCCTCCTCGCGCTTGATGCGGCAACCGGCAAGACTGTTTGGAAGACTCCGCGTGAGGAACTACCTTCATGGGGTACACCGACGATTGCAGTTACGCCATCTGGTCCACAGCTCATTACCAACGCCGCAAACTATATCCGCGGATACGATCCGAATACAGGCAAGGAGCTTTGGAGACTTGGAGGGAGTTCGAGGATTACAGCACCCACGCCTGTCTACGCCGATGATCTGATTGTCGTAGCCAGCGGCCGTCGTCCCGAGCGACCGATCTTTGTTATTCGCCCGAACGCTCGCGGCGATGTGACATTGCCGCAAGGAAAGACAAATAGCGACGAGATCGTTTGGAGCATGACGGGACGCGGCTCTTACATGCCAACACCAATAGTCTACAAAGGAACTCTCTACGTGCTGGCCAATCAGGGACTGTTTGATGCTTATGATTTGAAAACCGGCAAAGAGATCTATCGGCAGCGTCTGGATCTTATTGGAAGTGGCTACAGCGCATCGCCTGTCGCTGCTGATGGCAAGATCTATCTCTCAAATGAAGACGGCGAGATTTCTGTGATAGCCGCGGGTGAGAAATTTTCACAGATCGCGACGAATTCGATGGGCGAGATGTTGATGGCGACACCGGCGTTGTCAGATGGTGTTATGTATGTTCGATCGTCGACGAGTTTGTTTGCGATTGGGAAGAAGCGCTGAATGTTCCTCGCATACGCTAGTCCCCCACATCAAATAACTTGTTTCGGAACAGATTCCGCCCAAGCGTTATGAGTCCCGGGCGTAATTGGTAACCAGGAAAATTTATGCGATTACTTTTGGTAGGCCTATTCCTATTTGCCGTGTGTTCCTTCTCGCTTGGGCAAATGGGAAACAAAGACTCCTCGCAAAATAGCGTCGAGCAAGAATTAAAGCGGCTTGAGAATGAATGGCTTAATTCTTATTTGCGCGGTGACAAGCAAACATTCGACCGAATCGTGGCTGATGACTTCACCAGAACAGACGAAAGCGGCAAGTTTGCCACGAAAGCTGAAGAACGAGCGCTCGTTCAAGCTCCACCTGCTTCTGTAAGCGCATCACTCACGAACGAAGATATGCAAGTTCGAGTATATGGGAACTCGGCAATTGTCACAGGGCTCATCGT
>DASYPT010000013.1:0-22568 GCA_036006355.1 Pyrinomonadaceae bacterium | reverse complement strand
CAGTACATGGAAACGGAGGCAGGCAAAAAGGTCTTCCGACGGACGTACGAGGAAGCGTTATCCGTGGCACTTGCGATTGGCACTCGGCTGGAGCGTCTGGCCATGGACCCGATTCCGCCCGGATGGCCGAGCAATTTTGTCTCAGAGGAACACTATGAGTCGTGGGTCGAGGCAATAATCGCTTTTTATGGGGATGTCAAACCCTCGATGCTCCAGGACTTCGAGCGGGGCCGGAAGACTGAGGTCGACTTCATCAACGGCTATGTGGTGAAGTTAGGCCACGCGTCCGGAGTGCCGGTACATATGAACGCCACAATTACAGACCTTGTACACCAGATCGAACGGGGAGTTCTCCAGCCGACACGAGAACGGATGAACGAGCTAGCTGATCAAACCTGTGAACGGACCCGTGGCAAGAGTATTTGACGGCCAACTCTGACCGCTTGTCTTATTTCAGACGCCGCATGTCACTTTTCCTGCGAAGACTGGTTCTTCGCGGCATATTGTCCAGTGGGCAGCACGAGTCGCTTCGCGACATAGACGTAAAGGAGCTCCACATGAAGAAGATTCTGATTCAGTACGGGCTGTGCGGGCTTGCAGTCGCTCTGATGGCGCCGTTGGCCCAGGCGCAACCGCAATCGGCAGGGCTGCAGGCCGCCTTCGCAAAAGACGCCGGAACGCTTTCCGACAAATTCACCGGACTCGCGCGCGTTATGTCGGGCAAGTACGACTGGAAGCCCGGCCAAGGCGTTCGCTCCGTTGGCGACGTGTTCAACCTGATCGTTAAAGAGAACGGCCTGCTCGCCGGCGTGCTTTCGGGCACGCCGAATACGGGGGCACCGCCCGCGCCCATCACCGATCCGGAGAAAATGCAGGAAGCTCTGAAGGCTTCTTACCTCAATCTGCAAAAAGCGATTACAGGACTTTCCGACAACGACCTGCAGACGACGGTGAAATTGTTCGGAAGAGATATGACGAAACAGGACGCGCTGATGCTGATTATTGAAGATCAACACGAGCATCTGGGGCAGTCGATCGCATACGCGCGCACCAACGGAGTGGTTCCGCCCTGGTCCAAGTAAGAGCGCCGATCTCCTCCGTAAAATGTTGCGTGCACGGAATCGGTAGTCCCCGGCGATCCAACAAGTCAAGATCTGAAACGAAAGTGCCATATGAATAAAAGGAGAACGGGCGCGGCGTTTGTCGCCGAGATGCAGAGGCTGGCGACTGCTGCGACCGCAGCGAAAGAGGGCTCGCGAACGGAGGTTGTCCGATGAGCACAAGCTTTGCTCGCTCGGCTGACGAATGAAAGACCCGAATGCAATCGACATCTTCTGCGAGGAGTGAATTTTGCGATGGCAACACAGGGTGTAACCGAGTGGAAGAAGGAATGGTTCGAAATTGAAGACGCAACCTACCTCAACACGGCAGCACACACAGTCATGCCGCGCGTATCCATCCGCGCGGTAGAACGCTCGCTCGAAGCAAAGAAGTTTCCCCATCGTGTTGACGATTCCCTGTGGTTCGAGTCGCCAGTTCGAATCCGTGGCTCTCTGGCGAGGATGATCGGGGCTAAACCGGAGGAAATCGCTGTCACTACGGGAGCAAGCACCGGCGCTGCCGCTGTGGCTCACGGTTTGGAGTGGAGGCCGGGCGACGAGATCATCACCGCGCAGGGCGAATTCCCGCTGCACTATTCGACATGGAAGCCCATGGAAGAACGTGAAGGCGTAAGGCTAAGGACCATTGCGCCGCGCGATCGGTTTATCACGGCGGATGACCTGATCGATGCGCTGACGCCGAGAACCAGAATCGTCTCGGTGAGCCTGGTGCGCTATGACGACGGGACTCTGCTGGACGCAGCGCGGGTAAGTGCCGCATGCCACGCACAGGGAACTCTGCTTCTGTTAGACGTCAGTCAAGCCTGCGGCGCGGTGCCAATGAGCGTCAAGGATCTGGGCGCCGACTTTATAGTGTGCGCCGGCTACAAATGGCTGCTGAGTTGTTACGGCACGGGGTTTTTCTGGATAAAGAACGAGCATCTCGACACGTTACGGCCTGGGCCTTTCTACTGGACAGGCCAGAACACGGATAACTTTTCGGAGTTGAATTTTGTCGACCCTAAACCGTCCCGCAACGCCAAACGCTGGGACGCCGCAGAATGGGCAACGTACTACAACTTCAATCTCTCCGCGATGGCGGAGTCGGTGGATTTCGTGTTGCGTGCCGGCCCGGAACATGTCGCCGCGCACAACCGGAGTCTTATCGAATTTATGTATCGTCATCTCCCAGAGGATCGTTGTACTCCCGCAAGTCCGCTGGAGTCTGGAAGACGCGGGCCGTTTGGATGCTTCACAGCGCGCAAACCGGAAAGGACTGTCGAGCTTTACCAGAAGCTGCGGCGAGAAAACATTATCGTGAGCCTGCGGGAGGGCAAGATTCGGGTCTCACCCCATTTATTCAACTGCGCGCAGGATATGGATCGTCTAGTCAGCGTGGTGTGCGACTGGCAGAACTGAAGTATGGAGAAAACAAATACAATGACCACTATTTATGAACGGCTAAGAGCTCTGCAAATCAATTTGCCTGAACTTCCGCCGCCGGTGGTCGATGGCTACGTTCCATCGTTTGTGCCGTTTGTGCGATCCGGCAATCTTATTTATCTGTCGGGACGACTCGCCAAGAAAGACGGCAAGCCATTCTCCGGCAAACTGGGGCAACAAATCACAACGGCGGAGGGCAGCCAGGCCGCGCGTGACGTCGCCATCGAAATCCTCGCTACGCTGCAGGCGGCACTTGGCGACCTGAACAAGGTGAAGCGTATCGTCAAGATGACGGTACTCGTGAACAGCGCTCCCGGCTTCACCGAATCCCACAAGGTCGCCGATGGCGCCTCCGAACTCCTTCGCGCAGTCTTTGGCGAGGGCGGAGCACATGCCCGCACGTCCCATGGTGGGGCGGAGATCCCGTTCGGTTCCTGTGTGGAAATCGAGATGATTGTCGAGGTTTCGTATTCAGACAGCGAGTGCCGGGTATGAAGAGCACCACGAATCGGCCTTCATCCAGAGCCGGCAAGCAGTCAGTTGCTGGCACGCGACTCCACGTCCATCGCGGCAGGAACCGTTTGGCCAGACTAATCATAAGCGGTGTGCACGCCGCCCATACGTACAAGTAGATAAGTTCGAGCGCACCAACGATCACCCAGTTGACGTGCGTACCCTGTACTTTCACCGCCACGATCCTGCGCACGGCAAACAACAGTCCTACAATCGTCCACGCACACAGGATCAAAATCCATCTCGTTCGTCCCATATCTGGCGTGGCCTGCGGCAATTTGTGTATCGACCCTTTCGGCACGGATTTTAGCTGAACATTAGAAGGAGACTGCGCTGAGAACCGGGCCGTCGAGAGCGCCGAGCCTTCTCAACAAAGCAGTTTAAGCGCATTTGGCGGCCAACTCACGCCGCTTGTCTCATTTCGGACACCGCATGTCACTTTTCTTGCAGATAAAAATTCCTCGCGGCATATCTTGTCCATTGAGCAGCACGAGTCGCTTAGCGACATAGACGTAAAGGAGACGTAAAGGAGCTCCACATGAAGAAGGTTCTGATTCGCTGTAGCTTTCTGTGCATGAATTTGGGCGGGCGCATTCTGGTCTCCGCGTTACTGGCGGTAATCGTAACGGCTTCAGCCGGGGCGCAAAGTGCTCCTGCCGTCAATTCGACAGAAGCGCGAAAAGCGATTGAAGCCGGTTACACCGAGTGGGCTAAAGCACGTGCCGCGCTGGACATGAACACGATCGAGAGGATGCTGGCTCCAGATTTCTACTTCCAACTTCCCGACCGAAAACTAACACGGCAGGAGTTTATCGATAGAGTGCATTCCACCAAGCAAACGCGATTTGACGCCAGCGTGCTCACAGTCGACCCCAGAGGCAACGACTGGTCGGTAGTCATATCTGCGAAAGTAGAGGCCGAGACCAAGGACGAGCATGGCAAAACGAGCAAGGTGTACATCATGCTGGTTGCCCGGGATGGTTGGAGAAAATCCAACGACAACCAATGGACCCTCCTATCCTCCGAGCCACTGGGTCGGCAACAGTGGCAGGAGAGTCCGCCGATCGCAAACTGGTAATGGAGTTTTTCAAACGATGTCCTCCGCCGGTCCCGATTCAGAGAGGCCATCATAAATCGGTCTTGGGAAGGGCACGGCTTCAGCCGTGGGTAGATAGATCACAAGAGGTGAAGAGAAAATGATTAAGACCATTATCTTATCCATATGTTTCGCAGTTTGCTCACTTTCGGTTAATGCACGTGCCCAGGATGAGCGCCAGTACACGGAGGGCCCGGTCACTTTCGTTCAAGAAATAGCAGTGGAGTACGGGCATTTTGAAGAGTACATCGATTGGCTGAATTCAACATGGAAGCCAACCATGGAAGCCACGAAGAAAGCTGGGATAATCATCGATTACAAGGTTTTCAGCGCCACTCCACCATCACCGGATCACCCCAGTATCATTCTGTGGATCACTTATAAAAACATGGCGGCTTTAGATAGAGGTGTCGAGGAAGAAGCAATCGCCCAGAAAGTAATCGGTAGCACCGAGGTTCAGAACAAAGCCAGAGTGGCCCGGAATGAATATAGAAAAGTTTTGCGCAGATATTATATTCGTGAACTTATTTTAAAGTGAAATTAGTCATACAAGTTGGAAAAGCGCACTCCAATTATTTATAGGGTTCGCATAGCGCGCTCGGTATGGTCTGCCATTGACGGTTGCGCTCTTCCACGATGCCAAGCGGGGAGCGGACTGTATGTTCCCGTGCGCCTCAAGGCGGGCGCAGGAGTTTCGATGACGCTGTGCGCGCAGGCGTGTATCTCACGAGCATGAGCGACTTCATCGCGATGAATGGGATCTACGCAAAGTATTTCAGTCAGCCCTTTCCTGCCCGCACGATGATCGGGGTGGCCGCGCTGCCGCCTGGGGGCCTGCGTTGAGATCGACCTCGTTGTCAAGGTTTGACCCAACCTCCAGATCAAGACTTGAAAGGAAAATGCATATGAGTAAAAAGAGAATGGGCGCAGTATTGGTTGCACTCCTCATGTGTGGCTTGGTTTCTCAATCGTCGGCACAGGACGCGGAAACCAAATTCAACTCCAACGGCGATGACATCACAAGGATTCGCGGCCTGTTGGACGAGTTCCGTCAGGATGTTATTCGCAAAGACGGTTACGCCCTAACGAAGCTCGTGCTGAACCCTGATGTGCTCTTTCATCACACCAACACCCAGGAAGAGATTGATAGCGCCCGCAAATATAACGCTCAGTTCGATGGGATTGGACCGAGCCAGCTGGATGGATTTGCAAAACTCCTCGCTACGTCGAAGGACAAACTCGAAGAGAGATTTCGCAACATCGAGATTCGCCAGGACGGCCCTCTGGGGCTGGTGACGTTTAATTACGATTTTGTCATCAACGACAAGGTTCACCATTCAGGCCTCGAGGTCTGGCAAGTGTGCAAAATTGATGGGCAGTGGAAGATCTTGTCCGTTGCCTGGACGGTTTATTGACAGTCACAGCTGACAGCCAACGGTCAGAAGTCGGGGAAATTCGCCTTTCTGTGATTCCGTGATATTGACCGGGAGGAGCTCTTCATGGAGACGTTGCTTCAGGATATTCGCTATGGTTTGCGCATGCTCGTCAAGAAACCCACAGTCACGATCGTGGCTGTCCTGACGCTGGCTCTGGGCGTGGGAGCTAACACCGCGATTTTCAGCATCGTGAATGCCGTGTTGCTGCGTTCTTTGCCCTACCGCGATCCCGATCGTTTGGTACGGATCTTCTTTAACGAGCCCGGCGTAGGATTGCGGGATGTTAGGTTTTCCAAACCGGAACTGGATGACCTCCAGTCGCGAGCGGATGTATTTGAAGATGTCAGCCCGATCTTCGAGGGTAGCGAGAATTTGACCGGCGCCGGACAGCCCGAGCGTGTCGATGGGGTCAATGGCAGTTTCAGCTACTTTTCCATGCTGGGTGTGATCCCGCAAATTGGACGGTTGTTTGGTCCGCAGGACTTCGCGCCTGGTTTCGCTCCACTGGCCGTGATCAGCGATGCCTTATGGCGCCGTAACTATGGCGCCGATCCGAACGTTATCGGCCGTACCATCCGGATCGACGGTGATCCCTTTACAATTATCGGGGTTCTTCCACGCGGATTTCGCCATCCTGGACCGACGACTTCCGGCGACGCGGAAGTGTTTTGCCCCTTCGAATTCAGCGCAGATCCCTTTCCCCCGCCACTGCGTGCTACCCGGATTTTAAAATCTGGAATCGGACGACTTAAGCCTGGCCTGACACTGGCGCAAGCTCAGGCCCGGCTCACTGCCATGGCTCTCCAGTTACGCCAGGACTTTCCCGGTGATTATCCGCCGCAGGCCCAATGGACAATTGAGATTCAACCATTGCAAGAAACTTTGGTGGGCAAGGTTCGGCCCATGCTGTTGGTGTTACTGGGCGCGGTAATCCTGATCGTTTTGATCGTATCGTTGAACATTGCCAATCTCCTCTTGGCGCGCGCTTCCGGGCGACAACAAGAGATGGCGGTGCGCCTAGCGCTGGGGGCGAGCCGCGGCCGCCTGGTGCGCCAGATGCTGACCGAGTCCATGCTGCTGTCGCTCATCGGCGGTGTCGCGGGAATCGCAACCACGGTTGGTACTTTAGGCTTCATCCTGCGCTTTGTGCCATCGAACGTTCCCCGGCTCAACGAAGTACGAATCGACTGGGAGGTGCTGGCGTTCGCTCTGCTGATTTCCATTCTCACCGGCATAGTGTTTGGACTTGCTCCAGCGCTTCATTCGGCAAAGGGCGCTCTCACCTCGGCCATTCGTGAAGGCGGCCGAGGGTCCGGCTACAGCACTAAGACCGCCAGCTTGCGGGATGTTCTAATTGTCTCTGAACTGGCGTTCGCTGTCATACTGATGGTCGGAGCCGGCTTGCTGCTGCGTACGCTGTGGGATCTGTTGCAGGAAAACCCAGGCTTTAATCCAACTCAAGTTGTCACGGCAAACATACAGCTCCCGAATCCCAACGATCCAAAGACGGATCCGTATCTCGATATACCTCGCACAGCCACCTTTGATCGTGAGTTGCTGCGGCGCATGAAGGCAATTCCGGGAGTGGAACTCGCCGCAATCACCTCAGCTCTACCGACCACTAATAGCAACCCCAACGCGGTCGGTGGCTTAGCCGTTGAAGGCTTCGCGATTGAAGATGGACCGGTCGAGTCCTCGCAGAATCTGAGCGCCGAGAAAATTCGGATAAGCCCCGATTATTTTCAGGTGTTGCAAGCGACGCTCCTACGCGGCCGCTCATTCACCGAGTTCGATGAAGACGGCAAACCGCTGGTGGCAATCATTGATGAAAGCACCGCTCATAAGTATTGGCCAACCCGCGATCCGCTGGGCCGCCGAGTGCGGTTCGCACGAGACCCTACTAAGCCATGGACGACCGTCGTGGGTATTGTTAAGGATATCAAGAATGACGGTCTCGACATCGATGGAGTTCCCCACATCTACGTTTCGACCTATCAAGACTCCAGCAGGCGACTGAGCGTGGTGTTGCGGACGTCTCTGCCCGCGGCCCTGCTCGAACCACAGATTCGGCATGAAATCCAGAGCATTGATTACGACTTGCCTGTATTCGGTGTTTCGTCTATGAATGACGTGCTCGATCGCTCTCTGGCTTCGCGCCGTTTCTCTGCCGATCTGGTGGGCGGATTTGCTGGACTGGCGGTGCTTCTGGCGTCCATCGGAATTTACGGCTTGTTGTCTTATATGGTCGGCCAAAGATCGCGGGAGATCGGTATCCGCATGGCCCTCGGTGCGCGGCGGAACGACATTCTTAGAATGTTCTTACGCAAGGGCGTCGCGCTTGCGGGGTTGGGTATCACTGCCGGATTGGTCTTTTCTGCATCCACTGCGTCCATGATGGCAAGTTTGCTCTATGGTGTCCGCCCGCATGATCCGGCTGTGTTTCTGATCGTGCCTCTGCTTTTATTTGGAGTGGCAGCGCTGGCTAGCTATCTCCCGGCACGTCGCGCAACGAAAGTGAACCCGATGATTGCCCTTCGTGAAGTATGAACTTAGTATACGAATGGCTCAATCACACATCTAAGAAATCGAGGGAACGCAATTCGTGCGAACTTGGGCAAATCATCCTCATCTACCGAGATTATTAGATCGTCTGTTTGATTATTGGTCTTAGAAAAATCATTACGATTTTGCTTAGACGCTCTGGAAGAATTCACCCTGGTAGGTCGTGTGGTAGAGGAAGTACCTATCTTTAGATTCACAGCGTGTTGAGCGACCATCCTTCACCACTTCGAATGTCTTGGTCCACAATGTCGATACGATCGAGAACGACAATTACTTGATCGTGCTTTCCATGCTTGTTGTGTTTCGGGTTGCGCCACGGCAGATTCCGAAGCGCCGCGATCTCTTAAGCCAGAGCTTCCACCACTTTATGAGATTAAGAGTGAGTGTAGCGAGATGACTTCCTGAAGAGATAAGTAACGCATCAGGAAAACCGGCGATAGAGGTCCGCATTCTTCTGGAGCACGTACTCAGCCGAGCGGCGGAATTCGTCCTCGATCTGCGCAAGCTTCTCTTCGATACTGAGGATTGAACAACCGCTCGGGAGAAACACTAAGACGCTCCGCTGCTTCCTGCAGTTTCGAAGCGCTTTGTTCTGGCAGCTGAAGTTCCACACTTTCATAACTACAATCTACCCCAACAGGACCTTTCCAGGTATGGCCGTGTGGAGCTTAACACCGGCTGAACCTCATGTGGGGAAATCGCGTAATTAGTGACTCCGACCCCCATGTCCAGTTATTATCGATGCGGCTTGGCATCCAAGCGCCTTAAACCCGAATCTTATAAGCGCGCACCTCAAATTTAGCGCTAGCCAAACAAGTTTACGTCAGCGCCCCGCGACGAATCCGACGTCAGACTCTAACGAACTCTGATCGTATAGAGGCCAATGAAAATCATTCTTGCATTGGTATTCCTGTCAAACGCGACACTGGCAGCCGCGCAATCGCCTCCAATCTTGTTTTCCAAGGTCGAAAGCACTATCGCACAAAAAGAACCAGCGTGGACAATGATGGACCAATATAAGGGGCAAGGTCCGCACAATGCTGCTGCGATTTACCGATGGAGGTTAGATCAATGTGAGGTAGGTGCTTGGATCGTCGTAGAGGGGTCTATTGAAGATACGATCGCTAATTTCCAAAATGACGGATTTAGGCCAACAAGGGTTCAGTCTCAAAAACTTAATTTTGGCGATGAATCTTAT
The DNA here is from genome assembly GCA_036006355.1 of Pyrinomonadaceae bacterium. Lineage (GTDB taxonomy): Bacteria > Acidobacteriota > Blastocatellia > Pyrinomonadales > Pyrinomonadaceae > PSRF01. Next base: position 13,220 of record DASYPT010000013.1, on the reverse strand, counting down.
ATGCGTCAAACGGACCGTCATACTGCCATCGTGCTGAGGAAAGGCATTGTGCTGGTCCGTCTGGGTTGCGAGTGCGCTGGCCCGGTAGTGCTCACTCGTTTTGCTGTACACATTAGCCATGTGCTTGACGAATTGAGCACATCCAAAACGAAGAAGGAAGAAACTATTAGCCGGATAGAAGCAGGTGAAACTGCTCTAAAGAACGAGCAATACAATGAGGCCATCGCACAATTCAAGAAGTCTTTGGAAATAGCTCCTGATTCAGGTAATGCTTATCGAGGATTGGGTCTCGCGTATTTCAAATCAGGTGACAGACAGAAGGCTAGCGAGGCTTTTAGGGAAGCCCTTCGTCTCGATCCAGACTCGGCCGAGACCAATTACGATCTGGGCACCACCCTATACGAAACGGGTCAATACACGATGGCAGCCAACGCTGTTGAGGAGGCCGTTCGCCTGAAACCGGATTTCTTTGATGCGTTGATCTTTTTGGGTAAGGCCTATCAGCGTTCCGGATTGCACTCGAAAGCAGTTGCCGTTTTGCAGAAGGCTGTCGTGCGACAGCCTCAAAACATAGACGCGCAGGTGCTCCTAGGCTCAGCTCTTATTCTCGCGGGTCAGCCGGAAAAAGCGATTGCAGTTTTTCAAGAGGCAGTGCGTCTTTCTCCGGGAAGCGCTTTTGCTTATGCGAATCTGGCGCACGCATATCAACAGACCGGCAAATTTGAACAGGCCTTCGATGCGCTGCAACAAGCATTACGAATTAGTCCAGATGATCCACTAACGCACAACTATCTTGGCCTGACTTATCAAAGTCTCGGTCGTCAAAAGGAAGCCGTTGCCGCTTTCAAGCAAGCCATCGCACTCAAGCCAGATTATGCAGAGGCCCATTACAATCTTGGTTTACTTTACTTTGAACTCGCAAATCGCGACGAGGCGCAACTGCAGTACAAGATTCTTACTGGCTTCGATTCTGAGTTGGCCGACGCTCTTTTGAAAGCGTTCGCAAAGTTAAATCCATGATAACGGCAACTGAGTTATCCGCACCGAGTTTGTAATTAAGATGTTGACATTTAACCGATCAGCTTTCTCAAGAGGTGTTCTATTAGCTTTCGTCATTCTTGTCAGTGCTCCCGTCTTAACACACGCACAGTATGCAGCGAATGTATTCGACCGAATTGAGCGAATGATTGTTCAGAATGAGCCTGAATGGATTCTTGTGAATAAGGTTCCATACGTAAACGGCCGTTTCCGCACAACAAAACTGGAATGGCAACTAGATAAAAAGGACGTCCGAGATCAAAGAGTGATACTCGTGTGGATGGAAGAATGGCAAACTTCGGAGGAGGCAGCCAGAGAGTTCTATAATCTTTCTCCTCGTCCTGAGGGACAGGCAATTCCGCAGTTGCCCATTGGTGACAAGTGCTACCAGCTTAGCTCTCATTCTCTCTTACTGCGAAGGAGCAACCTCATCGTTAGGTTAGGGACTGCAGGCGGCAGTCCTGGGCCGATCGATGTCCTGATTCGTTTTGCCAGAGATATTGCATATGTTGTTCCGTCACAGCCAAGAATGACCGTCAATGAAACGGAAGAAAACAAGAGAGAAGCTGCACTGCACGTGAAAAAAGGGGAGGCAAAGTTAAAGGAAGGCCATTATGAACAGGCTATCGAAGAGTTTAAAAACGCGATCGAGTTAGATCCTGATTCAGCCGACGCTCACTACTCGCTCGGTGTCGCCTACTTGAAGACCGGCGCGAGGGTAAAGGCGCTCGAGCAATTAAGAGAAGCCATACGGCTTCGACCGGAGTGGGTTGAAGCTCATTACTCTCTAGCTCGAGCTTACTACGATTTCGGTGACTACAAGAGTGCGGCGACCTCTTTCGAAGAAGCCCTTCGTCTTAAACCAGACTTCTTCGCCGCTATGCTTGAGTTGGGTGCAACTTATCAACATTCAGGTCTCCACACTAAGTCGGTTGAAGTTTTGCGACGCGCCGTTTTGCTTCAACCTGATCATATCGATGCCAAAACGTCCTTGGGCACAGCCCTCTTGCTCTCGGCACAACCCCAGGACGCTGTGGAAGTGCTAGAACAAGTGGTTCGTCTCAGTCCAGAAAACGCTTTGGCTTATTCTCTGCTTGGGGAGTCCTACCGTTCACTGGGTAAATTTCAGGAATCGCTAAATGCATTGAATCAAGCACTACGAATCAGACCTGAGGATGCGGTCGCCCTCAATTATTTAGGGATGCTCTTTGAAAGTTTGGAGCGTCAGCAAGATGCGATGGCTGCCTACAGACACGCGATTGCAGCTAAATCAGACTACGCTGAAGCGCATTACAATCTGGGCGTGCTCTTTTTGTCGCTTCGCGATTTGCACCAAGGTGAGCAGGAATATGATGTTCTCAAGTCGTTAGATTCTGACCTGGCTGAAACGTTATTAAGAAGGCTCAGACGTGTGAAACCGTAATTCAGACACGGCTTCGAGTTGTCCAGAACCCACTGTCACTGAGATAGCAAATTTGAATTCTTAAGGTTATCAAGACATGAACAGCCTCCTTGTACTTGCCTTAGCTTGCGCAACAACGCTGGGAAGCGTCAGCGCTTTTCAATACGGAGCTCCCCCTGATCGCGAACGCAACGGATTAATTGGTCCTGTTTGGTTGGTAACGGAAAATGGAGATCACGAGTTAAGAAGAACCAGTATTTATGACCGAAAAGGAAATCTAACAAGGGACGAGGTAAACACGGGCCATGGTTGGCAGACGAAAAAGACATACGAAGTTAGCATGAGCGGACCCTTTGCCATGTGTTACGAAAAGCTTAGTAGTATTAACAGCGTGCCGCCGTCGCTTGCTCTTCGACCCGTATCGAGAAGCAACTGCTTTGAATTCTACGGAATCGAGCGTGTTTACAAGAGAACTCAGGAAGGTGAGGCAATTCTTGAGGAGCGCATGAGGGCCACAAATTGGTTCAACAGGATATCGGCTTTGCACGCCTTTGTTAATGGGCAGCATTGCCTGTAACTCCATACCGGTGGACCATTCCTGTCGGATTTAAGAACACGATATGCTGGAAGAACGGATTGCCGGTGCGAGTCGAGTTGAAGTAAATGTACCTACCGTCTGGCGTGAACTCCGGTCCATCATCGAGCCCCTTGGAGTTTGTAGGTTCGTTTCCTCTCCCCCATTCACGGAAATCTTATGGATATCGAATTCGTTGTTTCGGCCGCCGGTATAGATCAGGAGCTTCGCGTCTGCGACCAACTTGCAAATACGACGGACCTTTTGCTGTTACTCGTTTCGGCCTTCCACCGACCGAGCGGGGGCGCGCTGGTTGAATTTCTGGCAGATTGAATGTAGCTATCGCTTGCCACCCTTCCTGACTTGTTCTGTTGTGATGAGTTGAGTGTAGGCACCGCTCGCCGCGCTCGTTGCATGACCTACCGCAACGCGCTGTTCATATTTAAACTCGCCGTTGGAAGACCGCTTGCATTTGCATTTAGTGTAATTGTGCCCTGCTGCTTAGTCGCCTTAACAATCACCAGGCAGCGACCTTGCCACGCTTTTCGCTGACGACCTTGATAACTTTCCGTGCTCATTGGGTTCCCATTTGCCACGGCAATAATTTGACCTGGACCATCAACGGAAAAATCAAGCCGATTTTCAGCCAGGGGATTACGCACACCGTTCTGATCGAGCAGTTCGACTGTGACGTAACTTAAATCCTGATTGTCGGCGATAATGTTTGTGCGATCGGCACTTAACTTGATTTGGTTTGGCTGTCCCGCGCTGTTGAGTGTGGCAGAGTTCACTTCTTTCCCGTCCCGATAACCGATCGCTTTCAACGTACCTGCTTCATAAGGCACTGACCACGCATTCTTGAACTCCGTGGAACGGTTTGTTGGCTTCCTTCCGAGTGACTTGCCGTTCAAGAACAGTTCAACTTCCTCACACGAAGAGTAAACAGTAACTTCCAGTGGCTTACGTTCCTCACCCGGCCAAGTCCAGCTCGGCACAACATCGACCCAATGCCACTTGGACCACCATTGTCTCTTTGGATTCGTGGGAAAGGTCGGCTGCGGCGGCGTCACGAAAATTGAAACTTGATCCTGTTTCCAAAGCGTATCGCGGTAATACGACTGCGGTCGTTTCCAACCGCACGTATCGATGTCGCCGCTGTAGGCAATGTTCCACGGATAGAAATTCTGTTCCTGGAAATAACCACGCCAACCGATGCTCGCCTCGCCGAGATAATCAAGCGCGGTCCAAACAAAATCTCCGATGACGTAGGGGTGATCCACGACGTTCATCCAAGCGTCGAATGAAGTCAGCGGATACGACTCGGAGCCAAACATAATTCGATTTGGAACACGAGCATGATCGACCTCATACAAACTCTTTTTCGCGCGATCGCCATCAGCCGCGTAATTGTAGCCGCCGACGTCGAGGGTTGCGAAATAGGGATCTTTGTCTTCACGCAAATCATTGACTGCTGAAGTAACAGGCCTGGTTGGTTCCAACTGTCGAACATAGTCGGCCAACTCTTTTGCGACCTTCACGACTTCGGGCTTGTGACGATTGGGAATCTCGTTGCCGATGCTCCACATGATCACTGCCGGATGATTTCGATCGCGCAGGACCATGCTGTCGATGTCCTTCTTCCACCATTCGTCGAAGAACAAGTGATAGTCGTGCGGATTCTTTCCTTCACGCCACATGTCAAACGCTTCATCAATCACCATCATTCCGAGTCGATCGCATGCTTCAAGAAACGCCGGCGAAGGTGGATTGTGAGCTAAACGAAGCGCGTTGTAGCCGCTGGCTTTCAGAAGTTCGACGCGTCGCTCTTCCGCGCGATCAAAGGCGCGCGCGCCTAGCGGGCCATTGTCGTGATGCAAACAACCACCTTTGAGTTTCAGCGGCTTGCCGTTCAGCATGAAACCGTTTGTCGTGTCGAAAGAAATTGAGCGGACGCCGAATTTGGTTTCGACGCGATGGACGAAATTTGTATCGCGATACACTTCAGTGATTGCCGTGTAAAGATTTGGCGAGTCGGGAGACCACAATGCCGGTGAACTGATCGACGTGTTCTGTTGGAAGTCATAGAGGCCATGCGGTTGGATAGCTTGTCTGGATTCGACGCGTGCAGTTTCTTTTCCTTTGTTGTCGAGGATTCGCGTAACTAAGCGGATTGCAGCAGCAGCGTCCCGTTCATTTGCAATGGTCGTTCTAATGTTTACCAAAGCATTCGATTCACTGGCTGTTGGGGTCGTGATGTAAGTTCCCCACTGTGCCACGTGAGTTGGATCGAGAGTTTTCAACCAGACGTGACGATAGATTCCAGAACCTGAATACCAGCGACTGTTCTCGCCTTCGTTCCGCACTTTCACTGCTAGAACGTTTGCCGCGTCAGTTTTGATTTTGTCAGTGAGATCAAACCAGAAGCTTGAGTAGCCGTAAGGATGCGTGCCGACCCATTGCCCATTGAGCCACAACTCCGCGTTCATGTAGACACCGTCGAATTGAATTACGACTCGCTTACCGCGTTGTTCGTTTGGAATCGTGAACGACTTGCGATACCAGCCGGTGCCTCCGGTTGTGAAGCCGCCGTTGACCTGGCTGATCGCGTTGGGATCGAATGGTGAAGTTGTGCCGGGTAAATTTTCGATGCTCCAGTCGTGCGGCAGATCGAGTTCGCGCCATTTAGAAACGTCGAACTCGGGAGACTCGGCGCCCTGTGCACCACCGCGATGAAACCGCCAGGACGAGTCGAAGAGGATAGTGTTGGGGTGGAGTGAAGCAACCGTTTGCGGTTGCGCGTGTGTTGGCGATCGAGAAATCGATAGCGCCGCAATCGCGATTAGGACGCAAAGGCAGATAAGGAGAAGACAACGTATGAGTGAGCGCAAAGCGGGCCTCCAAATCCAAAGTTACGAAAGCGATTCTTTTGCGCACGATAACACAGTGAGTCAATTTCGACGCGAGAAGCGCGTCACTGCCTGGATCACGTGACAGCTGTGAAAAGTACTCTTCAGTTCTTGATTCAACCTCCGCCTCGGCTTTGCCGCAGGATGTGAGGCAGTGAGGCAGCGATGGGTGGAGTCAATTGTTCAAGTCACGCGATGGCTTTGCCGCCGGATGTGAGGCGGCGGCTCTGCCCCGCCGGAAGCTGAGCGTCTTAGCTTGGGCTATGCCCTGGTTATCGCCTGCGGCCCTTCAGTGGCAGATTCAACAAGTGGGGGCACGCTCCTTGTCGCAGATTAAAGTTGAACCAGTTTACGCTGCTTCATGCTTCATCCGTGACATGTTCACGGCGTGGTTTTCATTTTTTTAATTGACTCATCAAGGCGATCGGCTTCGCTCTTATCCAATGTAAGCAGTGTTCTATAGATGCGCATCGCATCATCCTTGCGACCTTGATCCACATACAGATAGCCAATACCGCGGTAGGCGTATGCATTCTTAGGATCAACGCGAATCGCCTCCTGGAGTGCAGACATAGCTTCGGCGTCGCGGTTCAGATAGTAGTAAGAGAATCCCAGGCTGGCCCATGAAAACGAATCATCCGGTTTCAGTCGCACCGCTTGCTTCAACGCTGCAACAGCTTTGTCGTATTGCTCGAGTCGTTTGTAACTGCTACCTAGTAGGCTGTACCCCTGCGCGTCGGGTCTCACGCGCACCAACTGCTCAAACATCTTCGAAGCGTTCAAGTTGTCTTTCAGTCTACCGTAGGTCAAACCTAAATTGAGGTAGGCCGCCGGATCATCCGGCTCCAATCGTATCGCTTCTTTCAGCTCCGTGACTGCTTCGGGAAATCTTTCTAAGCTCAAGTACGCGTATCCCAGCCGATTATGAGCAAATGTGATATCAGGAGCGATCGCGATCGCCTTCTTGAAGGTTACGGCTGCTTCTTCGTACTGTTTAGAGTCGAGGTAAGCGTTACCCTGCTTAAGCAAACGATCGTAAGCGTCCGTTTGCTCGCGGGACATCTGGGTAACCTGCTCAGTAGTATTCTTGTACGTCTTCTCGGCGGTCGTCTTGCGTTCGGCAGTGTTGGCCCCGGCGTTCACAGACGGGACATTCGGTGGCGGCTTACAAGTGCTGAGTAGTTTGAACACTGCGTCAGGGGGTTGCCCCTTAACGATGTCACGTGGCCGTGGACGATCGGGATAGTTAACCGTGCAAGTCGTAATTACTGATTTATCGTTAACATCGCACTCGGTGACTATCACACGCTCACCGTTGCACACGTAGGGCTCTCGCAAGTGCACAGTAGGAGCGTTCGGCGGTGGTTTCCGTGCGCCACCGGCCGAAGGTGTGGCGTTGGCGGGAGGTTTACTCGATGCGGTGTTGGGTTGCTTACAAGTGGCAAGTCGTTGCCGCAATACTCCACGGGTTTCAAATGCCGTTTTTGTGACTCCGGCTATGTCTTGCGGACGATCGAGATAGTTAACGATGCAAATCCCAGTATCGTCTTCACCACCACAGTCGCCGACCATAACGCGCTCACCGTTGCATACGTAAGTCTCTCTCAACACAATGTCCGACGTCTTGATGTTCGACGATGACTGCTGTGCGTCACTGGCGGAATTCGACTGATCTCCGGAATTCATTGGTCGCGGACTTCCGGTAATTCGATAATAGATCCCACGAAAGTCAGGAGCGCAGAAATGCCGTAACACCTCATCGAAGAAAGCCGCGTCCATCGAGTAAAACCAAGTCAGCTTTCTCCAACGTGGTTTGTCTGGATGTGTAGGCGAATTCTGGACTGCCAGAAATGGCCGCATCGCACGCACATACGCTGCATCGTAGGCATTGATGAAAGCTTTCTCATCAGGAGTGAGCTGACTGTCGGTGCGTCGTTGTGCTCCGTACGCCAAATCTCGCACGAGCTGCCGCAACCGCCAGAAGGCACCCATCTGTCGCGCAGCCGTGTCCATTGCATCGGAACCTTTTAACTCCGTCTCGATACGTTGCGGCGACGGCAGTTTACTGAGGTAAACCGGGTTGGTTTGAGCAGTGACAACAGATGGAACGATTAGTAAACAGGAAACCAACAGGTATCTGAGCCGGAACATGTTGCTCTCCTCTTTCAGGGAGTGGAGTGATGACGCGTAAGTATGTGCGGATGTATTTGCGAGTGCAAGGTTTTTTGAAGGATGAAGGATTAGTTAGCGTACTACCCTGAGTTCTTGAAAACATGTGGTAGGGTTTCCGGGGCTTCGTTCCTGTTAGTTCGTGTCGTTTCGTGGATGATTCTTGCGAGACTTAACAGACGATCCACGAAATCACACGAACCAACACGAACAGCGAGCCTTTGGAGATACCGCGATGGACTCTGGTCGTGTGGTCATCACTCAAACTCAGAATGGCAAAGAACAAAAATATCCAGGTCGATTTGTTCACTTGTGGCTACGCCGCAAATCGTCCATTTCCGTTGACATTTCGTGTGATCGTTCTTTAAATCGATTACCTCAGTTGGGAACCCATCCGCCATGCGGTACTCACACATTTACGAAACGACATTGAACTGCGCAGTTAGTTTGATCAATCTGGAGGAACTTCCGATTAAAACCTTGAACGTACCCGGTTCGACGACCCATTGTTTTTTGCTGGGATCGTAATAAGCCATGGACCGGGGATCCAAGTTGATCCTCACGAGTTTCGTCTCTCCACGTTTCAACGATACCTTTTCAAAACCTTTCAGCTCCTTCACCGGTCTCGGCAGAGAGGCGTTGATATCTTGCACATACAGTTGGACCACTTCAGCTCCATCCCGGCTTCCGGTGTTCTTAACCTGTACTTCAACCGCGACCGACTCCCCGGCGCGAATTTGGGTACGACTTAATTTCAGATTGCTGTACTCAAAGGTCGTATAAGAAAGTCCATGACCGAATGGAAATTGCGGTGTGATGTCTTCTTTATCGAAGTGACGATAGCCTACAAACACGCCTTCCGAATAACGCCCGAGACCATTCACACCAGGGTACTGAACAGCTGTAGTGATACCCGTGTCCTCGCGCCTTTTTGGAAACGTGATCGGCAGCTTTCCTGAGGGATTAACATTGCCGAAAAGGACGTCGGCAATGATCTCACCGTCGTCCTGGCCCGGATACCAGGCCTGAACAATAGCTAGAACTGCATCTGCCCAGCGATGGACAAGGACCATACATCCAGTGTTCAGGACGACGACCGTTCGTGGGTTGGCATTGACGACCTCTCTGATCAACTCGTCCTGTTGCATTCCCATAACGATGTTGGCGCGATCGACGCCTTCTGACTCAAAATCGCGAGCGAAAACAAGAGCGACATCACATGCTTTGGCTAATTCGGTTGCATCGTTCAGCAATCCTGCACCGGTTGTTGCTGGATCACTTTTGGAAAGGTCGGAGCCTGCTACAAATTTGAGAAACCGAAACGTAGCTCTTTTACCAATTCTGTTGGCAATCGCACCGAGCGGGCTGATCGGATTCAAAGGAGTTATACGAGCACTGCCACCACCGCCGCTCGCTGCGGAATCTGCGAACGCGCCAATTACCGCAACGCTCTTAAAATTGTTGACGTCCAGCGGCAGAATGTCTTTCTCGTTCTTTAGTAATACCACTCCTGCTTCCGCAACGCGGCGTCCTATCTCTGCCTGACGCCTGTAATCAAGTGGACCAACTTCGGGTGGCCGCTCGAGAAACCCGAACCGCGTGATAACCCGTAGAATCCGACGAACTTTGTCGTCGATCGTGGCCTCGGTAACCCGACCTTCCTTAACAGCAGCCATTAACTTGTCGCCGAAAAATTCGCCCGTTGGCATTTCGATGTCGAGTCCATTATTCGCCGCGTCCGCTGTGCTATGGGTTGCGCCCCAATCCGATACAACGAAGCCATCGAACCCCCATTCGTCTTTAAGGACGTCTTTCAGCAGGTGAACATTTTCTGATGAAAAAGTTCCATTGACCTTGTTGTATGCAGCCATCACTGAACCGACTTTGCCATCCTTTACGGCCGCCTCAAATGCAGGCAGATAAATTTCACGCAGCGTCCGCTCATCGACTTCAGCACTGACCTTTAGTCGCTCTGCCTCCTGATTATTGGCGGCATAGTGCTTTACCTCGGCGATAACCCCCTGACCTTGAATGCCACGAATTTCGGCAGCCGCCAATTGGGAGGTCAGATATGGGTCCTCTCCAAACGTTTCGAAGTTTCGACCACCCTCAGGAACACGCACAATGTTTACCATTGGACCCAACAGAATGTTTTGACCTTTCGCTTTCGCTTCAGCACCCAGTGCGGCGCCGTACTGTTGGGCTAGAGATCGATCCCAGGTTGCGGCAACTGCGACAGGCGCTGGGAACGCTGTCCCCGGACCGTGTCGCACACCTGCCGGCCCATCAGTCAATGCAAGCTCCGGAATGCCGAGGCGTGGTATTCCTGGTATGTAGCCAATAAAACCCTGCCGATACACCCCATGTACCATCTGTATTTTTTCTGCTAAGGTCATACGCCGAATCAACTGATCAACGCGCTGTTCGATAGAGAGTTGTGGAGTAAGCCGATCTGAGGCAAAGAGAGTGGGTACTTTATCGCCGACGACGGCGGCAAGCGTGGCAACGGAAGTTTGTTTCAGAAAGCGGCGGCGGCTTCGTTTGCTGTTCATTGTCGCTGATCTTATCAGATACAGAATAGGAGACGGGCTTAATTAAATTCTACATAAGGTGCATCTGAGTTGTAGCCGGCTATTAGGTATCAGTTTCCTCAACTACCGAGACGATTCGAACTCGAGCCGGCGAACAACCTACCTGATGAAGTTCTGAATTCTTCAGGCATTATTGATGTGACTCCAACTGCTAATGATGAAGTTGCCGCTCGTTACGACCGTTCCGACAGCGTTTTCATTTGGACGGAAGAGGCCATGAACATTCAGTCACTTTACCGCTGCTGCTTTTCGATTCTGCTGATCGCATTTGCTTCAATCTCGGTATTAGGCCAATCCGATGCAGATCTTGAACAGAGAGTCTTCAATCTTGGAATCCTGCGGACTGGCAGATCGAACAACAAGAATGATCGCAAGGGAGTAGATGCAAAGGCACTCTTGGCCCAGGTTCAGGAAGATTTCTCAAAGTTACAGGTCGCTAACAACGAACTGGCTGAAGCTAGTGAAAAGCGTGAAGAGCTTGATTTGCATTTCGCAGCAACCACCCTTAAGGAAATTCAGTTACGAGCTGAACGATTAATGGAGAATCTGACCCAGTCCAAGGTTAAGAGAATTGAAATTGGGCAAATCCTGAGTGATAAGAAGCAGTTGAAAAATTTGATTATGAGCCTGGACACCGCCGTCGGAGAGTTTGCGCACAATCGAGTATTTTTTGAAGCCAGCCCCGACGACGAAAAGCTAGCGAAAAAGGCTTTGAAGGACTTAGACCAAATCATAGGCATTACAGCCCAACTCAGTAGAGCCATCGAAACTGAACGCGACCCATAAGCTTCCGATGCGTTTGCCGTTGGCAGCACTATGCGCGACCCATCTGCTACTTTGCCCCCGAAGAGTTTTTAACTCTTGACCTAACTTCACATCCCACAACTTGATCTCTCCGCCTGCGTTAGCCAGCGTCTTGCCGTCAGGACTGAAAGTGACGCGTCTGACCTCACTTGAATGTCCTTTCAGGGTGTTAATTGCTCGATCCGACGCCACATCCTTATTAGCGCTTCCGCCGGTTGTAGCGACAGAGTTCTATTACAAACTGTGGAGCAAGCAATAATTGATACTACAAGCAGCTGTTGCCGATCTCTTCTTGGCTAGTTGACTCTAGGCATTGAGATCGAATGGATTTGCAAGCACGCATTCGTCCAATAACGTCTAAACACCCTTGTTAGCGCCTTGCTTTTTTAGCTTCCGTGTTGAAGAAGTTTTCCGAATTCACATCGGGCGCAAGATTGATTGGTTCAGTGGCTGAGCTATGTCAGCGTCGAATTGCTAATGCTGAATAATGTTTCCAACAACGCCGTGTGACTTACGGCCAGCGGAAATGCAAGTACCGCGATATATTTAAGCAAATTCTGGTGTTCAGAAAGATGTGAATCCGAAAGTTACTGGCAAGCCGACCACACGGTCCATCTCATGCGAGCAAACGCTATCTTAAGCAAATTAATGATTTGCATATTGATGAGCGCACGGTTCCGAGAGCTGTTGAATTGGACCATCGGTTACGAACACTTTCGACTTCTCTCAGTTTTATTGGGTTTTTTTGGGGATGGCGAAGGAGCTAAAGGCGGCTGATTTCGTAAAATCGAGAAAATTTTGTCCACAAATTGGCCACAAAATGAAAAACGGCCGTTAGCGCTCACGACCGTATGTAGTTGATGGAATGTGAGTTGTTGGTCGGGGCGAGTGGATTCGAACCATCGACCTCACGGTCCCGAATGATAGGCGCGGCAAAAACGTAAGTATTTGCCTTTTGGAAAGTTGCAGCCACCAGAGAATTTCGAGGTGTTTACATCCGTTACCATTCCTTACCATTCGTTTTCGGTTGTGTGCTGAGAATTCTGTCCACAAATTGGCCACAAAGTTCTGGGGTGAGCCCCCTCCGTTGAGACAATTTCAATTAGCCACCCTTGCGGTTGAATAAATTTGGCTTCTCACACTTGCACTTCTGGTTCAGAATCTCCGGTCAGTAGTTGTAAGTGAAGCTGCTCAGATCCACCGGCATTGAATTCACGCTTCCGCGCGGCTCGCGTCCTAAGATTTGTTCGGCGACGCCGAATCAATCGATCCGGTATTTGGCGTCAAGAAATACCCCGCCGTGGTACACCATAGCCCACTCTCGCTGGCCGCTCATAACGAAGCGAACCTCTATGTTCTCATCGATCGCATACACGTTCTGTGCCTGTCTTAGCAGCACGCCTTCAGTCTTCGTCTCCGCAATTCGAAAATGCAGCTTTCCATCGCGGGCGAAAATCTCCACAATTCCTTCGTCCGAATCGTAGTTTCCGCTCAGCGCCGCAAGTTCTGCGCTAGGAACGGGCAGATCCAGCAGGGCACTCTTCTTCAATCCAAGCGCGGCCCGCGCAATCTCTGCGGCCATAGCAGCAGGCGGCGCTGATCCATCGTCCGTATTTATCAGTACCACGATCGTCAGATGGTCATCCGGAAACGACGCCAACACCGTGCGATACCCGCCCCCGCTTCCGGTATGCCCAAGCACCCGATGTCCATCGAGCGATCCCAAACGCGTGCCC
>DASYPT010000012.1:0-82833 GCA_036006355.1 Pyrinomonadaceae bacterium | reverse complement strand
GGAGACCGAGTCGCAGCAGCGTTCGAGCCTGGAGCCCTGGAACAATGCCTGGATGTTGTGAAGCAAAGCATAGCAGCCGACCCCAATACTGCGGCGCGTGCAGTTGTTGAGCTAATTGGAAAAGCCAAGCTGGGAAGGTGTTTGATATTGCTGCCCTATGATGAAGAGCACGATGCAACTTACCCACTGATCGAAAAGTCTGTGGCAAGGCACATGGTTCCGCTTCGTCTCGATCGTCTGCCAAGAAGTGATGCGATTTATTCGAGCTTCGCTGACTCGATCCGATCGTCAGCCGCAGTGACCGCGGATATCACAGTTCTGAACGATAACGTGATGTATGAAATTGGTTATGCGCATGGGCTCGGACTCAAGCCGCTGCTTTATACGCGAAAGGCCGGGCGCCTCGACGACCTGCCGGTATACTTCCGAACTTTGAATGTCCGGCTGGCATCGGACGAGAATCCACTTGATGTGTTGATCGATGAGTATCTGACTTCCTTCCAGGCAGCAAGAGGGATTCATCAAGCGAACAAAAGTTTATAGTGGAAACGGGTCAGCACCGAGGCTACTGCGGGGTGGTACTGACCCGTTTCCACCAGGAGTAAGGAATGCGATGAATAAAAACGATGGGCGCCCGTCACAATCACCGCTTGCTTGTGACATGACAGCAATTCCTTTGACTGAACGGGAAACACATCTGAATACCAGCAGAATTCTGTTTTCTGATGTCAAAAAGATTCGAGAGCTTCCTCATGGTTATGAGTTTCGGCTGGAAGACGATGCGAGAGTCTTGTTGAAGGCAACTGAATTCATATCGCTTGAAAAACTCTGCTGTCCGTTTTTGGCGTTTAGATTGGACATTGACGCAGAAGGTGGACCGGTTAAGTTACGACTGACGGGTCGCGAAGGTGTGAAAGCGTTTATCCGCGAAGAGATTGACGGGCTGTTAGGACTTGTCGTCGATTGGGATGGATTGTCCGACGAGCTTTAGGAAACTCTGATTCTCCTCGAAGTGTTCCGCCTTGGATTTAGACGGCCGTTTCAAACTCACTCTAAAAAGAAGATCCGGATTGCAACAACATTACCCGAGCAAAGAACAAGTAACGAAGGGCGGTTTACCCGCGCTGTCACCCGTCTAATTTGTTGGGATCACAGCGGGGGTAAACCGCCCTTCCTTACTTTTTCTTGTTCCTAGGGCTTGTTCTTGTTCCTGGGGCTTTTTCTTTTTCTGAGTTTCATATCTCGTTCTCAAACAAACTCTATGCGTCGAAGGTACTTGATCAGAGTTTCCTAAAGTTCGTCGGACATTTTTGCAATCACTTGATCCGATACCCGTGAATCTCGTTATTGAATATCCACCCCACGACTGCACCGACACGAATGTCTTCGTGCGAATAAACCTCTCGCTTAATTCCTGCTGAACCACGTTCATCGAGCATGTGGGGACGCAGTGCCATTCGCGTGAAGCGATCGCGCCATCGTTCAAAGTTCTGAGGTCTTAGATCTACCCAACCCTTCGCGGCCCATTCATCAATCGATTCATTCGTAACCTTCACCTTGTTAGCGCCCGGTATCTCCGGTATGCGAATCAACGGACCGCGAATCAGCGATCGTCCGTCGGGTAGCAAAATTGGTAATCCTGCGGTGTTGATGGTGTGTCGCAGTTTGTCATCACGCTCGATGAGTGAATGGATCTCAGCAGCTAATGCTTCTGGTGATTGGTTGAGGACCGATGCTAACGTCCCGTATCGCACCTTCAACAAGTGCGCTTCCCAAAGGAGCTTGCCCAGTTCCGGAGGGCCAAGCAACCCAAGTGCAACTGAAGGTGAGTCACCACTGCTCGCATACCGACGCTCCAGACTTTCTGCTTCTTCCAATGCCATGTGACGAAGATTGCCTGCTCGATACGTCGGATTCATGACTGTACTGTCGACTGCAGCAATGACATCGTACCCGGTATTGCTCCCTTTGATTTCCAAGACGGCTTGTCTCGCGATCTCTTCAGGAGTGATGAATTCCATCTGTCCCATGTGTGTGATCGTCTCGAACTCGCCTTTGGTAAAGAGTCCGTTTTCTCCAGTATCAACGACTACCATCGTCATCGGTTCAAGGCGTTCGTAGGTGTCTTCCGAATCGCGCAACAAGAGTGTCTCATCAAGCGATTCGCTGTGACTGGCGAACAAATGCAATGGCTCGCCCCTTTTCTCTCGATCGCTGATCACGCGTCGGGTAATGTTGTTGTACCCGACCATCGCAGCCGGTTTGAGTTCTTTGACGATTGGCCCACCAGGTGTTCGCGCCATTAAAAACATCAAGCCAGTATGTGCAAAACCGATGGCTGTTTTGGTCATCAACCGCGCGGAAGGTTTGTCTTCGGAGTGTGTATAGGGAATATTGAGACCCATGCCGCCTGTGCCTGTGGTCCCAATCTTCAAATAGAGACGTGTGCCGGCTTCGGTCATCGCGCGTTGAATTATGAGCACGTGTCTAATGAGCTGAGGAATGGATTGCGAGATAATTAAGGCTTCCAGATCCCGGCCCGCACGTTCGGTGTGCATTGTTGGATCATTTCGAAGAGCATCGAAGCTCGCTTTCGCAATTTCGGAAGCAGTGTAGACATCCTGATAGCTGATTGCCGTTGCTGTGTTAATACTGTCAACGACGACGTCGGGTTTGTGTTCCAGAATTAACTGCGCAAGCTGCGAGCGTTGATAAGCTCCATCAAAGTCATGGAAGACGTCATCAAACAGAGCGGCCCTCGAATCGGGAGACTCCATCAGCTGTGCTCGGCTCAAGCGCTCAGATTCTTCAGGCGTGTTCCACTCTGCGCGAAGAAATACATCGCCGCCGAATCCTACAAACTCGACGTCGGGAAATTGAGACCGGCCATGGTCGATGATCTCCTGTACTTCGCTCAATTCGCGCGAGCAGACGATCATGGCGCGTGGACTCAGTTCACGGCAGATGCGATGCACGACCTGCGCGCCAATCATCCCGCCTCCGCCGAGTATTAAATAAGACTCACCTCGATTTATTGTCATAGTGATGTGGTTAAGTGTGACTTAATACCTCATCCATGTACAAACGGGTTGAGGCCCGAATTCAAACAGACGCCTGGACACCACCAGGCTTTAGCCGGTGGTACTTCAATTTCTCAGCTACCGAGCAAAATTCTATGTGATCCGTGTTGGCCGCAAAGTTGAACCTCCACCGGCTAAAGCCTGGTGGTGTCAAGAACTGTGTTTGCGTTCCGTTGTAGCTGAGAAATTGAAGTACCACCGGCTAAAGCCTGGTGGTGTCCAGAAGTCTGATGATAGCCACATAGTGGCGCTGTTGGTTCTAACGTCGGCAAAGCTCCTCGTTGGACGCATCATTAACTCGCCGGGGAGGCTCCTTGTGAAACATCTAATTCTTCGATTGCTTGTTGCGCTACTCACATTCTCAGCGGGATGGGGACTTGATCGACTCCTGACTTGGAGACCCAACCAACTCGAGAGAGCGACGCTAAACGTATCGGACAAACCGATCGCTGCTGAGGCGGTAATAGCGAGGCCTATACCTGTTAGCCCACCGAAGCCGACACTGATTTTTGACTACGACACCAAAAAATTCGAGCCGCTCGCGGACTATGCGTTCACTGGCAAGCGTCCAAAAGGACTTTCGTGGGATGACTCATTCTTCATCAAAATATGGCATTGGGACGAATCATCTCGCGACTACGTTTGGTTTTCAGTTTTCGATGAGAGAGGGAACACTGATTTGTGGGCATCCTTTGCGCTCGTGACTGAGCGGCGGTTGTTCTTTGTAACGCAACCTACGGATGAAGGATTTGTCTACAGATTTGATGGTGAGTTTCTCAGACGCGGGGTGATCTTTGATTCAGCTGAGGGGGAAGTAGTCCTCAAGGGGACACTGACAAAATCGAAGGATAATCGCACGCTCGTTGAATGGCCGGTAAAATTCAAGGTAGTCCACCAAGGGTGTTGAGATCGCAGTCAGTACCACCTCAACGTTGATTTCAGATTTCAAATTTCAGATTTCAGATTGAAGTGATGGCTTACCGTCGTCGAATAATCTTAAATCTGAAATCTTAAATCTGAAACAACGTTGAGGTGATAATGAATGCTTCCCACTAGCTCGCCAGTTTCTCAATCTCATCAGTCAAACCTAACAGCTCCCACCGCTGTAAAGCGATCGGCACGTTGCCGTTTTCCCAAACGTAATCATGAAACCTTCGCAGGTCGAAATCGTCGCCCTGGATTCTTCGGGCATCAGCGAGAAACGAGATTATCTGCAACTTACCAATTTGATAAGTGATTGCCTGGCCTGGCGCAGACGCGAAGAACGTGGCTTCCTGCCACGCCGTTAACGGGTCCAGATCCGCAACCTTCTGCAAATAAGCCGCAGCGTCGTCGATAGTGAACAGCCCAAGGGCAAGCTTCACGTCAACTTCTACTCGAACCGCCCGTAGCTTCATAAATGAATACAGCACTTCACGCGTGTGCGGACTATCGTCAAAAAGACCAAACTGCATCATTAGCTCTTCCGCATAAAAACCAATCCCTTCGTTGGCGCCCGAATCGTAGTAGTGCCGGCGAATCGGATTTTCAAGGGCCCAGGAAAGCACGAGCTGTAGATAGTGACCGGGAACACCTTCGTGAACGATCAATGGACGCGGATCTCTCGCGATTGAGAGTGAGAAGTAGTCGAGGTCAGGTGAGGGAACTTTGATGTAACTGATTCCGTCTTCGTTGAGTCTGCTTCTGCTGGTTAGGTCGTCTGTCACCCCCATAAACGAAAGTGGCGCGACATACGATGGAAGCGGGAGATTATGGTAGTGCTTGACCCAATCGGGAACGGTCAGAATGTTTTTCCGTTCTAGGAACCTTCTGATTTCATTTTCCAGCTCAGCTTCACGTTCAATCTGCGCAGCTTGATTTGCGAATACCGGTGGTATTGGAAGTCCTTCATTTCTTGTTCGCTCAAATAATTCAAAAGCTATGGAACGTTCCCATTCGTGTTTACTCATGACGAGCAATTGCTCAGGAGTAAACGGCATCAATGCGACTTGTTTAAGAAAATAGCAGTAACTGTCTCTGCCCACAGCGGTGTTGACGGCCATGTTCGGAAGTTCGGCTTCAAGCCATGTGCGAAACGATTCCAACGCGACGATCGCTTCGCCAGTCGCCACTTTTAGTTCCGGCATTTGCGCCGGCTCGAAGAATGGTTCAAGTTCCGTTGCGACTGTCGAAAGGCATTGCCGCACTTTGGTCAGTTTCTCGATTGCGGCAATGGCGAAAGGTCGAATCGCATTCTGCTTCAGATTCTGTTTGCCTGCTTCAGTTGTTTTGGGAACGCTTCGAAGACGAATGATGATTTCTTTACAACGATCAGGATCAAAAGGCGCGGGCTTTAACAACATCAGGAAGATTGCACCGAGGGTTTGATGAACGTAGAAATCTGGATTCAGTTCATGGCTGCGAGTGATATCGAGTTCCCAATGTACGCGCGCCAAAGCTGAAGCGGTTAATCGATAGTCAACTTGCTGACTGACAGGCCAGGCGGAGCAATCGATGGCATTCAATTCTTCTGAATAGCGAGCCAGATCATCTCTTCGTTTCGCGATTGCTGTCGTGGACCAGTCAGGAACCCAGCCGGCCGGACGTTCCATGCGTGGGATGTCGTCGTAAGAGATTGGCATGTGCTCCGCGCGCCATGTCCAGAATCTCCCCGACAAAGCTTGTAGTGTCGTGTAATCAGAAGAGTGAGACACAGTAGGTTTTGCTGTCATTTGTTTCTCCAGTCCGAATAGTGAACTCACTTGGATGCAGTCAGTACCATATCGCGGTAGCGGTTGGGTGCGAAGCCAGAATCAATGATCACAACAAGCTGCGCACCCACCCGCTACCGCGCGGTGGTACTGACTGCATCCAAGCCTGATGCGCGGTTCACAGTCATTCAAATACTCCGCTATACATTCTCACGCGGTGTGCCCTATGATACCCGCATTCCGTAACTGCGTTTTCGCAGTGCCAGCGCCGCAAAAGGCGTCCTTTTCTTTACACAGCAGTGCCCAGAACTGTCGGTTTACCAAAAATTCCCTTGGCTCTTATAGGAAACGAACATGATCGGTCAACGGCTCTCTAATCGCTACGACATCAAGTCGGAGCTGGGTCGCGGTGGTATGGGCGTGGTTTATCGCGCTTCAGATCCACTCCTCAATCGCGACGTCGCCATAAAGCTTATTCCACCAACACTTCTCAATCCTGACACTGAGCAACGATTCCAACGTGAAGCACAACTCGTCGCGCAAATGGATCACCCTGCAGTTGTGCCGATCTACGACTTTGGCAAACACGAGGGTTCACTGTTCTTTGTAATGCCAGTTGTTGAAGGAACAAATCTGCGTTGGTTTCAGCGTGATGGAGCGTTAACGCTCGGCGAAGTGATCGACATTGGAATCCAGGTTGCCGATGCACTCGAATATAGTCACTCACGCAGTGTCACGCATCGAGACATCAAGCCGGAAAACATTATGGTAGTGCGCGAAGATGGTGGTCGTTTGCGAGTTCGAATTATGGATTTCGGTCTCGCTCGAGGCGCCGCGGAGAGCCGAGTAACTAAGACGGGCACTATTGCCGGCACACTGTCGTACATGAGTCCGGAACAGGTTTCCGCGGGTGGCATCGATCATCGCACGGATATCTACTCGCTTGGCACAGTCCTTTATGAATGTCTTACCGGGGAACCGCCTTTTTCTGGAGAGTTGCAGTCAGTTCTCTATCGAATCGTGCACGAAATACCTCAACCACCGAGGGCGATGGGTGCAGACATCAGCGAAGAACTTGAATCGATCATTCTGTCGTGTATTGCGAAGGAACCGGCGAAGCGACCACAACGCGCCAGTGAAGTAGCGGATTCGCTGAAACGTTCGCAGACTCGAATCCATCAAAGCGATCTCGGGAAGTCGATCGTGATGACTAAGACGATGATGATGCCTCGTGTGGCTCTCTCGCCATTCATTGGTCGCGACAAAGAGCAGGCAGAATTACAAAAGCGTCTGAACGCAGCGATCAGCGGTGAATGCCAATTCGTCGTTGTGTCTGGTGAACCTGGTGTGGGAAAGACTCGACTGCTTGATGAGATCGAAAACCTTGCGAGAGCACGAAAATTATTAGTTTTGCATGGCCGCACGATTGAACAAGACGGCGCCTTCCCGTACCAGGGGTTTTGCGAGGCGATTCAGGAATATTTCCGACTAAAAGATACGGTAAGTTCGCCGCACAACCGGCTTGATCTTTCAGACGTTGCGCCGGATCTCGTCTCACTATTCCCGATGCTAACTGAGATTAGTGAGATTCGAGGCGCCGCTACCGGGGATTCAAAGATCTCTCAGCTCAGCGGATCGCAGGGGCCCGAAAACAGAACTCAAATCTTCGAATTGCTTGCGCGAACGATTACCCGACTTGCAGCGGGCAAGCCGCTAATTCTGTTCCTCGAGGATCTGCACGCTGCGGAAATCTCAATCGAAGCACTTCAATACATCGTGCGACGTCTGGGCCCGACTCCAACGTTAATCGTTGGCACCTATCGATCGAGCGAAGTTGATACTAAGAATCATCCATTGATTCGAATGCTGGAAACCTTCAGAGGCGACCGGCGTTTCTCCGCGATAGCATTGGGTCCTTTCTCCGAAGCTGAACATCGCCACTATCTCGAAACATTGATTGGCGGGCCAAAGCTTGCAGACAACCTCGTTGAAAAACTCTTCGAAGCTACCGAAGGGAATCCGTTTTTCACGAAGGAGCTGGTCCGCTCGCTGCTTGACTCAGGCGGTATCGCGAAAGATCAAACTGGCGCCTGGAGTCTTGGCGCGAGCACGGATCTCTCTGCCGGCGAGTTGCCGGCCACAATTCAACAAGCGGTTGAAAAACGAATCGAACGTTTGCCGGAAGAACTCCGCGAAGTCCTTTCCCTTGCTTCTGTCGTCGGCAAATCATTCGACGTTCGGGATCTCGAAGCTCTCGCGGGGGACAAGGACGTTGAGGACGAAATCGACAAGTTGGTCGAAGAAGGATTGCTTGAAGAAGAACGCGAATCTCGTGGCGATCGGCTCACATTCGCAAGTGGCGTAGTTCGCGACGTGTTGTACGGAGCCATAACGAGACGTAAACGCAGGTCGCTTCACCGCAAATACGCTGAAGAAATTGAGAAGCGACATCGAGGTCGTCTTGAACGCGTCTATCCTCAACTTGTTCATCACTTTTCACAAGGTGACGTTCCAGACAAGACAGTTGAATACGGATTGCGAATGTCAAAGACTGCGCTTGATGCGTTCAGTCCCGAGGAATCGGCACGCGCGGCGAAGACTGTACTGGAGTTTCTTGACGATGAGTGGGAAGGCGATCCGCAGCTTGTAGGTGAGGCGCGGTTCCTGTTAGCGCAAGCTTATCGAATGGCCGGCGAAATCGATTCAGCATTGAAAGAATCGGAAGCTGCGGGACGAGTTTTCGAAAAGGAGCGTCAAAAGGCAAAGGCTGTTTCCGCTTTGATGTTTGCAACTGAGACCGCGTGGCAGGCGCGCAAAGTTTTGGAGACTACGCGACTGGTTCACCAGGCGGCAGAGGCTGCTCGCGCAGCCGGCGATAACGAAAGCCTGCGACACATGTTGACGCTCGCTGCAACGCTCGCAAATCTTCGTGGCGAGTACGAGCAGGCTAATCAATATCTTGAAGAAGCCGCTACGGTTGTACCAGCGCCCGGGGAAACTGAGCCTGAAAAGGAAATACCGAATGGTGGGAGACTGGTTGTCGCGATGGCCAATCCGCTCGGCGAGATCGATCCGGTGAACATGGAGCTGATCGAAGAACAGGAAATTCTGGCCAATGTGTTTGAGACTCTTCTGGCAACCGATCTGGAAGGGAATTTGATTCCGTCTCTATGCGAGAAGTGGGAAGTATCTGAAGCAGGAGCAGCCGTCGCTTTTACTTTACGTGAGAACGTTTGCTTTCAGAGTGGTGAACCTATGGATGCTCAATCCGTAAAGAATTCGTTTGAACGGAGCATTCGCATTGCGCGTGAACTTCCACCGGGATTGGCTGCAATTCGAGGCGCCTCTGAATTCGCGAAGAGTAGCGATCAGCAACTGTCTTCGATCGGCGTCAAATCAAATTACAGGCTGGAAATTCAACTGTCCGAGCCGCTCCCGATTTATCCTGCGCTGCTCACCGACTTCAAAACCGGCATTACTTTGTCGGGAGCTGATGGGGTTTTTCCGATTGGTACTGGCCCGTTTCGAATCGTTTCGTATCGACCAGATAACATCGTCGTTCAACGAAACGAAAAGTACTGGAAGGGAACTCCCGCTCATGTAGACGAGGTCGAATTTCGTGCGGGCTTGACAGCCTCGGAAATCTCTTCTGGTTTACGTTCCGGCGAAATCGATCTCGCTCGAGATTTGTCGCCGAACGACCTCGAGGAGTTTCTGCGCGACCCGAGACTTCGCAGCGGGTTTGTCGAGTCGCCGCGCAAGAATACTTACTTCGTTCTTTTTAATTGTACGGACGCTTCTCTCGCGAGCAACGCAGAGTTACGACGAGCGCTCTCGAGTGTAGTAAGGACTCACGATCTCGTTTGGCAAACCCTGGGACGCTTTGCTCAGCCGGCAGTTTGTTTGATTCCTCCGGGCATGCTCGGTTATGACCCGGGTCGCCGGCGACAGACCATCACTCGCGACGAGGCTATGACCATGCTTCGGTCCTCACGGATAGACGGAGCGATAACTCTGCGAGCTGCCATACATCCGTTGTTACTTGATCGCTACAAGGCACTAAGCACCAGTTTGCTTTCAATCTGGGAGGAGCTCGGAGTCAAGGTCGAAGTCGCCACGCCCACTATGGCCTCGTACCTCGAAGCGTTCCAAAACAGCCAGGGAATTGATTTGTTCATTGGTCGTTGGAATGTTGACTACGACGATCCCGATGACTTCACGTATGGATTGTTCCACTCCCGCGTGGGAATGTATCGCTCGTACATAACATCGCCTGAGGGTGATCAGATCCTGGAAGAAGCGCGCACCGAAAGTCGTCCTGGAGTTCGCTCATCGCTCTATCGAAAATACGAGAACTACTTGCAGGAAACCGGGATGTTGTTACCGCTGTTTCACGACGTTGACTATCGTCTCGGAAACGCGAAGGTTGCAGGATTAAATCTTCGAGGAAGCGCGCCATATGTGAACTATTCGGCGATGGGCAAGCTAGAATCAGGAGCGAAAACGAGCGATAGCGTTAGAGCGGGTGGAGGTGTTCTTCACATCCCGATAACAGGAACGCTATACAAACTCGATCCATCATTGGCAGGAACAGTTGAAGACGCTGAAGTACTACCAAGCATCTTTGAACCACTCACTCGCGATCTTGGCGGCGCCCGCATTGGCCCCTGGTTAGCCTCCAGCCTCACATCCGAACAGGGTGGTAAACGATATCGGTTTAGATTGCGGGATGACGTCCGCTTTCATGATGGCCGCAAACTCACTGCACGAGATGTTCGCTACTCATTCGAACGATTACTGCTGAATACTGAGAACGCAGGCAGTCGATTTATCTACTCTTCAATTCGCGGTGCGAAGGCGATGCTTGATGGCGAGTCGACTGATTTGGCTGGTTTCAAAATTCACTCGGCAGAAGAGTTTACGATTGAACTTGAAGAGCCAATTTCGTTCTTTCCAGCTCTCATTTCTTATCACGCTGCCGCAATCGTTCCTGAGGGGAG
Source organism: Pyrinomonadaceae bacterium (assembly GCA_036006355.1). Lineage (GTDB taxonomy): Bacteria > Acidobacteriota > Blastocatellia > Pyrinomonadales > Pyrinomonadaceae > PSRF01. The sequence continues at coordinate 72,063 of DASYPT010000012.1, read as the reverse complement.
TACCGATTTTGGTAACAGTTGGCAGGATGGCAGTGTTGGTACTGGTCCTTTCCGCGTCGTGAAATTTGAACCAGGCGTACGTTTAGAGCTGGAACGAAACAAAACCTACTGGCGCCAGGGTTATCCGAAGTGTGAAGGGGTGACCTTTAACTTTGGCATTTCTCCGACGGAAATTCTTTCGCAGTTTAGAGCCGGCAGACTTTCGATCGCGGCAGATCTTCTTCCGGCAGACGCCGAAGCGTTACGACGCGAACAGGAATTTGCATCCGGCTATCATGAAATACCGAGACTTACTACTTACTATCTTGCCTTCAACATTCATAAAGGCCCGCTGAAAGACAAGCGGCTGCGACAAGCTCTTTCTGCTTCCATCGATGTTGCGAATATCGTGCGGCAAACGTTGGGAAGAATCGCTGTGCCCGCCCAGGGTTTGATCCCGCCAGGTCTCCTTGGACACGATTCAAGTTTTACGTCGAAAGCTGCGGATGCAGCGTCAGGACCTTCTCGAAAACAAGACGAAGAAATTGAGTTAACGGCGGTCGTCAACCCGGTCTTCTTTGGAGAGTACGCAGCATTCACCCGTGAAATCGCTCGTTCGGTTCGCGAGCAAAACGTTACAGTCAAGATCACCAACAAGACGATGGAGCAATGGCTGGAAGCTGTTTCCGAAGGATCTGTTGATGTAATCCTGGGACGTTGGGTAGGCGACTATCCCGATGCTGACACCTTCGCAAGTATTCTTCGTTCGAAGGAAGGATTGCTTGGTCCTATATGCGGGCTAACCGAAGTTGACCGGTTGATTTCGCGGGGACGATCGGAAACATCGCCGGCGGTGCGTCATGCCGTTTACCGGCAAATCGAAGATATCATCGTCCGCGACAGACTGATGTTGCCGCTGTTTCACGAGCAGGCGTATCGATTCGCGCGACCTGAAGTTGAAGGACTGTCGCTGACGTACGATTCGTTGACGTTGGATTATGCGAACCTGAGCGTGAAGGGATGAGACATTGCCGATTTGCGATTGCCAATTGCCGATTTGGTCTTTGGCTGTTACGGGAAATTCGCAAACTCTAAAGGCAAGTAGGGAAGGACCAAATCGGCAATTGGCAATCGGAAATGCGCAACGCTGTTCGGTCATCAACCAGCTACCACAAACACTGGTTCACCTAACACATCCATCCGAGGCGTGATTCCCAACCCCGGAGCAGTTGACGCCGCCAGTCTTCCATTCTTCCTCTGCGGAGCGCCTTCGGCTGTGCTCACCGTCACGTAGCTATTGAAATCTGTTGCCGAGAAAAGAAAGTCTGGTGGTGTGCTGTGTGCCAACGCAGCAACCGCTGCCGTGACAATGTCGCCGCCCCAGGTGTCTTCTATTGTTAAAGCAACACCTGCAGCCACGCATAGATCTCGAATTTGCCGTGCTTTGGTGAGCCCACCTACTTTTGAGATTTTCAAATTGATCACATCGGCCGCTTGATCCGCAATTGTTCGGAGCACCATTGGTACGCCATCTATTACTTCATCCAGTACAAACGGCCGATTGGTATGCCTTCGAATGGTTAGACACTCTTCGTAAGTCATGCACGGTTGCTCAATGTAGACATCGACGTCGCGAACGGCATGAACAACACGCAAGGCTTCGTGCTGTTTCCATCCGGTGTTTGCATCTGCAATAAGGACATCGCCATCCCTAAGTTGTTCAGCGCAAGTCTGGATGCGTTCAATATCCGTGTCTGGATTACTCCCAACTTTCAGTTGAAACTTCGTGTAATCCTGCGAGCGATAATCTTTAATGCTTTGAGCCATGGCTGCCGGAGTATCATGCGATATTGCTCGATAGAGCACGAAGTCCTCGGCATAACAGCCACCCATCAAAGTAGCGACGGATTGGTTGCTTGCTTTTCCGAGTAGATCCCAACACGCCATGTCGAGCGCTGACTTGACGTATGGATGACCACGCATAGCCTGATCCATTAGACGATTAACAACTCCGAGTTGAGTTGGATCGATACCGAGAAGATACGGAGCTAATTCCGCGATACCTGTGCGTGCTCCTGCGGCGTATGCGGGCAGATATGCAGCACCGAGAGGACATATTTCGCCATAACCTAATAGTCCCTCGTCAGTTTTGATCGCGACGATCGTCGAGTCAAAAACTGAGACACTGTTACCACCAGACCATTTGTAGCTCCCTTCGTGTAACGGAAGATCGACTTGATACACAGAGATGTCGGTGATTTGCATGATTGTCGGCCCCGTAGTTTTTGGCGAGCGATTGTAAACCTTGTGTTCGTAGTTGACGAAGAGTTCCTGGGACCGCAGGCAAATACCCAAAGTGCTTTTCTCGGATGCGGTGCCTTCGTGTGTTTCGTGGATCGTTTTGTTTAACTTCTGAAAATACGATCCACGAAACAACACGAATCACACTAAAGGATCAGTCGTAACGTATCGGAGGATTCGGCTTTGCCAGCTGTTGTGAGGCATGGCTCTGCCCTGCCGTGTGCGAGCGACAATTGGTTTTGGGCTTCGCCCTCGATGTGTTTCCAGTATAAGCGCTTGAGGGCGTAGCCAAATTGAGATCTAAGCTTACGGCAGGGCAGAGCCATGCCTCACAACAGCTGGCAAAGGCAAATGGATACTACTCCTACCGTTGAGGCAAAGCGTGCGCCTGCCCTCGTCCCAACACGGACTTTGATTGGCACAGGCAGGCGGGGACGCCTGCGGTCCCAGCACGATCGCCTGCGTTTATTTTGACGGCTTCAGAACGTAAAAGGCCTTGCCAAGCTTTAGTCTCTTCGACATGATCCGCATTCATGGTGAATATGCAACCGCCAAATCAACAGGAGCTGCAACAACAGATTGAGTTGAGGATGCGTACATTGCGTACGCTATGGATTGCCATGTTAATGAGCGTGGGCGCCTATTTTGTCCTTACGCTTTTCTTGCACAGATCGGAAGACGCCAGACCTAATGGCATACTGTCGCTTATTCTCGCGGTGATAAGCTTTTCCGCGATCTTGATTTCCCTGCCACTCAAGAGCCGTTTCCTCAACCGGGCGGTAGAACAACAACAAGTATCACTGGTCCAACAAGGATATCTTCTTGCGTGGGCTGTAACAGAAGTTGCGGCGTTGATGGGGCTTCTTGATTTCTTAGCAACTAATGATCGCTACTACTACATTTTCTTTCTAATCGCAGCGTGTGGACAGTTGCTCAACTTTCCAAAACGCGAACATGTAGAAAACGCTTCTTTCAAGAGTTCGATAGGTTAACCTTCGGTCAGAACCATTAGTAAAAACTCAAGGGATGACGATTGCCGCAGGAACAAAGCTCGGACGTTACGAAATACGCTCGAAGATCGGAGCGGGCGGAATGGGCGAAGTCTATCAGGCTCGCGATATGGAAATCGGTCGAGATGTCGCAATCAAAGTTCTTCCTGCGACATTTTCTGCTGATAAAGATCGATTGCAACGGTTCCAACAAGAAGCGTGTGCTGCTGGAGCGCTGAATCATCCAAACATTCTTTCGATCTACGACGTCGGCAAGACCGATGGGTCACCCTATGTAGTGTCAGAATTATTACAAGGCGAAACATTACGTAAGCGCATCGATGGAACTCCGTTGGGGCAGCGTCGAGCAATTGACTATGCATTGCAGATAGCTCAGGGGCTCGCAGCCGCACATGAGAAAGGTATCATCCATCGTGATCTGAAGCCCGACAATATCTTTGTCACTAACGACCAGCGAGTGAAGATTCTCGATTTCGGTTTAGCAAAGCTCACACAGCTCGATAGTGGTCAAGTCCAAACAGATGTTCCTACTCGCCGGGTCGATACGGATCCGGGTCTTGTGATGGGAACAGTCGGCTACATGTCACCTGAACAACTCAAAGGACTTGTCGTCGATCAACGCTCAGACATTTTTTCCTTCGGCGCGATTATCTACGAAATGCTTTCCGGACGCCGTGCATTCCACGCAGAATCAACCGTGGAGACGATGAGCGCGATTCTCAGAGAAGATCCTCCGGACTTGTCGAACACAAACAAGACCGTTTCACCAGCATTGGAACGGTTGGTGAATCACTGCCTGGAGAAAAACCGTGAGGCACGGTTCCATTCAGCGCGCGATGTGGCATTTGCATTAGAAGCTATTGCCGATGCTGGCCAATCGTCTGCGCAGACGATGATTCCTTCTGCGCTGCCCCGCTCTCGCAGAACAATCAAGTATCTACCATGGATCATTGCGGGCATTTTAGCCGTTGTATTAGCGATCACGACGGCGCTGTTGATGTTCTCAAGCAAACACACAACATCGAGTGCTGGTGTTGTGCGGGCGTCAATTGAACAACCGGAGAACGCATATTTCCTCCCTCGGACTCAGTTCGCCGTGTCGCCCGATGGCTCTCGGCTAGTGTTCGTTGCTCGTCCACCTGGTGGACGCCAACTACTCTGGGTTCGACCACTCGGAGCTACTACCGCGCAGCCGCTTGCGGGGACGGACGACGCCGTTTACCCGTTCTGGTCGCCGGACAGCAGATCCATTGGCTTCTTTTCACAATCGAAATTGAAGAGGATCGACGCGTCCGGTGGTCCTGTCCAAGCACTGTGCGATGCACCAAACGGTCGAGGTGGTACCTGGAACCGGGAGGGTGTAATCGTCTTCGCTCCGGATAATTATCGTCCTCTTTATCGTGTGTCAGCGGCTGGCGGAACCGCTGTTGCTGTTACCAAGCTCGACGAATCCAAAATTCAAGCAACACATCGCTGGCCCTGGTTTCTGCCTGATGGGCATCATTTTCTTTATCGCTCCGGTACGACGGCCTCAATCACACAAAAAGAGAGCAATGGGATCTACCTGGGCTCACTGGATTCAAACGAACAAAAATTAGTTCTGGCGGTGGATTCGATGCCTGTATACGCATCGGGTTATCTGCTATTCGTACGCGACACGACGCTCATGGCCCAAGCCTTTGACTTGAAAAAATTTGAATTAACCGGAGAGCCGCTTCCGGTTACGGAACGAGTACAGGTTGATTTCGTTCTCTCACGCGGTGTGTTCTCGGTATCGGAGAACGGAGTTTTGGTTTCTCAGAGTGGCGGAACAGTCCTGGCGGAGCGGGAACTTATTTGGTATGAGCGCGACGGTAAAAATCCGAAGTCCCTGGGTGCGCCGGCGCTTTATGCGCAAATTGATATCGCACCGAACGAAGACCGGGTTGCGTCAGGTATTTTCGATCTCAACGCCGGGAGTCCTGACATTTGGATTTACGATATCGCACGCGATGTACTGTTAAGGCTCACCTTTGATCCAGAATTCGACGCCAGTCCCATCTGGTCACCCGATGGCAGTCGGGTTGTATGGCACTCAAATCGAAAAGGGCGTTATGACCTTTATCAAAAGGTCTCGAGTGGTGCAGGCAATGACGAGGTTCTGTTGGAGTCGGAAGAAAACAAGGACGCGACTTCATGGTCATCCGATGGCCAGTTCATCGCATACACAAATACCGCTATAAAAAGCAACACTCAAAACGACATCTGGATTCTACCGATGTCCGGCGAGCGTAAATCCATTCCGTTCTTACAAACCGGCGCAAACGAGACTAGCGCACAGTTTTCGCCAGACGGGCATTGGATCGCTTACGTGTCGGACGAGTCGGGTACTAACCAAGTGTACATTGCACCTTTCCCCAACCCGGTCGGCAAGTGGCAGGTCTCGCGGAGTGGTGGCTCAGAACCGCGCTGGCGTGGTGATGGTAAGGAAATATTCTTTCTCTCTCCTGAGAATAAACTGACGGCGGCGACAGTAAACGCTAGTGGTTCAAATCTTCAGATAGGCAACGCTGAAACTTTATTCGAGATCCATCCCGCAAACCCACCAGGCTATCACTATGATGTGACTAAGAATGGTAAGCGCTTCCTGGTCGATTCAAATAGAGAAAGCAATGTGCAGCCTTTAGCACTAGTTATTAACTGGCCCGCAGCGGTAGCGAAGTGAGTGTTACTCCTGGGATAAAACTTGGCCGCTACGAAATCCGCTCGAAGATCGGTGAAGGCGGAATGGGTGAAGTGTATTTGGCGCGTGACGTCGAAATCGGTCGAGACGTTGCAGTCAAAGTTCTGCCATCAATGTTCTCGGCCGAGCAAGAGCGACTGAGACGTTTTCAGCAAGAGGCGTGTGCCGCCGGTGCGCTGAATCACCCCAACATCCTTTCAATTTACGACGTCGGCAAGCACGATGGCTCACCCTATGTCGTTTCCGAACTTCTGGAAGGTGAAACACTACGCAAACGCATTGGTGGCACTCCCCTAAGTCCACGACGCGCGATCGATTATGCATCGCAAATCGCGAATGGGCTTGCGGCGGCACACGAGAAGGGAATCATTCATCGCGATTTGAAACCAGAGAACGTTTTCGTTACCACTGACGGTCGCTTGAAGATTCTCGACTTCGGTTTGGCGAAGCTCACGCAACTGGACAGTCATCAATCGCAAACGGAAGTACCGACAAGACGCGTTGATACTGACCCGGGTGTGGTGATGGGTACCGTTGGTTACATGTCGCCTGAACAGTTGAAGGGTCGAGTTGTCGATCAACGTTCAGATATCTTTTCCTTCGGTGCGATCATTTACGAAATGCTTTCTGGTCGACGTGCATTCCACGGAGAATCAGCTGCGGAGACGATGAGCGCGATTCTAAGAGAAGATCCACCGGAGTTGTCGAACACAAACAAGAGTGTTTCACCGGCGCTCGAAAGGCTGGTCAACCGTTGTTTAGAAAAGAATCCAGAATCACGTTTCCATTCTGCGAGCGATTTGGCATTCGCGCTGGATGCAATTTCAGGAACGTCATTCGTCTCAGGCCAAACGTTGACTACGATTGTTCCGTTGTCAGCGCGCCAGCGACTTCGCAAACACTTGCCCTGGATCTTAACAGCAGTTTTATCGCTGGCTTTGATCGTGGCGTTGCTCTATGTCTTCCTTTCTCGCCGAGCACCGGCGGCTGAAGTGCGTGAAGCGCAACGCTTCATCATTCCCCTGCCGGAGAAGTCGCAGGTAATTGACGCCCCTCTGATTTCCCCGGATGGCCACCGCCTGGTATATCGCCTCAACACTGAGGACGGCAAAGAACTGCTCTGGTTACGCCCACTGGACTCGATCGAGGCGCGACCTCTCGCTGGGACCGAGGGTGCCACCCAGACCTTCTGGTCACCCGACAGTCAATCGATCGGATTCGTCGCCGCTGGCAAACTCAGAAGGGTTGACCTTTCAGGTGGAGCACCGCAGATCCTCTGTGATATTGCTTCTAATCCACCTGCATCATGGGGCCGTGCCGGCGTGATTATTTTCTCGCGGGGTGTCGCAGACGGACTGTACCGCGTTCCAGCGACGGGCGGAACGCCTGTGCGCGTCACGGAGGTGAACGGCTCAGTCAATGAACTCGAACATACATGGCCGCACTTCCTACCCGACGGTCGCCACTTTCTTTATCTCGCCCGGAACACGCAGCCGGAGAACAGCGCGATCTACGTCGGCGCGTTAGACTCGAAGGAAACCAAGCGGCTGCTGCAAGTGCATTCGAGCGTGGCGTATGCAGCGCCAGGGTACCTGCTCTTCGCGCGCGAAACTACGCTGATGGGACAGGGCTTCGATCTTGAGAAACTCGAACTCAAAGGCGAACCGTTTCCGGTTGCCGAACAAGTGGTGCGCAACCCTATCAATGGTCGGGCAATGTTCTCGGTCTCGGAAAGCGGCATACTCGCCTTACGAACCGGAGCCCTTGCAATGAATCAGCTCATCTGGTTCGATCGGGCAGGAAAGCCTTTGTCAGCACTCACACCGCCGGGTACCTACAGTGCGCCCGCTCTCTCCCCGGATGAGAAGAAAGTTGCAGTGAGTCGCTACGACTATCAGGCGCTATCCGCCTTCGACGTCTGGCTAATTGATCTGCAGCGCGGTGCCCAAATACGATTCACTACAGATCCGGCAGGTGACGGCGATCCCGCGTGGTCGCCCGAGGCGGATCGTATCGCCTTTGTTTCAACTCGAAACGGAATTTCGAATCTTTATCAAAAGTCTTCGAGCGGGACAGGCACTGAAGAATCTCTGTTCGCTTCCAAAGAAAGTAAGTTCCATCCTGACTGGTCGCCCGATGGGAGATTTATTCTCTACGGCCAACTAAACCCAACAACGAATGTAGACTTGTTTTTGCTTCCGCTCACGGGCGAGCGAAAGCCCGAGCCATTTCTACAAACCAACTTCATCGAAGCGCAAGGTCGCTTTTCACCGAATGGGCGATGGGTAGCATACATCTCAAATGAAACAGGCAAGTTCGAGGTCTATGTGCAGAACTTCCCCGCGAAGGGCGACAAGATACCGATCTCGACGGGCGGCGGCTCGCAGCCAAAGTGGCGTGGAGACGGCCGCGAGCTTTTCTACTACACACCTGACAGAAAACTGATGGCTGTGGAAGTAAACGGCGAAGGCTCAGAGTTCAAAGTTGGCATTGCGCAACCGCTGTTCGAAATCCGCGTTAGTGGGGCCGGTGTCGATCGCGGTTTCCCGGGCAGCGGATATTACACACCGGCGCGCGACGGGAAACGTTTTCTCGTTGCTGGAACACCTGAATCCCCGGAACGTCAGCAGATTGCCGTCGTCTTAAATTGGACAGCTGACTTGAAACGATGAGTCTCGCCGCAGGCTCAAAACTCGGTCGTTACGAAATCCGCTCGAAGATCGGTGAGGGCGGGATGGGCGAGGTGTATCTTGCGCGTGACACGCAACTTGATCGGCAGATCGCAGTCAAGCTGTTGCCCGCCGAAATCGCTCGCGATCAGCAGCGGCTTCACAGATTCCTGCAAGAGGCGCGTGCCGCAGCGGCCCTGTCTCATCCGAACATCGCGCACATCTACGAAATCGGTGAAGCTGACGACGGTTACTTCATTGCAATGGAGTTTGTCGAGGGGCTGGCGTTGGACAAAAAAATCGGCGGGCGAACGTTGCCGATTGCTGAAAGTCTGGACATCGCAATTCAAATCACGGATGCGCTCGACGAAGCGCACTCCAAAGGGATCACGCATCGCGACATCAAGTCTTCGAACATCATGATCGCGCCGCGTGGTCGGGTGAAAGTGCTTGACTTTGGACTTGCGAAGGTTTCGCAAACCACGTCGACGTCCGAACAAATCTCCGACAGCCAGCTCGCCACACGGGTGAAGACGAGTCCGGGTGTCGTGATGGGTACGGTGAATTACATGTCACCCGAGCAGGCGAGCGGCAAAGAGGTGGACGCGCGAACTGACATCTGGAGCGTCGGTGTCGTGCTTTACGAAATGGTAACCGGTCGCCTGCCGTTTGAAGGAACTACTCCGAGTCACATCATCGTTGCGATTCTAGAGAAGGAGCCATTGCCACTTTCACTATCCGTTCCCAATGTTCCGGAAGCTCTAGAATGGATTGTCACTGAGACGCTGACGAAAAATCGTGAAGAGCGCACGCAGACGGCTCGCGAGCTGATGAAGCGTTTACAGCGGCTGAAGCAGCGCGTCGATGCCGAGAGTGAAGTGGAACGATCAGTAGCGCCAGAGCGTCTCAGCAGTCCCGCAAGCGGCGCGAGTGGCCCGACCTCGTCGGTAATGAAGACTCAGGAAGCGGTGCGCCCGCAAACCGGTGAAGCGGCGGCGACTCCGACCCACGTCTCGAGCGCCGAGTACGTGGTCAATCAGATCAAAACGCATAAGACCGCCACGGCACTCGCGATCATAGTTGCAATTGTCGTAGTCGCGGCGGTCAGTTTCGCGATGTACAAACTGCTTGGTGGTCGATCGACGAACGCAATGTCGCTTGAAGCGGCCACCTATACGCGGATCACGAATGTCGGCAATGCGACCGGTGCCGCAATTTCCCCGGATGGCAAATGGCTCGTGCATGTCGAGGATGATGGCGAGCAAAAGAGTCTCTGGTTGCGCCAGGTAGCAGTCGCCAACAGCAATACTCAGATCGTTCCGCCTGCTGCTGTTCGATATGTAGGTGCGGCATTCTCGCCTGACGGCAACTACGTTTACTACGCGGTGAGACAGGGGACTGACGAAACTGGAACTCTATATCAAGTGCCGGTGCTGGGAGGCACGCCGCGCAAACTTTTTACCGGCATCGGCAACTCGCCGACTTTTTCTCCTGACGGCAAACAGATGGCTTACTTTTATTACATCGAAGACGACGATCGCCTGATGATTGCCAATGCCGACGGCACGAATCAGCGCCAATTGGCAAGCCGTCGCGGAGATGAGTATTTCTTCCAGGACAACTTCAGTTCCGTTTCGTGGTCGTCTGATGGAAAGACGATCGCAACGCCAATTGCGAATTCCAAAGAAAGCTGGATGAGCGTCGCCACCGTTTCGGTTGCAACCGGAGAGGTCAGGCCTTTGCCTACTCGCAAGTGGATTGAAGTCAGGCAAGCTATATGGTTTGACGACCAGACAATTTTAGCCACCGCACAGGAGACTCCGGGAGAAGCGTTCATGATCTGGCGCGTCTCTTATCCTTCCGGAGAAGCAACCCGCCTGACAAACGATTTGAATTGGTATCCGCTGATCAGTCTGACTAAAGATGAGAATCAAATCGCAGCCGTCCAGATGGAAATATCGAACAACATCTGGATCATGCCTGAGTTCGATGCGTCGCGCGCTATGCAAATAACGAAGGGCCGAAATTTGGTTGGCAGTCCAGCGTGGACACCCGACGGAAAAATAATTTACCCGTACAAGGTGCCCGGCGGCGGCGATCTTTATCTTCTCGATCCGGCAAACGGCGGTCGTAAACAACTGACCGCTGACGCAGGCACCAACGTGGATCCAATGGTTACGCCCGACGGCCGTTACGTGGTGTTCAGGTCCGACCGGAGCGGCGCGCCGCGCGTTTGGCGCATGAACGTGGACGGCTCCGACCCGAGAGAATTAACTCATGACCACGAAGTTGGGAGCGTTACCGTCTCGCCTGATGGTCAGTGGATCGCGTTCACCCTGTGTTTGAACAAATGCACCGTCTGGACGCTTCCGATCGATGGTGGAACGCCGGTGCAGCTTACTAACAACGCATCAGAAAACGCGGCGATTTCACCTGACGGAAAATACATCGCGTGCAGCTATCTCGATCATCCGAACGGCGCGTTCAAACTGGCGATCTTCTCGCGCGATGGTGGACAACCAATCAAAACGTTTACTTATACGGGCGGCGATACAACCAACAAGCAATGGACTCCCGATGGACGCGCGATTGTGTATGGCGTAACACGCGGGGGCGTCACAAATCTTTGGGCGCAACCAATTGACGGGTCGCCACCGAAACAATTAACGAACTTCGCAGCGGATCGTATTTTCAGTTTCCAAATTTCTCGCGATGGGAAGCAAGTGGCACTAAACCGCGGAACATCAGCCAGCGATGTTGTTTTGATCAGTAACTTCAGAAAATGAGTCTCATTCACGCGAATCAATTGATCAAACTATCAGCTCTTCTGCTCATGGCGCCGCTGTTAGCGACTCAAGATGATCCGGATTGGCCTTCGCTCAGTTATCTTCGCAACGACTACAAGGCTGTTTCTGTCGTCGCTCACGTGCGCATTCAGCAAGCTGAAATCACTAATCGTGTTGGTGGTTATGAGAACTGGAAAATAAACGCCGTGGTGATCGAGTCGTTCAAGGGTGAGCTTAAGAAAGGTGATGCGTTCGAGTATTTTCACGGAGCAGAAGCTGGTTTCAAACAGGAATATTTCAGCGGCGAGAAGATCGTCTTCCTGCTATCTGAGCGTGATAAGGAGCGAACGGTACATTACTCGGTGCTCGAGAATTCGACGTTGCCATACACGAAAGACCGAGTTGCCAAACTTCGGTCGATTCAAAGATCCTTGAAACGACGCCGCAGCAGAGTAGGGCTCTAACTTGACCACTCGCGGTAAGCAGTCAGTACCACCTCACGGTAGCGGGTGGGTGCGAAGCTGGGTCTGATTACTCGAGCTTGGCTGTGCACCCACCCGCTACCGCGAGGTGGTACTGACTGCTTGCCACGCGGTGGTACTGACTGCATTCAAGTTGGAACTCGATCCAAACAAGGGAGGAACTAATGGCGTTAACAAGCACTTTAGCTGGTAAGAACCTGGGAATGGTGCTGCTGGGAATCTGGCTGATTCTCACAGGACTTTTGCCTTTACTTAGTGTGCGAGTCTCATCAACAATCACGACTGTCCTGGCCGTACTTGCAGTTGCTGCGGGACTACTGATTCTGTTACGACGATAGTTTTCGTATCCGCAGACTATCGCTAACAGTTGTTGGTTACTGAATCTGCGCAATCTGTGTAATCCGCGGAAAAGGCCTTAATAGAAAATCGGCAATGTCTCTATCCCCCAACGCCACAATCTCCCATTACCGCATCATCTCCAAAATAGGCGCAGGTGGTATGGGTGAAGTCTATCTCGCGCAGGACACCAAACTTGATCGCAAAGTGGCAATCAAGTTTTTGAATGAAGAGTTCAGTAGGGATCCCGACAAGCTGAAACGTTTTATCCAGGAAGCGAAGGCCGCTTCGGCACTCAATCATCCTAACATCTTGACCGTTTATGAAATCGGTGAAGTAAATGGGAAGAATTACATCGCAACCGAGTTAATCGACGGCAAGACTCTTCGCGAGCAGCTCTCACAAAAAGATCCTCGTCCTCTCAATAAGATCTTAAAGGTCGGTGTGCAGGTGGCTGAAGCTCTTTCGGCCGCACATGCTGCCGGAATTATCCATCGTGACATCAAGCCCGAGAACATCATGATTCGTCGTGATGGTTATACCAAGGTGCTTGATTTTGGACTGGCAAAACTCGCGGAACGGCGGGACACCGAGACACGGGGATACGGAGACGCGGAGACACAGAAAGGCGAGGAGGAACGCAACACGCTAATCGCCGCGTCTCCGCGTCGCCCCATCTCCGCGTCAATCAACACTAATCCCGGCGTGGTGATGGGGACTGTCTTCTATATGTCGCCTGAGCAGGGGCGTGGCAATCCGACTGACGCACGAACTGATATTTGGAGTCTCGGTGCCGTGCTCTATGAAATGATCGCCCAACGAGTTCCATTTTCTGGCGAAACTGTCAGTCACACCATGGTCGCGATTCTCGAGAAGGAACCTGCGGCACTGGAGAATGTACCGGCTGAGTTGCAGAGAATCGTACGCAAAGCTCTGACTAAGGACGTCGAGATGCGTTACCAGTCAGCACGTGACCTATTGATTGATTTGAAAAACCTGCGACGCGAACTCGACATTAAGGGCGAAATTGAACGCTCGGTTGTGCCAAATCGAGAGGCGACCACAGACGTGCTTGCTGAAAGTGACACGCGCGCTTATCCAGTTACTCGCAGTGATCACACGACGCCAACGCAAAGCGCGAAGTCGACGTCGAGTCTTGAGTATGCGGTTAGTCAGGCGAAGAGTCACAAACTTACTCTGCTGATCGGTGCTGTCGTGGTGGTCTTCGGTGCCGTAACTCTTGCCGCTTACCTACGCGGCCGCAATCCAGATGCGTCGATTGACTCGATCGCAGTCTTGCCGTTCGAGAACCGGAGCAGTGACGCGGAAACTGAATATCTTTCCGATGGGCTGGCTGAATCACTAATTTATCGATTGTCCCAACTGCCGAAATTGAGAGTCACCCCGACCAGTGTCGCCTTTCACTACAAGGGTCAACAGACTGACGCCCTGAAAGCAGGAAACGAACTCGGAGTAAGAGCTGTGTTGTCAGGCAGGATCATACAGCGCGGCGACAATCTTACGATCAGCGCTGAATTAGTGGATGTTCGTTACAACAAGTTGCTTTGGGGTGAACAGTACGATCGCAAAATGTCAGACTTACTTGCGACCCAGCGTGAGATTGCGCGAGAGATTGTAGACAAACTAAGGCTGCAGGTTTCGGGTGAAGAGAAGGGCATTGCCAAGCACTACACCGAAAATAATGAGGCGTATCAGCTTTACTTAAAAGGACGGTTTTATTGGAACAAGCGAAATGAAGATGCGATGCAAAAGTCTCTCAGCTATTTTCAGCAGGCAATTGAAAAAGACCCAACCTTTGCGCTTGCTTATTGCGGACTCGCAGACTCATACATTCTTTTAGGTGCTGCGGATGCCTCAGGGTATATGTCAGCGGACGATGCGCTACCGAAGGCCGAAACGGCCGCGCTGAAGGCACTTGAAATTGACGAGACACTTGCTGAACCACACGTTTCAATGGGCCACCTCAAATACTATTACCACCGGGATTGGACGGCTGCCGAGCGCGAATATAAGAGAGCGCTCGAACTTAATCCGAACTATGCGACCGCGCACCAATGGTACGCGATCTATTTGATGTCACTCGGGAGGTTTGACGAGGCTGTAGCTCAAGCAAGACGAGCGCAAGATCTTGACCCGCTCTCACTTCCTATTAACATGACTCTGGGCTGGGTTTTGTTAAATGCGCGTCAGTATGATCAAAGCGTCGAACAGTTACTCAAAACCATAGAAATGGATCCAAGCTTCCTTCTCGCTCATCACCGGCTCGGCCTCGTTTACGAACAGCAAGGCAAGTATGACAAAGCAATTGCGGAGTTTAAACAAGTCGTTGATTTGAGCCGCGGGAAACCTCTGGGAATTGCCGCACTAGCTCACGCTTTCGCGTTAGCCGGAAAACGAATGGAAGCGCAAGACCGAATCGCAGAGTTGTTGGAGTTGTCTAAAAAGCGTTTCGTTTCCGAAGCTTCGATCGCGATGGTTTATATTGCCTTGGGCAATAAAGATCAGGCCTTTGCCTGGCTTGAGAAAGCCGATAAAGCACGCGACGCCCTGTTGGCCCGTGTGAAAGTAGATCCAAGATTCGACCCGCTGCGTTCTGATCCGCGTTTCACGGATCTCATGCGGAGACTTGACACGGCGGAATGATTGGGAGGGCCTTGGTCCCAGTTGTGTGACGGTATAGCTCTTAGCCTGCGCAGCAGGCGAAAGCATAAAGCCTGGGCACCAGCCCCAGGACACTCAAACGAAACGTTTGTGAGCCCACAAAGGGGGCGACAGAGGAGTAACAACACATCAGTCAGTTGATTTTTCTGGCTGTCGCCCGTTTTACGGGCTGAAATCAGGAGTTTGTTAGGCCCTGGGACTGACGCTTCAGGCTTTACGCTTCCGCCTGCTTCGCAGCCTAAATCAATAGCACTCGGAAATTGAAAATGCCCCTAACCCCTAACACCACGATCCTGCACTACCGCATCCTTTCGAAACTCGGCTCAGGTGGAATGGGTGAAGTCTATCTCGCGCAGGACACGAAACTCGATCGCAAAGTAGCAATCAAGTTTCTAAACGAGGAGTTCAGCAAAGACTCGGACAAACTCAAGCGCTTCATCCAGGAAGCGAAAGCAGCATCGGCACTCAATCACCCGAATATTCTGACCGTCCATGAGATCGGTGAGGTGGACGGGAAGAACTATCTCGCCACAGAACTGATTGACGGTAAAACTCTTCGCGAACAACTGTCATACAAAGAGCCTCTGCCTTTGAACACCATCTTGAAGATCGGAGTGCAAGTGGCCGAGGCTCTATCGGCTGCGCATCAGGCGGGCATCATTCATCGCGACATCAAGCCCGAGAACATAATGATTCGCACTGACGGATATGCGAAGGTGTTGGACTTTGGTCTCGCGAAACTGATGGAGGCTCCAGCCCCAGGTTCGACTTCAACCGGTAGTGAAGATGTAACGCGGGCTCAAGTGAACACAAACCCCGGAGTTGTCATGGGCACGGCTGCATACATGTCTCCGGAACAAGCGCGTGGCAAAGGGACAGACGCACGAACAGATCTCTGGAGTCTTGGAGTGGTTCTTTATGAAATGGCGGGTCAGAAAGTTCCGTTCGCAGGCGAGACCATCAATCACACTATCGTGGCGATTCTTGAGAAGGAGCCTGTTGCTCTTGAGAATGCTCCACCCGAACTACAGCGGATCATCCGTAAAGCGCTGACCAAAGACCTCGACATGCGGTATCAGTCAGCGCGCGATCTTCTTATCGATTTGAAGAATCTGCGACGTGAACTCGACATTCAAGGCGAGCTCGAACGTTCAATTATCCCGAATCGAGAAACCGCTACGGCTTCAGCCGGTGAGAGCGAACTCACCAGGAGTGGCCGCCTGGCCACTACGCAGACTGTGACGAAATCCTCCTCGAGTCTTGAGTATGCAGTGTTTCAGGCAAAGAACCACAAGCTGGCGGCTGGTGTGATTGGGATCATCCTGGTTGGTTTGATCTTCACGGCGGGATACTTTGTGTTTGTCTCGAAAGGTAGTGGTCGAAGTCAGATCAACTCGATTGCAGTCTTACCTTTTGAGAACCGTAGCGGGAATGCTGACTCAGATTATTTGTCAGACGGGTTGGCCGAATCGCTAATTTACCGACTATCGCAACTGCCAAATCTTAAGGTCAGTCCGACAAGCAGCGTGCTTCGTTACAAGGGCAAAGAGATAGATCCGCAGAAGGTTGGAAGTGAGTTGGGAGTAAGTGCTGTTATGTCTGGACGCCTAACTCAGCGCGGTGACAATCTAACGATCAGCGTCGAATTAATCGATGCGACTACCAACAAACTCATTTGGGGTGAACAGTACGAACGCAGACTTTCAGATCTGCTGACGACACAACGAGAAATTGCGACGGCCATCACTGAAAAACTGCAATTGAAGTTAACCGGTGAGGACGCGAAGGGAGTTACGAAGCGTTATACCGAAAGCAATGAAGCGTACCAGCTCTATCTGAAAGGACGTTTCTACTGGAACAAGCGAACGGTTGATGGGTTAACGCAGGCTGCGAATTTTTACAAACAGGCAATTGAAAAAGATCCGTCCTTTGCGCTCGCGTACTCGGGTTTGGCGGAATCGTATGCGCTATATCCCAACTACAGTGTCGCAACGCCTGGGGATTCGATGCCTCAGGCGAAAGCGGCCGCGCACAAGGCACTCGAACTCGACGACTCATTGGCCGAAGCCCACGCAGCGCTCGGATTGTATCTGTGTAACTACGAGTATGACCTCGGGTCGTGTGAAAAAGAGCTGCGTCGCGCCATAGAACTTAAACCCAATTACGCAACCGCTCATCACTGGCTTGGTAACGTTCCGCTAATCCTTCAGAAAAGATACGATGAAGCAATCGCCGAAGGACGGAAAGCGATAGAGTTGGATCCTTTATCGGCAATCATCAATGCTGACGAAGCATACAACTTTATCAATGCACGTCGTTATGACGACGCAATTGCACAATGCGATCGGGCCCTCAAAGTCGATCCCAATTTCTATTACACGCACTATCTTCTTGGTTGGGCCTATGGGCTAAAGGGCATGCAACGGGAGTCAATCGCCTCTCTTCGAAGATCACTTGAGCTCAATCCTGATCCGTTTGCGAAGGCGTTGTTGATCAAGGCGCTCGTAAAGACGGGTGAACGAGCTGAAGCGTCGAAGTTACGCGACGAGTTGAAAGCCGATGCCGCCCGACGTTATGTGCCCAGCTATTTTCTCGCGCTCGCAGCAATGTCACTTGGCGATAAGGATGAAGCGTTTTCGCTGATGCAAAAGGAAGTGGACGAAAGAGGAGCATACGGCTCTGGACTGGACGTGGATCCTAATATGGATGAGTTCCGCAACGACCCTCGATTCACGACCCTGCTGCGAAAAAGTAAGAAGCAGGATTGATTGAAGAGACCCGACCCCTCTCCCTATCACGCAGCGAGCTTGGGTGTATTGAGTTCCATCGCATTACAAAACTGAGGCGCCGTCGAATTAGAACGGGGAGCGAAGCGACCGACTGACCAAACCCAACACGAACCTGACCACGAATTAGAACGGCGAGCGCAGCGACCGACTGACCTCCGCCAAACACGACCGCCCTCATTGACCCTGCTCATACTTCACATAGACCACCGCGTTGATCACGTCTTCATGTCTCCATAACTTCCTGCAACTACCGCGTCCGGCCTATGGGCTGTAATCTTCGCATCCTTGTTCGCGCATATTCTTGGTAGCGCGCGCTTTCAATGCAGACCTCACTTTCTTACCATCCCAGTCAGCGGTGACAACAGTATGAACATGTGTCGTGCAGGCATTGACTGCCCAGAGACCCCCATCCCTTCTCCATTGAGATTTCCTTAATTGCGTCCATTACAACTTTTCGCTGCTGTTGAGAGAGTCGTAATGGTCGCCGTTTGAGCAGGGAGCGTTCATAGCGTTCACGTAAAACATTCGGGGGCAACCGTGGTGTTCCGTAACGATTGTGAAAGCGGTCGATGGAGCCACGAGCATCGCCATGAAGCCAGGTGCCGAATGTAATGAAGAATGCTAAAGGGCGTTCGAAGAACTCCAGGTGAGTTGGAGACATGGCATTAGTTCCTTTGTGAGAATTGCTGGGGACATTCTAAACCTTACGGACTTTAAAACGCGACAGTCGTGTTTGGCAGAGGTCAGTCGGTCGCTGCGCTCGCCGTTCTAATTCGACGGCGCGGTTCGTGTTGGGTTTGGTCAGTCGGTCGCTGCGCTCGCCGTTCTAATTAGTGGTCGCACCATTACTGAAATCCGTTTTGTCCCTCACTCTCGTATCTCCCTACAGTTAAGTCGAAAGAAAGTCTCGTCACTTATCCAATCAATGTCGAATGGGAGGCCCATTTGAGCATGGCGAGGTGTGTTTGATGAAGATCAGAATTGGAACGACACAACTAAGAGCCGTACACCTTTTTGTGATCGGCGCGGTGATTCTTGCAGTCGCGGCATTTATCAGTAGAGATCATTCCGGGTCGCGAACCGACGATCATCGTGGGCCATCTCATTTATCGCCGTCCTGTCACTTAATCCTGACTCCGCTCACCGGCGACAAGCCTATCGATAAGGAAATTTCTCAGCAGCAAAGACGAATACTTAATGGCTCTCAGACTGTTCCAGACGTTGAACGATTAGGTTGGACGTTCGTAAGAAAAGCTCGCTCAACCTTTGATCCCGGCTATTACAAACTGGCTGAGCAATGCGCAGTTTGCATTGACTCGATCAAATCACAGACAGCTGAAGCACTCTTGTTACGGGCTCACGTCGCGCAGACCTTCCATCGCTTTAGCGAGGCGGAAGCTCTCGCCTCTCAACTTACAAAACTGCGTGAGCGCCCGTTCGACTATGGAGTACTCGGCGACGCATTGATTGATCAGGGAAAGATTCGTCAAGGCGCGGCTGCCTACCAAAAGATGGTTGACCTTCGCCCGGATTTACAGTCCTACGTCCGTGCCGCGCACGTACGTTGGTTGACCGGCGATCTGAAAGGCGCCATTCAGTTAATGCAGCTCGCCGTCTCAAGCAGCAGTCCAAACGATCCCAACACTGGCGCATGGGCATTCAACCGTCTGGCCCTTTATCAACTTCAACTCGGGGCTATTGAGCAGGCAACGCATTCCTGTGACGCCGCACTCAGCCTCCAGGTCGATTACGCTCCCGCAGTGTTAACAAAAGCTCGGATTCTGTTGGCGTCGAAGAAGACGGACGAAGCACTTGTGCAATTCAAGCGAGCTGCAGAACTTAATCCACTGCCTGAGTATCAGTGGGCTCTGGCAGACGTCATGCACATGACGAATTCCGTTCGTGCGAACGAAGTTGAGGCGCAAATTAATCAGTCCAGCGAGGACCCTCGGACAGTTTCACTTTACCTCGCAACTCGAGGCGACGACCCGGAGCGAGCTGTTCAACTCGCTGAACAGGAAATAAAGAATCGTCAAGACGTCTTCACTCATGACGCGCTGGCTTGGGCACTTGCTGCAAGCGGCCGGACAAAAGAAGCGCGCACCGAAGTCGAAAAGGCGTTAGCAGAAGGGACCAATGACGCTCGTTTGTTTCTCCACGCAGCAATAATCGCAGGCCAGAACGGACAAGCCAACCAGGCGATGCGATGGATCAAAAAGGCGGAGACGATCCAGCAGATGTTGTTTCCGAGCGAACGCTTGTTGCTGCAAACGTGGCGCAAACAGATTCGGGGCAGTAGCCCGACCGTTAGGGAGGGCTCAGAGTTATCGGTATCGCGGGGCCCGTCCTAACGGTCGGGCTACCGCCCCGCAGCGGTAGATCTAACTGACAACTAAAAGGTAGCAATCAACTTTCACAAGGAGTGAATTTTCAAATGAACACACTGTTAAGATTAAAACAGGCTGTGGCCACCGTTCTGTTGGCTGCACTGCCTATTGCTCTGATGCCTGGCATTGGATTCGCTTCAAGTCACATGGATGCGCCTCTGATCATACTTGACCCAGCGGCCAACACCACCGACGTTTATGCGTTCGTTGATGAGGACAATGGGCAGAAGTCGCTGGTGTTAGCACTCGGTGTGTATCCACACCAGGAACCGGGGATTGGACCAAACAAGTACAACTTCGACGACAATGTACTCTATGAGATTCATGTGGCATTGGGGGCAGACCGAGCAGCGGGTCGCGCAACGTTGAGTTACCAGTTTCGTTTCAACACTACATTCAAGAATCGCAATACCGTGCTGCAATCGTACTTGGGTGTGATTCAACACGTTGACGATGCGAATCAGAATTTGACTCAGACGTATACAGTAACGAAAGTCGATCATCGCACTAATCGCGAAACCGTCCTTGGCACAGGCGTGGTGCCACCAAACAATCAGGGGAATGCAACGCCGTATTACAACCAGGGCGACAATGGCGAGAATCCCGCACGCGATGGAGTTGCGACTGAGGGTGAACTGGACAGGTACACGAAAGAGGCAATCACGTCGCTCTCGAGCGGCTACGTTTCATTTGCAGGTCAGCGAGATGATGGCTTCTACGCCGACATCCAGTCGATATTTGATCTGCTCCAGTTACGCAACCCTGGTAAGGATTCCCAGGGAGGATTCAACCTGGATTTGATGGCACTCGAGGTGCCGATGACCGAACTAGGCGGGGACCAACAAGTTGTTGGCGTTTACGCAACGACAAGTCGTCGTACTGTTCGAGTGCTCGATGACAAACAGGCGCCAAAGAACAGCGGGCCGTTTGTTCAGGTAGCGCGCCAGGGTAATCCACTCTTCAACGAGGGACTAGTCGCGATCGCTGATAAGGATCTTTACAGTCGCACCAGCCCGACAAGCGACAGCGAAATCTTCCGCAAGTATGCTGAGACGCCGGAACTGGCACATCTGATCAATCTGATCGTTTTCAAAGACCAGGTTGCTCCTGAGACAAATCGCAGTGACATCGCTGGAATCTATATTCCGGATCTGATCAAAGTTGATCTCTCGACTACTAAAGTCCGTTTTGCTGGTGGTGGACCAGCCAATGTTAGTAATCCAGATGATCCTGATTACTCTCGCTTGAGTATCTTCGGTGGTGATGTATTGAAGAGCAACATCCAGGATCCGTTTCACAATGGCGGATTCATTCCGGGTGGTTGGCCTAACGGTCGTCGCTTCGGCGACGATGTTGTCGACATTGCTGTCACGGCGCTGATTAGTGATTTGCGGGATCCGGATCACCTAATCATTCGAGGACCTGCTGGTGACGGTGTGGATCGAAACGATATGGCTTTCAATAAAGTCTTTCCGTACGAATCGACCCCTCAAAACGGACGCAATCACGAACACCCTTAGTCGAAGTCATCGATTAAGGTTTAACGAGGCAGCGGTCGCCCTGCTAATGACAGCCGCTGCCTCATCTCATTCACACCGGGTTGACCATCTTAGTGGGAGCGGGTCAGTACCACCTCGCGGTAGCGGGTCGGTGCGCAGCTTCTTCGAGACAACCAAACAATTACTTCGTACCCACCCGCTACGGCAAGGTGGTACTGACCCGCTCCCACTAAGATGGTCAACCCGGTGTGAATGAGATGAGACTCTGGGATGAAAGAGGAAGAGAAGTGAGGAATCAGTTTCGATCAATAGCCAAACTCAAACCAGTTCTAATCCTGATATTTTGTCTTCTTTGGTCGAAGCAGACGATGGCACATGACCCGGGCTTGAGTACTGCCGAGATCAGATTCGATCAAAGTGCAGGAGTGACTGTGGAACTGGCGATGGCGCCCTCTGATGTTCAGCGACTCTGCGCCATCGACGTCGATCGCGATCAGCGAATTTCGATCGCAGAGTTTGAGCAAGCCAAGACCTGTCTATTGAAGACGGCAACCAATGCAACAGAACTCCGACTCGATGGTCAACCCTCAACGGTTGCAGATCAAAACGCTACATATGATGAGAAGACTTCAGTGGTTGTGTTCCGACTTAGATTCTCAGGGAGAATTGGACCCCACTTCGACTTTAGGTCGGGAATCATCCAATTAATGGCGCGTGGCCACAAGCAGTTCGTCTCGTTACGTGATCAGGACGGTCAGATCCTTTATGAACGAATGCTCGGACTTGGGGATGACCGGTTGACTTACGATTTTGGTTCACAAAGACCGGCGCACAACTCATTCGGTGCGTTCTTGAAACTCGGAATTGAACACATCCTAACGGGCTATGATCATCTGGCTTTTCTTCTGGCTCTTCTTCTCGTGGGAAGCAGTTTTCGTTCGGCGGCAAAGCTGATTAGTTCGTTTACCGTCGCGCATTCACTGACACTGGCACTCGCAACCTTTGGCCTGGTGCAGATTCCATCAAGCATCGTAGAGCCTTTGATTGCCGCTTCGATTGTTTATGTGGGTCTTGAGAATCTCTTGCGAGGTAACCGGCCTAATCGATGGTTGTTGACGTTTGCATTTGGACTGGTCCATGGGCTTGGGTTTGCTTCAGTGTTGCGCGATCTTGGAGTTGCACAAACGGGAAACGGCGCTTTCGTTCCGCTTCTGTCATTTAATATGGGAGTAGAAGTTGGCCAGCTGGCGATCGCGGCTTTGGTCTTGCCGTTGGTATGGAAGTTTAAGAGATGGCCAAAATTCGAACTGCGTTATGTACCGGCGTGCTCGGCAGCGATCGCAGTGGTTGGATTCTTTTGGTTCGTCCAGCGGGCGGTAATGTAAAAGATCTCATCCGCAGATTACGCCGATTAAGAGGGAACAAAGGCGAGTGGGTGAGTGGGTGAGAGGGTGACGAGTCAAATAGCCACGTCTCCGTCTCGCCCACTCACCCACTCGCCCACTCGCCTTTGTTCCCTCTTAATCCGTAATCTGCGGATGTCGCTGTCGCAATCGGGTCATCTCGGTTAGAATGCGCCTCGAATTTTGGGTTTGGATTCAAGTCTGCCATTATTCCTGTCAATGCCCAGACCCGTTTAGACATAGTCAGTCAAAAGTCATTATCGTGCCTCACGTGCAGGACCTGTGTTCTGATTAGAGTCACGGTCTGGCCCATGCGTCGAGTCGGAGTTTAAGCACAATGAAACTGAAAGAGGTCATGAAGAGCGCAGACTCGCTTGCCAAACGATATCGCATTACGAAAGGGAAAGAGTTTCGACTCAAAGATGTTGACCCAAACGATACGGCAGATCTCAAATCCGAAGACAAGCCACGAGCTAAGGAAGCTCTCGCCGTTGGTGTCGATGCGTTGTGCAAGCTCCAGGACATGCTCTACGCACAAGATCGCTGGGCGGTCCTTCTGATCTTTCAGGCGCTTGATGCGGCAGGCAAAGACAGTGCGATCAAGCACGTAATGTCCGGCATTAACCCGCAAGGATGTCAGGTCGTTTCTTTCAAAGTACCTTCTGCCGAAGAGTTGGATCACGACTTTCTGTGGCGTTGCAACAAACAACTTCCCGAGCGGGGACGCATAGGGATCTTCAATCGGAGCTATTACGAAGAGACATTGGTCGTACGTGTTCACCCTGAATTCCTCGCCGCGCAGAAACTCCCAATCGTTACGAAAGATATTTGGGACGATCGTTTTCGTGACATTCGCAGCTTTGAGCGTTATCTAACCAACAATGGCATCGCGCTCTGCAAGTTTTTTCTCCACGTATCTAAAGCCGAGCAGAAGAAGCGCTTTCTGGAACGTATCGACGATCAAGCAAAGAACTGGAAGTTCTCAGCAACCGATGTAAAGGAAAGCGCACACTGGGACGAATACATGAAGGCGTATGAGCAGACGATTCGAAACACGGCGACGAGTTATGCGCCGTGGTATGCCGTACCTGCGGATAACAAATGGTTCACACGATTGGTTGTAGCGGCTGCGGTGATTTCGACTTTATCTTCGTTGAATTTGGCCTATCCAAAATTAAGTGCTGATAAATTGAAGGAATTGGAAGTTGCCAGAGAAGCTCTGGTGGGTGAGGAACAAGCGAAGGATGCGGCGAACTAATGGCGGTTGGCTGGTTTGTCCTGGGCTTTGTTGGTGTTAGTTCGTGTGATTCGCGGATCGTTCTTCTTTCTGAATAATAGACGATCCATGAATCACACGAAGCAACACGAATAACACTGGACGATAATTTGAGTTTGAAAATGAAACGTTGCTCCAAATGTAATCGACTTGAATCCGACGATACGCTTGCGTTCTGTCGCTCTGATGGTACGTTGCTGATCTCCGTTACCAGCGATGAGCTGGGAACTATCAGGCTTAACTCAGGCCCCGTCACAGGGGACGTCCGCACTACACTGCTTCCGCCGCCACCGATCACGGGTGAGGCCGTATCTCAACCAACAGCAGAGACCGGTGAGCCTCCACAGCCGAATACGCGTGAACTGACGAAGCCGAAGAAGCTAAAGATTATTGTCGCAGTTGTGATCCTGGTTGTCGCCGCTGCTGTGATCTGTGGTTACTTCATCGTTGCGAAGAAGAATCGCCCACCAATTCAATCCATCGCAGTGATGCCGTTCATCAACGAGAGCGGGAACGCAGATGTTGATTACTTGTCTGACGGCATGACTGACACTTTGATCAGCCAGTTATCACAGCTCACAAATCTCAACGTCAAAGCGAGATCTTCGGTCTTTCGTTACAAAGGAAAAGAAACAACGGCACAGACAGTTGGAAAAGAACTGAACGTTCAAGCGATCTTAAATGGCCGCTTCGCTCAACGCGGGGATCAACTGATTCTAACGTTGGAATTGGTTGATGCGCAGACCGAGAACGTTATCTGGAGCGAACAATACAATCGTTCGCAGTCAGACCTGGTAAAACTGCAAACGGACATTGCGCGCGATGTCTCGGGCAAACTGAGAACGAAATTGTCCGGCGAAGATGCTCAGAAACTTGCGAAGACTTACACGAACAACCCGGAAGCCTATCGCTTATATCTTCAGGGTCGGTTTTATTGGGCTAAGCGCGAAGAGAAGGATGTGAAAACCGCGATTGATTTTTTCAATCAAGCGATTGCGCAGGATCCGAATTATGCACTGGCTTATGCAGGTCTTGCAGATTCGTACGCAATTCTGGGCAGCTTCAGCTTCGTGGCGCCCACTGAAGCGATCCCAAAAGCACGCGGCTTCGCTCTGAAAGCGCAATCGCTCGACCCAACCCTGGCCGAACCGCACACTACGCTTGGGTTGGCGCTCTTCCTATTCGATTACGATTTCGTCGCCGCCGAACGCGAATATAAGCGTGCTATTGAGTTGAATCCAAACTACGCCACTGCGCATCAGTGGTATGGTGAGTTGCTTTCGTGTGAGGAAAGATTTGATGAAGCCTCGTCTGAGTTGCGCCGGGCTTTGGATTTAGAACCGCTGTCGCTTCCAATTAACTGGGACTACGGAAGACTTCTTTACAACGAGCGAAAGTATGAGGAAGCACTCACTCAACTCAAAAAGACATTTGATCTCGACCCTGGTTTTGCCAGGGCGCACCGGACCGCTTTCGAGGTGTATCGGACAAAGAAAGACTACTCGAGTGCAATTGAAGAGTTGGCGAAGTACTTCGAACTGCGTGGCCAAGCCGAAAATGCGGCGCTCGTGCGTGATACGTTTGCAAAGGGTGGCTGGACTGCTTACCTGCAATTAGTGGTTGCGGAAGATTCACCACTCAAGGAAGGAAATGGGATTAAGGCAAGAGCCTATGTGGAGCTTGGCGATCTTGATAAAGCCTTCGAGCAATTGAATGCTGCATACGACACTCATGGCTCGTCCCTTACGTGGCTAAAAGTTGAGCCGCAGTTTGACGCGCTGCGATCAGATCCGCGTTATCAGGAATTGCTACAAAAGGTGCGTTTTCCATAGACGTGCGCCAGCGTAAACCAATTGAGCCAATCACTATCGCCTGACTCAACAAAGTTTGGTTGCGGCCTGGTCGCAACCGATCAAACTCATAACGAGCCCAGAGGTTCCCCCAATGAGATACCGCCCCCGAGTACTTATCTTTCTTTGTGCGCTCGCAGCAATCACTTATCTGGATCGCATTGCCATCTCCGTTGCTGGACCGCGAATACAAGACACTCTCCACATTGGTCCGGAGGCGTGGGGTTGGGTAGTTGGAGTCTTTACACTCTCCTACGGCATATTCGAAATCCCGACTGGAAGAATGGGCGATCGAGTTGGTGCGCGGCGAGTACTGACGCGCATTGTACTGTGGTGGTCCGGCTTTACTGCACTTACCGGTCTAACATCGAATTACTACCTCCTCTTGTTGGTTCGCTTTTGCTTTGGAGCTGGTGAGGCAGGCGCACTTCCAAACATTGGTGTAAGTCTCGCTCGTTGGTTTCCTGTTAAAGAACGTGCTCGCGCTGCGGGATGCGTGCTCATGTCGCTCCAGGCGGGAGGAGCTCTCGCACCATTACTCATTGTTCCGATCCAACTGCGTTACGGTTGGAGAGTGTCGTTCTTTGTGCTTGCGGTCATAGGTGTCATCTGGTCGGTCGCATGGTACAGGTGGTATCGGGACACTCCATCAGAAAAATCAGGAGTAACTGAGACAGAGATCGACGAGATTGGTCGATACTCATTTGCCGACAATCATCAGATGCCCTGGGGACTTGCGCTGCGCAGCACCACAATTCGGGCCATCCTTCTCACTGGCTTCTGTTATGTCTTCGCTCTCTACTTTTTCATTTCATGGTTACACACGTTCTTAGTTAAAGGGCGAGGATTTACTGAAACTGATCTCTTACTGTCGATTGCTCCTGGTCTCCTGGGCGCCGCTGGAAATTTGGCCGGAGGTTATTTGAGCGACGCAATGGTCAGACGTTTCGGATTGAAGTGGGGACGTCGCAGCGTCGGGCTCGTGGGTCTCTCCGTCGGCAGCGTCTGCACCTTGGCCACAATCCTGGTCACGCAGAAGTTTGCAACGCTGCTCTTGCTCGGATTCGTGTACGCGGGAATCACATTAAACCAAACGGTTGCTCTTGCTGTGGCTTTGGATATCGGCAGGAAGTACGTCGGCGGAATCGTCGGGATGTTCAATACGATGTGTACGCTCGGCGGATTTTTGTTTTCAGTTTCCTTTGGCTATTTCGTCGTGTGGTTTGGAAGCTACAACCTCGCATTGATTCCGATAGCTCTTATTTTAGGCATAGGCGCGCTTGCCTGGTTCAAAATCGATGCGACAGAAGAACTGATACCTGAAGTAAACGAGACAGCGGCTCCCTCCACCGCTGTTGCAGCGACTGCTGGATGAAATCGAAGCGATGACTGAAAACAAAACCTCGTTACTCCGCGCTCTTACGTTGACCGATGCGATTTCGGTTGTTATCGGGACAGTCATTGGGACAGGTGTATTCCTTAAAACCGCTGTTATGTCTCAACAGCTTGGACGTCCTTCACTCGTAATGCTTGCGTGGCTGGCAGCTGGTCTACTTTCGCTGGCTGGTGCATTGGCCTACGCCGAGTTGGGCGCGATGTTTCCCCATGCTGGCGGCGAATATGTGTACCTTGGGAAGGCGTACGGTGAAGCTCCGGCTTTTCTTTATGGGTGGATGCAGTTCGCAGTTGCGGGCGCCGGCGGAATGGCGGGTATCAGCACTGGATTCGCCATCTTTCTGTCCGCGGTTGTTCCAATGGGTGCCGCCTGGGTAACAAGAACGTTTCACTTATTCGGTCAGGAGATTCATTGGCAGTTCGGTGTCACTCAGCTAGTTGCAGTAGGGGCGATTGTTTTCTTCAGCGTAGTCAACTGCCTGGGCGTAGCACTTGGCGGACGAGTACAGTCGTTTTTAACCCTGGTGAAGCTACTGGGGATTGCAGTGATAGTTACCGGTGTTCTTATTCTCTCGCCGGGCGCAAGTTGGTCCCATCTGAAAGATATTTCTGCCAGTTCGCAATTAGGCGGGATCACAGCATTCGGTGCGGCGATGATGGCAGCGCTTTGGGCGTATAACGGTTGGTACATCCTGCCCGTGTGTGCCGGCGAAGTACGTGACCCTCAACATAACGTACCGCGCGGTCTCATCATCGGCATGTTAACCGTGCTCGCCACCTATCTCCTGGCCAACTTTGCATACTTCTACGCACTACCTATAAATGAGATTACGACGTCCAACTCAACAGCCTTCCCGACCGCCGCACCCGTTGCAGCGAAGGCAGCTGAAACGTTTCTTGGAAAATCGGGAGTTGCATTCATCTCAATTGCTTTTGTTATTTCTACGTTGGGTGCTTTGAATGGCTGCGTGATGGGACAAGCCCGCATACCGTTTGCGATGTCGCGATCAGGTTTGTTCTTTCGACGGCTCGGGGAAGTGAATCAGAAAAGTAAGGCTCCGGTATTCGCGATCATCGCGCAGAGCGCGTGGGGCTGTGTGCTCGCACTGTCAGGTACATTCGATCAGATTACGACTTACACGATCTTTGCGCTGTGGCTTTTCTTTGGAGTGACAGTGACTGCTGTGTTTGTATTGCGTCGAACGATGCCTGACGCTCCCCGCCCTTACAAAACGGTTGGCTATCCGTTCATACCTGCGCTTTTTGTGCTCGTAGCTGTTTGGTTGGTGATCAACTCAGTCGTTACGACTCCGGTTGAATCGTTCATTGGTCTCTTGCTTATCGCGCTTGGGTTACCTGTGTATCTTTTCTTCCGGAGAAAAAGAGCCAACGGTTGGGAAGCCTCAACCGGCGGATTGGAATCGATGGTTGAAGGCGAGCCTCTCGTATGAAACGTTGTCCTCAATGTAATCGGTTGGAATCAGACGATGCACTAGTCTTCTGTCGGACGGATGGCACACCGTTAATCTCTGACACCGATCTTGACGCAGGGACGATGAGACTAGGTTCTGGTTCAGTCGCTGTCGAGCCAGCGACTAACGAGCTCGCGGAACCACGCACAAACGTTTCGAATGTAAGATCGACGGGCCCCACCACCAATTTGTCTCTGCACACTCAGGCTGAACCGTCCCGCGCGTTGTTTAAGCTGAAGAGTCGTCCGCTGCTAATAGGATCAGTTGTTGCTGTTCTAGTGATTGCTGCTGCGTCATATGCGTATTACATAACGCACAAAGCCTCTGCTGGCATTAGCTCAATCGCTGTAATGCCTTTTGTCAATGAAGGTGGGAATCCAGATGTTGAATATCTCTCCGACGGAATGACCGAAACGCTCATCAGCAGCTTGTCGCAGTTGCCAAACCTTAGTGTTAAAGCACGCTCATCTGTATTTCGTTACAAAGGCAAAGATACGAATGCACAAACGATTGGAAAGGAATTGAATGTGCAGGCGATCTTGAATGGCCGAGTAATTCAACGCAGTGACCAGCTGGATCTGAACGTGGAGCTCGTTGATGCTGCGACGGAAAACGTTCTTTGGAGTCATCAATACAATCGCAAGCAATCCGACCTTGTCGCACTTCAAAGCGAAATTGCCCGGGATGTTTCCGGCAAACTAAAATCGCAGCTCTCGAGTGCGGAAGTTGCGAAAGTCGAAAAGAACTACACCTCTAACGCAGAAGCCTACCAGCTTTATTTGAAGGGAAAGTTCTACTGGAACAAACGAACAGGCGAATCGCTTAAACAAGCGGTTGATTTTTACCAGCAGGCAATTGAAAAGGATCCAAGCTTTGCGCTCGCCTATTCAGGCCTGGCTGAAACGTATGTTCTTTTTTCAAGCTACGATGTTGCTTCGGGGGCGGATAGTATGCCTCAAGCGAAAGCTGCTGCTTTACGGGCACTAGCGATTGACGAATCACTCGCGGAAGCACATACCGCGCTTGGATTTTATCTTTCCAATTACGAATGGGATCGAGTGGGCTCAGAAAAGGAATACCGGCGCGCCATCGAACTCAAACCAAATTACGCGACCGCCCATCATTGGTTTGGTGCTGACCTCGCTAATGTAAAAAGGTTTGACGATAGTCTCACTGAGTTGCGACATGCCGAAGAACTCGATCCGCTCTCGCCGATCATCGGTACGAATTTCGGTGACACGCTTTTGCTCGCTCGACGATTTGATGAAGCGATTGCACAATACAAACGCACTCTCACTTCTAATCCAAATTTTGTTTACGCTCACCTTGCGTTAGGCAGAGCATATGGCTCAAAAGGAATGTATCCGGAAGCCATTGCCGAAACGCGCCGAGCTATCGAACTGGATTTTGGCTCATCCGCCAAGGGATACCTGGGGTTATGGCTCGCAAAATCCGGCAAACGCGATGAGGCATTAAAGCTCCTTGACGAGTTAAAGCAGGAAGCGACGAAGAACTACATTCAGGGCGACACCATTGCGCTAATCTACATTGGACTTGGTGATAAAGCCGAAGCCTTGAACTGGCTGGAGAAGCACATGTTGAGCCATGCTGAAACCGCTAGTAGTTATGCTGTTTCTCCGCAGCTTGAAGAACTACGCTCCGAGCCGCGGTTCAAGGACATGCTGAACCGAATGAATCTTCCGCAGTGAAAGCTTTGGTTCTCTGCGCTGTCTGTGTAAGTTGTTAGAGACTGTGAATCTCGTGAAGTAGATCATGTTATCACTCCGGAGGGCTACAAAGTTGAACCCACGAGCCCGGGACACCACCAGGCTTTAGCCGGTGGTACTTCAACTTCACTGCTAATTGGGGCGTAAGAACTTTTGGGAGCGGGTGTTCACCACTCTGGTTCGCTGTCGCAGCTGAGAAATTGAAAGACCACCGGCTAAAGCCTGGTGGTGTCCAAGCATCATCGCCGTGGCGCCACAACTCCCAACCGGTCAGCCATTCGAACCAGATCAGTAACTGAATCAGCATGCATTTTCAACACGACCTGTGCGCGGTGCGCCTTGATCGTGCGTTCGCTGGTACCCGAGTTGTTGGGCGATCTGTTTGTTGAGGGATCCGCTTGTCACCAGGGCAAGAACTTCAGCGGTGCCTTCTCAAGTGCTGTTATCGAAACCCTTCGACAAGCATTATGTCGCTCTCGAAACTGTCTGATTGAACGAAGAGAAGTGACTGACCGTCAGGTGATACAGCCAGGCTCGGATAAACCAGCTGAAGAGTCTTTTCAATCTCCGCTACTTTCGTTTTGCGGTTTGTCGCGAAGTTAAAATATTCGATCCTTGCATTGGGAGTAGCATCGGGATTAACGAAGTAGACTCCCTGATCCAGCAACGCCCAGAATCCCTGATGTGGTTCAGCCACCACTTCGGTCTCCTGGCCGCCCTCAGTGGATATTTTCCAAAGGCCCGCGAGACCGAAACCTTTTGTGTAGTAAACGAGGCGCCCATCGGTCGATTCGAATCCTTCGCGCCCGCCTTGCTTTGTAACCTGGACAGGTTGACCGCCACCTGCCGATACTTTCCAAAGTTGCCAGTCGCCAGAGCGATTCGAACCGAAGTAAATCCATTGCCCATCACGCGACCAACTGGGGCGGACATTATCGAAGTCATCGCTGTTTACGCGACGTGGTTTTCCTCCCTGCGCACCTACCACGTAGATGTCTCGATGTCCCGGAGCAAGCGAATCAAACGCGATCTGCTCGCCATTAGGAGACCATCGGGGCGAACCCACATCCGGGCCACCAAACGACGTTATCGGGACGGGGTTTTGGCCATCAGCATCACATACCCATATTTCATTGACGCCCGTTCGACCAGACGTAAACGCAATCTTTTTCCCGTCGGCTGAATATTGCGGACTGTAATCTTGTCGAGTCGATGAGATTAATCGGGTTTGAGTGCCACTCTGCGCAAAACCTTGCACGGCGACTCGCCAGATATTTGTATCACGGGATTCTTGTGAATAAGCGAGTCGATTTCCCTGACGCGAGATGGCGAGCGTAGAAGCGAACTCAGTGCCGACATCCAACTGTTCCGGAGTTCCTCCGGTTGCCAGCACCTTGAACAAACGTAGTCCACCATAAAACCAGGAAGAGAAAACTATCGACTTACTATCTGCGGTCCAGGCGACACTTCTACCGCTTCGATTGTCGAACGTGAGTCGCTTGGGTTCACCGCCGGTTAGAGGCATAACGTAGAGTTCGACGTCTCTGCTCGAAGCTCCACGAACAAATGCCAAAAGTTTTCCATCAGGAGAGAGAGCCGGTGTTGAATCTCCAAGAAAGCCTTCCGGTGGCGATGTCAGTTGACGAGCGTCGAGCGTTTCCATTGACAATAGAAATATTCCATTGGGTTGATGGGGCGAAGGTTGTCCTGAGAAGGCAAGGTATTTTCCGTCGGGGGACCACGAGAGCGCATTGCCAAATTCATACAAAGCAAAGAATGCAGAGGTACCCGAATAAACCTTACGTTCCGCGCCGCCCAGAACGGAGATGGTAAAGATCTCGATCTTCGGCCCGACGTGGCGCACAAACGCGATTTGCTGACCATCCGGTGACCATGCCGGATAGATATCGTCTGCGGGATTGGTTGTAAGACGTAGCGGTGCTGCTTCCGAGTTTACGAGTTTGATATAGATATCGAAGTTGTCTCCCTTTTCACCGTTCCAGGAAAAAGCAATCTGATTCCCATCAGGCGAAAAGGTTGGTTGCTGTTCGCGACCCGGGAAGGTGGTAAAGGGTATCACCTTCGGAACAGAACGAAGGGTTTCGTTTGCACGTGGCCGCGTCAACTTGTAGTACACAAAACCTAAGAGCGCAACGACTATGACCAAAGAAATAAACCTTACAAGACGGTTGTTACGCGACGAACGAACCAATGACTTTGACGTGATAAATCTTTTCTGATTGGGTTGAGTTTCAGAATGCTGCTTAAGTTTTCTGAGATCCTCAAGAAATTCTTCGGTCGTTTGGTAACGCTGGTTACGATCCTTACTTAATGCTTTTTCAAAGATCGAGGTTAGCGCACTGCGATTTGTAATTTCTTTACTAAGTTCTGGTAGTTCTCTCTGTAGTATTGAAGCGATGACGTCGCTATTGGTCGCACCTGTGAATGGCTGTGAACCCGTAACCATCTCATAGAGCACCACACCTAAACTCCAAATGTCGGTGCGTGAATCAATGTCCAGCCCGCGAGTTTGTTCCGGCGACATGTAGGCAGAGGTCCCGACAATCACACCTGCGTCAGTTTGAAACCATTCAACGGTTCGTTGGTCCGGCGGAACCTTAACGCTGGTCGCTTCAGTGACCTTCGACAATCCAAAGTCCAGGACCTTAACCAGCCCGTCCCGTCTCAGCATGATATTTTCAGGTTTGATATCGCGATGGACTATCCCTGCTTCATGTGCGGCCGAAAGAGCACTAGCGACCTGGATCGTAATCTCCAGCGCTTCATTAAGCGGCACATGTCCCATTCCAAGCCTCGAGCGAAGAGTCTGGCCGTCGATAAATTCCGACACGAGAAAGCGGTGCTCATCAGTTTGTTCTATTTCATGAATGGTTAGGATGTTTGGATGATTTAGAGCCGATGCCGCTCTTGCCTCTCTTTCGAAGCGACGGCGCTCGGTTCCTGACGAGAAGCCGCTGGGCAACAATTTGATTGCGACGTCGCGTCCGAGATTGACATCGCGAGCTCGGTACACTACGCCCATTCCGCCACTGCCTACGAGTGATAGCACCTCATAGTGGTCGAGGAGTTGACCGACCAGTGGAGGCGGACTGTCTTCACTGAGACGCCGAACGGACTCCTTCATTGCCAGGGACAGCAACTCGGCTTCTGCAGACTTGCCGCCGGCGAGCAGCTCGCGAACGTAATGTCGTAATTCCGGGTCGCCAGCGCAGTGACGATCGAGGAAAGCGCCACGTTCAGTTTCAGTGCACTCAAGCGCCCCGTGATAGATCTTTGAGATAAGTTGAAATCGTTCCGGCGTCATGGCGCACGAATACTCTCGGCGAATGTTGTGAAATGTCGATTGTGAAACGTTACTTCGGACCAGCTAAGTCCTAAAGTTCAGCAAATATAGATCTGCCGCAGCTGAATCTTCACCAGACCTTAGCCTTCGGAAACTTAACATAACTTTTGGCGAGTTTCACCGCAAATGGATGAAGGTGTAGAATCGTTGCACGACCACATCCCTTCATCTGAGGCGAATGGAAAACCGCAGACCGCAGCTCAATTCATCTGACGAAAACCACAGATCAGTCTGTTTTGAGGAAATCGCAAACAGCATTAGTCACGGTTTTGGCTTACTGTTAGCCATTGCGTTTCTGACAGTATTGCTGTTTTCTGCGACGCGGCTCGGTGGCTCTCGTTTCCTAATTGGTTCGAGCGTCTTTGGCGGAACCATGGTGTTAGTCTATCTCAGCTCAACACTCTATCATTCGATAACCCACAAACGAGCCAAGCATTTATTTCGCATGCTGGATCATAGTGCAGTCTTCCTGCTCATCGCCGGTACCTACACTCCGTTTGCCATAGGTATTCTGCGTGGTCCCTGGGGTTGGACACTCCTGGCAATCGTTTGGCTGCTCGCGGTTATCGGAATAACGATGAAGTTGATTGTCGGCCCGCGTCACAGCTGGATCTCGATTGCTCTCTATCTTGTGATGGGCTGGCTGGCTGTCGTGGCGACCAAACCAATGTTGCTGTTGGTACCTCTACCCGGCATCCTTTGGATATTGGCAGGTGGCATAGCTTACACGAGTGGTCTTGCGTTTTTCGCCGCGCCACGCCTGCGCTATGGGCATTTTATCTGGCACCTGTTTGTTATTGTCGGAACGACTTGCCATTTCTTTGCCGTCCTCTGGTACGCTCCGTGAACAGCGGAAACTTGATCCGCAGATTCCGCAGATTTAATTAGAGGATTTGACCGACTTCGGAGGCTTCAAAAAATCTGTGTAATCTGTGTTATCTGCGGCTATTTGTCTGGAACGTCTTGCAAGAAAGAGTGACCGAATGCGGTATATCGTTCCGAGCTGTGTTCTTACTCTCCTTTTCGCGACGCTGGCGCAGGCGCAGGAGCGCAAGCCGTTTACTGTCGGCACTGCATCGGCCTCACCTGGTCAAAAAGTCACGGGCACTATCGAAGTGCCGTCGGGAGTAGACGCCGGTTTGAGTATTCCGGTCGTTGTGGTTAATGGCGCCAAGCCGGGGCCGGTGCTGGCCCTCGTCGCCGGTGCGCACGGTACGGAATACACTTCAATCATTGCGCTTGAAAAGCTGATCGGGATGCTGAACCCAGCCGAGACTTCCGGCACAGTCATCATCGTTCCGCTTATCAACATCCAATCCTTCGAGCAAAAAGTGCCGCACGTAAATCCTGTGGACAAGAAGAGCATGAACCGTTTTTATCCTGGGAAGATCGATGGCACACAGACTGAGCGGGCTTCGTATTTCATGACGAAAGAGGTGGTCGAGAAGTGCGATCATCTGATCGACTTGCACGGCGGCGATTTGGACGAGAGCTTGCGCCCCTACAGTTATTGGACGAAAACTGGAAACGAGAAGCAGGATCAGATTTCACGGGAGATGGTGCTTGCCTTCGGATTGGATCACATCATCATCTCGACGGATCGACCAAAAGATCCTAATGCGTCGCGTTATCTCGAGAACACGGCCACGACACGCGGCAAACCTTCAATAACGGCCGAAGCTGGTCACGCCGGCACAGTTGAAACTGACGACCTCAACGCCCTTATTAACGGCTGCCTGAACGTTATGCGTTATTTGAGGATGCTGCCGGGCCAACCGCAGGTAATCGAGCATCCGGTTTGGATCGAAAAGGTGGTAACTGTCGCAAGTGAACAAAACGGAATTTTCTATCCATTAGTCAAACGCGGAACTTATGTCGAACAGGGAATGAAGATTGGCTACGTCACCGATTATGTTGGCAAGACACTTTTTGAGGCACGTGTACCAACGGCCGGCATTGTTCTTTATGTGTGCGCAGTGCCGTCAATGACTAAGGGAGCGACGATAGCCA
Source organism: Pyrinomonadaceae bacterium (assembly GCA_036006355.1). Taxonomy (GTDB): domain Bacteria; phylum Acidobacteriota; class Blastocatellia; order Pyrinomonadales; family Pyrinomonadaceae; genus PSRF01. Next base: position 35,924 of record DASYPT010000012.1, on the reverse strand, counting down.
ACATCGGTGTAGTTGCAAAACAATAGTGCGACAGCTTCTGCGTGATCATCATGGAATCCTGGAGGAGGCGCTCGAATCGTAATGAATGATAGTTCGCCGGAGACTGCGGAACTCGTGCGGGAAATGCTGATGGCCAGATCAGGCGCTGACCGTGTATTAATGGCTAGTCGTATGTTTGACAGCGCTCGAGCGATGATACTGGCTTCATTTCCGTAAGGGCTCGGCGAGCTTGAAATCAAGCGACGGCTCTGCGAGCGGCTTTATGGTGATGAAGTAAACGTGGAAGCGTTCCTGGCACACTTGCGTTCGGCCGGACTGTCAGAATAATGCCGCAAGCACTTTCCACATGAGACAATCGAATTAATGAACTTGGCCTGGAATTCTGCGATCGACGAGTTGCTTTGAAGCAATCGTTACCCCAAACATGAAACGTTGCCCCCAATGTAATCGCGTCGAAACTGACGAAGCCCTGAAGTTCTGTCGAGTGGACGGTGTGACGCTCGTGAGCGATTCATCGGCTTTCTCAAGCGAAGCCGGAACAGCGCAGTTTGGTACCGCGCCGAGTGTTAGCGAACTTCACACAAGCATTCTTCCGAACAATACAGACGCAACCGCCAACCGCGCGACCGGTTCAACCACTGCGCTTCCTTCAGCAGATTCGACAGCGACCACCAGGCAGTTATTCCAAACCGACCAACGAAAAATTCTTTTCGCAGTAATTGCATCGATGCTTGTGATTGTGATTGCGGTCGCCGGTTATTTCATCGCTGGAAAATCGATCAGTTCGAGAAAAGACCGAAGGATCGAGTCGGTTGCGGTGTTGCCTTTTGAGAACAGAAGCGGAAACGCTGATTCAGAGTATTTGTCCGATGGTTTGGCAGAATCGCTAATTTATCGTCTTTCTCGATTGTCTAATTTGAACGTCAGTCCTCGCAGTTCGGCATTTCGTTATAAAGGACAATCGATAGACGCGGAGAAGATTGGTAACGAACTTGGCGTTGATGCTGTGATGTCTGGTCGGCTTACTCAGCGCGGCGATGATCTGTTGATTAGTGTCGATCTGGTAGATGTGAAGAATAAGAAAACGATCTGGGGAGAACAGTTTCAGCGAAAGATGTCTGATCTCCTGGCAACGCAAAGCGAGATCGCGTCGGCAATCGCAGACAAACTTCAATTACGACTTTCCGGCAATGACTCGCAAGGGATGGCCAGGCAAATTACGAGCAACAACGAGGCGTACCAGCTTTATCTTCAGGGGCGCTATTTCTGGAATAAGCGCAATTCGGAAAACCTGAAGAAAGCCTCGGAGCTTTTCACCGCTGCTACCCAAAAAGACCCAAACTTTGCGCTCGCGTACGCAGGTCTAGCCGATTGTTATGCAGTGTCTTATTACTACGTTGGTGAGCGTCCTCGCGAAATGATGCCGCTCGCAAAAACGTTTGCGGCCAAAGCCATAGAACTTGATCCAACCTTAGCGGAACCTCACACGACGCTGGCGTTTGCAAGCTGGTTGTTGGATTGGGACAAGGCCACCGCCGAAAAGGAATTTCTACGGGCCATTGAGCTTAACCCCAATTATCCAACCGCTCATCACTGGTACTCACGTTACCTTCGCGGCGTCGGACGCAGCGCCGAGGCATTTCGTGAGATCAAGCGCGCTGAAGAACTCGATTCGTTGTCACTGGTGATCATCAACAACATCGCGGAGAATTACATTGATCAAGGCGATCTGAATTCGGCTGCAAAACAATGCCAACGAATGTTTGACCTCGATCCTAATTTCTGGGCTGCCCATCAAACGCAGGCGATCGTGCTCGTTAAGCAAGACCATCTGACTGAAGCTCTGAGCGAAGCACAAAAGAGCAGTCAGTTCTCGACCAGATCGAACGCATCCCTCGCATTGTTAGGACATATCTATGGCAAGCTTGGGCGACGAAGCGAGGCTGAGGCAATCATCAAAGAACTCGAAAAACGATACACGGACAAAGAAGCCGATGGCCGTGACCTGGTAATCGTCTATACCGGCTTAGACGATAAAGATAAAGCCTTTGCCTGGTTGGAAAGGGCTTTTGCAGATCACAGCGTCTTCCTTGCGTTCTTAAAGCTCGAGCCTTTGATGGAACGGTTGCACAGTGACGCGCGATGGAACGATCTGGAACGTCGAGTGGGTTTGAATCAATAACTGAGACTTCGCCCGAGCCCGGAAAAAAACCGCGCCATCAATAATGAAACGCTGCCCCCAATGCAATCGCGTCGAGTCTGACGAAGCGCTCAGCTTTTGTCGCATCGACGGCACTCCTCTCGTCAATGACTCCTCATCATTCGACGACGAAGCTGGTACAGTGCGACTCGATCCAACGTCGACCGAAGCTTCGACCACCATTCTTGGTCAAACGACGAATACCAGGGACCCTCGCAGCACAGGTCCAACAACCGTACTTTCTGCTCAACCAACAGCGACCACTGGCTCGATCGGAAACTCTAAATTGCGAGGGAAAAAGGTCCGGATTGTGGTGCTCGTGACCGCAATGGTCGCCGCAATTAGCGCTGTGGTCGTTTACTCCGTTCGGTCAAAAAACACTCACACAATAATTCAATCAATCGCCGTGATGCCTTTCGTAAATGCGAGTGGTAACTCAGATGTTGAATATCTTTCGGACGGCATGACTGAAACACTGATTAGTAGTCTGTCACAGTTGCCGAATTTGAACGTCAAACCGCGGTCTTCGGTCTTTCGTTACAAAGGTAAGGAAACAGATCCGCAGACTGTTGCCAAAGAACTCAACGTTGAAGCGGTTTTGAATGGTCGAGTTGTCCAGCGTGGACAGGAGATAGACCTCTTTGTCGAATTAGTCGACGGCGTTTTGAATAAGGTGGTCTGGAGTCAGCAATACCATCGCAAGCAGACCGATCTGGTCTCACTTCAAACCGACGTAGCTCGTGACATCTCCACCCGCCTGAAGACGAAGCTTTCAGGTGCAGACGAAGAGAGGGTAACCAAGACTTACACAACAAATCCCGAGGCTTATCAGTTCTATCTCAAAGGCAATTTCTATCGGACAAAATATACCGAGGACGGTTACAAAAAAGGTATCGAATACTATGAAAAGGCCATAGCGATCGATCCAAATTATGCTTTGGCATATCACGGGATTGCCGCCGCGTATGACTTTGCGAACGGTTGGTATTTGTCTCCCAAAGAGTCAGAGCCAAAGGCAAAGGCCGCGTCTCTGAAAGCCCTGGAATTGGACGACGGACTTGCCGAGACTCACTATTTGTTAGGAAAGATTTTGTTCTGGTACGAATGGGATTGGGCTACAGCCGAAAGAGAATGGAAGCGCGCGAACGAACTCGATCCGAGCTATCCCTCTGATTATCCGCCGTATCTTGCCGCGGTGGGCAGACTCGAAGAAGCCGTCAAAGCACAGGAAGTTGTGCATCAGCGATTTCCGCTCGACCTCAACGTGAATTTAGACTTTGCGAGTATCTTGTTGTCAGCCGGCAGGTATGACCAGTCAATTGAACAAACCCGAAAAGCGCTCGAACTTGACCCGAATTTTTGGTGGTCTTATCAAAATTTAGGTCTGGCCTATGAACGAAAGAAACAATATCCCGAAGCGATTGCCGCGTTGGAAAGGGCACGCCTGGCAGATGACAACCCATCAAATCTGGGATACCTCGGCTACGTTTATGGCACGGCAGGTAAAAAGGCAGAAGCCCAAAAAGCGTTGGAAGAATTGAAAGAATTATCAAAGAAGCGATACGTTTCTCCATACAACTTCGCCTGTATATACGCCGGACTGAACGACAGAGACGAAGCCTTTGAGTGGCTCGAACGTACATATCAGGAACGCGCCTTTTTTATGACGCAATTAAAGGTTGACACCGTTTTGGACAATCTTCGCCCAGACCCACGCTTCAAGGATTTATTGAAACGGATGAATCTGCCGGAATAAGCCTTGTGAAGTTTTTAGTGGCCATCAATCTCGGAAGGCGGACCATCTGCGAAGCTTGTCATGGATGAGCCCCAGCGCAATATCCTGAGCGTTCGCGGCGGCAGTCGTCAGCGGCGGACTTGAAGAAATAGTCATGAAGAATGGCGCAAGAATAGGACATTACGAAATCCACTCGTCAATCGGTACGGGTGGTATGGGCGAGGTCTATCGCGCTCGTGATACCAGGCTTGATCGAGAAGTCGCAATCAAACTGCTCCCTGCGGAAGTCTCAACTGATCCAGATCGTTTGAAGCGATTCGAACAGGAGGCCAGGGCAACCTCCGCGCTTAATCATCCAAATATTCTCACTGTCTACGATATCGGTACAAACAGTGGTTCACCTTATATCGTTGCTGAACTACTCGAAGGTGAGGAGCTTCGAGATCGTCTGGACCAGGGAAAGATTCCGCTGCGTAAAACGATCGACTATGCGCAACAGATCGTTAGCGGACTTTCAGCCGCACATGAAAAAGGAATCGTTCATCGTGATCTCAAACCAGAAAACCTGTTTGTCACCAACGATGATCGCATCAAGATCCTGGACTTTGGATTGGCAAAACTTCGCGGCGCGAGCGATTACACACAAGGCTCCGAGGATGAGACGCGGAAGGTAATCACAAATCCCGGCGTCGTGATGGGCACCGTTGGTTACATGTCACCGGAGCAAGTGCGCGGCGAGAAATTGGATCATCGTTCCGACATTTTTTCTTTCGGTGCGATCCTGCACGAGATGATCACCGGACGTCGCGCTTTCAGGCTAGACACGATGGCTGAAACCATGACGGCCATCCTCCGAGAAGAGCCGGAAGAGTTAAGTGCGTCGAATCCCAACATCAATCCAGCGCTTGAACGAATCGTTAACCGATGCCTGGAAAAGAAACCTGAGCGACGTTTTCACTCAGCTCACGACCTTGGTTTTGCGTTGGAGTCTTTGTCTGCTCAATCCAGTTCGGCAAGTTCATCGGGAAGTGTCCTGACCACTCAAGCAAGTATTGCGGCGGTTGCTGTGACTACCAGGTCGAAGTTGAGGGACCAGCTTCCCTGGATCGTTGCGGCAATTTCAGTAGTAAGTCTTGTCACACTGTTGGGCTTTACATTTTTGAGACCTCGCCTAACTGAGACTTCTCCCGCGATGTCACGCTTTGTTGTGATGGCGCCTGAGAAGGTGACCACGTTGCTTTCACCAGAACTGTCACCCGATGGACGAGATCTGGTATTTGCGGCGGTTAAGGACGGCATGTCTGCTTTGTGGATACGTCCCCTTGGTTCATTAACGGCTACGCCGATTCCCGGCACGGAAGGCGTTAGCAATCCGCATTTTTGGTCGCCTGATAGTCGCTCGATTGCGTTTCCAGCTGCGGGACAACTGAAGAGATTAGATCTCTCCGGCGGTAATCCAAAAACATTATGCACGCTTCCTGTCGGCCCTGCTGGAAATGGAGGCACATGGAATAACGATGGAATAATTCTGTTTAGCGCAGCGGGAAAGATTTTTCGCGTCTCAGCAAACGGAGGTAACCCGGAGCTCTTGATTGGGCCCGACAAATCGAACACTGATGCTTTTTATAGGTATCCAATCTTTTTGCCCGACGGTCACCACTTTGTCTATCTGAAGACCGGTTCACAACCAGGCTCCGGTGACTCTGAAATATTTGTCACTTCAATTGAGGGCGGCGAGCGAACTCGTCTAACGCAGGCCGGCTCCCATGCACTCTACTCCGCGGCCGGTGGTGGAAATCTGATTTTTGCGCGCGACGACGCGCTGGTCGCTCAATCCTTTGACGTGAATTCACTCAAACTCTCGGGAGAGCCACACACAATTTCCGAGAAAGTAACAATCAACACCATGGGAAGGGGATTCTTTTCCGTTTCCAGTGATGGCACCGTTGTGCTTGATCCGCTGGGTTCACGATTCGATTCTCAACTCCTGGAGTGGTTTGATCGATTAGGTAAGCCGCTAGGCACGATAGGAGATAGCGGCAACTACATGATGTCGATAAGTAACCAGAAGCTTTCTCCGGACGGTAAGCGAGTTGCAGTCGGGAAAGTTGACCCTCAAGCCAAGACCAGAGATATCTACATTATCGACATCGCCAGAAACACGAGCTCGAGACTGACGTTCGACCCCGGAGACGATACATACCCGATTTGGTCCGCCGACGGGAGCCGAATAACATGGAACTCGAATAGAGATGGTGGAATCACAGCCATCTATCAAAAGCTAGCCAGTGGGGTCGGCGAGGACGAGCTGCTGTTGAAGTCTGATGCCCCGATAAGTCCCAGCTCCTGGTCTCCAGATGGTCGCTTTCTTTTATACAACCGCATTGACCCGAAAACTGGACCGGATATTTGGGTGTTGTCTACGGAAGGCGAAAAGAAACCGTCTGTATTCCTGCAAACTCCTTCTAGTGAAACAGCGCCCCGATTCTCTCCGGATGGCAAGTTCGTTGCTTATGTATCGCAAGATCAAGGTCGATCAGAGATCTTCGTTCAAACTTTCCCCGCGTCTGGTAACCGGTGGCAGATATCAAACAATGGGGGTCGAGCACCTGCATGGCGCAGCGATGGAAAAGAGATCTTCTTCGTGTCCCGCGATAACCAGCTTGTGTCTGTTGATGTGACAACAAAGAATGGTTTCGAAGTTGGTATACCGAAGCCTCTCTTCGATCTAATTCCGCTTGGAGCGTTGAGTTTTGGCAACGTAAATTTCGCTCCATCGCTCGACGGACAAAAATTTCTCATCACCCATCAGCGTGAGGCCGTTGGAGGTTTGCAATATGTAGTTGTTCAGAACTGGGCGTCAGAAAAGAAATGAAATGAAATGTCACGTTACTAGTACGGAAAAGACTCGATATTGGCTAATTTGCGACCCGATCCGAGATTCAGGGAATTGCTGAAACGTGCGAATCTGCCTGACTGAATAACAGACTGAACTAAAACCTATCCCAATCAACAATGATGCAATGTTCAGAAGTAGTTAGATGCAATGCGCCCAGAGAAAGAGAATTGGTACCCTAAATCATATGGCACTCCTACGGAGTGCGATTCTTCAGGGACTCAGAGCTATAAACATCTCACTCCTCCGGAGTGAAGCGATTTTGTAAGAGTCCCTAATCTCGAACGCAATCTCCAACATGATTCAAAAGATGCTAGCCGGACAGATTCTCAGCAAACGATGTTTGGAAATGATCGAGATACCGATTCCGGAAATCAATGATGGCGAGTTTCTGGTCCGACTCGAGGTTGGATCCATCTGTGGCAGTGACCTGCCTTTCTTCCTTTTTGATACTGACCATCCACTCCTTACCGGGGCCCAAGCCCCACTGCCTCCTATGCTTTCGCTTCACGAGTTAGTGGGATACGTGGTTAAGTCGCGAAGCAAACACTTCAAAGAAGGCGATCGCGTTCTTGGCTTGCCAACTGTCCCGCACAAAGGTCTGGCCGAATATTTTGTTTCAGCTGATGATCGTGCTGTTGTTCTCCCGAACGCCATCTCAAATCATCTTGTCCTTTCGCAACCATTGGGAACAATTGTGCACGCTTGCTCTAAGTTGTCAGAGTTAGCAGGACAAACGGTCGTGGTATTGGGCCAGGGTCCAATAGGCCAATTATTTACTGCATTGTTGCGACATAAGGGAGTTGCGCGGTTGATTGCGGTCGATCTTCTACCCGAGCGCCTGAAAGTTTCAACCACCATGGGTGCAACTCACACCGTTTGTGGAAATGCAGCGGAAGTTGTCAATGCCATTGAGACAATCACGGAAGAGCAACGAGTTGATCTTGTTGTAGAGGCTATCGGTAAGGAGGAAACGTTGAACCTGGCAATAAAGCTCTTGAGACGTAATGGGACTTTGTTGTCGTTTGGTCTGCCGCACAAGTACAAGTACAACCTCGCCTTCCATGAATTTTTCTGGAACGAGGGCCGTTTGATTTGTAGTCTTGGTCCAACGGTGGAGGATTTCCGCATCGCCGTCGATCTGATTGCGAATAAGAGGATTGATGTATCGCCGTTGATTACTCACACCTTTCCATTTAGTGAAGCCCAGGAAGCGTTCACGCTGTTTGCAAATCGCGCCGACGGGGTGATCAAGGTTGTTTTGGAAGCCACATGAGACGAATGGGATGCAGTGGTAATGGTAGCCGGAAGGTTTCAACTCTCAGCAGAGGTCCCGCTCGGGACCATTTGGCTCTCTCATCTGAAATTGCTATTCCGCGCGGCGTCCATGAAAAAAATGCCGCTTGGGAGCCCCACTGTTACTTTTGACAGTTGGAATACCTTCGGTCTATGCCGAGAATGTGCCGAAACTTGTAGCGTTTCTCGAACTGTGCCGAAGGGAGTCTGCTGTGATTATTAAGAAAACTAGTATCCTGATCCTTGTCATGCTTTGCGCAACGGCCGCTGTATTCGCTCAGGCCAAACCAAAGCCGGAACACTTTGGCGCGACCGCCTATTCAATACAACGGGGAGCACGCATGGTGCAGGTCGACGTTCGGGTGAAGTCTTACACCGACAATGCAACAACCCAACATTTGGCAGGCGCGTTACTCGAGGGCGGGCAGGAAGCGTTGACGAAAGCTCTGGAAAAGATGGACGAGATCGGTGGGATCCGGCTCACCGGTCATGTTGGATTCTATGACTTTAAGCTTATTCGCTCGAGGAAGACCCCAACTGGTCGCCGAATCGTGGCAGTTTGTGATCGGCCACTTCAATTTGGAGAGCTATATAACAGTACCCGATCCACTGATTACACACTGGGACTGCTGATTCTTGATCTGAAGAAGAATGAAAAGGGCAAAGAAGTGGGTACTGGAACACTTTACTATGCAGTCAAAGTAAAGATTAAGAACGGCAAGACGATTCAGGTCGAGCATTTCCAAATCGACCCCATACGTATTGTCAACGTGCAGAAATACAGCGACTGATATCCTGGAAATTCCAGCTATTATGTTGAACGAAGGCTCTGGCGAGTCAACGTTCATCCATCAATCACCGTGCTACCTCATGGACAGTGATTGATGAATCGGCCTCTTACTAACGAATTGAGCGAAACCATATCCCCCATAACGCTCGCGCACTAACACCGCGTCGCCTAGCGACGCTTGAACTCGATTGTTCTTCAGCCCTCGCTACGCGACGCGGCGTTCTTTATTGACGGGAGCGGCGTTGAAACGCCCGGCAAAATTCACCTGACGCCACGCGTCAATGAGACAAACTGAGTCATTGCCCGCGGGGTAACTGTCTAGCGACGTGGTTCCAAAACGACCTCGCGTGCTGTGCGGATATCCAGAACTTCGCGGATTTGCAGTCGATCTCGATAACCCTGCATTTGCTTCTCATCATTGCCGACGACTGTTTGAGCCAGGTTGTCGGCCTTGTTTTCGTTGGCTTCCCTTGTTGCCAGGTCCTTGTATTCACTCATCAACATGATGTTCCAATCACTTGAGCCATGCGCCTCTGTAGTGATCACTTTGTAGGAAAGGATCTGCCCGTCTTTCTTCAGCGCCTCCTGCTCACGCTTCCAATCGCCCGCGACGTAATTAAGATACGCCGTCTCCATCCCCGGTCTCATCTTGATAAAACTGATGGACCAGACTGAGCCGTTGCGAAACGGACGGTTGACTTGGGCTACGACGACAACGCTGACGGTGAGAATCAAAACGAGAAGCGAACCGACTAAAGTGCGATTGATTTTCATGATCTTTCTCCTATTCGTTGGGGATTGTCTCTACCTCCTTAGACGAAGTTCGAAGAGAAAAAGGGTCATCGCTGGAGATTAAATCTGAGCATTAATCAAATGTCTGATCTGTACTCCACGGCTGACCGTTTCTTCAGTGTCCTTTATCTACACGATATTCAGAGCTGGAAAGGGTCACGACCGTGAAGAGGTTTGTCTGGTGTATAATCCGCGCAACTTCTCGACCCAGAATGACGCCAGATAACAACTCGCATCAGATTTCTCTTTTGTTGATTGATTGGAGTAAGGGCGATGAGTATGCGCTTGAACAGCTGATGCCGCTCGTCTATGAAGAGCTGCGCCGTATGGCTAGAAACTACATGCGCCGCCAACCTTCCGGACATACGTTTCAGACTACCGACCTGATTCACGAAGCCTATCTGAAAATTGCGGGAGGCGAGCAGCCAAATTGGCAAAGCCGCAGCCATTTCTTCGGCGTGGCGGCAAAAGCGATGCGGCACATCCTGGTTGATTACGCGCGTTCTAAGAACAACCGGAAACGAGGTGGGTGGCAGGAGAGGGTGACGCTGAAGGAAAATATGCGAGTCACGAACCAATCATCGGAAGAAATCGTCGCACTCGATGATGCTCTGAACCGGTTGGCGGCTCTGGATGACCGCAAAGTTCGTGTTGTAGAAATGAAGTTTTTTGCCGGATTACATGTCGCAGAGATCGCCGATGTTTTGAAAGTTTCGCCAGAAACCGTCAAACGCGATTGGAGTTTTGCCCAGACCTGGTTGTTGCGTGAACTTCAGCAATAAGGCTCCTCTCTTTGAACCTCTGTGTCTCTGTGGTGAAAAGGACATAGCTTTATCCGATCTCATTTTTTCACCACAGAGGCACAGAGACACAGAGGTTCAAAGAGAATACTCGTGCCAGACCTGCCGAACAGCCGATTCTAAAACTTAAATGGATCCTGAACGATTAAGACAAATAGAGGAACTCTATCACTCAGCGCTGGAGATCTCTCCGGCCGACCGTGAGTCTTTTATCGAGAAGAGCTGCGGTGAAGATAAAGACTTGCTTCGTGAACTTGAAACCCTGCTTGCCATAAAGAGCTCTCCAAATAATTTCTTTGAGAAGCCTCCCTTATCCTTAGCCGCTGAGATGTTTGCGCAAAAAGAAAAGCAGACGAACCTTGAGGGGACGGAAATCAGTCACTACAAAATCATAAGACTCCTGGGTGCAGGTGGAATGGGCCAAGTCTATCTGGCCGAAGATACCAAACTACACCGCAGGATCGCTCTCAAAATTTTGACGGCGCAATTTGAAACCGATATCGAGCGAATAAATCGTTTCAAGAAGGAAGCCCGCGCTGTTTCCGCACTCAATCATCCAAACATCATCACGATTTACTCAGTCGAAGAGACCGAAGCTGGCAATTTCATCGCGACTGAATTCATTGACGGCCAGACCCTGCGGGAGCGCATTGCTGAGAAACCACTTCCATGGCAGGAGGCTGTCAAGATTGCGATCCAAATTACGGGCGCGCTGAAGACGGCGCATTCGGTCGGCATCATCCACCGCGACATCAAGCCGGCGAATATCATGATTCGTCGTGATGGGATCGTTAAAGTGCTGGATTTCGGTTTGGCAAAACTAAGCGGACCTGATTCGGGTGATTTTGAAACCCGTGAACACACGGCGCCGAACCGCCTGATGGGCACGATAAATTATATGTCGCCCGAACAGGTTCTTGGTGAACACGTTGATGCTCGAACCGATATTTTCAGTTTCGGCGTGGTGCTTTACGAAATGCTTTCGGGCGTGATGCCATTTGCAGGCCCGAGCGACGCGGCAATCTACAACGCGACAATCAACAAAATCCAACCGTCACTTCGCGAATCTAACGATCAAATTCCTGCTGAATTGGACCACATCGTCGAATGTGCGATGGCAAAAGATCGTGAAGCGCGCTACCAGAGCTTTTCAGAATTGCGCGCCGATCTGAAAAGCATTTTGCGCGAATCGCAAACGGGTTCATTTGACAATGCCGTAACTAAAATAAATATACGGTCCGCGGCAACAAGAGATGTACGCCTACGCAAATCAAGAAAAGCGGCACTTTGGTTAATCGCACCGCTTTTGATCTTGGGATTGGCTGCTGTTGTTTACTGGAAATATTTTTATGTTCAGAAGTCTTCGGTCACCAGTTTTCAATCAATTAAACTAGATGTTCTGACGGCGCATGGATTAGCAAGGTCGGTTGCTATTTCGCCCGACGGAAAAATTATCGCCTACGCCAAAAATGAGGAGGACGGACGACAGAGTTTGTGGCTGCGGCAAACCGCCAGCGCGGGCGATACCCAGATCGTTGCTCCCGGTCAAACGAAATACGACTTTTTGAGGTTCTCCAGCGATGGAAATTTTCTGTACTTTGTCGGCACTGAAGGTGTAGGTCAACCTTCTTCGCTTTATCAAATCACTACGCTCGGTCGTAATCAGCGCAAAGTGATCACGGGTGTCGACAGCCAGATTTCATTTTCACCCGATGGAACCCAGATAGCTTTCATCAGAGTTTTGGAAGGCGACAATTCAGTAATCATCGCAGGTGAACAAGGCGGAAACGAGCGCATTCTGGTGACTCGCAAATTTCCCAAAGTCTATGGCGATGAAGTTTCCTGGTCACCTGACGGAAAACTGATAGCCGTTCCCACTCTAACGCGCGGAGCAACATACGCAGGCGGAATGGCTGTGATTGATATTGCGAGTGGAAAAGAAGCGCCGATTCCTCTTAAGGAAGAAAAGCTACTTCGGATCAGTCAGATCGCTTGGATGAGTGATGGACGGGGTTTGATTTATCTGCCTTACGCCGCGGATATGGGCCAACGTTACCAGATTCGATACGCCGCTTATCCGAGTGGAGACGTTCAAAATGTGACCAATGATCTTTCCAGTTATGAAGATTTCAGTTTGACAGCTGATTGCCGAACTTTGGTTGCGGTCCAGCGTCAATATTCGATGGGTATCTGGCTCACACAAGCTGATGATTTTTCAACTACGGTCAGTATCAATTCAAAGACTGCGGCAGACGACGGAGAACGCGGTGTTGCCTGGACCAGAGATAACAGAATTGTTTTTGTTTCGAGCGAAGGGGGTGCGCAGAATATTTGGCGTATGGATACGGACGGCAGTAACCCGACGCCTTTAACTAAAGACTATTCCTACGGAAAGATGTTGCCTTCCCTTTCTGTAGGCGGCGACTCAATTACCTTTTTCAGCCGAGCCGTTGATCTCGCTACCAAACAGTTGCTACCCGGTAACACCTTCTTTCAGATGGATTCAGAAGGACAAAACGTGCATCGCGTAATTGGGAACAATGATGCGGCTTTTGCAGCGGCTTCGGCGAATGCAGATTGGGTTGTTTACACAAGCAGAGCGGAAGGAAAATTTCGAATCTGGAAAGTTCCGCTCAAAGGAGGATCTCCCGTCCAACTAACGGATGTTGATTCGATTTCTCCGGTGATTTCACGGGACGGTAAATTAGTCGCGTATCTTATTCGTGAAAAAGATAAGCCGTTGAAGCTCGGCATTATCTCGATTGACGGCGGCCCTCCGCTTAAGACTTTCGAATTACCCGCAACCACGAATAGCGAAACCGGTATTGCCTGGAATAAGACCGCCAATGGAATCCTGTTCGTAAACACGCTCGGCACGACGTCAAACATCTGGACGCAACCCATGAACGGTGGAAAGCCCACACCTTTGACAGCTTTCAAAGAATTTCAAATCGCAGCCTTCGCATTAAATGCGGAAGGAACCCGCCTGGCAGTAGCACGCGGCTCGCGCAATCGAGACGTAGTGTTGATTAAGAACATTCAGAAATAGATCCGGTCGTAGCTGACGATCAGGGGTAGGCAGGCGATGCTATGTGTAGGTCGAATTTGAAACCGCACAAGCTGAAGGGAACGGTGTCAAAGCCTGTCATTTTTCCCAAGCTTCAGCGTGGGGTTCAGCAGCCTTCTTTTGGTCGATCAACCGTTTTAACGGTTTTCGGAATGGGCGCCGATTTCAGACCGCATAGCGAAACGCGCTAAACCGTTAAACCGTTCAGAGAAATCTCAAGGCAGCTGTAACCCCAAGCTGAAGCTTGGGGAGAATGAGGAGAGGTAGTTATTACCGCTAATAGTGATCTAGAATGACCCGCCCAGAACTTCTCTTTAGCACTTCAAGATTCTTTTTGACGGAATTAATCCCGTTACGAGCAACTAAAAAACCCGTTACGCATGAGAGCGTTCCCTCGTCGTACAGGCAATTGACCCGGTATCACGCTTTTTTACGTGTTCATAGATAGGCGAAATCGCCAATGAGACCCTCTTAGCCACTCTTCCGGTGATTACGCGCGCAATTGAATGCAAGATTGGGCCGCTACGGAGGGCGCCGCCCCGACGATCAGAATATGTGAAAACACTCTACCATTCACCAAACGAAAGCCTGGGCGGTTGATTGTCGCGCTGGTCGCAGCGTTTGCCATTTTAGAGACGGCACTGAGAAAACAAGGAAGTTGAGTAACGAACTCTCATCTAATTCCATACTTTCCCACTACCGCATTGTCTCTAGACTCGGCGCCGGCGGGATGGGTGAAGTGTGGTTGGCGGAAGACACGAGACTCGGTCGGAAGGTTGCACTAAAACTTCTGCCAGCTGAATTCACCGAAGACTCGGAACGAGTGCGCCGCTTTACTTTGGAAGCGAAAGCTGCGTCTGCGCTCAATCATCCAAACATAATTGCAGTACACGACATCGGTGAGTGTGAAACCGGCCGCTTCATCGTCATGGAGTTTGTTGCTGGTCGTACGTTGCGTGCTGTCATCGCAAACGACAATTCCGTCGAGACGTTCTTCACGCTTGGTGCGCAGATGGCGCGTGCCTTGAGCGCCGCCCACGCAGCAGGCATCACTCACCGCGACATCAAGCCTGACAACATCATGGTGCGTGACGATGGCTACGTGAAGATGTTGGACTTCGGACTCGCACGTCTGCTGCCTACAACTTCCAGCGATCCCGAAGCGATGACACTCGCGCAACAAACAACACCCGGCACGGTGATGGGTACGCTCGCATATATGTCACCCGAGCAAGCGAGCGGACAGGCAGTTGGCTCGCCTTCAGATGTCTTTGCACTGGGAATTGTTTTGTATGAACTGGCGACTGGCAGTCATCCATTCAAGTCGGAAACGATGATCGGTTACTTGCATGCAATCACTTCGCAGACGCCGCCGGCGCTGACGAGTTTGAAGTCTCATCTTTCGCCGGCGCTTGATGATTTGATTTTGCGAATGCTGGAGAAGGACGCGAGTAACCGGCCGACTGCGAGCGAAGTTGCACAAGCGTTGCAGGAGATTGAGAAATACGGAAGTAGCAACACGCTTCCCATTCGCATTGCTGCTCACAAACCGAAAGCTACACGCGGAGATGAAGGATTCAGGATCGCTGTCCTGCCGTTCAAGGTTAGCGGAGCCGATCCGGATGTCGCGGTTCTTGCCGACGGACTATCGGAAGAGATCGGGACAGGCCTTTCGCGGTTTCGGTACTTGTCGGTGGTCACGAGCACCTCGTCGGTTCGCCTAACCCTGGAGACTGAAGACGATCGCTCCCTGAGCGCCAGACTCGGTACGCGTTACGCACTGGAAGGAAGCATCCGCAAGGGTGGTTCCGTCATTCGAGTAAGCGCTCAACTCGTCGACACCGAGACAGGAGCGCAGCTTTGGTCCGAGACCTATAATCGGGACCTCCAGACTTCCACGATTTTTGCCGTGCAGGATGACGTGGCCGCCCGCATCGTCGCGACCGTCGCCGATAGCTACGGTGTGCTCGTGCATTCGATGGCCGCCGCAATCCGAAAGAAGGACGACGCCGATCTCACGTCCGCGGAGTGGCAATTCCAGTATTTCGCTTATCGTGAGCAGATCACGCCCGCGAATCACGCCGCTCTGAAGACCCGGCTCGAGAGGGCAGCGAAGTCAGACAATCGACCTCCAGACTTGTGGGCTTGTCTCGCCCAGGTCTATCTCGACGAATACGCCTTCGGCTTTCCCGGAAATGACGGGACTTCTCTCGAGCGCGCGCTTGTCGCGGCGCGCCGTGCGGTCGAGTTGGATCGAGCGAGTCAGTTCGCGATGGTTGCGCTGGCGCAAACGCATTTCTTTCGACAAGACCTCGCGGCGTTTGGTCCAGCGGCCGAACGAGCGATGGCCCTCAATCCGCTCAACACTGACGCACTCGGAATTCTGGGACTTGAGATTGTGCACACCGCCGAGTTTGAGCGCGGCACTGCGATTGTACGCCACGCCATGGAGCTAAATCCTAACCACGCAGGCTGGATGCACTTCGCTCCCCTCTGGAATCACTTCCACAAGGGCGAGTACGAGCAAGCTCTCGAGTGCGCGAACCGGGTGGATGTACCCGGACTCTTCTGGCCCTACCTCGTAATGGCGTCTGCCTGTGGACATCTCGGCCGTCGCACCGAGGCCGAAGCAGCCGTCAAAGATCTATTGGCCCTTGATCCTGAATTTGGGGCACATGTGCACTCGAACGTTGAGAGTTGGCACTTCGCGAGCGGTCTGCTGGATCCCATCCTGGAAGGACTGCGCAAAGCGGGGCTAGAGATTAGTGATGCAGGGCCCGCCTCAACCTCTTCTACACCGCGGCTGGCTTCGGTCGAGACTCGAGCGGATGAAGGATTTTGGGTCGCTGTTCTTCCATTCAAGTTCACCGGCTCAAACACCGAAGTCGCAACCCTGGCTGAAGGACTCTCTGAAGAGATCGTGACCGGCCTCTCGCGCTTTTCATATTTGCGAGTGATTTCGCGCAGTTCGACTTTGCGATATGCCTCTGAAAGCGATGACGTGCGCGCTGTCGGCAAGAAACTTGGCGCGCGTTATGTGCTGGAAGGAAGTCTCCGTGTTGCTGGTGCGTCGTTGCGCATATCTGTTCAACTCATCGACGCCATCAATGGTGCTCATATATGGGCTGAGACTTACGATCGTCCGTTCCGCTCTGAAGGGATCTTTGCCTTGCAGGACGAGCTTGTTCCCAAGATAGTTTCCAGCGTTGCAGACATGCACGGTGCGTTGCCACGAAGCATGAGTGAGATCGTGCGACGAAGATCCGCGGATCAACTAAGCCCTTACGAAGCGCTACTGAGAAGCTTCGGCTACAACGAACGCTTCACTCCTGAAGAGCTTGGCGAAGTTCGTACCTGTCTCGAACGCGCCGTTCAGGAAGCCCCTGCGAACGGTGACTGTTGGGCCATGTTGTCGTTGATGTACGCGAATGAGTACGGACATTGGCACATTCACCAACCGGATTCACTTGATAAGGCCCTGCGAGCTGCACGCACAGCCGTTCAAGCGGCGCCGCTGCATTCGTTACCTTATTACGCGTTGGCCCAGGCCTTGTTCTTTCACAAGGAGATTCATTCCTTCCGTGTTGCCGCGGAGCGCGCCGTTTCGCTTAACCCGTTGGATGGAGCAACCGCCGCATTCATGGGCTTGCTCATTGCTTACTCAGGCGACTGGGAGCGCGGCTGCGCGTTAGCTGACAAAGGTCTGCAACTGAATCCAAACCATCCGGGTTGGTACTACTACACTGCCTGGCACGATGCTTATCGCAAGCAGGATTACCAAACCGCGCTCAACATTGCGCTCAAGCTCAACGCTCCTGACAACTTTTATACGCACGCGGTGCTGGCCATGTGTTACGCCCAGCTGGGCCAAATGGACGCGGCCCGCAAATCGCTGAGTGACATGCTCGCGCTAAAACCCGACTACGCCATTGTCGCCCGAGAACTGCATGGGAAGTGGATTGAGCCAGAGCTGGTTGAGCAATTGATGGATGGTCTTCGTAAAGCGGGTCTTGAAATTTCTGACTCAGTGGACCAATCACAACCTGGGCCATTTGTTTCGAGCGAGGCCCGGGCTGACGAGGGTTTCTGGGTTGCAGTTCTTCCGTTCAAGTCTTCGGGCACTGCGGCAGAACTCAAAGCGCTGGCCGAAGGGTTGTCGGAAGACATCGTTACTGGACTCTCACGCTTCTCCTACCTGCGTGTCATCGCGCGCAATGCGACGTTGGACTATGACAGTAATTCGAGTGAGGTGAAGACGATTGGCCAGACGCTCGGCGCCCGCTACGTGATGGAAGGCAGCCTGCGACAGTCGGGGACGAAGTTGCGCCTCGCTGTCCAACTCGTGGATACAACGAGCGGCGCTCATCTATGGGCAGAGACTTACGATCGCCCTTTTAAGCCGGATGAGATCTTTGCACTCCAGGATGATTTGGTTCCTCGCATCGTCTCGACAGTGGCCGATCAACACGGCGTGCTGCCGCACAGCATGAGCGAAGTTCTGCGAGCTCAAGACCCGGAGCAGTTGACGGCATATGAAACGCTGCTGCGCGGTTTCCGTTACTACGAAGGCGTAACTGCGAGTGAGCATGCCACGATTCGAGCCTCGTTGGAGCGTGCGTTGGAAATGTCGCCCGGTAGTGCTGATTGTTGGGCGATGCTGTCAATCATGTATTGCGACGAACATAAGTTTGGGTTTAACCAACTGCCCGACTCACTCGGCCGCGCGCTCAATGCCGCGCAGCGCGCAGTTGAAATCTCGCCAACGAATCCGTTTGCGTACGAGGCTCTCTCTCAGGCGCTGTTCTTTCGAAAAGAGTTCGATAGCTTTCGCAATGCCGCAGAACGTGCGATTGCTCTGAATCCCATGGACGGCGCGACGAACGCCTTCATGGGAATTCTTATCGCGTTCACTGGGGACTGGGATTACGGATGCGCAGTGGCGGAGCGGGCGACGCAATTAAACCCACATCATCCTGGATGGTATTGGAACGCCGCATTCTATAACGCATACCGAAAGCGCGATTACGAAAGCGCGTTGAAGATAACCCTTGAGTTCAATATGCCGGGGCTCTTCTATCATCACGTAAATCGTGTGGCAGTTTATGGGCAACTGGGTGATCGTAAAGCAGCAAGTAAAGCCCTGGACGATCTACTGGCACTCAAGCCTGACTTTGCCAGCACGGCGCGCGATGAATTGGGAAAGTGGCTGCGACCAGAATTCGTCGATCATGTCATTGAAGGACTTCGCAAGGCAGGCCTCGAGATTGGTGAAGCAGGCGTGGCGCCAACCACTTCGACCTCACCTGCTGTTTCCAGTATGTCTCGTGCTGACGAAGGGTTTTGGGTCGCAGTCCTTCCATTCAAGTTCACCGGCTCAAACACAGAGGTCGCAACTCTCGCTGAAGGACTGTCAGAAGAGATCATCACTGGCCTGTCGCGCTTCTCTTACCTGCGAGTGATCTCGCGCAGTTCGACACTTCGATACGCGAACGAAACAGATGACATACGGACCGTTGGTACAAAACTTGGTGCTCGTTATGTGATGGAAGGAAGCCTGCGTATTGCTGGTTCGTCGTTGCGTATCTCCGTACAACTCATCGACGCAGGCACCGGCGCACATCTGTGGGCCGAGACATACGATCGTCAATTTCGCGCAGAGGACGTATTCGCGCTACAAGATGATCTCGTACCACGAATCGTTTCTACGGTAGCGGACGTAAACGGTGTGCTTCCTAGAAGCATGAGTGAAGTTGTATGCAGCAAGAATCCAGATGAGTTAAGCCCTTACGAAGCTGTACTGCGCAGTTTCCGATACTTCGATCGAGTCACAGGCGAAGAGCTCGCAGCAGCGCGATCTTGCCTCGAGATAGCTCTGCAGAAAGCTCCGACTAATGCGGATGCCTGGGCCATGTTGGCTTTGTTGTTCGCCCAGGACTACGGACAAGGGTTCAACCTTCATTCGGATGCTCTGAACTCTGCGACGATGGCAGCTCAACGCGCAGTCGAGGCGGGACCAGCAAATCACCTGGCCCACTTCAGCCTGGCCCAGGCACGCTTCTTCCAAAAGGACATCCAAAGTTTTCGTAATGCTGCGGAGCGAGCTGTTGCGCTCAACCCCATGGACGCAAACTCACTGGCTTTCATGGGTGAGTTGCTCACCTATGTCGGTGATTCGGAACGCGGACTCGCACTCGCCACTCGCGCAAAAGAAATCAATCCGAATCATCCGGGTTGGTTCTGGTATGCAGACTATTTCCACGCGTATCGTCAAGGCGATTACCGCAACGCACTGAACTTAATTCTCAAAGCGAATTTACCGGGCCATTGGGGAATGCACGCAGGTATTGCCGCAGTCGCTGCACAACTCGGGGATAGTGAAACTGCAAGCAAAGCCCTTCGCGATCTGCTCAAACTGCGGCCGGACTACGGCGCCACCGTACGCAACACTCTCGCGAAGTGGTTTGACCCTGAGTTATGCGAGCAACTTCTCGACGGCTTACGAAAGGCTGGGCTAGTCATCTCGAGTGACGGTAATGTTGACGGTAGATGAGGCGCTCAGTCTGCAAGAACTGTGGGACAACTGCGGGACAAATTGGATCATGACAAGTGAGGATCGAGGTCTGTGTTAGCAGAGCACTGTCGGCCTTTGAACCCACGCCGCCACACTAATTGGCCGGTGGGTCCCTCAGGTGTGCTGTCCTTATTTATAAGCAAAGGAAAGTCTATATAAGCAGATGGAAAGTCCGGCTTGGAAGAAGTTACCGTAAGAAGTCGGGTGCTATTGAACCGCCGACGTTGGAATTATGAATCCTGAGGATCCCAAGTCCCCACACTTCTGATAGCGTAAGCAGTACAATTCTTTTCTCTTGGACGGGCAATCCATTAGGTCTCTAACAGTTCCTTAGCGAATTCAAAAGAACCAAAAGTGCCGGGACATTGGAATGTCCATTTTAATCCGCGATGCAAATCCCGGTCTTGTATACCAAAACTAATCTCAAGTAAGATCCCGCACTCGCACAAGTTCGCCCGAGTCTACTCTGCTTTAACTGAAAGGTCGGACCATCATGACAAGACTTCGCAAAATCGCGATACTCCTCAGTATCGTCCTGCTAGTCGCCTTCTCAGTCAGCCTATCTATAGCTCGCCACCGCGACGATTCAAAATACAGAGTCTTCTGTGCCAATGGTAAAACCGAAATCGAGCAACGCACTCTAGAACAGGAAAAGAACGCTCGCGGTTCGAATGTTTGCGTGCTCGCTGAGTTTGACTACCTCTCAGACGCGGAGAAGTGGGCGGAAAACCACGGCGGTAAAGGCTCAGATTGTAGTTGCCGCTAATCAACATCGGCGATCATCATCGTGGGACAATCAAAAAAGAAACCTAATGGTGCCGGCGATCGAGATTTTATGCTGGCGAATACAATCCAACGCGCGGTGGTCCGGGAGTACCGGGCGGTGGCGCTGATTAATCGGCGCCTGTACTAATCCGCTAACCCCCACGTGTTACTGCGTTTAGCCTGTCTGGCGTAACAATCCTTGCATTGCTCAAAATCCGGAGTTATGCTGCGCGCTATCGTCGCAGATGATTTGATCTCTCGGGTGGTTTTCTCAGTAACGAGCCTTGAAGACTCTCACGAACTGGTTCCCGAATGAGTGCGTCTGATTGAACAACAGGATCACACGTCGCTCCGCGAATCTGTGGCCTTCCGTCCGTCGCTCAAGACGACAATTGACGGCTGCCCTAATATTTTTCATACCGCCGGAACTCATCATATGACGCACCGTCTCACGAATCTTATGTAACCGACATACTCAGTGTCTGACCAGGAGGTTGAAAAGTTGTCATGGACTTTAAATATGACATTTTCATCAGCTATGGACATCTCGACGACGAAGACCCCGGTGGCGACGAGAAGGGCTGGATAGACCTGCTCGTCAAACGTTTGCCAATCGTCATCGCCGATTGCCTGGGATATAAGCCCAACGTGTGGCGCGACGAGCGCAGCTTGCACGGCAACGAACAATTGGAGGGCGCCATTCAGGAGGGCGTGTTGGGGTCGCTTGTGCTTGTCCCGATAGTATCGCCGCGGTACGTACAATCCGACTGGTGCCGCATCGAACTCGAGACATTCTGCCAGGGCACTTCACCTGCGGACAGTAACGAGCGATGGTTCGACACGCGCATTTTCAAAGTCATCAAGTCACCGCTCCGTTACCCGCACCTGATCAGGAAAGAGCCGGAAGTGTTGCGCAACATGACGGGCTATCCTTTCTTCGAAATGGACGGTGACATGCCAGACGAGTTTAGTCCCGACGTGGTCCAAGGCAAAGACCACCGGTACTGGGTCGCACTGCGGCGCCTCGCACAAGATATCTCGGACAAATTGGTGGCGATGAAGCAGGAAGCCGAGGTGTCTAAGTCCGCGAATGCTGGTGGCGGCAGCATCACCGGATACGTATCGCCTTCCGCGTCGAGCGTTACTGTGACTTCTAAGTTTACGAAATATGTCTATCTCGCCGAGACAACATCCGATCTAACGAAAGAGCGAGAGCTGGTGCGTGACGAACTACGGCAGCGCGGCTTCGGCGTATTTCCAGAGCAGAAACTCGCGCTTGAAGAAGTCAAACGCACGGAGGAATTGGTGCGTGCGGCTCTTGAACGTTGCGCGCTGTCCGTGCACCTGATCGGCTCTCGTTATGGGTTGACGCCGGAAGACGACGTGCGCTCGATAGTCCGGATTCAGGAGGAAATCGCCGCCCAACGAAGCGCGTCCGACGCGGCCTTTTTGCGTCTGCTCTGGATCCCGACAAGTTTGAACGTCAACGAGATTCAGGACGAGCGTCAGAGAAGTTTCGTCATCCAGCTCCAGAACCGCGTCACGACGAGCGTAGAGCTGTTGCAAATGAGCGTGGAAGATTTGAAGTCTCGCGTGATCGAGAAGCTCACGCCGTCCAGACCGGACGCGGTCATTTGGGGACACTCGAAATTTAAGCAGGTCTACTTAATTTGCGAGCCGCGCGACCGTGAATCGGTAAGGCCAATCAAACAGTACCTGTTCCAAGAGAATCTCGAAGTAATTACCTGGCTCGACATGGGTGCCGAAGAGGAGCTGATGACTTATCACCGCAAGAATCTGAAACAATGCGACGCGGCGCTCATATATTTCGGTAGCGCGGACGAGCCATGGGTTCGCAAGAACCTGGAGGACCTGGAAAAAGCTTACGGCTATGGGCGCGAGGCAGATTGGACGGCGAGCGCCGTCTATGTGGCGTCTCCGAAGAGCGATCAAAAGGAAGACTTTCTCACGCACATGGTTCCCTATGTAGTCCGCAACTTTGATTCGTTTAATCCAAATGATTTGCAAGATTTTGTTCAAGCGGTGCGTACTGCTGCGTAAAGGAGGTCAGCCATGATCGAGCCGAAAAGATTCACGAACCCCTTCCCTGGCCTTCGGCCGTTCGAGACTGATGAGTATCGCCTTTTTTTTGGGCGCGAGGGCCAGTCAGACACGCTTATCGCCCGGCTCCAACGAGCCCGCCTGCTTGCAGTGGTGGGCACGTCAGGCAGCGGCAAGTCTTCACTGGTTCGTGCCGGACTGCTGCCGGCGTTGAGTGGCGGAATGATGGCCGACGCGGGTTCCGGCTGGCGCATCGCTATCATGAGACCAGGAAACGATCCGTTCGGTAATCTCGCCCGCGTGCTCGCCGCCAGTCAAGTAATCCCTGGCACCGTTGCGGGTCTGCCTGCCAATGAAACCCAAGCCGTAATCGAAGCCACGCTGAGGGGTGGATCGCTCGGCTTGGTCGACGCCCGACGGGGAGCGCGGCTGAGAGAATCCGAGAAGCTGCTCATCGTTGTAGACCAATTTGAAGAACTGTTTCGTTTTCGCGCGGCGCGCGAGGGCGCAAACAAGAGTGACGATGCATTTGCATTTGTCAAACTGTTACTCGAAGCAACGAGTCAGCATGAGCTACCAGTCTACATTGTATTGACCATGCGTTCGGACTTCATCGGCGACTGCGCGCAATTTCAAGGCTTGCCGGAGGCCATCAATGACGGCCAGTACCTCATCCCGCGATTGACGCGCGATGAACGACGTATGGCCATCACCGGGCCCATCGGGGTTGCTCGAGGGCGTGTCACCGAGCCGCTGGTCACTCGTCTCTTGAACGATGTCGGCGACAATCCCGATCAACTCCCAATCCTCCAGCACGCGCTGATGCGAACCTGGGATTATTGGGCTGGTCATCGGCGCAATGGAGAGCCGCTCGATCTGAAACATTACGAGAGCATCGGGACCATGGGAGACGCGCTCTCGAAACATGCCGAGGAGGCCTGGAGTGATCTGCCTGATGAGTGCAGCCGCCAGATCGGCGAAAATCTCTTTAAAGCGCTGACTGAAAAAGGCGCCGACAATCGCGAGATTCGCCGTCCTACGCGTTTATCCGAAATCGCCGCCGTGGCCGAAGTTACCGAATCGGAAGTGGTAAGGGTGATCGATGTCTTTCGCAAAGAGGGTCGTTCCTTCCTGATGCCCCCGATCGAGACGGAGCTGTCGTCGAATGCCGTGATCGACATCTCGCACGAGAGTCTTATTCGCAATTGGGAGCGATTGCAGAAGTGGGTGAACGAAGAAGCACAATCAGCGCGTATCTATCGGCGGCTGGCCGAAGCGGCCGTGCTCCACCGCGAAGGCAAAGAAGGATTGCTCATCAATCCGGCTTTGCAAATTGCGCTTGACTGGCGGGAAGAGTCGCGGCCCAATGCGGCGTGGGCGCACAAGTATAACCCTGAGTTTGAAGAGGCTTTGACTTTCCTCGATGCCAGCAAGGCGGCTTATGAAGCGGAGCTGGCGGAGGAGGAACGTAAGCGTCAGGAACAAATCGCGCGTGAGCGACGCGAATTGGAAATGGCGCGCGAGTTTGCCGAAAAGCAGTCACACACTGCGCGCCGCCTGCGCTGGCTCGCAGTCGGGATGGCAATCATGTCTATGCTGGCGCTTGTTACGGCGGCTTATGCACTTGCCGCCAAACGCAGTGTGGAAAGTGAGCGACGAAAAGTCGCTGCCTTGCTAGATCAAACCAAAGCTGCATTGGCTCAGAAGGACGTGGCTGAAAAAGCAAAGGAAGCGGCCTTGCAGAAAGCCGTCACCGAAGAGCAACGAGCCAAGGACGAGGCGAATCGCGCCAATGATCAGGCCGCGATTGCCGCGGCAAATCTCAAGATAGCCGAAGCTGCTCGAAACGATGCGATTGAGAAGAAAAAGCAGGTCGACGCGGCCCTCAATCGTGGAGAATTTCTTCGTAAGGGATTGGAAGCATACGGACGCGCCGACTACGAAGGCGCGTTCGGCTTTTTCGACAAGTTGCGGTCCGATTTGAATAGGCTTCAGCCGCACGCACTCACCGGGGCCGCGGACTTAAGGACAACCGAGGGTCGTCGGTATGCGAACGATCTTGGGTGGACTCTGTCCAAGCTCGGAGCCGCTCACCAACGAAACCAGCGGAAGTCGGATTACAACCAGGCGATAGATTCTTACGAGCAGGCGCTCTCCATATTCCGACAAACCCTTTCCAAAGACTCGAACGAGCAGATTCTGGTCGAGACGTATGATGGACTGGGTCAATCTTATTATGAGCGGGCTGAGAGTGGTTCAGCGAAACGGGACAGACGCAACTCGCACGGAACACGGGGCGCCGACAACTCCAGTTCTGAAGAGGACTTGACCAAAGCAGAGAAATTCTTTCAGCTCGCCTTAGAATTTAAGACGAAATACAAACCATTAGAAGCCGCCGACAGTCATCTGGATCTTGCCCGACTGGACGTTGTTAAAGGCCGGTTGCCAGCCGCGCAGGATCATTTCGAGACAGCCGTGAGACTGCGGCGCTTGCAGAAGAAAAACGAGGATCTCACACCCGATGAGCGCGTCGCTCTGGTGTCGGCCCTGAGAGAGGTTGGTGAATTCTATTGGGGACCAAAGGGCGATTATGACCGAGCACTTGCGCTCTTCAACGAAATGATTGTCATTCAGGAGGCGATTACTGTAGATGAACTCGTAGACCAGGGAAATGAAATCGCCAACAGCTACTCTGACCTGGCCCAAATTCGCTTGATGATGGCCAACGCACTAACGCTTCCGTACAAGGGTCAAACACAAAACGATGACCTTGTGCTGGTAGGCCAGCGCCCGAAAACCGCAGAAGAGAACAGCCAAGAAGCTGAGGCTAAGAAACAAACTGACGAGGCCACTCTGGACTCTAAAGTGGCGAGCTTCCTTCAGAAGACGGCGCTCACTCTGAGGCAAGTAGCGAGAACCGACGACTTATCTAAGAGACCGGCCCTCATAGGGGAGTTGGCGATCGATTTGGACGAGTTAGGCGACAGTTACGCGAAAATGAAGAAGTTGAGTGACGCGGAGGCGCTCTATCTCACTGCTTCGAGTTACCGCGCGGGGACAAACGAGCAGTGGAAGAGCTATGACAAACTGGCGACATTTTATCGCAGCATGATGAAAGACGCAGCGAAAGCCGGCGAATATGAAAATCTCCTTCAACCCGCAATTAAGGATAATGCTGACGTCCTGATTGAACTCGGCACTATTCACTCGGACGATCGATACTCAGATAGTACGCCCAAGCCGACCTTGGCTGAGAAGTATTACTTCGAAGCTCTCGCCAGTTCGAAGGGTGACTGGGTTAAGGAGAATCTGATCCTGTTTCGACTCTCGAAACTGTACTCTAGCCAGGACAGGAAACCCGAACGGCTTCAGATCCAACGCCAGCGGATCGCTGTGATGGCGAACTATTACCAACAGCTCGCTGCGAATGCTGAGCCAGTGCCGAAAGATCCGAGCAACCTGGTCAATCAATATCTGTACGCCCTCAACGCGATAGCATATGGAAATAAAGACAACACCGAAGCCGAGGCCTGCTATCGCCAGGCGCTTGATGCTTATGACTACGTCGTACGAAACATCAGCAACGCAACGGTTCTGATTTTCTACGCTAAGACACTCGAGGACTATCAAGCATTGTTGGCCAATAAGCTTTTCAAACAGGCCGAGGCCGACGCCGTCGCCGCCAAAGCTAAAGCTGTGCGCGATAAGCTGCGGCAGCTAACGCCGTCAACTAACCAGCCGAACATTGAAACGCCAAGCGATGGTGAAGAAGTTGGAATCACGAGACACATCTTCTTAATGATCAACTGCGGGACAATGAACCAAGTGCAATGCTAGTGAACGTCAAGAAGCTTTCCTTGTATGGATCGTGATTGCTTCTTCCCAGGTTCCCTGACGGCGAGCACCGCATAACGCTGACTGCTCTCCTATCGTTCTGATCCTTCTCTTCAAGTGAATTATTGTTTCGAGTTCTAGCCTCGGCTCCTACAACTCAGTTAGAATCCGCAACGTCTCTAACCCATCGAATTCCGCCTGTCTGTCTTCACAAACTGACCGTATATGAAGCGTCGCATTCTACTGAACCCAAACTTGGCCCGCGAATTACTCAGGCCATCTATAAAGACAAGATCTTGACAGTGTCTCCGCCAGACAGGTAGATGATCGGCGTCCGCGATGACGACCGGAGTAGCGCGACAGCATCAACCCAACTCTTAAAATCTTGACTCGGATCAGTTTTCCGATGAATGCCGTTAAGATCGATCCGGGCGACCTATACTTAACCACTAAAAGTGTGTATTAGTGCAGTTCGCTTTCTGAAATACCCAAGAGAGACGATTCCTATGGGCCGTGGTTCGATGACCGGTAAAGAACGGGCGCTCTACTTTGCGACAGCAGTCTTTTTGTTCGCAGCCTTTGCATTCCAACTGATTTATCACGCCGTGCGGACAAGCGCGACGGTTGACGAGCCCTTTCATATTCTGGCGGGCCATCGTCATTGGCAGTGCGGCGATTTTGGCATCAACCCGGAGCATCCACCGTTATTAAAATTGCTTGCGACGGCGCCGCTTAATTTCCGTCAGCTTTCCGAACCGCCATGGGAATGCGGTTTGAAATTCACACCTAAATTCGACGGTTTCAGTTATGGCAGCACATTCGTCGTCGAAAACGGCGTTGACAGCGTTGTCATCTCGTCGAGGGTGGCCGCCTCGTTGGTGAGTCTGCTCCTCGCTCTGCTCGTGTTTCTTGCAGCGTGGGAGATGTTCGGGCGTTGGGAAGCGTTGACGGCTTTGGCGATTGTCGCATTCGAACCGAGTTTGATTGCGTTTGGGTCTCTCGTGCTGACTGATATGGCTATAAGCGCTACGGCTTTCGGTGCGGTTTATGCGTTATATCGATTCGGTAAGCACCGGACTTGGCCACGCTTTCTCTTGGCCGCGTTTGCGATCGGGCTGATGCTAGCTGCGAAGCATTCGGCTGTGATATTCGTCGGGATCTTGTTCGCTTTGTTGATCGCTGATGGGGTCTTGTTTCATCGATCCGCGATACCTCTCGCTCGACGACTGCTTCTGCGCGTCGCAACTTTCGCTGGAATGTTTTTGATCGGCTTGGCGATCCTCTGGTCATTCTATGGATTTCGTTATCGCGCGATTTCGAACGAGACAGCGCCCACGATCTCGGTGTCCGACTATATAAAGGAGAACGGCAGGCCGGAGTCGGTTAAGGGATTTCCGGCCCGAGCAACGGAAGCGATAAGCCATACGCATATCTTTCCGGAAGCGTACGTTCTGGGAATGGCTGACGTGATTGCGTGGGGAAGCCGCAACACCGTGATCTTCGCCCGCAATTACCCAGTGGGGAAATGGTTCTACTTTCCAGTTGCATTTGCGGTCAAAACAAATATTGCTTTGCTGTTCCTTCTGCCGCTTGGCCTGATCTTTCTGTGTCTCAGTCGGGAAAAATGGCGCGAGGGCTTGTTCCTCCTAATGCCGCCGGTTGTATTTTTTATTTTTGCTTCGAGCTCCGATTTCACGAACAGTGTGCGACATATCCTGGCGATCTACGGATTCCTCATCATCCTTTCGTCAGCGGGTGCTATATGGCTTTGCCAGAAATTCAACAGGCTTCGATACGCGCTCGTCGCTCTGCTCGTCTTTAATGCGGCCGCAGCAGTAAGAACGGCACCTAATTATCTCGCATTCGCGAATGATTTTTGGGGCGGCTATCAAAACACTCATCGAATTTTCATTAGCGACATCGGGCAGAACATGAAACTCGTCAGTGAATATCTCGCTCGCGAAAATGTCCACGATTGCTGGATCGTAGCGTTCGTGCATCCGGAGATGCTCCGATCGGTGCAGCCATGTCGGCCGATGCCTTCAGGCGTACGAATAATGATAAGCCGCAATCTGATCGATCCTGTGCCGCCGGTGATCGATGGAACGATCATACTGAGTGAAAGGGACGTCCCACCTTTGGGCGGCGATGAATATGTACCCATCACCAAATCGGAACCGATAGCTTTTATTGGCGGAAATATTTTCGTTTACCGAGGACGATTCGAGGTACCGCTGGCCGCAGCGATGAGTCATGTTCACCGTTCAGGCTATTTCCTGCGCGCAAGCGATGTCGACAACGCCATCGCCGAAGGACGCCAGGCCGCAGAACTTGGTCGAAATGATCCGCGCACGCACCTTGCGTTAGGCCTAGCCCTCGCACGCAGCGGACAGAAGGAAGAAGCGCGTAGTGAACTCGCCAAGGCAGCGGAGCTTGCAAACGCAGATGTACGGTTTCGAAATCAGGAAGTCAGAGCGCGCCAGGAACTTGAGCGAATGGGCTTTTAGGACCGTTCGATTTGGCTAACGCTGTGCTCCGAGTGTTTTGTTGAACTCCGCAAACGCGCCGCGACTCCGAGATGAGAACAAACAGAACTCAAGGTTCCGGTCTTTGGAAATCAGACTCAGCGTGAACTCGAGGGCTGAATAGCCGGGGAGCAACCAATATTGAAGACATCGGGGCGTACTTGGTAGCCTCCTGCTAAAACCTCGGGGATGAGGGCGAACGATGTGGCCGCAAGCCAAGGAGGTAACGAGGCGTGCGTATGAAATGGGAGTCCACGTCGTCGGAGCAACGGATCTTAACTACGGGCGGGAGTTCGATTCGGGTCGGTGGACGATCGCTGATAACGCGTTGGGCTTTGCTAAGGCAGGCATACCCAAAATGGAAGCTATCAAGGCCATCACGTCGGAGGCCGCGAAGCTCCTCGAGATCGACAAAAGAACGGGTGCAATAAGGAAAGGGTTAGAGGCGGACATCGTTATCGTCGGTGATAACCCTCTATCATCGATCGAGGCACTGAAAGACATTCGAATGATCGTTAACGACGGGACGGTGGTCTTTAACAAGATGGACCAGTAGATGTCTTAACGATCGATATGGAGATAACGAATGAAAGAGATCTCAATCACACTGCTTTTGATGTTCGCGTTGTGCGAGATCGCTTCTGGTCAAGCTACTCAAAACCGCTCCGCGGTTAAATGCGCGGACGACTCGCCCGAACGACGCGGCGAGGAAGGCTGCACCATCCTGGCGAGCAGGCCATTGTCCGGCGCTATAACGGGGGCCATATATTGGCATATCGATCGTTTCAATTCGCTGGAAGACGCGAAGAAAGCTGCCGGTCCAAATAGTGTTGCGGCTGAAGCGCACGGCGGTGTGTGGCTCATGACCGTCGAGGGCAAGACCTCGGAC
Organism: Pyrinomonadaceae bacterium; assembly: GCA_036006355.1. GTDB lineage: Bacteria > Acidobacteriota > Blastocatellia > Pyrinomonadales > Pyrinomonadaceae > PSRF01. The sequence goes on along the minus strand of DASYPT010000012.1, from coordinate 5,703 downwards.
CATCACGGCGGACGTCACGTCGCATTGATCGGCCCACTAACTTTGCCTGCTGCGGAGGGTTACACGATGCGAGTCCAGTCATCCTTGCTTAGACACGGAGCGTCGACACCTGTCCATATACATTCGGGTCCGGAAGTATTTTACATCGTCTCGGGTGAGCAGTGTTTAGAGACGCAGAAAGCCGCACACCGACTCAAGGCCGGAAAATTCTTCGTATTGGCAACCGATCAGATTCACCGTGGACGGGTTCAGAGCACTGAAATGCGAGGAGCCTTGGCGCTTGTTCTGCACGATAGCAAACGTCCGCCGAGCCATGACCTCACTGAATCCGATTCGTCGTTTTTGATGGCTTGTAGGTAGCGTTGGTCTTCCACTGCCGACCCAAATCGTAGAGGAGCAATGAAGATTGTCGAAAAAATCGGAGCAATATTTTTTGCCACGGTCCTGACTGCAACCGCGGCTTCGGCTCAAGTAGTAAGGCACGTCGCCGCTAATGGCTTGTTGTTCGCATACGTGGAAGCAGGGTTCGGTCCGCCCGTGGTTCTTGTACATGGCTCTATGTTTGATTACCGCGAGTGGTCGAAACAGATAAAGCCGTTGGCCCGGCACTATCGAGTCATTGCGTACAGTCGTCGCTATCACTGGCCCAACGCCGTGCCGACTGCAAATGCCGATGCCAGTCTCGAGGTCCAGGTAGAAGACCTCGCGGCGATTATCAAAACACTGAAGATCGGCCCAGTCCATCTCATTGGCCATTCGTACGGCGGCGCGGTCGCATTGCAACTCGCACTTCGGCATTCCGAATTGGTTCGCACCCTGGTGCTTGTTGAACCCGGAGTTGCCGGCGTACTCACCGATGGACCCGAAGATGAGGCAGCGAGGAAAGAAGGGCAGGCAGGTCGAGCCGAAATGACGGAAGTCTTTGCGAGTGGCAATGCCGAGCGAATTATGCGTACGTATGCGACGCGTGTTGCTCCTGGCGCATACGAAAAGGCAGGACGCGAGGTGCGACAAGGGCTGCTGGACAACGCGCCTGCCTTTCAGCTCGATTACAATTCGCGTCGCTTGCCTTTCACGTGCGAGATTGCAGGACAGATCACCGCGCCGGCCTTGTTTTTAGCCGGTGAGCGAAGTCCGCCAGGATTACAACGTATCGCCGCAAAGGCTGCGGGCTGTCTAAAGTCCGCAAGATTTGTTCGCATCCCGAAGGCGACGCATTGGATACCACATGATCAGCCGCAGAAGTTTAATGAAACCCTGCTTGGCTTTCTCGCGCATTACAAATAAACCGGAATTAATCCAGCACGTAGATTATCTTATGTATGCCACTCCCGATCATGACTGCGGGATCGATGAGATAGAGAAACTCCTGGGTGTTCGCGCAACGCTTGCAGGAAAACATCCCGGGCGAGGGACCAAGAATGCTTTCATCGCTCTCGGCCCAAACTCTTTCCTGGAGATCGTTGCACCTGATCCGGATCAACCCCCACCCAAAGACCCGCGCGCTTTTTTTAAGGCCTTACGAAATCAAGGCTTATCAGATGGTTCCATTAACAGCCGTGACATCTCGATCCAAGGAAATCTTTGGGACGAACGTTAATCAGTGAAGTTAAAACGAAACCGCCGATCGAAAACGGCTCATTGACTCGACGTGACTTTCTCGTTGGGCTGGCAGCTTTCCGGGTTGTCATACGGCGGACCCAGTCTTTCGCTCCGGGTCTGCATATATCCGTTGGAAAGGCCGAATGAATTTAACAACCCAATATTGAACTTCTTAAAGGGAAAATAAAAGACCCCGCAAGAGTGGTGATCTCTAATGGTCGCCAGTTCGGTAAATGCTGGTAAATCTCGCTATGTTACGTTTGGTGAGTAGGCCTTTCGGGGTCTTAAAATCCGTTGAGGAAGACGGCAAATCGAAGCCTGTCAGAATTGACAGTTAAGAGCAAAGGGGAATGGCGCTAGATTTCAAAGTTGACGAGTAACTTTATCTCATTGTTGGCTCTGAATTTTGGTCTCGCTCCTTGCTAAATGTAAACATCCGACTCGGACCTGTTTGTGTTCGGAGAGCAAGACGATCTCACCGATTTTAGAAACTGATCGGAGGAAGGAGTTCGAGACGACATGGAAGCAGGATCATTTCGCTCAGCATTTCAGCAGGGCCAATTGAGAACATTGACGGCGGTTCTATGTCTGGCTCTGCTGGTCCAAGGGAACAGTTCGTGCGGTTCCAAGACGCCGCAGTCCCCACAGTCGGCTAATTCCCCACAGTTGGCTCAGACTCCCGCGAATGAGCAATCTGCAAACGCTTCCGCGGATCAGCAACCTGCAATAATTCCCGCATCTCAGCTTGATTCGCTGGTGGCGCCGATTGCCTTGTATCCCGATCCACTCATAAGCCAGGTGCTGGTAGCCTCGACTTATCCTCTCGAAATCATCCAGCTTCAGCAGTGGCTCGAGAAGAATGAGAATCTCAAAGACAAGGCTCTGGTGAATGAAGTCTCGAAACAACCATGGGATCCGAGCATTCAGGCGATGGCGGCGTTGCCGGAGGTGGTGAAACGATTAGCTGACGACATTCAATGGACCACTGACCTGGGCAACGCTTTCCTGGCGCAGCAGAGTGACGTTATGGACGCTATACAACGTATGCGGGAAAAGGCCCAGGGTACAGGTGCGTTGAAGTCTAACGAGCAGGTGAGAGTTGAGACCAAGGTCGTCGAGAACAAAACAGTGATCGTAATAGAACAGGCAAGTCCGGAGGTCGTTTACGTACCGAGTTACGATCCAGTCTACGTCTACGGTCCCCCGGTCTATCCGTACCCTGCGATTTACTATCCACCCTATCCGACTGGAGCCGTCCTTGCAGCAACCGCTATTTCATTCGGAGTTGGTGTGGCTATCGGAGCTGCGTGGGGTGGTGGTTGGGGTTGGGGTTGCGGCTGGGGCGATAACGACATCGACATCAACGTCAACAACAACTTTAATCGCAACGCCAACATCAGCGGCGGCAACCGCGCAAACATCAGTGGCGGGAACAAGTGGCAACACAACCCGCGACATCGCGGCGGAGCTCCTTATCCGAACCGAGGTACTGCTGACAGATTCGGAGGGACAGCACGTGGTGATTCACTAGCCAATCGTCAGAGGGCCGCTAGTAAACAACTCGACCGTCAGGGCGTCGGCAGCGTCGACCGGAGAACAGCAAGCGACCGTAGCAGAGCCGGCGGTGGCGGCGGCGTCGGTAATCGCGGCGGTGAAAGGAGCCGAAGTGCAGCCGCCAATCGCGGCGGAAGCGCGGCTGGAGAGCGTGCTTCAAGTCGCGGTGGAGCTCGTGCGAATGATCGATCCAGCAGCCCGGGAAATCGCGGTAGTAGAAGCGGGGGAGATCGCGTTGGCAATCGCAGCGTGGGAAGCGGTTCTGAGAATCGGGGCGCCTTTGGAGATTCCGGATACAGCGGCAGCGGCGCGCGCGCAAGCAGCAGTAGAGGTGCTTCAAGCGTTAGCGGTTCGCGTGGGAGCCATGGCGGAGCCAGCCGTGGCGGTTTCAGTGGCGGCGGTGGCGGTGGCCGTAGCGGCGGTGGTGGTGGTCGTGGCGGCGGTGGCGGTGGCAGGAGGAGGTAGTGAAGGTATCGGCGATAGCGAGCACAATCAGAACATGAAACGAGGCTTTGAAGTTCCGCGCGACAAGACATTGAACCGATCGATCGCCTTTTCGCGGAGTGAGCGAGCGCGGCTGGGCTTGCGCGGGCTGCTGCCCCACCGCGTGTCGACGACGCCGCAGATGGTACACCGGGTAATGGTAAACCTCGAACGGCTGCCGCGCGACATCGACAGGTACATACAGCTGTCGGCGTTGCAGGAGCGAAACGAGCGGCTATTCTACCGGACATTGATCGAACACATCGACACGCTGCTGCCGCTCATCTATACATTCACAGTCGGAGAGGCGTGCAAGGAGTTTTCGCACATCGCGCGCGAGCCGAAGGGCATCTTCATCACACCGGACGATCGCGGGCAGATCGATCGTCTTCTCGCCAACTGGCCGCAGAAGAACATTCGCGTCATCGTCGTCACCGACGGGCAGCGGATCCTCGGATTGGGGGATCTCGGCGCCAACGGCATGGGGTAGGCCACAGAACTATCACGCCCATCTGCCCTACACATCGCTGCGTTTCTACTTCGGGCGGAAAGAATAGCTCTTAATTCCAACTGACGTACTCTTCAAAGACCGCCTTGTTGGCCATGGTTCGCTCAGTCTATTCGCAATGTAAGCTTGGAAACTTGAAGCTTGGAGTCACGAAAATCTACGCGCAACCCCATCGGTTTCTGGAGCTGCTGTTCAGAAACTATCGAGCCAATCGGGTCAAGTTCGAACGAAAAGCAGAATAGAGCGGTGCCTCATCTCTGGTTCATCGATCTATTGACGGTCGCGGTATTAATGATTAGCGGAAGAGGAAAGGCTTGGTAGACTTACGGACAGCATGCCGATACTAAGCCAGCCGAAGCGATACCTTTACAACCGCTAGTCGCATAAATGCTGGCTTGTATAGTAATAGCACCGTCAGGAGACTCAGAATCCGCAGCGAGGGGCCGCTCCTGCCACTGGCTCAAGCGGGCACAGATGCTTTAAGATGCGTTCAGATAATCCGTTTTACAGCGAACGTGCCGGTCCAATTGTCGCTGTAAGTTATTGATTATCGCCCGCTTGGCTCAGCAATTGGGTTCACGCTCACAAGCTTTACGGTTTCAATAACTTACAGACATCAGTTTCAACGTTGACGGGAAGGTTGACGGCACACTTAGTATCACTGCCTGACGTCATCAGGCCGCGCGAGCGTAGTAAACACGACCTTAACGGAGCTGCCTGTAAAGCGATTTGCAGCCAAACGGAGGGGGAGTCTATTTGCTTTCTGCCCTGCCAAGCAGAAAGGTCCGCAAGGCTCTCAACCCATCACGTCCCGTTTGCGCCCGGCGAGCCTCTCATAACGCACCAAGCGCTAGAACGTGCTATTTGTTTATATCGATCCAGCCCTGATCACTATCAGCCTTGCAATTCTTCGTTGAGAAATTTGATTGCGACTTTGCGATCGAGTTTGGTGTCCTGGGCCAAGTAAAACTTCACCCATTCCGCCCTCGCCAAGCTTTGAGCGGATTTCGTAACGGCCGAGTTTTGTGCCGGCGTCAAGAGTCATCGTTTCAGATCTGCCATCCAGTTAAGGATCACCGCAAATGGAAGACGCTGATTTCCCGGCGCGCTCGCGATGAAGAGGAAGCGTTGGCCGTCAGCCGTGACGTCGTAATCCGGACTCAGCGGATCGGATTTGAAAAGCGCAGTCGGTGCGCCGGCATCGAATTTCTCGCCCGGCTTAATCTGCACTGCCATCAACTTACTGTCTGCCGCCAGGTAGAACAATTCTTTGCCGTCGCGCCGCCAACGCGGATTGTTGCCGACGTCGGTCGAGATGGGCCACTTCTCGCCGGGGTGATCGAACCTCGTCACGTAAACTTCCTTCCGTCCCGTTTCATCAGAAACGAACGCGACCCAACGTCCGTCAGGCGAGAACCGAGCGTTGGCATCGTAAGTCTTCGTTTGTATTAAGGCGTAAGGCTTCGCATCGCCCGACACCGGCAAGACCCAGAGTTCCGTCGGATCCTTTTCGTAGAGGATAAACCGCCCGTCCGGGGACCAGTCGAACGGAAAAA